>WGNM01000047.1 GCA_016124575.1 Cryomorphaceae bacterium
AGAGTCTTTTCGTACATTGCTCTCAGGTCGTGCATGGTGCTCAATGTTTTGATTTTCGTACCTTTAAAATACTGAATACCAATACATTGCACGACCTTTTCATCATTTATTTATTCATATATTCAGTAGCACAACGCGTTGTATTAGTGATTTATGTCCGGGAACTTATTCATTGGAATTTGACACCATTTTTGTACCCGACACGCTAAATTTTCCTGAGTATGTGAACTCACCCTGGTTTGCCCCTACCATTGCATACACCAATGCACCCATACAAGTAGAAATAGAGGAGTTGAATGCTTATTTAAATTTTAACCAGGAATCTAGCGAATTTTCTTGGGGAGCCTCGGGAGGTTCAGGAAACTATACCTTTGAATTTTGGGATGATACTGACGCCTATTACATTGACGGTATACCCTACAATAGCCCTGGTTGTTACACAATGACGGTTACAGACGAACTGACTGGTTGCACTGCAACAATTCAAGACTACTTTAGTGTATATATGATGGGTGACTTAGTAATTTCAATTGACCCAGATACGGGAGAGGTTGTAGATTTACAGTGCGTGAATGCCGCAGATTTGCTGCACCTTCTTAATTCTTGGAACAGCGAAAATATTGATCCGGCTTCAGATTTCAATTGCGATAACTTAGTGAACTCCACGGATTTGCTTTTTTTGCTTTCCGTTTGGTTTAATTGTTATTACATAACTGAATAATAACGGAGCGATTCTCGATCTCGAAGAAAGCCGGCATGTCCGGCTTTTTTTATTGAGCTCGGTGAACACCTTTTCTCAAAAGCCTCAAAGTTTCATCTTCTGCTGAACCGGCATTGGGGGCGTTATCATACTCCCATGCGGCGGTTGCCGGTAGACTCATAAGAATGGATTCAGTTCTGCCATTGGAAAGGAGACCGAAACGGGTACCGCGGTCATGAACGAGATTGAACTCTACATAACGTCCGCGACGAAGCAATTGCCACTGTTTTTGATCATCAGAAAAGGATTTGTGGCGGTTCTCATTCATGAGATGCGTATAGATGGGAGCGAAAGCCCGCCCTACATCCAAGACAAACTTCTCATAGTCGGCGGCATTGCCTTCATGTCGACCTAAGTCATCGAAGAATATTCCACCAACACCGCGTGTTTCCTCACGATGCGGAATATAAAAGTAATCATCCGCCCAATCACGAAAGCGCGGGTAGTATGATGTATTGTGTTGATCACACACCTGTTTGAGCTGGTTGTGAAACCAAATGGCTTGGTTTACATCAACGTAATGCGGTGTCAAATCTATACCACCCCCATACCATGATGTCCCATCGCTCAGCGCAAAATGGCGGATATTCATGTGAATAATAGGCACATGCGGGTTGTTCGGATGAAGAACAATGCTCACCCCAGTTGCAAAAAATGTCGCTGCTTGGGTATGCATCTGTTGCTTCAAGGCTTCTGAACATTCTCCATAAACCGCTGAAAAGTTGACGCCACCTTTCTCGATGACACTGCCATTGCGAAAAATCCTTGTCCGACCACCACCGCCGCCAGGGCGTTCCCATAAATCTTCTACAAATACCGCACCTCCATCACATTGCTCTAGTGCCGAGCAAATCTCATCTTGAATCAATCTGAACGATTCACTGATCTCAGTATTTACGGACATATCCAACAGGTTGCAAGTAATAGTCTTGGTGGGTTAGTAAGAAAACATGTTCATTCTCGAAGCCAGAATCAAGTCCTGTTTTTGAGAGGTCAAAGCCTATATCCAACAAGCCTGATTCTGAAATCTCTGAAAAATGATTTGGGAAGTTGATACCGTATCTGTTCAATCCTTTTCCGTAGTACGTCATGATATCGTAACCCAACATCGCATACTCCGAAGGCTCAATTTTGAACCGCGATCTAAACCCGTGAATAAATTGAATAACCTCTGGTGATTCGAAATCTATGTACTGAGACGAAGGTATGGTAAGATGAACCCGCTCTTTGAAGGTAGCATCTAAGAAATCATACTCCAACCATTCATCAACAGCAAAAATGCGAATAGCATAATCAGAGCTGAGCAATTGCAGTTTTGTTTGCAGGTTGGCAATCATACTTTTGCTCACATCTCCAGCGGGAACTACGAGGACATTCAATTTTGATTTGCTCAACTTGGCCGACAAATCGCCGACAAACTTGCTACTTGCAGAAAGCTCGATGTAACCTTTGTTGATTGAATCATTCTCCAGTCCTGCCCCAATGGCAAAATGTTTTCTAAACAACTGCACCATGCGGGCGTCTTGAACGTCTTTGCTGTTGATCAATATGATGTTGTCTTTTCTATGATTCTTAGCCACATGTGTAGCCATAACCTTGATCTCTGTGTCTCGAGATGGAATCACTTTGCTCAAATTTGGACTTTTTAAAAGCACCTTATTTGATTGTGGCACCGGACAAACGATATGAATGCCTTTTCTCGCTGCATACTCGCTCACCATTTCAAGCGGCACCCTTTGCAGCGGACCAATAATCAAGTTGGCATTTTTAACTTCCGATTTTTTCAATGCTGCTTCAGCATCTGCTTGGGTGGTGACATCCATGTACGTCACCTCGATTCGTGCACCTTGCGCTTTAAGACTGTCTAAAGCGATAAGTGAGCCACGATAAACATCCATTGCAATCTCCCTCAAACGTTGCACCTTTTTGTCGGCATCTGGCATCGCACCGTCCAATTCAAAAGGGAGCATAACAACAACCCTATATCTGTCTTTTAAAAACAGTGTGTCTTTCAGCTCAACTGTGTTGCCTACAGGTTGAGTTTGTGCTGCAAAGACGTCGTTTTTGACGGGGATTAAAATCATTTGGTCTACTTTCAGGCCCTCTTTCAAACCACCATTCAAACTTTGAATAGCTTCCACAGTTACATTGTAGTATCTGCTAATTCCAAACAAAGTTTCACCAGCCAATACAGTGTGCTTTTGCCATCCATCCATGGGGCCGGGCTGCACAATTTCAATTGGTGGTTCATAGATATCGGTGATAGGGATTTTAAGTTCATCACCGGGCTTGAGCGATACTTCAGCACCAGGATTGTGTTCAAGTATGCGATTGATATCGGTCTTGTAATTTTTTGAAATGCTGTACAGTGTTTCTTTTCGCTTCACCCTATGAATCATGAAGTTACCTTCGATGCGAATCGGGTTCTCCCACACATCGGCATCAAAGCCATCGGGAACAGGAATCAACAGCGACTGACCAAGCGCCAAGCCTGAAGACACACCTTCATTGTTTTTCTCGATTACACTTATATCTACATTATACAACTTACTGATTGCATAAAGCGTTTGTCCTTGTTGCACCTCATGTGCATAAAAGCGCTTACCATCACGTTCGATGATGACCCTGTCTTGAGCAATCGATGTGAATGAAAACAGATAAATACAAAACAGCAAGAAATACTTCATATGCTTGAAACGGTCAATTTTCAAAATGTCACTCCCATTCAATAGTGGCAGGCGGCTTAGAACTTATATCATACACAACGCGGTTAACACCTTTCACCTTGTTTATGATTTCATTACTTATCTTACCTAAGAAGTCATACGGCAGATGACACCAATCAGCAGTCATACCGTCTGTTGACGACACTGCTCTCAATGCCACTGCTTGTTCATAGGTTCGCTCATCGCCCATAACACCAACGCTTTGAACAGGAAGGAGAATTGCTCCTGCTTGCCAAACTTCGTTGTATAATCCAGCGTTTTTCAATCCACTTATCCAAATGTGATCGACCTCTTGCAATATCCGTACCTTCTCTGCTGTCACATCTCCAAGAATTCGAATTCCCAACCCTGGACCTGGGAAAGGGTGACGATTCAGAATGTTTTCTTTTACGCCTAAGGCTGCACCAACACGTCGAACCTCATCTTTAAACAACAAACGCAATGGTTCAACAATCTTCAATTTCATGTAATCGGGAAGTCCGCCGACGTTGTGATGCGATTTTATGGTAGCGCTTGGTCCACCTGTAGCCGATACCGACTCAATAACATCCGGATAGATTGTTCCTTGAGCCAGCCAACTCACGTTGTCTATTTTGTGTGCTTCGTCGTCAAAAACTTCAATGAATACACGTCCGATAGCTTTTCGTTTCTTCTCTGGATCTGACTCACCTTCCAGCGCCTGGTAAAAACGATGGGCGGCGGGAATGCCTTTTACATTCAGCCCCATATCCATATAGCTCGCTAATACATCTTCAAACTCATTCTTGCGAAGTAGACCGTTGTCGACGAAAATGCAGTACAAACGGTCGCCAATGGCCTTATGAAGTAATACTGCTGCAACAGAAGAGTCAACACCTCCTGAAAGTCCGAGTACCACGCGGTCTTGTCCGATTTGACTGCGAAGCTTATCAATGGTTTCATCAATAAAAGACATCGGAGTCCAGTCTTGGCTAAATCCACAGATGTCAAGCGCATAGTTGGAAAGCAGCGTTTTTCCTTCTGTACTGTGATAGACTTCCGGGTGGAATTGAATTCCATAAACAGCATCCACCTTCGATTCGAAACCGGCATACAATACTTCAGGTGTGCTGCAAATCACGCGGTAGTCGTCTGAAATAGCTTCGATGGTATCACCATGCGACATCCACACCTGGCTACCTTCCGTCATACCCGCCATCAACTTGCTTGATGAATCAATTGAAGTGAGATGAGCCCTTCCGTATTCTCGTATTTTCGAAGGCAAAACCCTTCCGCCCGTGCTTTCAGCAATATACTGAGCTCCAAAACAAACCGCCAACACTGGCACTTTACCCCTGTAGGCAGAAAGATCTGGTTTCGGTGCATTCGGGTCTTTGACAGAAAATGGAGATCCTGAAAGTATCACACCTTTCACATCAGGGGTGAGTTCAGGCGCTTTGTTCCATGGATATATTTCCGAGTAGATATTGAGCTCTCTGACTCTTCTGCCGATTAACTGGGTGTACTGCGACCCAAAATCGAGAATAATAAGCTTTTCGTGCATGGCGCAAAATTAGCTATTTGATTCAGAGGATAACCAACAGAGACCACTAGTTTTTCAACTTTGCCAACCAAAAAGTTAGACCTAACTTCGCTGCATGATTTGGAACCAATTCTCGAAGCATAAAATCATCCTTGCAAGTCAGTCACCACGCAGGCAGCAGCTTCTTGGCGGACTAGAATTGGAATTCGAGATTCGCACCAAAGATACCGACGAGAGTTACTCATCCGCGCTGCAGCGCGAGGAAGTAGCGTTGTATTTGGCTGAGAAAAAAGCAGATGCGTTTATTCCAGAATTGAAAGAAAATGAAATCTTGATCACCGCCGATACAACTGTGTACATCAATGGCGAGATTTTGAATAAACCTCAAGACCGGGATGAGGCCATTGGTATGTTGACAAAACTTTCAGGCCACACACATACCGTGATCACAGGAGTGTGCATCGCCAGCGTTACGAAGAAAGCTGTTTTTCACGGGGAGACAGAAGTGACTTTTACCAACCTCGAAAAATGGGAAATCGACCATTACATCGACCATTACGCGCCTTTTGACAAGGCAGGATCGTATGGCGCTCAAGATTTTATTGGTTACATCGGAATCGAAAAAATGAACGGTTCTTACTACAATGTCATGGGACTTCCATTGCATTTGGTTTATCAACACTTGAAATCTTTTCTCTGATAGATTTGAATTTCGCTGATGTATTGCCTACCTTTTGAACTGTCAATTTTAGCCAATTGACGCGTTTGAGCTAATTTTCTTGTTATACCGCCTTAACCTCTCCTCCCTATGCCAACATTAAGAGATGGTGTTTTACAAAATACTATTTACTCAAAGACTAACGAAAATGTCAGGCGAGTTGGTGCAGTCTCCTTTTATTGCAATCAGGCATATGACTTTGAGTTTGGAAGCGACTTTTCTGAATTCACTTCCGTTTTTCAAAAGAAAATATTCAACCTTCAAACTTTCACATCAAATTTTCCTGCAGAAAAAGGCAGGCAGATTCTTACTTTAATTGAGAATTGTCATAATGACGGGACAAGTGGTGAGTTGAAATTACAATATCAAACAGCTGACCTTGAGACAAAGTATTACAATTTCATAGTCACACCTACGCCCATGAACGAGACCAAGTGCACGTGTACTATGGTCGACATTTCAGAAATGTACATTCACAATTTGGATGCTTATTTTCATCGTTATCTGCTCGACAATATAAAAGACAGTTTGATTGCTGTTGATGAAAATGGCATCGTATCGTATTGGAATGATGGGGCCGCGCGCATTTTTAATATTGATAAATCTGAAATTTTAGGAAAAAGCATCGATTTGCTGGGCTCCGGATTCAACATTGAAGATTTCAGACAAATGGTTGCAAATGGTATTCCTTTCAAGCAGAGTGACTGGAATTACAAAAAAGATGATCAAGACACATGGGTAGAAGTAACTACCACTGCGATTTTGGGACAGAATAATACCGTCATCGGGGTTCTTGGCATCGCCAAGGAAATTACAGAACTGAAAAAAACGCAGCTTGAAGTAAGTTTTCATCAGAATCTTTTAGAAACACTTTTTGATAAAAACAGGACAGGCATTTTAATCATAGATGAGAATCACAACGTAATTTATTGCAACTCAAAAGCATCGAAAAGACTAAATCAGTGGTGCGATAAAAACATTGTAAAGGGTCGGAAAGTGGATTTTAATGAAACCGGACCGGAGTCTCTTTACTTCACCGGTTTCAGCTCAGCACTGCAAAGCGAAAACTCGAATCAAGAAACGGAGTATTTCGAAAATGGCCAAATCAACTGGTTCAAAATCAGCTTCTTTTCTCTCAATGATATTGGCTCTCATCGACCGAAATTGGCAGCGTGTATCATAGAGAATGTTACAGACCTAAAACAAAATGAAATTGCACTTTCGGACACAGCGATACGGCTGGATTCTTTTTTCAAGCATGCATATACAGGCATGTTCATCTTCAATCTCGATGGCGAATTGTTAAAAGCAAACCCTGCTTTTGAGAAAATTTTAGGCTACAACTTAGAAAAGCAAATAGATCTTAATTATGCTAAGATTTCAGTACCTCAAGATTATTCCACTGAGTATCTGCTCCTTGAAGATCTAAAGTCAGGCAATCTTAGCAGTTATGAGATTTCGAAACAATTCTTGAATTCAGAAGGTTTACCTACCCAGTGCATAACTGAAATAAGTCTCGTTCGGAACTACAAAGACGAGCCTGATTACATCATCGGCATTATTCAAGACGTTAGTCATGAACGCGAGTTGATACAAGAATTATGGAACACCAAAAACCGACTAAAACTAGCCAACGAAGCCGCCGAAATCGGCATATGGGAATACGACCTGAATAGTGAGGTATTGACTTGGGACAAATGCATGAAAAACCTGTATGGTTTAGACGACAGCATTGACGATGAGCTATCATTCGAAACCTGGAGCTTGTACATATATCCAGATGACTTGCAAGAAACAATACTTGGCACTACCAACGTCATCAATGGCGCTCCGCGGATGGAAGTCAATTTCAGAATTTTTAAAGACGATGAAATAAGGCACATTCAAGCCTATGCTGTGAAATTCGAACAAGATGGCGCGAGTAAACTGATAGGACTGAATTGGGACATTACGGATGCCGTGAAGAGCAAAGAGCGTATTCTCAGATTAAACTCAGAGCTTCAAGAAAGCGAAGAGTACATGCGATCGTTGTTAGAGCGCGGACATGACGCTGTGGTAGTGCTTGATACAGATTTCATCATTAAAGATGCAACAGTAAGCACTGCCAATGTGATTGGGTATGAAAATACCGAATGTATTGGGCGTGTGGCCTGGAGACTTATGAATTTCCCTGACCAAGGAAAGTTTTTAAAAGATTGGTACAGTATGCTGAATGCCCCTGGATCTTCTTTTGATATAGACATTCCCTTTGTTCACAAAGACGGAAGGGAGATTTGGCTTGAAACGACCTTCACCAACCTACTAAAACATGAAACGGTAAATGGGGTTGTGATGAACTTCAGAGACGCTACCACGCGATTCAAAAGCGTTGAACAACTTCAAAAAGCAAAAGAGGCAGCAGAAGAAATCAGCAAGTTAAAAGGAAGTTTTTTAGCCAATATGAGTCATGAAATTCGCACTCCCTTGAATGGAATTATGGGGCTGGCAACACTAATTGGAGATGAGACGAATTTAAATTCAATTAGAGAATATGCCTCATTGCAAATCCAAAGCAGCTCGAGATTGCTCGAAACAGTGAATAGCATTCTCGAAATGGCCAAGCTAGAAGCGAAATCAACTTCATTAAACCAAACGAATCACAACCTCTGTGAATTGGTGAAAATTGGTGTAAAGTCATTCAAACTGCTTGCAGAAGAAAAAGGTTTGGACTTCAGATTCAGCTGCGACTCAGAAGATCTGATTGTAGAAATAGACCCTGGCGTGATTCACCAGGTGGTTAACAACGTGGTAGGAAATGCCGTAAAATTTACTTTAAAAGGTTTTGTTGACGTCCACGCATTCGAAAACCTGGAAGACGACCAATTGTACTTTAACATTCGTGTGCAAGACTCAGGCATAGGCATTGACCCGACCTTCATTTCGAAGCTTTTTGATGCTTTTGAGCAAGAAAGTCAGGGCTATTCACGTCGGTTTGAAGGTTCAGGACTGGGTTTGAGCATTACAAAGAAGTACATTGAAATTCTTGGTGGGTCAATTGAAGTGAACAGCACCAAAGATGTTGGAAGCACCTTTCACATTCGGATTCCAGTAAAAAGGATAGACTCATGAAGCGAGCACTATATGTTGAAGACGATATGATCAACCGCCTGATCATGGAGAAATACTTGGTGAATGATTTCATTGTCGACACCGCTTCGTCATCAACCGAGTGTTTCTTTCAAATTGAAAGAAACACGTACGATGTAATACTGCTCGACATCAATTTAGGTCACAACGACATTGATGGCATTACGTTGATGAAACAAATCCGGAAATTGGATTTGCATCGCACCGTCGTTTTTGGGGCAATTACTGCCTATGTAGACACAAATGATAAAAGTGCCATTTTGAATGCTGGTTTTGATCTATTCCATCCAAAACCCATCGATCGAACCAAATTGATTTCGGAGTTGAAAACCCTCTTGAATAATTAAGACATTTGGCTTTATAGCACTGTTATAAGGACATCTTTTTTGGCTTTCATAGCTCCAATTGGCAACAGATTCATCCCAAATTTTTCACCCAATATTTTCACCTCCGCTACGCTATCGGGGCTCACAGATATTAGCAATCCACCGCTTGTTTGCGGGTCGCACAACAAATCTGCAAAAAAACCTTCCTGCACACTGCAATGATGTCCGTAACTCTTAAAATTACGCTTCGTACCACCTGGCACGCAGCCCAAATCGTGATAATGTCTCAACCTACCTGGTAGCAACTGCGGTATTGCATCGGCAACAATCTCTGCGCTGATCTGCGCTCCTTCGCACATTTCAACAAGGTGACCGAGGAGTCCAAAACCAGTAACATCCGTTAGGGCATGCACCCCCTCCATCAATCCAAGTTCAGCGCCAATTACATTTAAAGTTTGCATACTCGCCACCGCAGCATCCACATCCTCGCCGCTGGCGAGACCCTTTTTTTGAGCCGTTGTAACCATACCCACACCGAGGCCTTTGGTTAGAAAAAGGACATCATTTACGCGCGCAGTATTGTTTTGCTTGAGGTGTTTTATCGCCACACGGCCTGTTACTGCTAAGCCAAAAATCGGCTCCGGACAATCGATCGAATGTCCGCCTGCCAGCGGAATACCCGCAGCTTCGCATATCATTCGTCCGCCTTCAAGGACATCACCCGCCACATCAGGGTGCAACTTATCGATTGGCCAGCCGAGAATAGCGATGGCCATGAGAGGAGTGCCCCCCATAGCGTAGACATCTGAAATAGCATTTGTTGCAGCTATTTTCCCGAAAGAGACAGCATCATCAACGATTGGCATAAAAAAATCAGTTGTTGAAATAATTGCCGTGCCATCGCCCAAATCCATAACTGCAGCATCATCTTTCGAGCTATTGCCAACCAAAAGAGTGGCATGCGCCCCCTGTTTGCCAACACGCGAAAGTATGCCATCTAACACAGCAGGAGAAAGTTTGCAACCGCAACCAGCACCATGACTGTATTGCGTCAATCGAATTTTTTCTTCCATAGATCAGTTTCGTTTTTTAGAAGCATTTCGCTTATTTCAGACACCGGCATACCATTGGCATTTATGGTTGTCGTGTTATCATTTAATCGCTTTGAAATTGTGTGAGAATAGGCTTTATCGTAGTACGCTAAACCAACTTCTGCTGCCGATTTTAAATCACCATTTTCGATGGCCTCAACCGCTGAGTTAACGTGTTGTCCGCCCAAGCGCTTGCGTATCTTCTCAAATCCATATTTTAGTAGCTCAGGAGTCAGCGCCCCATATTCGCGGGCTAATTTTTCAGCTCTTTCGCTTCTATCTTTTTCAATAATCACAAAAGGCGCCTTTATCATTTGCTGGTAGAAATCTTCCAAAATATAAACCGTGCCAATGGAGCGGCTCTCATCTTCCAACCAAATTGGTTTCGAGCTCGAAAAATTCGTCACCAGCTTCCAAACAATGTTATTGAACATTTCAGATGTCGGCTGCTCTTCATCCATCAGATTCCCAAAAGCAGACCCCTTGTGATTCGCAATACCCTCTAAATCAATAACCTGGACACCTTTTTCGTGTAATTCACGCAACACCTCCGTTTTACCAGCACCCGTCATTCCACCAAGTACCAAAAGATTTTGCACCCGCGCCAAATCATCAACAACCAATCGGCGGAAAGCCTTATAACCTCCTGGCAAAAGGTCTACTTGCATGCCCGCGCTTCGAAGCAGCCACGCCATCGACGAAGACCTCATACCACCTCGCCAGCAGTACATGAAAATTGGTTTTCCGTTGGTTAATGAACGTGCTTCACGGACAAAATTGACCAATTTCGGACCAACGAATTCGATTCCCAAATCGAACGCATATTGCTGACCAACAGCCTTATACGCAGTTCCTACCTTCGCCCTTTCATCATCTGAAAAAAGCGGAAAAGAAATGGCACCAGGAATGTGACTGACTGAAAATTCTGCAGGAGAACGGACATCGAGAAGCACCCCATTTTCAGCTTTTTCTAGAAAAGTTTTGATTGCTTCGTCCATGCCACAAATATAGTGAGTTCAGCACCTAATAATCTGCACAAGGTTATTCACCGACCGATATTCACTAATCATTCAACAATCAACCCAGTTCAAAATCCGAGTTAGTACCTTCGCATCATGCGCAAACTGATAGATTCTATACGCGACGCTCACAACGCACTGCTCATTGGTGCTTTACTTCTGCTTTGTCTGGGCGGATTGTTGTATTTATATCCACGAGAAGGGAATTTCAAGTACACCTATTCAGAAGGACAGATTTGGCAGTACGAAGATTTTTACGCGCCCAAAGAGACCGAGATTTACTTGTTGGACGAAGAGTTTGAATCAGCCAAAGAAGTATTGCGACAAAATGCAATTCCCGTTTACAGACGAGAATCAAGTGTTGAGACCAAGAAAATAGAAGCTGCTAGAGAAGTCATCCACCAAGCTGTGGCGTACATGAACCCCACTGATTTTAGTGAATGGACAGGCAATTCGGTAAAGGATGAAGGAGCGATAGAAGCTGCAGAAGCAGGAGTAATAGAAGCGTTGCACGACATCTTCGAAATCGGCGTGATAAACCTCGATTCGCAGCATGAAGATTTTAATACAAACAACGAAATACGCGTTATTGAAGGCGCCTATGCGGCGGATGTGAAAGTTGCAGATCTATTGACCCTTTCGTCGGCATTTGAGCGATTTTCGAACGACCGAAGATCAGGTCCCGCTTATATTCATGACGCCGTGACCCCTATGATAGCTTACAACCTCGTTTACGATGAGGCAGCAACATTAAAGTTAATCGAGACACGCATCAATGGCATACCAAGAAAGAAAGGAGAGCTTAAAGAAGGCCAACTCGTAATCCGCAAAGGAGAGCGTGTAGGCACCGACGAGATTCGTGAATTGGATGCCATCCGAAAGAACTTCGAAGCTGATAAAGGAAGCAGGAGTTGGTGGTTAATTTTACTCGGACAAGCATTGCTAATAGGAATGGCATTGTTGAGCATCATGGTCATTATTTATATAGTAAGACCTGAGATACTAGAACAGCCCTCACGCGTCACCTTCCTTTTGATTTTGATCTTGATAATGGCCTTGATGGTAAAGGGAGCACTTTTGACAGATAGTGTAAGTGAATTATTGGTACCACTTTGCATTCTCCCTATCGTGCTGAGAGCGTTTTATGATTCACGCTTCGCATTGCTCGTGCACATTGTGAACGTTTGTATGCTTGGCTTCATCGTCCCCTCCTCCTTCGATTTCGTTATTCTACACAGTTTTTCAGGAGTAATGTTGTTATACGGCATGAAAAGCGTTGCGAGAAGATCAGAGTTTTTTACGGCTTCATTTATACTTCTCATAGCCTATTCAATTACCTTTTTTGCTTTGAAAGTGGTTCAAGACGGAAATTTGAACACCATCACACTGCAAGATTTCGGTTGGTTGGCAGGAAATGCCTTGCTTTCACTTTTGGCATTTCCCATGATCTTTTTGTTTGAGCGCAGCTTCGGTTTTCTATCCGAGATACGTCTTTTGGAAATTAGTGACTCCAGCAATCAGTTGCTTCGCGATTTGAATGAAAAGGCACCGGGGACATTCCAGCACAGTTTGCAAGTTGCGAACCTAGCAGAAGAGGCCATTCGGGAAATCGGAGGCAATGAATTGCTTGTCCGTGTGGGCGCATTGTACCACGACATTGGCAAAATGGAGACCATGGCCTATTTCACCGAGAATCAGCACGGTGTTAATCCGCACAATGATCTAGAGCCATCTGAGAGTGCCCGCATCATCATCAGACACGTTATAGCGGGAATAGAGATGGCTAGGAAAGCGCGATTGCCTGAAGAAGTAGTAGATTTCATTCGCACGCACCACGGCACATCGCGGACCGAATATTTCTATCGAAAAGCTGTGCAGGCAGACCCACAGGTTGACGACGCCCCATATCGCTACCCCGGTCCGCTGCCATTCACACGAGAAACTGCAGTTGTAATGATGGCAGACAGCGTTGAAGCGAGCTCACGAAGTCTAAAAGAGTTCACAGATGAGTCTATTTCTGACCTCATCAACAACATTATTGACTACCAGCAGGAGATGGGACAGTTTCAAAATGCACCACTGACATTTAAAGATATTTCGTTGATTAAGAAAGTGTTCCATCGTAAGTTGATGAATATCTATCACGCTCGAATCACTTACCCTGAAAAGATTCGCTAATTTTTTTGACAGAAGAGTAGGAAGATTCACAGAAAGATGTAATTTTGCCGTCCGATGAAAAGTCGTTGGAGAGGTGGCAGAGTGGTAATGCAGCAGCCTGCTAAGCTGTGACCGGGTTACTGGTCCCTGGGTTCGAGTCCCAGTCTCTCCGCTTGATTGCCTCTCGTGGTAATTTTGAAGAAATTAGGTAGAAATACCAAGTAGAAAATAAGTTCGGGGCGTAGCGCAGTCCGGTTAGCGTATCTGGTTTGGGACCAGAGGGTCGCAGGTTCGAATCCTGCCGCCCCGACAACATAAGCCACCTCAGCGAAAGCTGAAGGTGGCTTTTTATTGCCCCCACGTGCCCAAGCTCTGCTTGAGGCTAAGTGGGAGCAATAAAAAGACACCCATACGCGCAGCGGATGGAGGTGGCGTTGTTGAATCACCCCCAATACAGGATCATGAAATAATCCTGTTTTCAAGTAATGTTTAATAAAAAGCCACCCATACGCGCAGCGGATGGTGGTGGCATTGTTGAATCACCCCCTTACCAGGATCATGAAGTAATCCTGTTTTCAAATAAGGCATTATAAAAAGACATCCACACACCCAACGGATGCAGGTCGCCTTGTTGAATCACCCCCTTACCAGGATCATGGAGTAATCCTGCCGCCCCGACAACATAAGCCACCTCAGCGAAAGCTGAAGGTGGCTTTTTATTGCCCTTACGTGCCCAAGCTCTGCTTGAGGCTAAGTGGGAGCAATAAAAAGCCACCCATACGCGCAGCGGATGGTCGTGGCATTGTTGAATCACCCCCAATACAGGATCATGGGGTAATCCTGTTTTCAAGGCAGGTTCCATTATAACGGCGCGCAAAAATGCAAGTTATCCGCAATTCTATACAACGACTTTTTACACAATTGCGGATAAACCAAAATCAGGACAAAAACCCCTCAAAAACTGTTGATAACACGTTATTAAGCTTCGTTCGTCGAACTTCCTTCCTTGCTCATCGACTGCTATCTTTGACTCGTGCGGTTACTTCTGTCCATACTGCTATTAACCATCTCTTTTTGCAGCCTCGCTCAACACGTCACCATCGTGAACCACTTCCTCGGTGACTCAGCGAAAGCAGAGGGTATGCGGTATGTATTGAAGAGCACGGAGCGACATACCGTAGTCATCAATTATTATGAACCTGCAGGCAACGACGATCAATCACGTATGCAGGACCTCATTTCCGATGCAATCAATTTCTACATCGATCGGGCTGTACTTGTATCGGGCGACAAAATAAGTCTGATCAAGTCTTCAGACCTTATGCACCGCGAACTTGGTCAAATTGTGAGAGATGCTGTACAATACTACAACTACAAAGAAATTGCCGACTTTAAAGGTTTCTCATCCGACATTAAAAAGAAACTACAGGCTATTGATGGAATGTCGCTCAACAGTCCCGACTGGAGTCAGGAACTTAAGGGCAACAAACTTGCAGACGCGCGATTTTTCTTGGTGCAAAACACACTCAACGACCTGCGAGCAGATCTAAAAGATGAAATTGGATTGTTTACCGATAGCAACCTGATGGTCCAAATCGGGAGCTCCGAAACTGAACTGGCGAAAGACCAAGATCGTCTGCTCAATGAAGTGAGAAACATGAAAAAAGATGATGAACTGGCTCCACTTGAAATTGAGTTTTCAAACGCTACGCTGAATCTGCTCGCTAGCGAGGATGAATTTGTACTCCCTACCTACACTCAAAAAACACCTGATGACTTTGCCGATAAAATCCTTGCTATGCTCAAGGAAAACTCAGCGAAGATTGATGCTATCCGAAATGAAGTGGAAGAGATCAAAAGACAACCAGTAAGCTATGATTCAGCTTTTCAATCGCAAATTGATGAGCTAAAGGGGATGTTGAATGAACTGATAAACGGAAATCGCCCTGTGTCACCAGCTTATGTCAGCAATCTCCCAGATGGATTCGATGTAAGATTCAACACTGGTTCAACCACTCTTTCTTTGGATGCCAAAATGCAATTGAACGAACTTGTTGAAATTATGGCGGTAAATCCGCAAATGCGCATTATCCTGACGGGCTTCGCAGACACTTCAGGAAGCCGAGATTTGAATCTAAAACTCTCGAAAGATCGCGCTAACGCTGTAAGAAAATATCTAATTTCGTCGGGATTAGAACAATTTCGAATCCTCACCAATTATTTCGGTGAAGAGCGCGCATCAGGAGCAAATGCCACCGAAAGAAGAGTTGAAGTAGAGTTTTTACCAAGCTGAACACAATCAAATGAAATTCATCTGTATAGGCAGAAACTACGCCGATCACGCGAAAGAGCTGAAAAACGATCTTCCTACCGAACCTATGTTTTTTCTCAAGCCAGATAGTGCTCTGTTGCAACAGGGGGTGGCGATGTACATTCCTGAATGGACAACCGATTTACACTACGAAGTCGAGGTTTTGGTGAAAATCAATCGCCTAGGAAAATACATTGAAGAGAAATTCGCTCATCGTTACTACGATGAAATTGGCCTTGGTATCGACTTTACCGCAAGAGACATTCAAGATGAATGCAAACGGAAAGGACATCCATGGGAAAAAGCAAAAGCTTTCGATGGGTCGGCTATCGTTTCCAAAAAATTCTTGTCATTGGAAGGAAAAAATATCCAAAACCTGGATTTCGAACTTGAAAAAAATGGCTCAATCGTGCAAAAGGCTAACACATCAGACATGATCTTTTCTGTTGATCGCATCATTGCTCATGTATCGCAATTTATGACACTGAAAATCGGTGACGTGATTTACACAGGGACTCCTGCGGGAGTCGGACCAGCGCAAGCGGGTGATGTATTGAAAGGTCGTTTGGAAGGACAACTTATGTTCTCTCAAGACATAAAATAGCTCTTTTCTTTCGGTTTATTTCCAATTTTCATTCATCCACAAAGTTTTAGTGTAAGTAGGTAAAATGACTATTGACAAGCATTTTCATTCTTCCTATCTTCACGATGCTCGGTGTGAAGGAGCGGGGGCGGGCGGGCCCCGCAAGGGGCAAATACTCTGTGACCTGACCCGTCCTAAAATAAGTTTACAGATTATTGACTTTGTTCTTCCATGGATTTACATGGTTGATATTTGTCTTCCATTGGGTTTGCACGGCCCGATTGTTCCACAAAAAAAACCACTGAGAAAAAGTCCTTTAATACTTCTTCCCAGCGGTTTCACAGTAGGTTCATAAGCAGCGGTCGATCTCAATTTGAGATGAAACAACCTCATGAAATGCTAATTCATGAACTCCACCACATGCTCTGTTTCAAGCTGTTTTCTGAAGACGATGTGACTATCGAAGACATCCAATACGACCGTCGAACTTTTATCGATCTTATTCGCTAACAATGCTTTTGAAAGTTCATTCAGCACTTCTTTCTGTATGATTCGCTTAACTGGTCGAGCACCGAATTGAGGATCAAAACCTGCATTGGCAAGGTACACTATCGACTCTTCACTAGCTACCATGTGGATTCCCGCGTGGTGCAAACGATCACTGAGAAGTCGCAACTGAAGTGTTACTATTCTTGTTATCTGTTCTTTGTTGAGTGGCGTAAAAAGAATCATTTCATCCACTCTGTTCAAGAACTCTGGTCGAATCTGTTGTCGTAACTCTTCCATGACCATGGCTTTGGTGCGCTGGTGCATGCGTTCATCATCACCAGGCTTCATGTTGTCATAGTTCTCTTGAATGATGTGACTACCCAAATTCGAAGTCATGATGATGATGGTGTTTTTGAAATTAACGACGCGTCCTTTGTTATCAGTCAATCGTCCGTCATCCAACACCTGCAACAAGATGTTGAAGACATCCGGATGCGCTTTCTCTATTTCATCCAACAATACCACGCTATACGGCTTCCTTCTCACGGCTTCCGTAAGCTGACCTCCTTCATCGTAACCAACATACCCAGGGGGCGCACCTACCAGTCTGCTAACACTATGACGCTCTTGGTATTCGCTCATATCAATGCGGGTCATGGCATTCTCATCGTTGAATAAAAACTCGGATAGTGCTTTCGCCAATTCGGTTTTCCCAACTCCTGTAGTGCCGAGGAAAATAAAGCTTCCAATCGGTCGTTTCGAATCACTCAATCCTGAGCGAGATCTGCGCACTGCGTCTGAAACGGCTTGGATGGCTTCTTCCTGTCCTACCACGCGCTTGCCGAGCTCAAATTCAAGGCGCAACAATTTTTCGCGATCGCTCTCCAACATCTTACTCACCGGAATACCCGTCCATGCCGAGACAACGTCTGCAATCTCCTCCGGGTCGACTTCTTCTTTGATCATCTTACTATCAACTTGCATCTCTGCCAATTGAGCCTTCGCTTGTTCTATGGAAGCATCCAACTCTTTGAGTTGACCGTAGCGAATCTCTGCCACTCGTCCGTAATTCCCTTCCCGTTCAGCACGCTCGGCTTCCATCTTCAACTCGTCAATCTCCTTTTTTCCAGCTTGAATCTTGTCTACAATGTCTTTCTCTGCCTGCCATTTCGCCTTAAATCCATCGCGTTGCTCGCTGAGGTTGGCAATCTCTTTTCCGAGTTCTTCGAGTTTAGCAGTGTCGTTCTCCCGCTTGATCGCCTCACGTTCAATTTCCAACTGCATGATTCTTCGATCAATCTCATCAAGTTCAGCCGGTTTGCTGTTTATCTCCATCCGCAATTTACTAGCAGCCTCGTCGATCAAGTCGATGGCTTTGTCGGGTAAAAATCGGTCGGAGATGTACCGTTGCGACAGGTCAACTGCTGCTATGATGGCGTCATCTTTTATTTGAACTTTGTGGTGGTTCTCATACTTCTCTTTGATTCCGCGAAGTATGGAGATTGCGCTTTCACGATCCGGCTCGTCGATAAGCACTTTCTGAAACCGACGTTCCAAGGCTTTGTCTTTCTCAAAGTACTTTTGATACTCGTTCAAGGTGGTAGCACCTACTGCGCGCAACTCACCTCGTGCCAATGCCGGCTTTAGAATGTTCGCAGCATCCATGGCACCTTCTCCCCCTCCTGCTCCAACGAGGGTGTGGATTTCATCGATGAAAAGGATGATATTTCCATCACTCGACTGCACTTCTTTTACTACCGCTTTCAGTCTTTCTTCAAACTCTCCTTTGTACTTCGCACCTGCAACCAAAGCTCCCATATCGAGGGAGAAAATGACTTTGTTTTGAAGGTTTTCAGGGACATCTCCTTCAACAATTCGGTGAGCTATACCTTCCGCAATCGCTGTTTTACCAACGCCTGGTTCTCCAATCAGTATCGGGTTGTTTTTGGTGCGTCGGGTGAGAATTTGAAGCACTCGACGAATCTCATCATCTCTCCCAATTACAGGATCGAGCTTGCCCTCATTCGCCAGTTGATTGAGGTTTTTGGCGTACTTGTTTAATGAGTTGTAGTTCTCTTCCTGCGAAGCAGATGTTACCCGCTCACCCTTCCTAAGCTCAACAATGGCAGCACGGAGATCTTTCGCTTTGAACCCCGAATCGGTCATCATACGCGATGTCTGATCGCCCGCATCGAGCAAGGCGAGCAATAAATGCTCAATGGATACAAACTCGTCGTTAAAAGAACTCAATGAGTTAACTGCCTTGAGCAATACACGGTTGGCCTGCTGCGAGAGGTGCAGACTGGTTCCTGATGAACTGGGCAGACTATCAATAATTTTATCGACAGTAAGCTCAAAAAGGGGTGGATTGATGTCTAATTTCTTAAGTAAATACGGCGTTACATTTTCATCTACCTCTAAAATACCTTTTAAAATATGCGCAGGTTCAATCGACTGCTGCTCTTTGCCAGTGGCAATTTGCTGAGCCATTTGAATCGCTTCTTGTGATTTGATGGTAAATTTTGAAAAATCCATGATTTTATTCTTTTCCTCAGCCTCAGCAAATCCATCGCCATACGGCGGATAGCTGCCTTTTTGACAGATTTCGTTTATTTCAACTGCCTTATTTTCAGTCTGATTGAGTTAATGCAGCAACAATGACGTAGCACGGGGAAAATAGCGAACTTCGCCATCGGATGCAGGTATATTTAATTGGATACATGGGGAGTGGGAAGACCACGGTAGGCAGGCAGTTGGCCCGCGCCTTGCGTTTTAATTTTTTCGATCTCGACGAGGTCATCGAAAAAGCCGAAAACAGATCCATTCCCGAAATATTTGCAAGAGAAGGAGAATCGTCTTTCCGTGGTTTGGAGCGAAAATACTTGCGGCAGTTGATTGATTCAAAAGCCAACATGGTGCTTTCAACCGGTGGTGGCACGCCTTGTTTTTACGACAACCACATGATCATGAAAAAAGAGGGCATCACTGTTTACCTCAAAATGGATGTCGCCACCCTCGTCCACCGTCTCACCAATGCCAAAGAAGAACGTCCGCTTGTCGCCGGAAAATCACCCGATGAACTAACCACTTTCATCAAAAACCACCTCGAAGAGCGGAGCGAGTTTTACGACGATTGCGACATCATATTTCCTGCTTTGGGTTTTAACCGCAGCAAGCTGGATCGGTTGATTGGATTAATTGCTGAAGAAGCGAGGTAGTTTGTCGTTCAGGACTGCGGCAACATCGAAATCGACTTTTTCCGACTAAAAATCATTCATTTATACTTCTGCGATTTAACCAGATTTTCCCTTTTAGGTGCCTGGGTTTCCTGCATCACTACTCTTCTTGCTCCAATAAACTTCTCCAAAACTCGATATGAGTCATCCCCGTCTCCTTTTCTCCATACATCTCTTCAATCATTCTATCCGTTGCCATTCTTGAAACGCGGTCTATTTCGGGAGAATTTAAAGCCATTTCAATGGATAGAAGGACTGTACTCGCATCTTTGAGCGCCAAAGATTTGCGCATCTCAATGCTCAATCTGGGATAGAAATACATCAACAAAAACACTTTCTCCGGTTTGGGCTTCTTGCTTTCGCTTAGGTGTTTGAGCAATATTCTAACGATGGTTGCACTGTCTTCTGCGGTTGGCTTTTTCCATGTCAATGGTGAGTACATTCTCCAAACCACTTCGAAGCTATCATCACAAATAAGTTGTTCTAAAAGCTGTGTTTGTTCAGCAATTATAAAATCGCTTCTCGAAACCAAGTGGCGAGCTGTGTTTGCACGAATGATTTCGTTTCTGCATTCAAGTGCCCGAATCAGTGCATCTCGTGCAGTGGTGGTGGGCGAATCTGACAAAACTGCTCCGGCGCGATCTGCAACGCCGACATCGTTGGTTTTCAACAACAAGGCTGCTACTTCTTCATCAATTTGCACTGCATGCTCTTGGCCGATGTATGACTCAAGGACGCTCAAATACGTCGTCAATCCGTTCGTTTCTAGCTTTGCTGCTTTCAATGTTTTTACAATGGAATTATCAACCAAAACATGGTCTTTCGCTCGGTACATGATCAACTCCGACCAGATACCAAGTCCTCCTGTGTTAGCTAGCTCTTTGAGTTCCGATACAGACAATTCATGCCAACGATTCACCATTGTGCGTTCAATTTTCTGATCTTTTATTCTTTGAAGGATGTATAAGTTGCGATTGCGAACAGCTGGATCCTTCGATTTACTCATGTCTAAAAATAGGTTTCGATGCGGTTGCAGCAGCTCTTCATCGGCGTGTTGCAATATATCCAATGCCAATCTGCTTAAGTTCACATCGTGATTGCTCACCAAGCGAATAAGATCAGGTGCCGCCTCGTCTCTTTTATCTGAGAGAATCAACCCTATGATTCTGTGATGGCTCGTGAGGCGGGTCGTTCCGCGCACGCTAGGACAACTGAAAACTGTGTCTTCTTTTTCCAGTTGGTCAACCAATGCGCTTATCTCAAATTTCGAAAACTTGTCTTTTAATGCTACTTCTTGCTCACAAATGGGAATGAAACGAAACGCAATAGACTGAGAATCGGTAGATAGCACTTCAGGGAATGTGGTGATTTGTCCGAACCCCCCCAACCCCATCAACATGGCGGTTAAGAGAATGAAAAAGGAAACCCTTCTCAAGGTTGATGACTTTTTATACTCGCACATTGACCATAAGTTCGCAAAAAAAAGCGTCAAATCTCTCAATCACTTGAGTTTAACAATCTTTTCAGAAATCAACATCTCAAACGAGTCGATCATGGTTTCTTTCAGTGGACGATAATTCATGGCCAATTCCTCTCGGCTCTTCGAATTATCTGCTCTCCAAGGGAGGTTTACGTTGTTGCGGACAAACTTGCGTGTAATTGATTTATTGACTGATGGCCCGATGAGCATGAGCAACCATTTTGGTAGCGCCTTCTTCGGAACGGGATACTTCGTGCCGTAGACATCATTTAAAATATGCGCAACTTCCAAAAACGATGAGTTGTGTCCAGAAATAATGTTTCGTCCGTTCGCTGATTCCATATAACCTGCATTGAAGTGCGCCTTAGCCAAATCTCTTACGTCGACAATCCCGATTCCTATGTTCGGCACACCACTTTTCATGGTACCATCGCCCATCTGCTTTAGCAATGTCATACTTTCCGATGTGGCGGTGCCGATGTTTATCGCAGGCCCCATCACCAAACTCGGATTGATGACTACCAAGTCCCACTGCTTTTGTCCGTTAGATATCTCCCACGCCTTCTTCTCCGCTAAGGTCTTTGAATACGAATATGGCTGGTGTTCCAAAGATGCCGATTCATTCCATACCTTCTCGGTTAAAACCCCACCCGGTGCCGCAGCTACGTCGGTGCAATCGGTATATATCGCGGCACAACTGCTGGTTAAAATGACCCGTTTCACGCTGCCTACTTGATTTGCCTGTTTCAAAACATTCTCGGTGCCCTTTACTGCTGGGTCAATCAACTCCCTCTGAGCATCTTTGTAGTTCGATGTAAAGGGCGATGCCGTGTGAAAAACCAATTCGCAGCCGGCCATGGCTTCGGCATAACTGCCGTCCTCGAGCAAATCAGACTTGAAGAATTTAATGGGGGTGTTCATCCGATCCGATGCCGCCTTCAAATGTGCTAGCTTCCGCTCATCGTTCGGGTTGCGAACCGCAGCATGCACCGTTATCCCATTCTTCAACAACTCGGTTATCAGCCATCCTGCTACATATCCTGTTGCCCCAGTAACCAATACTGGCTTCGTTTTATCTATAGTCACCATTGTTCTCTCTTTTCAGCAAAGTTCAACCTATTTTGTCAACCGCATGTTATCTTATTTCGAAAAGCCAATGTTTTGAAAAATTCGAATGACAATGAAATTCATTCCATCTTATATCGTAATATTGCAATATGTAAATTGTACATTTTAAAATCGTGAATCCATGCTTTTATCAACCTTTAAATTGCTTCTTCAATCCGTATCGTCTTTGCGTTTTGAATTACCCGATGGTTCTTTCGTTCCTGCACATTTCCATATCACTGAGGTCGGGAAAGTACAGAAACACTACATCGATTGCGGCGGAACGGTGCGCACAGAAAGCAAAGTAAATTTCCAACTATGGGAGGCGAACGACTTCGACCACTCGTTGGCTCCTTCAAAACTGCTTAACATCATCCACCTTTCAGAAGAAAAAATCGGTATCTCCGATGATGAAATCGAAGTCGAATATCAAATGCAAACCATCGGTAAATTCGGTATCGAATTCAATGGCGACCACTTCGTTCTGACTGCAACGCAAACCGATTGTCTTGCCAAAGACAAATGTGGCATTCCTGAAACAAAATTGAAGATGTCGTTGAGCTCACTCACAACCAAATCTGATAGCAGTTCATGCTGTACGCCTGGATCTGGCTGCTGCTAAGCGACGTGCCTAAAAAACGAAACATTAATTGCTATTTCGATTCAGACCCTCATGACCAACGAAGCGAAAATTGGATTTTTTGAAAAGTATCTCACCCTATGGGTCATCATTTGCATAGTAGCCGGCATCGTCCTTGGCTCGGCAACAGGCGATCATATTTCGGTTCTCAGCGATTTGAACTTCAATACCATCAACATTCCAGTCGCCGTGTTGGTATGGCTAATGATTTACCCGATGATGGTTCAAATCGACTTCTCATCTATAAAATTTGTCTCTCGCAATTGGCAAGGCTTGGGCTTGACTTTGGTTGTGAACTGGCTGATCAAACCGTTCTCTATGGCGCTGTTTGCGTACATTTTCTTCGTCCACCTCTTCCAAGCCTGGATCACACCTGCCGATGCTGAACAATACCTTGCAGGGGCAATTTTACTCGGTGCGGCGCCTTGCACGGCGATGGTATTTGTCTGGTCGTACCTCACCCGTGGTGATGCCAACTACACCCTTGTCCAAGTCTCTGTAAACGATTTGGTGCTGCTCATTGCTTTTGTCCCCATCGTCGGCTTCCTCTTCTCTGTTGTCGGAATTGATTTCTCAGATGCCGCTGGACAGTCGATCGGTATTCCTTACTCCACGCTCTTCACTTCGGTGATCGTATTCGTTGTTGTGCCGCTCATCGCGGGATACGCCTCAAACCGACTGTTAATTAAGTCGATGGGACAAGCATGGTTCGACAATGTCTTCCTGAAACGATTGAAACCGATCTCCATCATCGCTTTGCTGTCAACCCTCGTTTTGATCTTTGCCTTTCAAGGACAAACCATCCTCGACAACCCCCTTGCAATTCTTCTTATCGCCATTCCACTCACCATTCAGACGTATTTTATTTTCTTTATCACTTGGTTTTTCGGACGTTTCATCAAGCTCCAACATTGCATCTGCGCACCATCCGCCATGATTGGCGCGAGCAACTTTTTCGAACTCGCTGTTGCTGTTGCCATAGCTCTGTTCGGCTTAAATAGCGGTGCTTCACTCGCAACTGTGGTTGGTGTATTAATAGAAGTACCTATTATGCTATCGCTGGTCAGGTTGGCGAATAGGTGGAGGTATTAATACCTGTTTTTTTCTGTTTTTTCTGTTTTTTCTTCGTGCTCACGGCACGGATGCTGCCACACTGAAAGGTGTGATGTTTTTGAAATGATCCTGAAGTATAGGATAATCTTTCAAAGATCTTCAAAAGAAACAGTTTCAATTTTTCAAAAAAGAACTTCAAAAAAACTCATGCTTCACCTTACACTCAAAATTGAAAAGAAATCAGAACGAAGCAGACCTCTTCATCAAGTTTAAGTCAATTGTTCCATCAACAATCGTGGTTTTCTTTTGAGTGCTTGGTGTTTTTCTTCTCAATTACAAATGCAAATGTTTGAATTAGACGAGGCAAAAGATAAATATCTGCCAAAAGAGCTGCGACTAAGGCTGAACTCACAGCCAAACCCATTGAAGAAATACTTCTAAAACCAGAAAGAGAAAAAACGAAAAACCCACTTACCAGTATAATCGTACTAACCGCCATCGGTCGTTTGAGATGGTGAAGCGTTAGGGAAATGGCTTTCGACACATTTCGCCTTTGTTGCATTTTCAAATTTTGATGAAACCGATAGATAAAATGCATTGTATCGTCGACAGCGATACCATAAACAACAGTGAATATCATGGCGGTGCCGATGTTCACCGAGCTACCAATAAACCACAGCACCATAACTGACGACAGCAAGGGTATTAAATTGGGAATAATGCTAATAAATGAAAGCAAGACAGACCTTGTTACAAGAAAAGAAACAACAAGTGAAATTAGAATACTGATTAAAACACCCTGAATTAAATAATAAGAAATCGAGGCATTTGTATAGTCTATTAAATTAGCCACCCCTGTATACGACACTTCCAAATCAGGGAACATTATAGTGGTTACCAAACTTAGCTTTTCAATTCTGTCAGACATTTCCTCACTTCCGACATCATGAGTTCTAAAGCTAAATCGATAATGATCATTGTGTACAAGTTTGCTATTTTCTAGGATATGAAATTTTTCCAACACTCGAAACATGCTTCTATGCGCAGCCAAATCATTTGCCAATCTATACTCTCGGGACGCATTTCCTTTTATAGCCATGTTCGCGCTCTTCAAGAAAGACAATGCACTATGAACATACTTTACCTCAAAAATTCGCCTAACCTCTGAATTTAAGGAATCCAGCTCCGCTGCAAATTCCAGACTTGTCAATTCTCTATCTGACTTTGATCGGACAACAAGCTCAAAAGGGCGAACGCCATCAAAATGTTTCTCAAAGTAATACAAGTCACTCCGTAAATCACTCCCCTCTTTCAAATCCTCTAAGAAATAATTGGACGCTTTCATTTGAGTGACAGCTATCATGCCTAAAACACTGATTCCAATTAACAATGCGGTTGCCGCTTGGCCAAAAGGAAATTTTACTTTGATAAAATCTAATCGTTTTACTTTAAGATCTTTTTGCGGAAGACGCAAAAAAGCTCCGAAGGAGCCAAATCCAATCAAAAATAAAAAAGTCAATAAAATCCCGAAAGAGCTGAACAAACCGAATCTTTGAATTGGCGCAATCGGAATGATTGCCAATATTGCAAACCCTGCTGATGTTGTCATTGTATTCAAAAAAATAGGCACTCCCGAACTCTTTAATGCATGAAAAACAGCCTCAGTCCGATCACCCGTCAATTGAAATCCGATTCGCAGATCATTGAAGAAATGTATAGCCGACGATGACCCAATAATTAGGAGAATTGCAGGAGTCATTATCACCATAAGATCGATACTATTTCCGGTTAGATTTATTATAGCAAATGTCCCAAAAATACCACCCGAAACAATTAGCATAGTAAGAATCGTCAAATAAAAACTTCTCAATAAAAAGCCAAGAGATATGACCAATACAAGAATCACCACTGACACAAATAGGATCATCTCAGACTTCATTTCTCTTAAATAATACGACTGGGTTGCTAGTCTTCCGGCAAAAGCCACGTCATCAAATTGTTCATCACTAATAATATCCGTTACTTGACGATAGACTTCCCGTCCTTGCGCAGAAGTAATAGAATCAGATATATGAATTAAAACCCGTATACTACTTGTATCATCACTTATCAGTGTAGAATAGAAATCGCCCACCTCTTTAGAAAACTGGAAATCTCCTTGGTATTTTTTTGGTTCATGAATATGCAATACTGGAATACCAGTGAAACCTCCAATGGGCAATTTTAGCTTTCGTTCTTCTGAAGTAGGTGAAAGAGTGCTTTCAACGCCATTAATTCTTTCGATTTTTATTGCTACATCATCTACTTTGGCCAGGAATAAACTGTCCAATATACCTCGACGACGAGATAAACCTATTTGAAGATAATTATTTTCATTTTCAAATTTTTCTTTAAATGAATTATAAAACTGGACATTGTCATCTTCCGACGCGAAAAAGCTTTCCATGTCATAGTTCAAAGTAGTGTTTTCAATCAAGCAGAGTGAAGCGAGATAGAGAAAAACGGAAACAACTTTCAAAAATTGAATCAGCCGGCTCAACGCTTTTTTGTTCATATTTAGATTGAAATTGATCAAAATATAGGTTCAATTAAAATTCATGAGAAGACCTATCACACAAAATTGAGAGATGCATTAGATAAAAAAATCATTAAACAGTTATCACTTATTGATTTTTGAATTGATAATTTTAAAATTGATAAAATTATTTATTCTAAACTGCACGCGTTACAAAATCCTCTTCAAAGTGAACACATCATCTTGAATGACCAGAGAAACAAATGCACAATGAGACGGGTAGGTAATCATCCATTCGTCATGCAGATCAAGTAAATCAGTCGAATAAAACAATCCTTTACATTCTATTTCTCCTTGAGGGTCAAATCTAGTGATTTCAAAATTTCGAATCGATATTTGATTAACGACAAACCATGAGCCTGCGCCCTCACCTGCCAGCCACTTTGCTTTTTCACCTACCTTCCACGGTCGTTCGGGAGCCAGAAGCACATCAGGCAAGTTTAAGGTTTTCATCTTCATATTGTTTTAATAATCTTTCAAGTTGACCTTCTCCCATTCGTACATTCCATCGCGGAGTTGGCGTAATCATCATCGGATATTTTAAACCAATTTTACAGATCCCGGGGACGGCCCCAGCTAAGACAACTTGTCGAACAAACCGCGAACAATTCGAACCGCTTCGGACAAACGGACCATATTGAATAAAAATTTTCTCCTGCATATTCTTCGCTCTTTGTTCAGCAAGATCAAAGTTCACTTCAATAATACCCGCATACAATTTACCATCTCCATGGCAGGCTTTTTTATTTTGTAATTCACTGAGTAGCTCAGCGATATTCTTGGGCTCATGATCTGATGCAAAACGAACTGAAGTTTCTAATTTGAGTTCGTGATCAGTATAATCGCTGCGCACTCGACCAAAACCTTTTGGCGAATGATATCGGCCAAAATCAAAATATCTGCAAGCTCCATTGTCTTTGTTAATTAGCACAACAGCAGCATGTCCCACCCGATAGTATCCCTCCTCATTTAAGCGCATAATCCGCATAAGAGAATCATACCAGCCACCCGCTTGTTTGCATTTCGTTTCTGGCCATGCAAGCATCAAGGCAAAACTCTTTCCCATCTAATTTGTTTGTTAATAGTAAACCCTGCCAGACAATCATTGTAATTCATTTTCATAATGTCTGTATCTAATACAACTTGGGTAATACTGACAGTTTGTAACGAATCACCGTGTAAGAAGAATCCATCATTAATGTCTTCAGATGCATGTAGGTCAAACACTTCACTTTCAAGAGGCAATAAATATTTGCTCTTCCATGCTATAAAATGTCTTTGCCGCTTTTCTCGAAAACTCGGGGAATACAAGGTAACGGAAGACCAAAAATTAATATCATCTAAAGATTTTTTTTGGTAATGTTTGGATCGCCCGTCCCAGATCATTTCATGCACAACATCCATCGCAGAAAGTTCTAGCACCACCAATGTAAAGGGCTCTGTGGAAGTCAAATCACATAACAAAACAAAATCAGTGACTTTATCAGCACCAAATACTTGCATTACAATTTCTCCTCGGCTCTTCGTTTCTTTTCCTGAAGGATTATGCTTCTTGTAAGCCCCATTCAATAAACAGGCAACTCTCCCAGAGCTTCCAGCTGCAATCCATGTTCCGCCCTTTTCAATATCTATTGGACATAACAATTGCACATTCCCAACATAGACAAAATCAGGTGGTAAAGTGAGCCTGGTTGTACGTTCATCACGATTTGATGTTAATACCACCTTTCCATCTTGAGAGCGAACGATACTTACTGTGCACATTGCTTTTGTCTAAATCTAATTGTAGATGAAGCTACACCCAAATTCTCATGAGTAACGTAACCACGCTGCGAAAGTGAAATCTTTATTATCGCCAAATGATGAATCATATGATCGAGCACATAGGCCAATTCTCTGCCGAGACTAGACTTTAAAGCTATTGAATCTGAAATTTCATTAGCGTAATTTGCTAATAGGCTCACCTCCTGATCTACTGAAGCTAGAGAAACCCAATCGACAACTTCCTTAATCTTCAGCTCGGCAAAGCCCTTATCTGTTTCTATTCGAAAATCTCGATTTCGTTGATCATAACTTACACTGTGTTCGAAACTGACACAAGCAAGGCATTGATAGAATTCAACTATGTGTCTTATATGTTGACCTATTGTAGCCCCTGACAATGTATCGTCTGAAACTGAGTAATCATCGTCACTGATTGTTTCAATGAGTCTGATTAACTCTTGTAATTTTAAAACATTTTGAACAATTAACATACTTACTTATTTGTATTCGGCTTTAACAGTAACATCGATCTCATTCGCAACGTTATTAGAAGGCTTACCATCCTTTAAAGCTATATTATAATCAGCCAATACAACTTTCATCTGAAGATCTAATATGAAAGATCCACCCGAAACTGTTATTGTGCCATTCTGTGTCACTTCTTTTTGAACACCATGAATTGTTAACTCGCCTGAGCAACTTGCCACATACTTTCCATCTTTACTAAAATCGATTTCCTCCAAATTGTTAATGACACCTTTAAACTTAGCTTTCGAAAACTGCTTTGTATCTAGAAAATCAGGATTATTAAAGTGTTTCTGCATCAAAGCTTTCTCAAATTTGAAACTTTGCATCGGAACTGAAAAGACTACTATCCCAGAACTAGGGGCTATAGTAGACGTCACAGCATAATTATCTGCTGAAATGTCTTCAACACTCGTATGAGAGAAAAAATTGATGTGAGCAGATTTCGTTGCTTTGATGTCGCTTTGGGCACTCGAAGAAAGAGCGATAAAGACAGCTAAAGAGATGACGACAATTACCTTTTCCATTATTGGTTGTTTTTAAATGAATAATTAATAAATATCACAGTCTTGCATAACTGCGTCTTCATATAATTCGAGATCTTCATCGAACTCAGCTCCGGAACTTATAGCTCCTTTTATAGTCGCTTTTTTTCCAATTTCAAGCCCGATAGCATTGCTGGATGCTTCTTTTAAAAAATAACACATTACGCCAAGGCTCGAACCTTCTTCTTTGAGGAGCACTGCCCTCTTCCCTTCCAAGTCTATCGTTATGTCGGCAACTGTGCCAGTTAGAGTGTGCTACTCCCTAATCTTCCGACCATTGGTTCTATGACCTAAGTTATTTTAGGCGGCATTTTGGTACAAGTTAATCGGTTTATTTCGATTAATCCCTCGATGATTGCGTCGGTTGTATTTTTCCATGAACTGAGCAACA
>WGNM01000012.1 GCA_016124575.1 Cryomorphaceae bacterium
CAACCTTGTAGCACCAACCGCTACTGATAACTGTGACGACAACGTAGAGATCACACCATCTGTAGAGACTATCCCAGGAGATTGTCCTAACAGTTGGACAGAAGTTTACACATGGACAGCTACAGACAACTGTGGTAACCAATCTGCGCGTACCTTCACTGTTAACTACGAGGATACAACAGCACCAACTTTCAATGAAAGTGTTTCTGATATCACTGTTGAGTGTGATGCTGTTCCAGCATTGCCAGTATTGACAGCTCAAGATAACTGCGACGATAGCATTGAAGTATTGATGTCTCAAGTACAGAATAACTTAGATTGTGGGTATGAGATCATAGTAACGTACACAGCTATTGACGCTTGTGGAAATGAAAATCAGGTTTCATTCACAATGACAGTTGTAGATACTACTGCTCCTTATGTGATTTCGGCACCTGCTGATGTTACCATCGAGTGTGGTCAACCAGAACCTACTGAGGTTCCTTCTTTTGGAGACAACTGTGATTCAGAACTCGAGCCATTCGCAATATCAGGTATTTCAAACGTAACTGAATGTGGATATACCATCGAACGCACATGGGGTGTTACAGATGATTGTGGTAACACAACTTCAGTATCTCAGACCATTACAGTGATCGACACAACTGCTCCTGAATTAGAAGGTGTTCCAGCTGATGTAACTGTTAACTGTGAAGAGATCCCTGCACCTGCTGCTGTAACTGCAACAGATGCATGTGATACTGCTCCTGTAGTCGTAATCACTGAAATCCTTGGTAGCGGATGTCCGTACACCATTGTTCGCACATGGACAGCTACAGACGCTTGTGGTAACGAAAGTGAAATGTCACAAACCATTACGGTAATTGATAATATCGCTCCAGTTCTTGTTGGTGTACCTGCAGATTACTCAGGTGAGTGTGGTCTAGCACCAAGCCCAGCCGATGTAATTGCAACAGACAACTGTTCAGGTTCAATTGCAGCCATTATGACTGAAGAAGTAATCGGAGATTCTTGTCCGCTTACCATCATCCGCACATGGACAGCAACCGACAACTGTGGAAACAGCGTTTCTGAATCGCACACAATCACTATTAACGACGAGACAGCTCCAGTATTTACTTCTGGTCCTGCTGATGAAACAGTTGAATGTGATATGGTTCCTGCTCCAGCTACAGATGAAATCGTAGTTGTCGATAACTGTGACTTGACAGTTGATGTTGCTTTAACAGAAGTTGTTTACCCATGGACTTCAAATATCCCTGGTACAAACTACTGTGGATATGTGATTGAGCGCGTGTGGTCAGCGAATGACGATTGTGGAAATCAATCTAGCTATTTACAGACCATATATGTAATTGATACAACAGCTCCTACATTAACTGGTGTTCCAAGTGATGTTACTGTTGAATGTACTAACGTTCCAGCGCCAGCTCAAGTAGGTGCGGTAGACAATTGTTATCAGGGAGTGATGACACCATCAATGGTTGAATCAATAACTGAGTTGTCATGTGGATACATCATAACTAGAACATGGACCGTGGCTGATGATTGTGGAAATATGAGCAGTGCATCTCAAGAGATCACAGTTGTTGACACGCAAGCACCATACGTACTTACGACTCCAGATGATGTGACAGTTGAATGTGATCAGGCTATCCCAGCTTCACTTGCTACCTTCGGAGATGCATGTGACGATATGTTGGATGTTCAAGTAAGTGATGAAATTGTAACTCAAGATTGTCAGTACTACATCATCCGCACATGGACTGCTACTGACGATTGTGGAAACGCAATGTCAACATCACAGAACATCTTTGTTGTAGACAACACAGATCCAATCTTGGTAGGTGTTCCTGCTTCAATGGAAGTGCAATGTTCTGACATCCCTGCGCCAGCAGTGGTGACTGCAACAGACAACTGTGATGCTAACGTAGTTGCTGTATACTCACAGTCTATTGGATCAGGTAACTGTCCTTACACCATCACACGCACATGGACTGCTACAGATGATTGCGGAAACACAGTTTCAAGTTCACAAATCTTGACTGTGATTGACACAATTGATCCAGTATTGGTTGGTGTACCTGCTGATGCAACTGTTGAATGTACTGACATCCCTGCGCCAGCAGTAGTGAATGCTACAGACAACTGCGCAGACGACCTAGATGTATCATTTAATGAGTCAATGGAAGCTGCAGATTGTGGATACGTATTGTACCGTACATGGACAGTTTACGACAACTGTGGTAACATGGACGAGGCGACTCAAGTGTTGACAGTTGTTGACACAGAAGCACCTTTCGTGACGTTTGTACCAGCTGATATGTCTATCGAATGTGACGAGCAAGCTCCTTATGTAGCAGCAACTTTCGCTGATGCATGCGATGACCTAGTTGAAGTTGGCTACTCTGAACAAGTGAACCCAGGTAACTGTGAGAATAGCTACACATTGGTTCGTACGTGGACTGCAATCGATGATTGTGGAAATGAAGCCACAGCAGAACAAACAATCACTGTTACTGATACAACAAACCCTGTTTTGATAGGCGTGCCTGCAGAAACAACTGTTGAATGTGATCAGATTCCTGCTCCAGCAGACGTAACAGCTGATGACAACTGTGATTCAGACGTGTACATTTTCTACGCGGAGGTTGAAGCTCCTGCTGATTGTGGTTATGTAATCACTCGCACATGGACGGCTACCGACAACTGTGGTAACAGCGTATCTGAAAGCCAAATTGTGAACGTAGTTGACACCACTGCTCCAGTTGTAATCTTCAATCCTGAAGACATTACAATTGAGTGTGACGAAGATGAGCCAGTTAGCGCTCCTATCTTCGACGATAACTGCGATGATATCTTGACAATCTATCCATCGTCTTCAATCTCGCCAAATGACTGTGGTTACAGCATCGAGCGTGTTTGGACAGCAGTAGATGATTGTGGAAATAGTGTAACAGCATCACAGACAATCACTGTTGTTGATACTACGAATCCAGAGCTTATCGGAACACCTGCTGACGCTACAGTTCAATGCTCTGACATCCCAGCGCCAGCTGTTGTAACTGCAATTGACAACTGTGATGACGACATGGAAGTACTGTACAACGAAGTTGCTTTGAGCAATGGTTGTCCTTACACCATCGAGCGCACATGGACTGTTTATGACAACTGTGGCAACATGGATACATACACGCAAGTATTGTCAGTGGTTGATACAATTGTTCCAGTATTGAATAACGTACCAGAAGATGGAACTGCAGAATGTGATAACATCCCTGTTCCAGCTGTGGTAACTGCTACTGATAACTGTTCAGACAACTTGGTTGTGATCTTTGAAGAATCGATTGAGATGTTCGATTGTGGATATGATATCACACGCACGTGGTCGGTTACTGATGAATGCGGAAACTATGTTTCAGCTTCACAGGTGATCAACGTTCTTGACAACACCGAGCCGATTTTGATAGGAGTTCCTGAAGATGCAACTGCAGAATGTGATAACATCCCTGCTGTAGCAATCGTATCTGCTGAAGATAACTGTTCAACAGACCTTGAAGTACAGTACTCTGTATCTGTTCAAGATCTAGCTTGTGGATCAATCATCACTCGCACATGGACAGTTGCTGACGCTTGCGGAAATTCAGTTACTGCTTCTCAAGAAATTGAAGTAATCGATACTACCGCTCCAGTTATCGTCAACGGTCCTCAAGATTTGTTGGTAGAATGTAGCGAAGTACCAGGTGCTGGAGTTGTTATTGCAGAAGATAACTGCGACAACTTGGTTGATGTAACGATGGTAGAGTCTTCAACAGACTTGACTTGTGGTTATGAGATCACCCGTGTTTGGACTGCTACTGATAACTGTGGAAACAGCGATACTCATACGCAAGTAATTACTGTTACAGACGTAACTGCACCAGTTATTCTTGGAGTACCTGCAGACATAACCATCGAATGTGGTGAAGCTGTTCCTGCTCCAGGTGAAGTGTTGGTTGATGACAACTGTGACGCACAGCCTACTGTTTCAACATCTGAAGTGATGGTAACATTGGATTGTGGTTATCAGATCGTTCGCACATACACAGCTGTTGATGCTTGTGGAAATAGCTCTTCAGCACAACAGACTATCACTGTAACTGATACAGTTGATCCGGTATTCGTATCGCTTCCGCAGGATATAACTGTTAACTGCGACGAAGTAACTATTGCTCCATCGTTGATGGCGACAGACAACTGCGACGAAATGGTTCAAGTGACCTTGAGCGAAGTGGTTGGTGAGGGATGTCCTTACACTATAACCCGCACATGGACAGCGATAGACGATTGTGGTAACACAGCGGTAGCAACTCAAATAGTTACTGTAATTGATGAAGAAGCTCCAGTATGGGATGCCTTCCCGCTTTTCATAAGCTTGAGCTGCGAATTGGTTGACGCATACACAATCACTGCTTCTGACAACTGCGATTCAGATGTTGAAGTGACTATCATTGATGAATTGTTGTTCTCAGGTGGTTGTTTGGGTACACTACAACGTACTTACAAGGCTACCGACAACTGCGGAAACTTCATCACTGCGACTCAGTTGATTCAACGTGTTGATGTTACTGCTCCAATGATCTTCAACGTACCAGAAGACATCGAGTTGACTTGTGGAGATGAGATACCAGCTGCTGCTGCAGATATCTTCGGTGCAGACAACTGTACTTCGAACGTAGAAATCACTTTTGAAGAGATACAGACCAATGAATTCTGTCCGTACGAGATCATCCGCACATGGACAGCAATTGACGACTGTGGAAATGCTACAGAAGGTGTTCAAGTAATCACTGTAACGGTTGAAACACCGCCAATAGTTAACTTGATCAGTTTCCCTAACCCATTTGATGATAAGTTCACTGTTGAATTCAGCGTACCATCAGATGCGAAAGTGGTAGCATGTGTATACGACATGATTGGAAAAGAGGTAATGCCGATCTTCCAAGGAGATGTGGATGCAAATCGTTTGTACACCTTCAACTACGGTTCATTGAACTGGGAAGCGGGTACCTACATCATCATGATGGTTGTAGACGATCAAGTTTATCACCACAAGATGATTGTTACTCACAAATAGTCTATAAACTTAATTTATAGGAAAGGGTCGGCAGAAATGCTGACCCTTTTTGTTTCTTTGTGTATGTCTTACAACTACATACATTATGAATCTCCCGTTGGTCGGATGATATTGGCATCGCATGAGGGAGAGTTGGTCATGACAGATTGGTATTACAGGAAGCAAAGGGACCTCATAGACAAGCGAGTTTCTGCATTCCTTAATGCTGATCCAATATTGCAAAGTGATTCATTGTTGATGGAGACAGAGCGTCAGCTAACAGCTTACTTTAAAGGGAGATTGAAAATTTTCGACTTACCCATCAAGTACTGCGGATCTGAATTCCAGCAAAGGGTATGGATTAAGCTCAATGAAATTCCGTTTGGAGAACTTAACACCTACAAGCAATTAGCTCTTGAACTTGGCAGTTTGAAAAGCATTCGTGCAATAGCTGCCGCAAATGGTGCGAATTCCTTAAGTCTTCTGGTACCCTGTCATCGTGTAGTTGGATCAAACGGAAGTTTGGTTGGATACGCAGGAGGGTTGGAAGCAAAGAGAAAATTGTTGGCTTTGGAGCGGGGTGGCTTTGGAGACTTGTTTGGAACGGTCTAGAAGCAGCTTTAAGTGGATCAAAATTAAGGCGTTTGAGTTTGATAGATGAGAAAGGAGAGGATTGTTTTTGGATGAAGTTTTGGCGAAGGGAAGGTGATGGGGAAGGTATAATTTTTGTTCAAGAATAGTTGTCCGCAATTGAACCAGGAAATGAAGGTATATAAATGATTATCAGTGTTATAAAACGTCTTATTAAAAGATGTCGAAGTGTGTAGCTGGATGATTTTTAACTTGACCTGACTAATTTTTAGAATTCAATGAGTATTTTGTTTTCGAAGAAGAAACTTTTTTTAGGCCGAGGTCATCTGAACATCTAATTTTCTTTTGACTCAATTGAGTAAACTATCCGCTAATGAACTGGAAGAGGCTATTTGTTTGATAATCAGATATATATGTTATTTTTGCTCTGATGTTTGACAAAGAATCTCTATTCCCAAATTCCTACCAGGATGCCTACACTGCACAGAAATTTGAAGGTAAAATGAACTGTGGAAAGGCTGAAACCCGCGCCAAATCTACTTGGTCTAATTGCGGATAGTTTAAAATTTTGCTTTTAACGGATAACCTTCAAACTCATTTCGTTGTTAATCAAAACAACATACTGCCCTGTATTAAACGATCTTAAATCTACTTGGCATTGCCAACCAATGTTTTTGCTGCTAAATACCAATCTGCCAAGGGAGTCATAAACCTTCACGTCTTCGATTTCAATGCCAGAAAACCGATAAATCGCATCACCTAGTGCTGAAACCAGAATACGATCATTTGCTTTTGGAACGTGTAGATCGATAATTTCAAAGTCTTCCTGAGAAAAACAACCATTGCTGTCTTGAACTACAAAGAAATAATTCCCTTGCGGTAAATTGAAGATTCCCATTTCCTGAGAACCGTTGCTCCAGAGAACTAAATATGGTGGGGTTCCACCTTCAACAGACAATGTAGCATGTCCGTTGTCGCCATTGAAAGCATCTACAAGCAGCAAGTCAATATCCCAATTGGGCGGGTTGTTGATTTCAAATTCAGTCTCTTTCAGACAACCATTACTATCACTTATAACGACGTTGTATTCTCCATTTGAAAGCTGCAATGGATCTTGAAAATTCCAATCTATTGAGTAAGGTTGTGTGCCTCCTGAGACAACAATATTGGCTATTCCGAGATCTCCTGGACAATTACCATTTTGAGTGTTTACATTGGCTGATAATTGGTTCGGCGATTCAACAGTTACACTGCCAGAACTAGTACATCCATTCAAATCGACTACTTCGTAGGTATATGTCCCGGCACCTATGTTGGTGAGAATAGGTTCAGTTTCGTTGTTTTCGATCCAAAGAATAGATTCTAAGGAAATACCTGTTGAATTAATTAACTCGATTGAGCCACCGAGGGAATCGGCGCAAAGTGGACTAGTGATATTTGAAATAATATTCGGGGGTGGACTTAAATTTATTTCCTGAATCAAATCGATGGTATTTCCAGATGCAAGAAGGACATTGGCAGTATACGTTCCGCTGGTTGATACATCAATAGATGTTTCTGTAGATCCAGTATTCCATGCAATGGAGACGATGTTCGATCCAATTAATGTTACGTGAGCAGGCTCATTTGTACACGGATTGTACTGTGTGATGACTTCTGGAGTCGCTGAATCACCTTCAACGGCATGCAAAGTAGTTCCTGACGTAATGTCGTAATAGTGATCAATAATGCCACTTGGCCATTTCACAATCACACTATCAACGACTGTGTTTTGACCAATCCCGAAGTGCTCGGTAAAAGAATTTTGTGAGAGGAATTGCTCTCCTAACATGGTATAAGTTACCCGCGCATTGCCATCAAACCAAACGGTGATATAAGAACCGATTCCATCAATGTTCGATATGGTGCCTTCCAAACCAACTTTGATATATCCGTTGCCATTTGCGTTGCCATTGTTTTTCCAAACATACGCATTGTTAGGTGCTCGGTTGTTTACGATAAGATCCACGTTGCCATCGCTATCCAGATCACCACTTGCTACAGAGTAGGCGTTTGTTATGTCGGGAGAAATTAAAGAGTCCAGTGCATCTTCGAAAATATAGCCGAAATCGGGTCCTAAGTTTCTAAACAAATAATTTGGTGAATTGAAAGAGCCAGCTTGGGCTTCGGCAAGGTAAATGTCTAGATCCGAATCATTGTCCATGTCGAACCACGCAGCTCCCCAAGTGAAGTCGTTCACGAGCAATCCATATTGCTCGGTTACATCGGTGTATGTGAAATCAGAGTTTCCTTGCAAAAGCACATTTCCATCAGGAAGGTTTGTCGTATAGAAATCAAGAATGAGATCGTTGTTGAAGTCGCCGAACGAGGCAGACATAGAGTCTACATTGATTCCAAAACCTGTGTCGTCAGATACTTCCGAGAATGTCCCATCTCCATTATTGTGAAACATTCTGTTTTGAAACTGCTTGTCATTTGTTAAAAATAAGTCTGGATATAGGTCGTGATCATAATCGTACCAGATGGGTTGAAACGAAAGTTCCGATAAGGGATCAAAACCGGCTTGGCTGGTTACATTGGTAAACAGATCGTTGCCATCGTTTCTAAACAAGTGATTTCGCTCAGCATCGGTATTCGGTCCGTCTACAAACATGTAATTGCAGATATAAACATCCAGATCTCCATCTAAATCATAATCTCCCCACGATGCTCCGTAATTGGCACTGCCATTAAGCATTAATCCAGATGATGCAGAAACATTTGTAAAGGTGAAGTCACCGTCGTTTCGCAAAAGTCTATTCGCACCACTTTCATTTGATATATAAAGGTCTCGGTCGCCGTCATTGTCGTAGTCAACCCACATAATACCCTTACAATTGGATATCGATTGCATTACTATAGTTACGTTTTGAAATGTACCGTCTCCTTGATTTAAATAAAACTTCGGTGCGAATCCATTCAATCCAAAAGTAATATCGTCAAATCCATCATTATTGAAGTCAGCAAAACTGCAGCCAGCCATGTCAAAATTTCCGCCATTCACCACAGCCACAATACCCAGTCCGTCTGCAACATTTGTGAATGTCTGTGCAGAAACACCTAAGCTGGAAAACCCAGTGAACATGCATGCAGCTAATGAAGTCATCCAAATGCGTAGTCCAAAAACCTGCGAATTGGAATTTGTGAAGATTGTTTGCATAGTTTTTAGATATCCAATCTGAAAACCTTCTAGTATAGTAAGTAGGTCAATTGCTTTTATACGAAAACAAGACGATTCAGTTTCGTTTTATTTCTGTTCAATTGCGGATAGGTTTTTTTTTGTTTTACAACTCAAGCCGAATGTTTTCTACCCGCCTTCACTCTCCTTTCAAAATCTTCACAACAAACTGATGATTTATAAGTATCATATAAGCTCCTTTCGCAAAAGGACTGAGGTCTACAGTCGTGTTTGCATCGTTTCCAGTGATGATTTCACTCAAAACAACCTGACCGACATTATTATAAATGGCAAGATGATGAATCTGAATTCCAGAAATTAAAAAGCTTCCAGAACCGAGGTAATGAGCTTTAATGTCAAAATCCGTGTCATCGATGCTTAAATTGATGATTTCAAAATTTTCTTGGTAGTCGCAGCCGTTGCCGTCTTGGACAACTACAAAGTAATTGCCTTCTTCTACGTTTGTATTGCTTGAACCAGATTGTCCGTTGCTCCACAAGATGTTGTAAGGTGGTGTAGCTCCTGAAACATCTATTGAAGCTGAACCATTTGAATCTCCATTCGCATTCAATATCAACAATTCAACATCCCATGCTGGTGGATTCGTTACGGTGTAATTTACAGTCTGTAGACAACCATTTAAATCGCTAATCAATAGACTGTAATCTCCATCCGAAATGGCTGAAATATCTTCTCCGAGGTAGTCTATTGAGAGGGGTGGGGTACCGCCAGCGGCGGTGATGTTGATGCTTCCGAGATCGCCCGGACAAGTGCCGTTGGTTATAACAAGTTCATGCGAAATGGGTGATGGAGCTGCGAGTGAAACGCTTCCGGTTGTTGAACAACCATTGATATCATATACTGTGTAGTTATAAGTACCTCCCGTAAGTCCGAAAATCGCAAGTGTATGGTCCTTTATGGTTTGCCATTCTACATACTCAACAGGAATGCCAGCCACATTGAAAAGCTCTATTGAACCATCACTACTGTCGAAACACAATGGCGAGGTTGTATTAACGGATAAATTAGGTGGAGGTGTAAGTGTAATTTCTTGACTTAGTGTCACTGTGTTTCCAGCAATGAGCTCTATGGTCACATCAATAGTCCCACTTGTCTGCACCTCTATGCTATTGCCTTCTTCCCCAGTGCTCCAAATAGTTGAGGTGTAGTTTCCGCCGACAAGACTTAAAACAGCTGGTCCATCGGTACAATTTTCATAATTGTAGATAAGATCAGGCAATTGAGTAGCTCCTTCAACGGCAATCAATGTTGTTCCATTGGCGATATTGTAGTACATATCTTCAATGCCGCTTGGCCATTCAATCAATAAACTGTCGGCCTGAAGATTCTGACCCAACCCAAAATGCTCGTCAAAAGAATTTTGAGATATATACTGCTCTCCAAGTAGGGTGTAGGTTACAAAAGCACTGCCTCCTGAATAGACTGTGATCCATGATCCGATTCCTTCACGATTTGAGGTGGTGCCTTCCAATCGAACTTTGATAAAGCCGTTTCCATCTTCGTTGCCGCTGTTTTCCCACAAAACGGCATTGTATGGAAACCGATTATTTACGGCAATATCGATGTGACCGTCGTTGTTAATGTCGCCACTAGCAGCCGTATACGCATCAGAAATATCCGGTGTGGTCAACAAGTCAGATACGTTTTCAAAGCTATATTCGGCTTCTATACCCATGTTCCGATACAGGTAATTCGGTGAGTCAAAAGCAAGTGCTTCCGACTCTGCAATGTAAATGTCTTGGTCTGTATCATTGTCCATATCAAACCAAACAGCGCCCCACGTGTAGTCGTATAAAACAAGTCCGAATTCTTCCGTTACATCTTGAAAAGTAAGATCTTCTTTCGCTTGGAGTAAGACATTGCCTGCTTGTGTATTTGTGGTATACAAGTCCATCAATAGGTCGTTGTTAAAGTCGGCATACGACGCCGACATTGAATCGATGACGATACCAATTCCACTCACACCTGTTACTTCTGTAAATGATCCATCACCGTTGTTTCGATACAATCGGTTGGGTGATACTTTATCGTTGATGACATACAAATCTGGCCACAAATCGTGATTGTAATCTATCCAAGCGCTTTGGAAAGACAGGTCGACATTGCCAGCAACTCCAGCCATAGCCGTTATGTCAGTGAAAATATCGTTGCCATCATTTCTAAACAAATGATTTTTATCGGCAGGGGTGCCAGTCTCGAAGGAGAATCGATAGTTGCAAACATAAAGATCCAAGTCTCCATCCAAGTCAAAATCCCCCCAAGATGCGCCATAGTTGTCGCCACCTGTCAAGGCGACACCCGCGATAGATGTTACATCAATGAAGTTTAAATTGCCGTCATTTCGCAAAAGACGATTGCTGCCATTTCTGTTGGTCATGAACAAATCCCTTTTTCCGTCGTTGTTGTAATCAACCCAAGCAATCATTTTACAAAAAGCATTGGTGGGTAGCTGTAAACTCACTTCTTCAAAATTCCCGTTGTTGTTTAAATAAACTTTCGGACTTTGATTGTTAATACCAATGGTCAAATCATCCCAACCATCGTGGTTGAAGTCGGCGAAACTCAAGCCAGCAGAAAAAGAGCCACCACTTACAATAGCATTTATTCCCTGACTTGTAGCGACATCAACGAAGGTTTGGCCTGTGCTTTTCAAAGTGAAAAAAAAGCTGAGGAGGAACAATATCGGATATAAACAATGGTGGAGTTTTAACATCTACTTTATTTATTGAATCTTGATTAAAATTAGTGCTTCTGCACAATGATTGGAACCGATTCCACTCTTTTTTTGTTTGATATCAAAAGTAAATATACTCCAGAATCAAGGTTTCCAAGATCAAGCTGTCCCAATGATCCGTTCGTTCTTACATCTGCTAGAAGAATCCTTCCTTCGAGGTCAACTAATTGGATTAAGGTCTGGTCTGTCGTTCTAAAGTTCAAATATCTATCTGTTGGGTTAGGGAATGGCGGTAAATCGAATAACTGTTGGTCAGTAATGAAATCGAGTGTGAGTTCTGTGTTAATACTTGTCAGACATCCATTGGTATCTTGAATAATGCATGTGTATGTCCCTTCTGCTAAATTTGCAATCGGATTGTTGGACGATAGGAATTCATTTGGTCCAACCCACTGGAGAAAATAGGGGGGAACTCCTCCTTGAATGTTGAGCATAATTGCTCCACCACCTTCATCGTTTGGGTTGACTGATAAAATTTCTATTTCAATCAATGGGGGTTCTGAAATTTCAACAGTCGCATTCACACTGCAACCAGATTCCAATTCAAATACCAAGTCGTAAACACCAGCGCTAACTGAAAGGGGATTAAAATTTTGCGGTTCAATGTCTAATATGAACTGATCAGCCGCAGCGAATTCAATGCTTGTAGTTAATCCAAAGCACGAAATTGGTTGATACATGACTTCTATTTCGGGTAAATCGGCGATTGGAATGATGATGATGGTGTCAAACGAGCATCCTGAATAGGAATAACTGAGTAAATGTTCGCCACCAGAAAGCATCATGTTCGTTGTCTCAAAATTTTCGTTGTCGATTTTAAGGTCCTCTATGCCAAAAGTATCTGAAACTGTTACTGATCCATCGAAAGCGATATCACAACTTGTTGGAGTGGTCATTAGGTTGATTTGAGGAGTTTCAACGACAACAATCTCAAGTGTATCGCTGCTGAGTGTTTGTCCGTGAGGTAATGTCAGAATATAGCTATACTCTCCACTTTCTGATACTGAATTCATCATTTCTGAAGAACCGTCAGACCATTCAATGGTACAATTCGGACAATCCGCTGCGACTAGCAAATGGGTTTCATTGTCGCAAATCTGTATTGTCTCTGCTTCAAAAGTCAAATCCATGGTAGATCCTTCAACTAAGTTTATTGTTTGATCAACCATCATTTGGGTGTGGGTTTCAATAAGTCCGGAAGGCCAACTTACTACAAGACTATCTATGCTATCATTGTCTCCCAGTCCGAACAATAACTCTTTTGCATGCTGTCCGAGGTATGATTCTCCGCAATACAATCGTCTCGTAAAAGTCTGCTCGGCACAATAAACACGCACCATTGTACCTATGGCATCTCGATTAGAATATGTTCCTTCAAGCGTGATCTTCACCCAGTGATTGTTGTTCGGAATGGATGCATATATAGAAGAGTACGGACTCGATGTGTGATTTACGATGTCAGGAAATCCATCGTTATTAACGTCTGTTCTTAAGTTGCAATGGGTATGGCTAGCAGTATTGACGTTGGTGTTCGTTATCGCATCAAATCCATTTCCATTATTTTGGAATAGGTAGTTTTGTGCGGGAGGTATTTGTGTTTCCGTTTCCGTGGATGTTGTAACGTACAAATCTTGAAAGCCATCGTTATCAAAATCAATCCATTGAGCACCCCAGCATAACGCATTGATGGTCAAGCCGTATTCCAATGCGGATTCTTGAAAAGTCGTTCCTTCATTTACGAGAAAGGCGTTTCCCTCTAAACCGTTTGTAATATAAATGTCTTCATCAGCATCATTATCAAAATCGCCAGGAGTAATGGTCATGGCATAAATGTGTAAATTACTGTTTGTTGCAATTGCTACATCGGTGAATGTGCCATCTCCATTGTTGAGGTAAAGTGCATTGGGGTACTGCAGTCGGTCGTTTATTACGTAAAGATCCAATCGTCCATCCAAATTATAGTCTATCCAACAGCTTTGAAATGTATTTTGAACTCCATTCGAGGTGCCACTTTGCACTGTTACATCACTGAAGGTGCCATCTAAATTGTTCCGGAAAAGATGGTTTGTTGTGGTGCCTGAAACGTTGTAATTGCAGATGTAGAAGTCAAGTCCGCCATCGCAATCGTAATCGCCGAAACTGGCGCCAAACGTTTCCCAATTTGTGTTTTGAGGCATCCCCGCAGAAGCAGAGACATCTGTCAAAACATACGCGTCATCGCGACGAAAAAGTAAACATGGCGTCAAATGTCTCGTTAAGAAAAGATCCTGATCGCCATCGTTGTCGTAATCGACCCACAGAACCTGTTTTATATCACCGGTAACAGTCAGTCCGAAATCGACTAGGGTTGCACTCGAGCCATTAACGTTTTTGTAACACAGCACCCCTGAATTGCTGGTAGCAAAAGTGAAATCATTGAAACCGTCGCCATCAAAATCAGCGCATGAAGCTCCGCTGCCAAGGTAACCTCCTAGTGTATTGGCAAAAAGGCCATATGAATTTGTAACCGTCGAAAATTGTCCGTCAGTAACTCCCCATGATACACAGAGGAAGATGAAAATTATTGCACGGCGAACTTTCGAGTCGTATTTCCGCATGAGCTTGTGATATCTAACAGATAAACTCCTGGAGCAAGGGATGAGACGTCAATGCGTGTCGCAGAATTATCTGAAGAGCACACATCAATGATTCTGCCGTCAACTGAAAGTATCTTCACTCCAAATACGAAGCAGTTTGATTGAATATCAATTGTTTCGATCGCTGGATTCGGATAGATGGTCAGAGATTGCATGTTCAATTCATTAACCCCAATCGATAAATCTTCAATACTTGTATTGCCTGTTGTTGAACATCCATTGGCGTCGACTACTATCCATGTGTAGTTTCCAGGTAATAAATCGTATTGAAATTCACTATTCGCGAAGTATCCAGACGGGCCGAAAGTTTGAATAATAAAGGGTGGAGTTCCACCAACTATTTGAATTTCAATTTCTCCAGTATTGTCATTTGTAAAGTGTTGAACATCGGCATTTACTGATAATGGACTCGGTTGTGTTATCGTAAAAGCAATCGAATTTGAGCAGCCAAGTTGATCAAGTACAGTGAGTTCATAATCACCCGCTGTAATGTTTAAATTGTCGGCCCCATGCCAATCGTAAATATATCCTCCATTGCCGCCGCTTGCCAGCGCTTCTATTTCGGTAGCTTCTCCAAAACATTCAATCGTACCCGCATTCAAAGCTAATTCTAGAGGATTGGCTTGTTCTATTGTAAATGATTCGTTTGAAACGCAGCCAAAAGTGTTGTGAAGTTCTACATGGTATTCGCCAGGTGGAAGGAATTCCTCGAACCCATCACTTTCTGCTCCATCAATAATTATTGTCGTAAATTCTAAACCGTTTGCTGAAGTTATAACAACGCTGCCATCACCCATGCCCGAACAACTTTCATGCGTGGTTTGGATTTCTGAAAGAATGCCAGGAGCGCCAACAATGGTGACGGATTCCGAGATGAAGCTATTTCCCCAAGCGGTGTATCCAGTAAAGAAATATGTTCCAGGTTCGGTCACAATCAATGTGTCGTTAACAACACCGTTGCTCCATTCGTAACTCACGCCTCCATAGCCAACGAGGGTGACAAAACTATCTTCACAAAGCTGAAAATCGGAGGTTGTTATCCCTGTATCGAAGCTGCTTCCTTCTGGAATGTCCAAACTTTGATTTACTTGGACATCATAAAAATGGTCAACAATTCCGCTAGGCCATCTGATAATCAAGCTATCAATAACCTCATATTGGGCTAATCCGATGATTTCAGATTTAGAGTTTTGCGACATGTATCCTTCCCCGCAATGGGTAAATCGAACTTGCTTTACTCCTCCAGCGTAGGCCTCGATCCATGAACCGATGCCATCTCTGTTCGATTCAACTCCCTCAAGCGTTACTTTGATCCAATTGTTATTTGAGTCACCACTGCGGAAAAAACGAGAATATGCTGGTGCATCGTTTACTGAAAATATATCGAAATTACCATCGTTGTTGTAATCTCCCACAGCTGCTGCATGTGAACTTCCAACGTCGCCTGTAAAGCCCGAAGAACTGGTGCCCTCTATAAATGTTCCATCGCCTTGATTGATATAAAATCTATTCTGTCCTGGCTGTCCCCAAAAAGGTGAGCATGAAACATATAAGTCTTCATCCATGTCATGATCAAAATCAACCCAAACAGACGACCAACTGTGATCCATTGTGAGCACGCCCGCCGTTGAAGCGACATTGCTAAAAGTAGCATTATTATTCTTGTACAACCGATTACCAGTAGGGTTGTTAGAAACGTAAATGTCTAGATCACCATCCAAATCATAATCTGCAGCAGAATTATTCATTGCAAAATAATAATCTTGTAAACCACTTATTTGGGTTTGATTAATGAATGTCCCCTGATCGTTTTTCCAATACGAATTGCTGCATTCTATGCGGTCGTTGATAACAAAGAGATCCGACCACATGTCGTTGTCGAAATCGGCAAATAATGGTAAAAACGAATAACAAAATCCGTCGCCAACTCCTGCGGATGTTGTTATGTCTGTAAACGTGCCATCACCATTGTTTTGATAAAAATAATTTGAATAGACACTACTGTTGTAATTGCAAATGTATAAGTCGAGATCAGAGTCTCTATCGTAATCACTAAAACCGCAACCAAAAGTCATGGCAGAATTAAGTGGTAAACCTGCTTGGATAGTTACATCTTCTAAATTATTAATGTTTCCATTGTTTCTGTACAACCTGTTTGGCGCATTGAAACTGGTTACGAATAAATCTGCGTCGCCGTCGTTGTCGTAATCAACCCACAGTAGTTGTTTTATTAGGGTATTTAATGTCAATAGATAAACACCTGCTTCAAATTCACCGTTATTGTTTTTATAAAACAACACTCCAGAGTTGGCCGTGCCGAGCGTTATATCGTCCCAGCCATCACCATCGGCATCATAAAAACTTACTCCGCCACCGTATTGTGCACCAGTGTATTGGTATTGAATGCCTTGTTGAACGGCAACATTAAAGAAGCCCTGTGCAAAAGCACTGTTCAGGGCAAGAAGCCCCAAGAAAAGAGAGATTTGTCGCAACAGCATTTTGGTCGGTAGGTAAGGTGTCGGCTCTATTTTTAATAGATAAATCAGAACCTTACTTAATAGACGTTCATTCTATAACTAGTTGCCTGCCTTTAATAACAATTTCTTAAAATTCGTATCGCTTTCCTGAGGCTGCATGGTTTGCGCCCTGAATTGCTTGTTTAAATACAATTCACTTTGGTCAAGATAGTATGGAGATAGTCTATGTCCTGATTGTCCACAAGGTGTTACACTCCATGAATTGGCAATGCTATTCATGTCGATAACAATGCGCATTTGAGCTCCAAAACGTGCTTTTATTTGTAGTTTATCTGTCGGTGTATAACCAAACTGACTAATAGTTTCGTTTCCTCCATAAACGGGGAATTCTTCTGAGTTTAACAAGTTCCCGATCAATGGCAGTTCGCCGAAAGGATGCGCAGGTTTCCATCTGTGCATATCTCCCCATTTCCAACTTGAAGGATTGTTACCGTATTTTTGGGCTAACAGACTTGTAACATCTTTGAAAACGGAAACGATATGGTTTTCCATTGTTTCTACTTCAGATGTTGTTGTTATATCCCACATGGCATGCTGTGGGTTAGAGATAGCAATTACACTGGCGCGGCGCATGTAGTGTGTCTCGCAGAATCTGTCGAATTGTGATGGACTCATTTCATCCTTCAATCCTTGGCGCATCAATGCTACTTGCAGCGGTTGGAAAAGAACTGGTGAGGGGTTGTCGATGTCGTAACTGCCATCCCATTCCAGCAATGAAAGACAGTCTTTTTCAAAATCGCTCCATGTTCCTTCCTTTTCTAAAATCCCCTTTAAACCACTAGCCAATTGAGCATCGAAGGGGTTGACTACGTCTAGCATCATTTCTTTCATTCCTGCTGCATCCCAATCGTTTCTTTCGTTGAGCAGTGCTTTGATTCTCATTGCGCGGGCAGGGGGGACATAGTATCCAGGAATGTAGAGGCTGTCGGGAGTTATTGGCTGTTCGTTGGCAGAGCTCACAAACCCTAATTCAGGGTCTATGCAATGAGGATTTGAGGAAAAAGGACGATAGGATGTGATGTATGTAGAGCTGTCGGCCCCAGAAATGATCATTTTAGAATCTGTTCCGATCGGACGTTCAGGTAATCTGGCACAAGCCCACCATCCGATGTGATCAGCGGTATCTGCATATACTACATTTAAACCAGGCGCATGTATGTCGGACAAGCATTTTTCAAAATCCGATAGGCTGGTCGCATGCGCCATCCCGCGGAAGGCTTCCATTAAATTATTTTGACCAATGAGATACTCCCATCTCATACTCACGGTAGGCAAAGTCGACAGTGCTGCAATGGCCCCATTCATGATCGGTCCGTGCAATGTTTCTTTGACCTCAATGGTGGTGTCTGATCTGTCTTTTATCTTGATCACCTCCGTGCGTAAGGTGTATCGCTGCTCCTGGTCATTAAAGAGGTATCCTTCTTCGCTTTCTCGAATCCGGTAAAAATCGATGTCGTCGTTTTCAAACATGGTCAATCCCCAAGCATGATGCAGGTTATGTCCGACAAGTGCATAGGGAACACCTGGAATGAAATTGCCGTAAAAAGAAAAACCTCCAAAATTCAAATCAGCCTCGTACCATACCTGTGGAATCCCAAATCCTATATGTGTATCGTTGCATAAAATGGCATTGCCGGTTGACGTTTTAGAACTGTTCAAGGCCCAAGCGTTCGAACCTGTAAAAACAGGTATTCCGAGTTCTTCTAAGACATTTGGTATAGACCCCGCTTCAAGAAATGTGTCATTACACGATTCATTGAACGGAGGCAAAACATCTCCATGCAATCCCAAATTTACAGTCCATTCATACCCATGCTCTTGTTGCAACTCGGTAGCGAGCAAATCTGTTTGTGCTGCCAAGGCAAAACTATAGGCCATGTAACCTGCAGTGTAATACATATCCTCGATTGAAAATGGGCGAGGTTCGATGCCTGCTAAGGTAAATTCAATCGGCAAATTTCCTTCGTCTATAAAAGCGTTTATACCTTCTATAAACGACTTAGATTCAATGATATGTGCAGGATTTCCTTGCTTTAAAAAAAGTGCTGCATGATCTCTAGATGTATTTGGAAGTCCACTCGTCCGAAAAAACAAATCAGCCTTTAACCCTTTATCGCCAATGATTTCTGAAAGGGTGCCACTGCCAACACGTCGCAGCATTTCCATTTGAAAAAGTCGTTCCGACGCCATTAGATAGCCCAAGGCCTTGTAGCCATCGGTCGCACTCTGTGCATTTATATGCGGAATACCGTGGTTGTCGAACAATACATCAACATCCTTATCAAGAATTGATAATCCAAGTTGGCCTTCGTAAGTTGGCACTGCCTTGTTGAAAAGGTAGTATCCAACTCCAACAGCAACAGTGAGAAGAAATACGAGAGTAACCAGAATCCGTTTTATCCATATCATGATTCAATATTACTGAATCGCGACTTTCTTTGAGCATCGTTTTCCATTCTTTTCGACTACTAGCAAGTAAATTCCGTAAGGAAGGTCGCTCAAGGCCGTTTTTCCATTCGCCTCACGGCGGATTGCGAGTTGTCCGGCCGAATTGTACACTTCCAGCACAAAGAACCCAAGCCCACTGACTTCATTTGTCGCTGCGTTGAAAAAGATCTCTGTTTCGTGATTGGTTGCAATATTTTCTGCCGTCTCAATCTCAAAGGTTTGGGTAGCATTGCATCCATTTGCATCGATTATACTTAAGTTGTAGGTTCCTATTGCTAGGTCTGAAATAGAAGAGTCGGTGCTGCCAGTAGACCAAAAGGTAAGATATGGCGGGGTGCCTCCTGAAATAATAGCAGTTGCTGAACCATTGGAAATTTCATCGACAGGAGTAAGCAGCAAATCAACTTCTAGTACGTTCGGCTCCGATATATATTCTGATGCCGACACAGAGCAACCTTGTTGATCAGTAATGGTAAAGAAAACATCTCCGCTAGATAGATTGGTAAGGTCGGATGGGGATACCGTATAATCTCCACTGCCTCCACTTATTATCAAAGCAATCTCACCATCCATGTTTCCGAAGCAGCTAGAATTGGTAATGTTTGCGATGTATTCAATAGGTAGGGGAGAAACTACGTGAATGAGGGTGTCTGAAGTGCAACCGTGTTGATCGGTAAGCTGACAAGCGAAATCACCTGCTGCAATGTTTTGTAAGGCATTGGTTGTGGTTCCATCTTCCCAAAGCACTGCTGTTGCGCCTGTTACTTCAATGCTACCGTCTGAAGAATCATGGCAGAGTGGCGCAAGGATAGAAAATGGGAAATCTTGCTCCGGATGAATCACACAAAAGATTGTTTCGCTGGTGGATGATAATGCTCCAATCGTGGTTTGCACGCTATAATAACCAGTTTGCGTGACTTCTAGATACTGTCCGGTGCTGCCATCCGACCACAAATACGTGTCGTGTTCGCCTGCATAGAGCATGATGCTTGAGCCAGAGCATGCTTCTAACATAGCTGAAGAAATATGCGCTGAATAGGTGCTTCCTTCTTGGATCGTGAGGTGGGTGCCTGGATTTACTGATGGTATCGAGTCATTCCATCCACTTGGCCAATGAACGACAAGATCTTTGGCTTTCTCGGCTTGTTTGAAACCAAATATCATGTGCTGCGAGTTCTGTCCGAGGTAATTTTCGCCGCTTGTAGTATACGCTGCACGGTGTTCGTCGTCAAAAGAATATTCTATCCAACATCCTACGCCATCGAAATTGGAGACTGTTCCTTCTAAACTGAGTTTGAAATAGTTGTTGGCACCCCCGGTATTTCTCCAAAGGCCGTTTGCATTTGGACTGCCATTGCCGATTAACATGTCGTAGTAACCATCGTTGTTATAATCGCCTTTGGTGGGCGAGTAGCTAAGGACTTGATTCGGTGTCGAAAAAACAGCTTGGTACTGACTCCACGTATCGTTACCGTCGTTTCGGTAGAACGGATTTTGATTGCTCAAAACAGGAGTTGAAGTGGAAACAAAGATGTCTTGATCGGCATCGTTATCGTAGTCGATCCAAAGTGAACCCCAGCAAAAGCGATTCACTGATAGACCTGCAGAGGAGGTTATATCGGTAAATGTATTGTCGCCGTTGTTTCTGAGCAGACTATTGCCACTCGCATTGTTGGCGACATAAAAGTCTAAATCACCATCGTGGTCGATGTCGGCCACTGAGTTGTTCATACCATCAACTGATATGTTTGCACCTGAACTAACAGAAATATCAGTGAATGTCCCGTCGCCATCGTTCAAATACAGTCCGTTGGTTGGAGCTTTATCGTTTACGACATACAAATCTGGCCAGCTATCATTGTTTATATCGGCCCAAACAGCTTGAAAACTAGGTTTAAAACCATCTCCGACCCCTGCAACGGCTGTTACATCGGTGAACGTACCACCGTTGTTTTTGAATAGCCAGTTTGACGGACTTTCGTCTAGAGTGTAGTTGCATACATACAAATCAATCCAGCCATCTTTGTCGTAGTCGCCCCAAGACGCACCGAATGTGCGCGCAGTGCTTGTCTGCGTGAGACCTATTTCAGAAGCAATGTTGACGAGCTGTCCGGCATCGTTGCATTCAAATAGCATGATGGGGCCGTAATCGTTTGTAACAAGTAAATCAAGGTCATGGTCTCTATCAAAATCAGCCCAAACAACTTGTTTGGTGTCATGCGCACTGCCAAGCACTTGCTGCAAAGTGAAATTGCCGTTTAGGTTTACATAGAGGTAAATACCCAGTCCATCGGTACCTATAGTGAGATCATCAAGACCATCTTGATTAAAGTCGTAGAAACTTACTCCATGTCCATATTCGGAGTAACCCGATTGCACTGAAATTCCTTGAGCATTGGTGATGTAAGAAAACTGTTGCGCACAGCAGTTACCCACAAGAAAAATCGCCAAAAGTGACAATAGTTTGCGTAGCATGGTTAAGGTTTTGAGTACTTAAATTACTCAAAAACAAATCACTACGGACAATTGTGCAAAAAAAAGAGGTGGGAAATTATAATTTCCCACCCCTGTTTTATTGATGCGATTAAGCTTAAGGCTTGTAATACTTCAATGCCTCGCTCATGTAGTCATTCAAATCATTTACACGCGTTTCATGGCTAGGGTGAGTCGACATAAACTCTGGTGGAGCTTGTCCGCCACCGGCCGCCATTCTTTCCCAAAACAAAGGAGCTTGACGAGGGTCATATCCTGCCATCGCCATAAAAACCAATCCCATTTTATCGGCCTCTGTTTCGTGATCTCTTGAAAAGGCGAGAGAACCAAGTGTGCTTCCAACGCCATACGATGTCAGAAAAATATCTTGAGCTACTTGTGGCTTTTCGCTTAGAAGTACGGCCAATGTTGTTCCACCTGCTTGAATAATCAACTGCTGACTCATGCGCTCATTACCGTGACGAGCGATGGCGTGGGCTATTTCGTGCCCCATCACAACCGCCAATCCTGCTTCATCCTTACAAACGGGAATGATACCAGAATATACAACCACCTTACCGCCAGGCATGCACCAAGCGTTTACCGTTGGGTCATCAACCAATTTAAACTCCCATTCAAATCCTTCCACACGCTTTGATTGGCCAATATCTTTAAGGTATGTTTCAACAGCTACGGCAATCTTTGCCCCAATTCCAGCCACCATTTGAGCTTGTCGATCTGTATCTGTTACGACATTGCTTTCGGATAAAAATTGACCATATTGTTGAAACGACATAGCAATCATCTGGCTTTCAGGAAGTAGGTTGACCTGTTTGCGGCCTGAAATAGGAACACGAGCGCAAGCAACGAGCGTGGCGATGGCGAGCAAAATGACAAAAACACGAATTTTCATAATCATTGGATTTCAGCAGTAATTCCACGTTCTAACAACGCAGTACACATGGGTTCTAGTTTACTATATTCTCCTTCTTTGACGGTACACTTGCCTTTGAAATGAATAATTAAAGTGCACTGCTCCGCCTGAATGGCATCATGTCCGCAAACGGTAATCAAACTTTCAATTACAAAGTCGAAGGTGTTCAAATCATCATTGAAGACCACAAGTTTGTATTCCTTGGTGGTATCAACAAGGACATCGAGTAATTCATCAACTTCCGGACTAGTGACCGACATGTGTATCATGACGCAAAAGTAGATATTTCGTCACTGTTTTTAGCAAAAGTTAAGCAAGGTCTTTATTGTTTTGAATAACTCCCGATGCACTTCTCAAAAAATGTTTTGGTAGCATTTTATTGAATAAGTTACTATCGAGCAGCGAGCGCAGACGATTCAACCTCCTCCAACCTTTGGTTGTGCTAATAAAACCATGAAACTTCACATCCACTATCTTTGAGTTTGGTACGTTTAAAAGCAATAAAAAACGATTCACTGAAATACGGAAATCGCGGTCGGCGTAATTGTTGTGATTTAAAGAGTATAGTGGACGTAGATCCTGCATTAGGAGGAGCGTTCCGTTTTTGTCTAAAGCGCCAAGGATCGAGTTTAGTTTTGGTGAAAATTCAACATTTTTAGCTTCCAAAACTCCATTTTTGATTAGTATTAGATCGAATTTTTGAAATTTGAGGACATCTTCAATGTTTTCTGAGTGGAAGTAGATTTCCCCTTCGTAGCCATATTTTTTCAGCAAGTCTGTGGTTTGGTTTTCAAATTTTGAAAATGATTGCACACTGCATCCCATTGTTTTTGCTAGCAGCGCCAAGCCACCAGACTGGTCATTGATCACCAACGCTCGGCTGCCTGTTTTCAAATATGGTTGAAACATGCGCATTGAAATACAGCCTTGACTTGCATCTTGATCGAAAATGTCTTCAAGTAGTTTTTGGCCTTCTAAGGCCGCACTATTTTGTAGGTAGAACATCGAGAGCGGAAAGGATGAGTTGAAGCGCTAAATCGGCCTCGTCTCTTGTCATGGTAACGGGAGGAGCAATGCGGAACGACCACGGACAGCTTAAAAACCAGAAGCCGATAAAACCATGTTGTAGACCAAAATCAACGACGGCCTGCACATCCTCGGCGCTGCCGAGATCAATGGCAAAGAAATAACCGCGCTGCCTTACTTCTCGCACCTGTGGATGCTTGCGCAAGGTTTCTGCTATGTGCTGGCCAATGGCGTTTACTTGATCGAAATCTACCTGTTTTAAGACATCGATGCCTGCTGATGCCGCCGCGCACACGAGAGGATGTCCGCCGAAGGTTGTAATATGCCCCAACATAGGATTCTCGGTAAACTGCTCCATCTTTTCTTTCGAACTGATGCAAGCGCCGATGGGCATGCCACCGCCAAGAGCCTTGCCAAGCGCCAGAATATCGGGCTCAATGTCGAATTGCTCGAATGCAAACATAGTCCCCGCTCGACCTATGCCCGCTTGTATTTCGTCTAATATCAACAGGGCACCCACCTCCGTGCATCGACGACGCAGAGCCGACATGTATTCGCGGTTAGGAATTCGCACCCCAGCATCGCCTTGAATGGTTTCAACGATCACACATGACGTTTGGTTGTCGATAGCTGCGAGGTCAGAAAGTTCATTGAAGCGAATGAAGTAGACATCTGGCAGCAGCGGACGAAAAGCTTGCTTCTTGATTTCATTGCCGCTAACACTCATAGCCCCATGCGTGCTACCGTGATAGGATCCTCGGAAAGAGACGATTTTGGATCGCTTGGTAACACGTTTTGCCAATTTCAGCGATGCTTCAATTGCTTCAGCGCCTGAGTTAACGAAGTAACAGCAATTGAGCGAAGCGGGCAGGAGGGCCGTAAGTTTCTTGGCCAAATCGCTTTGCGGAGCCTGGATGAACTCACCGTAAACCATGACGTGCAGGTGCTTTTCTGCTTGGGATTTTATCGCATCTACCACATGAGGGTGTGAATGTCCGATGGCTGAGACGCCCACACCGGAAATCAAATCCATGTATGCCTTGCCATTTGTATCGTACAAATATATCCCACTTGCACGTTCAATTTCTAAAGCGAATGGATAGCGCGTTGTCTGGGCGAGGTACCGATCGAAGAAGACATTCTTTTCGTTCATGGCGTAACGATCTCTATTTCGTCGAAGAACATCCAACTTGGGTAGCCAGCACCTGGGTGCCAATCGGGAACTAGTCCGCGGTTTCTAGCATTTAAACGTATATACCGACAACGTGTAGTTTCGTAGCAGCTAAACGGTCCGTGCATTGCACGCTCATCTTCAACCGTCATAGGCGAGTACATGCGGCCAATTTCGATGAAATTTATACCATCCAGGCTTGCCTCAAACGTCACCACTTCTGGCATCCAAATCCACGGACCTACTTCTTGTAAAGTTCCGAGATGAACCGCACTGATCGTTTTTGTGGTGCCGAGGTCTACTGTGAAGCTGACATCAGTTCCATAGTAACCTTGCCAATCGCCGGTGCGGAAGTTATTTCCACCCACAATGCCATCAATCAACGCCTGATCGCCACCTGCAGTGTATTGGTTGTCGAAATCTGCTGAGATAGACAATACATAATCGTGTTCAACCCTTCGGAAAGCAGTGCCTACAACAGCACTTTTCAAATCACCACGTGTGGCATAGGCCTCAAGTACGCCATCGGTAGAAATCGTTGTTTGACCTGTGTATTCAATAAAAGGCACCAAGTCGTGAACCATACCAAACGGTTCGGCTATTCGCCAGAATAATTTGGTGTTTGCTGCGTCGATGTGGGATATTGAGAAATAGACGCTGTCGCGGAAGGTACGGGGGATTTCGATGGTCGGAGCCGCCAAAAACAACCTATCCGCAATTGAACTGTTGGGCGGATTTTCAAGCCACCCATCATTCGGTTTATTTCCCATTTTGAAGGTCAATACACCACCAGCAAGGATGTCTGCTTGTTGGATAAACCCACTTACGTGAGGCTTACCGTTTAATGAAACCGATTGGACGTATTTGTTCTTCGGGTTGAAATTCTCAGCGACAACGGTAAACATCTTACCATTTTCTAAATTGATTTCGGCTTTTTCGAAGCGTGGCAAACCGAGCACCCATTCATCAGTGCCAGGAGTTACGGAGTAAAATCCAAGGGCAGATAAAACGTACCATGAACTCATTTGTCCGCAGTCTTCGTTACCCGATAATCCATCGGGTGCGTTGAAATATAAATGCCCCATGATGCTGTCTATCAACAACTGTGTTTTGTGCGGTTGTCCGACATAGTTATATAGATAAGCCATGTGATGACTCGGCTCATTTCCATGCGCATATTGTCCAATCAACCCTGTGATGTCTGGCTGCTCGCGGCCACCCATCTCTGATGATCCAAAGAATAGTTGGTCCAATTTTTCGGCATACTTTTCCGATCCGCCGAGTAAGGCGATATGCCCTTCAATATCTTGCGGGACGAAGAAATTGTATTGCCAGCCATTGGCTTCTGTGTAGTTAAAGTTCACTTCGGTCGGGTCGAAGTTTTCAGTAAAGCTCGCGCCTCTTTTCGGGCGGATGAATCCACTTTTTGGATCAAACAAATTGCGATACGACAGTGCCCTGCAATAGAAAATCTGCGCGATGCTATCGTTGCCGATGTCTTCAGCAAAGCGAGCAATGCACCAATCGTTGTATGCATATTCCAATGTTTTAGACACACTCTCATGCTCCGCTTCCATCGGGATGTAACCCAGACTTGCATACGCCGTTTTCCCAAGTTCATCGGTATTTGCGGTAGATACCATCGCTTCAAGCGCTAAATTTTTATCGAAATTACCGATCCCCTTGAAGTGCGCGTCGACAATCACCGGCACCGCGTGGTAGCCAATCATGCAGCCCGTGTAATTGGCGGCCAGCTCCCACATCGGCAATTTGCCACCCTGCTGGTACATGTTGAGAAACGATTGGATGAATCCTTCTGTACGCTCCCGCTCGATGATTGTATATAGCGGGTGGGTCGCTCTGAACGTATCCCACAGACTAAAAACAGTGTATTGCGTATTATTTCCATTGTGGATTTGAAAATCGGTACCGCGGTATGAACCGTCAACGTCTGACCAGGTATTTGGCACGGTCAAGCTGTGATACAAAGCCGTGTAGAATTTCGTTTTTTCATCGCGATCATCGCTGCTCACTTTGATCTTACCCAATTCTTTTTCCCAAGCATTTTCAGCATCGGTTTTATAGCGGTTGAAATCCCAGTGAGGGGCTTCCGTCTTCAAGTTTTCTATCGCCGCTTCAATGCTCGTAGATGATAATCCGACCTTTAACTGCAACTGATCGATCTTTCCGAATTTCAGGGGGAAAACAGGCACCATTTCCATAACCTGTATGCTTTCACCAGTTACTGAATCGGTTTCATAGGCAATCTCATACGTCTGATCAAGGTATTCGAAAGCATGGTCGTAAACTGCAGCGAAGTACACCGTTTGATTTTGAGCCCATTCTTTCGATTGTCGCATGCCCACAATCATCGTATCACCAACAGGATCAAACTGATAGCCCAGCAATTCATCGCGGTGTGCCATGTCCATAAACACCACGCACGAATCGGCCTCGTCGAAGGTGTATTTATGAATGCCCACTCTTGTTGTGGCAGTCAGTTCAGCCGTCACGTGGTGATCATCGAGGTGAACACTGTAGTAACCGGCATGCGCCTTTTCAGAAGTTTTCTTGAAAGCCGAACGGTAGCGCTCGCCCCAGTTGTTTCCTTTGTGGACATTGTTATTGGTCGGCATGATTAGGATATCACCATAATCCGAAATACCTGTTCCTTGTAAGTGCGTGTGCGAAAAACCATAGATCAAACTATCATCATCGTGGTAGCCACCGCAGCCATCCCAACCTTCTAATCGGGTATCAGGTGAAAGCTGCACCATACCGAACGGCATCGTCGCTCCGGGGTAAGTATGTCCGTGACCACCCGTACCGATAAACGGATTCACGTATTCAACGAGCGCTTCCTTTTTTGAGGTGCAGGCGAGCATGAGAAGGACAAAGAGCCAAAGCGAGTTTTTCATGGCTTAAAATTAATCATTTCTCTACCAATTACTTCAACGCCATGGGCAATACCGAAGACCAAGATTTTACATCATTGTCAGCCACCAGATAACCATTTTGCGCATTCACAAATTCAGGTATCCCGCCTACGGCGGATGCTACAACAAAAGTCTCACAAGCAATGGCTTCAGCACAAACCACCGAAAACGTCTCATAATCAGAACAGTGTGCGAAGATTTGTGCACGATTCATTTCAATGGCAGCTTCTTCAGATGTCAGCGAGCCAAGTAGTTGAACCGAATCTGATAGGTTGTTAAGATCAATAAAAGACTGGATTTCAATCATTTGTGGGCCATAGCCACCTATCCGCAATTGAACCTGTTGATCTTTCGACCTGTTTCGATTTATTTCTAAAACGGCTTGTAAGATTACTAGCGGACGTTTCGGGTTTTTCCAATAGCTCAGCATAAAAATAGAACGAGGCGTCTTTTCTGCTTTGGTGTTGAAGAAAACGGATTTATCGACGAGGTTCGGAACGATTGAGTGCTTCAACGATCTGCCTGCGAACCGCTCGACATCGTTTGCGAGAGCTTGCGAGACGAAGATGAAATGCAGACGTTCATCGGTAAAAATGCGTTTGATGCGGGTGAGGGGTTTGGTGGAGTGGAAATTGAAGTGAAAGGCGCTCCAGTGTTCGCTCACACTTATCCGCAATTGAACTGTGCGGAGAAACCTGAAATAGGTCAAAAGCGGATAGGAAATATGAAAGTGAAGGTGGTCGTAATTTTTCAGACGATAAACGAACTTCAAGTAATACCACAATAATAAACCCGTAACGAATTCAATGATCCTCCAACTTCGGGTAGGTATCGACATCAAAAATGCTCGCTCACGATCTTGTAGCTTTCGCGTAATCTGAAAAGGACCAGAAGTGACTTGTAAATGGAGCACATCATACTCACCTTCACTGGCTTCAATCTGACGCTGAATCCAAAGAGCTTCCTTTGGATTCTTATCTGATGGATACCACGATGTGATGTGAAGCGTGCGCATCCGACAAAAGTCGAGAAAAAAGCGAATGAACCCATTTTTAAAAGCTTCGCAATTGATAGCTAAAAAGGGTCATTCGCTTTTGGGAGAGATTTTTATAAGGCCATTGGTACTTCCATCGCCAAAATTCGGGCGTTGCGTGATGCAGAAATTTTTAGTTTGTCAACATCCCAAACGCCATAGCCGTCGCGACTTTGAAGTGCCTGATCACCAATTGTAACATCGCCACTCAGGATAAAAAAGTAGACACCGTTTCCAAGACGTTTTATGCTGTAATCGATGCTTTTGCCTTCTTTTAAGTCGGCCATATGAAACCAGGCGTCTTGGTGTATCCAAACTCCTTCATCGTCGGCATTGGGAGAAAGGATCTGAGCGAATCGATTGTCCATATTTGCAGTCGACAACTTGATTTGGTCATACCTTGGTGTCACCCCTCTCTTATTTGGAAAAACCCAAATCTGCAAGAATTTGACTTCTTTGTCTGCATTTTTGTTGTACTCGCTATGCGTAATACCCGTCCCTGCGCTCATCACCTGCAAATCTCCTTCGCGAATCACTGCAACGTTGCCCATGCTGTCTTTGTGCTCCAAATCACCCTGCAGCGGAATTGAAATGATCTCCATGTTATCATGCGGATGGGTTGAAAAACCTCGTCCAGGTGCAACGATATCATCATTCAATACTCTCAGCACGCCGAAGTGAACGCGCTCAGGGTTGTTATAGTTGGCGAAACTAAATGTATGTCTGGAATTCAACCAACCATGATTCGCTTGTCCACGCGTGTCGGCTTTGTGCAATACACTTTTCATTGTTTTAATCTCCTCATTTGGCAAATGGTTGAATCCCACTTGCTCCATTAGTTCGTCATACGTGCTTTTTTCCTTTGCAGGTAACAGCTTCGCAGCCAGCAATGCAGTAGATCCCAGTAGGGTATTCCGCAAGAAACTTTTTCTGTCCATGGCCATTTGTTTGATACAAAGATGCAGGAGTAACGATAAAAAAACATGAAACTATGTTCATGAAATCGATTTCACTAGGTTACGAATGTTCAACATCCGTGCTGTACGCACGAGAAATGGATATAAAATAACCTATCCGCAATTGAACTTTTCGTTTTATTTCTGGGTCGGTGTATAGTTCAATAGCGGATAAGTCTCAATGCGCGTTTTTCACATTTAACTTCTTATTTTCGCAACCGTATACCCCCGCCATGAGCGAAAGATCAACGATAGATTCATTTTTTACAAAGTTCACTTCATCCGTAGATGAGATTGAGCTTCCTCAAAAATTCACTTTTCCGTTCTTTTACTCGCCGCACCCTTTGAGCATGCGAGCTGCTCTTCAACTTCAGGAGCGACTGGAGAGTGAAGGACTTGGTCATAATTTTGGATTGGAAAATGATGGGGAAGAGGGGGCTTTGGGAAAGATGTTTGGCGTACTTGTGGTCAAGAATAAGGATGGTGAATTGGGGTATTTGTCGGCGTTTTCGGGTAAACTGGGCGGACAAAATCATCACCAGGGATTTGTCCCTCCCGTTTTTGACATCCTCACTGAAGGTGGATTTTTTCTCAAAGAAGAAGAAGTACTGAACAGACTAAACAGGGAGATAGAAGCAATTGAAAACGACCCGCAATTCCGCTTCGCAATTGAAGAATACAATGATGAACGACTGACAGCTGATGTAGAACTTAAACTTCTGAACGACGCTTTCAAAGCATCGCGAAAAATACGAAAGGCAGAACGCGCCTCCATGGAAGGGATGACTGACCTGGAAGTAACGGAGATGCAAGAGCGCCACCGCCTCGAAAGTTTAACCCAACAATTCGAGATCAAGGCCAAAGATGAATACTGGAAGAATCGGTTGGAAGGATTTAAAGAGAAGGTGGTGCAGTTTTCGTCGCGCATTGAAGCCATGAAAAATGAGCGCAAACTGCGTTCAGGTGCGTTGCAACAGCAGTTGTTTGATTCGTATTATTTCCTTAACAGTCGCCTAGAAGAGAAGAGTCTGGCTGATATTTTTCAAAAAGGTGGATTGGATCAACCGCCCGCCGGAGCAGGGGAGTGCGCTGCACCAAAGCTGCTGCACTTCGCTTTTAAGAACGATTTGAAGCCGATTGCATTGGCTGAATTTTGGTGGGGTTTGTCGCCATCTTCTGAAGTAAGAAAGCACAAGCAGTACTATACTGCATGCAAAGGTAAGTGCGAGCCAATACTCACTCACATGCTCGAAGGGGTAGACATGGATGCGAACCCGATGCTCAGCGGACCTGAAGCAGGAATCGAGATCGAAGTGGTATTTGAAGATGATCATCTGGCGGTGGTAAACAAACCCGCCGATTTGTTGGCGGTGCCTGGCAAGAACGTCGAAGAGTCGGTGTTCACGCACATGAAGAATAGGTATCCTAACGCCACCGGTCCGCTCACTGTGCACCGTTTGGATATGGCCACATCTGGTTTGATGCTTATCGCGAAATCAGATGCTGCTCATAAGTCTCTGCAACGTCAATTCATAAAGCGGATCATCAAGAAAAGATATGTTGCTGTGCTCGATGGCGAAGTCGATAAAACATCGGGAACCATCGATCTTCCTTTGCGCGTGGATCTTTTCGATCGTCCGCGTCAAATGGTTTGTGAAGAGCACGGACGTGCAGCAGTTACCCATTGGGAATTGATAGAACTGAAAGAAGGGAAGTCGAGGGTGTATTTTTACCCAATCACTGGAAGAACGCATCAGTTGCGTGTGCACTCAGCCCATCCTCAAGGGTTGAACATCCCGATAATTGGTGATGATTTATACGGAACAAAGAGCAATCGTTTGCACCTGCACGCAGAACGCATCGAATTTATTCATCCTTTGAAAGGCAATCGGATGGTTGTGCAGATTGATGCTCCTTTTTAATGTTATCTTCGCTTCGAAGGATCTATTTATAATTTTTATGGGTAGATTGAATGTCCGAAAATGAAAGAATTTTTAAAGAAAATACCTGTTGTAAAGGCGCTTTCAAAGCTAGTCGCTGGAAAAAAACAATTCGCTGGCAGTAAGGCTTATTGGGAGAATCGGTATAAAACGGGTGGACATTCAGGAGCGGGGTCGTACAATAATTTGGCGCTTTTTAAGGCCGAAGTACTCAACAAATTTGTCGTCGATCACCAAATAAAATCTGTTATCGAATTCGGCAGTGGAGATGGCAATCAATTGAAGTTGTTCCAGTTCCCTTTATACACTGGCGTGGACGTGAGCCATGCTGCGATTGAACAGTGCAAGCGAATTTTTGCTGGAGACGAAACAAAGAGGTTCGTACAAAGTGCATCATTTACTCCAACATCCGCCGATATGGCGCTAAGCTTAGATGTTATTTATCACCTCGTTGAAGATGTAGTTTTTGATTCCTACATGCGTCAGTTGTTCGAAAGCGGTGAGCGTTTTGTGATCGTTTATTCGAGCAATTATGAAGATGATGGGACGTATGCTTCGCATGTAAGACCTCGCAAATTCACCGAATGGGTTGAGAAGAATACCTCATTTCGCTTGTTGGAAATGATTCCAAATGCTTTTCCGTTCGATGCAGAAAAGCCTGAATCAACCTCTTTTGCAGACTTCTATATTTACGAGCGGAAGTAAAAGATTAATCTATTTGAACGGCACCGCTTCCACATACACCCTCGTCATCAAACTATCAAACAGCAGCTCGTCGTACCACATGTAGTCGAATCGTTCGGCGTTGAACCAGGTGAGGCCGTCTTGATAGTCGTCGTGGTAGTCGTAAGGGTCGGCGAAAATGATGACGTCGTCTGATAGCGTTTCTGTTGTCCGTGTGTCATATCCGACAACTAAAACCCAATGTCCGCCCCAATCACTCCACTCAACAAGTGTGGGTTCTCCTTTTGCAAGCTTCTTTTGAAGCATTTCCAGCGAACCGTTTTCACTCCATTTGGCCGCAAATCCGTTGGCGTTCAGCCAGTTTTCGATGGCTTCAGGTGTGGTTCCAACTTCTTCGTTTGTGCCCATTTCACGACCAATGGCAATGTCGTCGCCATCTTTACCATGATAACGAAGCAAAGTCACCACTGCCGACGGTCCGCAGGTGTAATCGGTTGTTTGCTGGTATGAGTTGGATTTCAGGAATGTCAATCCTGGTGCTTCGGGGTTGAAGTTGTGAATATAATAGGCGTTGCCAGATGTTTCGGCTTGCTCAGGTTCAGGTATTGGAGATGGTTCTGTGTGCGACAGACATCCTGCGAGAAGCAGTGCGATGGAGGAGAAGAAATGTTTAGGACGCATTGCAGTGGATTGTGTGTTGAAGGTAAGGAGGAACGAGGGATGGTTGGATTTTATGCCGATTTTCTAGAATTTATTTTATCCGTATGTCTGCAAAAATTGATTTTTTGCAAACAAACGTATAATTTAATGTTCTGATATACAGATTGTTATGATTTTTTCATGAATCACATGTATGTGATTAAAAATTATACGGATGCTTACAAAATTGTGTGTTTTGCAAACATCCGTATAAAATATAAAATATCGGAAAAGCCCAATAAATCTTGAGCTTACTGAATAGTAGCGTCGAAAACAACCTCTACGTCGGTCTCCCCAATGCCACAGGTGCCATCTTTAATTCCTGGCTGGTGCTTCAAGACAACTGTCACTGTGCCTTGTGAGGCCAATCCGGTGGTCCACTGACTTTCTAGCCCGATTTCGTATGTGCCGTCGGTATCGGTGCGGACAATAGTAGCATCAGCGCCGGCGACGTCGAAACAGAAAAGGTGCTCATCGCCTTCAGCCAATACTTCATTCGATATGGTATCGATGGGAGTAACGGTTTCATTTAACAACAATATGGTGCACTGGTAGGTGGTTCCTGCCGCTAAAACGATGTCGTCGAAGATGTCTGGACTCTGTCCGCCTTCACCATCAGGATCGCGAAACACTGCTTCTGTATCGGCAGCCATGCCGTCGATATCAGTAAACATGAGTTTCACTGTGGTGATCACTTCTTCTTCATTCACGATTGGTGGAGTTTCCACTTCGTCTTTGTCTTTTTTACATCCAACAATTCCAAGAATCATTACAAGGATGGTGATTGGTAATTTGAAAGTCTTCATTTTTGTGTTGTTTAAGGATCTCTATTGAGTGAATTGAATCTGGAAGGGCCGGTTGCCGCCGTGCTCTTCCTCTTTTTTTTGGGACTTGAGGTGGACCTCTGAATGACAGGTGTTTCATCTGTTTTCTTATTTGGTGATGGATAGTTTCAAGTGAAGTGTGATGTTAATTCCTTGATCATCAGCGAAGTAACGTAGCCTGTTTAAATAATCACGGTAACGTGTATTCAGGGCGTTGTTGATGCCGATTCCTGCAGAAAAGAATTGCTTTTTGATGTTGAAATCTCTGCCGGCAAAGAGGTTGAGGAGGACATATCCTTTGGGCGGTGCAACGTAGTCGGAATTGTCGTCGTATAGCCGCTGTTCATTGACAAATAGGGCTGAAAAGCCATACATCAGTCCTTGGCTATTTTGCCGTAATATCTTGTGCGTCATTCTATTGGCTGGCATCATTGGCAAATAAGTGCCGTCAGCTCGCTTCCCTTTTAGCATCGATGCGGTAAGTTGATAGCTGATTTTCTTGTTCAGCTTCTGGACGAAATTTAGATCTATACCAACGATTTGTGCTGCTGTTTGTCGGTAGTTGAACACTGGAAATGCTCCTCTGATGGTCAACTCAGGCTGATCGCCGGGTTGCAGGTAGATGAAGTTATTGAAGGCATTGAGGTACATGTCGGCGATGAGGTGACTGCTTTTCGTTCGCCATACAAATCCAAGGCTGATGTGCTTCAACTGTTCTTCAGTCAGGGTAGTATCGCCGTACTCAATGGCTGCAGCGCCGTGATGCAATCCAGCACTATACAGTTCATTCACTGTGGGTGGCCTCCAAGCATGTCCGCCTCGCAATGTCAATGTAGTGGTTTCTGTTGTCCGATAAGCCACAGCAGCTGTTCCCGCTAAGCCTTGGTATTGGTAATCGGGGGCTATAACGTCGTTGCCCAATCGTCGGTAAATGGTTTGATGTGTGCGGTCATAACGGATTCCGACCTCAACGGCCATGCGGTAATCGCTCGATGTCCATTTCTGAATACCAAATCCACCAACGGTGTTTCTAACGTAATTGGGTATGAATAGTCGTCCTTCGAAGGTGTTTTCTTGGTTCATTCCTGTCACACCTCCTACAAAGACATTTCGTTTGTTCTTCGAATATCTATTCCATTGTAAATCAGCAATTAATGTGGTGATTTCGAGATTTAGAGCGGGTATGTTAAGCGCTGCCAATGAGTCGTTCAAGGGTTCGTCTATGTCGTATTCTTGCCTCAAATTGTACTGTCTCGACAATTGTAAACTCAAGGTTGATTGCTTGGTCGTTTTCGAGAGTTTTAACTTGCTAACTTCGTGATTGATAATTTGATAAGGTCTGCCAATGGCGTAAAGAAAGGTGTCGGGTGCTTGCGGTTTATCAGCCAATAGGGCGTTGTTTAAATCGGTCAGGTTACCGATGTGTGCGCCTGAAAAAATTCCGACTTTGCTATTAACTTGGCTGTAGTAAAGGTCGGCAACAATGGTTTGATATTGGTATTTTCCTGTTAAAGCGAAGTTTAATTCTCCGCTGCCTGTATTGTTTAGATAATAGTTGGGTGTCTTTGTGTTTCCGCTTCTGAAGCCGCTTCCTTGCGCGCGTAGGTTGACGTGATGGCGTTTGCCAAAGCCGCCTTCAACGCTGAGCGATGTGCTTGCAGATCGTCCGTTGGATTGGCCAGACAAATTCACATCAGCTTTTAGTGAGTCCGACAATGGAGCGGGTACCATGCGGATAACTCCTCCTATGGCGTCGGATCCGTATTGAATGGTGCCTGCATTTTTAACGACTTCAATGCTACTAACGGCATTGACATCCGTTTCAGGTGCATGCTCGCTGCCCCATTGCTGCGATTCAAGGCGAACGTCGTTGTTCACAATTATTACACGATTGCCAACCATCCCGTGAATCATGGGTTTCCCAATGGTGCTGCCGGTGCGCAATACGTTCAAGCCGACCACATTTTCGAGTTTATCGGCCAGTGTAGTGCCGTCGAAAACAATGGCGCCGACTTTTATTTGATCCATCCGTTCCAAGAAAAACTCTGGGGCTTCAACTGTTTCAATTTCAGCACTTTCCAGTATCTCTGGGTGTATTTCAGGGAACAGGTTCAAGGTCTGATTGCCTGTAAGTTCTACCGCAGTAGCAGGTAGGCGCGTACCGATATAGCTGAGGTTGAGAATGTAATTCCCCCTGCACAATCTGTCGATGGTGTAATAGCCAAGGCTGTCGGTCACCGTTCCTCTTTTCAGCGATGCGATGTACACGTGGGCGTAGGCAAGCGGTTGTTGGTCGTGTTCATCGACCACACGTCCGCTCAAAATATACTGACATTCAGTATCTTGCGAGAATCCGATTAGCGCGGTAGCGCAGATGCTGAACAGCAGCAAGAGTCGTTTATGCGACATGTTGCACGTTCAAAAAATAAAAAACAAAAGGGTTTTCCTGCACACGGCAGGGATGCGAAAGCTGCGTTTAGATAACAGGCGGACCGCGTCCTGTATGGGCTAAGCTTTTTTCTGATGTTTCAAAGTAAAGATAAAACTCATGAAAAATAGATGAGTTGTCTTCGGTAGTACCGCGAATGGATTTGTATTCGAGGTAATGAAAAGATATGCTTTGAAGATAATCGCACAGTGAACAGTCATGCGATTCGTCTATCTCGATAATCAATCCCTGCGGAACATCAGTCTCTGATGCTACAACATGATGATGATGATCGCAATGGGTAACTTGATGTTCGTGTGAATGCCATAACTCATGCGGTAAAATAGATACCACCAAGCCAACCAAAAGGAAAAGTGCTTTTATACGAGTGAGTGTGTTCACATGACAAAGGTAGAGAACAATATGTATGTGGACTAATGCATGGTGAATTTTTCTAAATATTCGTAAGTGTCTGAAATACAAATAGATGAGATTTTTATATTATACGGAACTTTGCAATTTTGTAATTACCCGTATAATATTACCAACGTTTACTGTTGCTGAAGCAACTCATTTTCAAATCACCTTGCTACTGCCTTCTGGGCTTGGACAACGTGCCGAAATTCGTGATATACCACAAACCGAAATGTATCTCCTAATTTAAACTTCAACCACGACCCCAAGGTGGTTTTGCATTTTACTTTTGCTAAATCACTCGTTCTTGCTTTTTCAATCATCACAAGCATGCGCTCCTGATTTGCTATAAATGTTCTCAATACAGTGATGTCCATTTTGTCATGCGCGGGGTCTTTGCTTTTGAAGGTCGCCATGGTCTTCATTTTCTCGGTTGGGAGCATCGATAATGCGAAGTAGTTCCCTAACCAACTTGGCTTGAAATGGCTCTCAACACGATGATTGTTGAGTTTGCTCTCTATTTCGGGATGATAAAATGCTGCATAGCGAATGAGATGCTCCAAACATTGAATTGCCGACCAAGAGCCAGGTGCGGGAGATTCAAACATGCGGTCTTTGTGGTTTTCTTCCAGGTCTTTCGCAAATGCTAAATTGGTATGAACGATATTTTGAAGCTCATCCAGTAAGGTGTCGACATGAAGTGTTTTCATGTCCCAAAGTTGAAAAAATACAGCGTGCTTTCTCTTGATTGAGATCAAGATTTCCGAATCCTACTCAAGGTCTCAGGTGTCATGCGCAAATAGGAGGCAATGTACTTAAGCGGTATGTGCTGGAATACCTGCGGACTGCGAGCCAAAACTCTGTGATACCTTTCAACAGGAGAAAGTGTCAGCAAATCTTGTTCTCGTTCCATTTGTTGTGCGACAAATTGCTTTAAGATATTGTTGTAGGCTTTCAGTCGATCCAGGTTATTTCCGATAAAGTTTTCAAGGTCCAAGCGTGTTATCACATCTACCGTTGTCTCTCGTAAGGCCTGAATCTGATAGATCGTGGGCTTGTCGGATATAAATGAATCCATAGCTGTGATAAAGGAGTCTTTATAACCGAAACGTATGGTTTGCTCTTCTTCTGTGGTGCTCAAGTAGATGCGACAAGCGCCAGAAATAATAAAATAGATGTCAGATGTGCTCGCTCCGAATGGTACCAAAAGTTCGCCTCTTTTATAGGTCTTTTGGACAAAGGCTTTTGGGTTCTCATTTCGAAGGACAGCAAAAAAATCCATTTCTGTTATCATTTCTGTTTTCAATAGGATGATGAAAATTCTATTTCGTGGCTTTGCGAAATTTCTTCAACGAAACCAGGGATGTCCTTCTTGCCTGAAATATCGGTAGTGAAAACTTCATCTTTCGGTGAACCAATAATTCGTTGGAGCAAAATCGAAAACCAATGTGCTTCAAATTAAGCATTAATGACGGACTGAAAGTCGAATTTCCTTTGCTAACAGCGTCTGATCTCACAAAATGTTTTCATTGAGCAGCCAACTTCGTTGCATTCGCTCGAGCACGATGTCAGTATCTGAAGCACTGTCCATCCTTGCTGCTAGCAAGTAAAATTCAAACAAGATTAAGAGCGCACAAATCAGATGGGTCTCACTTTTATGGCTTTAGGCTCTCCACGATCATTCAATGCTACTTCATAGGTAACGGCGTCGTTCTCCGATAAATCATTGAAGTCTACGTCCATTAAATCGGTATAGTGAAAGAAGATGTTGTTGGGACGAGCTTCTATAAATCCATACCCTGCTTTGATAGAGAATATGCGACTCTCAAAGCTTTCTCCTGGGGTTTGGTCTCCTATAATTTCAGCAGTTTTATCTTCAATTTCGCTTTCCTGTTCAAGAGAAACTCGGGTAGTAGGCTCTATGGTCGGCACAAACAAGGCATCTATGAGTTCGTCGCCGTTGTCAAGTCCTTCGTTTATTACCGTATGCATTGAAATAGGGTAGGAGGCCGCATCAAGCAGGTCTTGTGACGTCCGTGTGCTGAAATCACGACCCAACTCATTCATGCTCTGAATGTCCCACGAAAGCAGCATAACCCGTATGCCCAGAGTATTCAATTTCTTTATCAAGGGGACGTAATCGCTGTCGCCAGCAATCAAAACGACTACAGAAAAATTCTTGTGAATAGACAGCTCGAATGCTTCCAAAGCGAGTAAGACATCAATTCCTTTCTCTTGCCATCGTCCTCCACTTGATTTGAGAGGTAAATAATGCGTTGTAACGCCAGCGGTCATCAAAATATCGTCGAATACACGCTCATAATAAATCATGATTCCTTTATCTCTTGCGAGCGAGGCGCGATATCGACCACGAAAATAGTGCGCATCAACAATCTGGCAAAGCCTGAACTCTGCACGCATCAATCGAGATACCTCATCGCGGATGAATTCATGCAAACCATGGACACTAATTCGGGCTCTGCGAGCATGTGCATATGCATAGAAATCGCTGACGTGAGCGAAAAAATTACCATCGTAAAAAACTGCAATGCGTGTGAGGTTTTCTGAAATCTGTTGAGACATATCAGTGTATGAAATTAGATTAGTTAGAATAAATTTGAAAACGTAAATTAAACAGTAATAATTAATAAATGAAAATAGATGACGTTTCATCCACAAAGTTAAAGTGTCGTTCTACAAAATTATTTTACACATACGTTACAATTCGCGCGGTCATGCAAGCCGAAATGTAAAACTTGAGGCTTTTCTGGTTGTATCTTTTCTTCATATACCAATCGCTGAGATGGATTTAAAATTCCTTTTATTTCCAATTCTCTCAGTTCTCTTAAATCTTTCTTATCTTGATTGTAAGCGCTAACACGCAGCGGAATTTGTTCTTCAGGTATGTCTGACTTCTGAGTGTTCGAAATTTGCTTATCTATATCGGATAGAAGCACGGCGTATTTGAAAAAAACATCTTGTATTTGCTGCTTCTGATTCACGTCAAGCTCGATGGTATTCTCAATGGCATTAAGCTTGCGTTGATCGATGGCTGCTAATTCCTGCGCATAGTCGATATTCGCAATTGAAATAAACAAGATGAAGAATATGATTCTCAGCATATTTACAAAGTTACGTTTTTATTCGCTGGTCACCACAATGATCATGCTAAGCAACTTGGGGTCTTCTCAAAACGCGGCTTTGTCTGCGTTAATGAATGATAACAGATTAGAGGGCGCCAGCATTGGTGTTTGCGTTTTAGCATACGAGTCTGGAGAAGAAATTATTGTTTCAAATCCTGATCTTTCTCTTTCGCCAGCGTCGTCGGTTAAAGTATTGGTGACGCATGCTGCTCTCGAAATCCTAGGCCCTGATCATCAGTTTGTTACGAAATTGTATCAATCTGGAACCATCGCGAAAGGCGGGGTCCTGAACGGTGATATCGTAATAGTGGGCTTCGGAGATCCTACCCTTGGCTCAACAAATTTCGGAGAAGAGAAATATGCTTTTCTCAACGAATGGCTGCAGGCAATAAAAAAGAAGGGTGTCCTTTCTATCGCTGGCGATATCGTAGTTGATGATGCCTTCTTCGAAGGGTCTCCACTTGAAGGTTCTACGCCTTTAGAAGACGCTGGAAACTACTACGGGGCATCAGTTCATGGTGTCAATGTATTCGACAATGCCTGTGCGCTAAATTTAGCATCTGGTCCTTCCTCGGGCGATCCTGTTCGATTCATTGGGGTAGATCCCGAACTTCCTGGAGTTTCGTTTATTTCTGAAGCAACGGCTGCGGATGATCGGAAAGACAATGCCTTTATTTATGGACAACCATTCGATCATGAACGGTACATACGAGGTACAATCCCAAAGGGAAGTAAGGGATTCCAAATTAAGGGTTCAATACCTGACCCAGCGATGGTTTTGGGCAATGAGCTGAAGAAAATGCTTGCGATGAAAGGCATTTCTGTTTCTGGAGAGGTGCGTGTTGTGAGAGAAACAACGTTGTTTCCAAATCTAACCTTGATCGCTGAAAAGCGATCTGCGCCACTTTCGAAAATAGTGTACATGACGAACAGAAAAAGCATCAATCTCTATGCTGCAGCCTTGCTGCGTCATATCGGTATGGCGAACTTAAAGGTTGGTAGTATCGACGCTGGTATCAAAGCGCTGCGTGCGTTTTATGGTGAAAAGGGCTTGCCTCTAACTGGCTTTTGGCCTGTTGATGGAAGCGGGTTGAGCAGGGCAAATGCTGTAACCGCTCGACAATTGGCGATGTCTTGCAACCTCTTTTCTCAATCTACTGAGAAAAGTTTTGTCGAAAGTCTATCGCCTTTTGCCGGCAGAAGCTCTTTACTGGTAAAAAGCGGTTACATCACGCGTGTTAGAAGCTATTGCGGTCGCAGCACGTTGTCCGATGGCAGGAAGGTAGTGTTCGCTGTTATCGTCAACAATTATTCATGCACCCCAACAGAAGCAAAAAATGCAATCATCCCGTTTTTAGAATCCATAAGCTCCAAATAATTAAGCGGTTATGCCATATGTATAACGCTCAGTAGATTTAAGATGTCGATGCCCTAGCATCTTTTGAACGGTTTTCACGTCGACACCTTTTCGCAATAAATGCACTCCCATACTCTGTCTCAAAACCGCTGGCGAGACTTTCCGTTTGACATTCGCATTGATAGCCGCTGCTGAACATATTTGTTGAATGCGCCTTTCGGTATACCTCACACCGTCTCGTGATTCAAATAGATAGTAGGAAGGCGAGAATTCATTCAAGTATTGGTCGAATTTTCGCAACATCTCATCTGAACACCGCAGACGTCGATTGACTTTTCCGTCGGATTGAATCTTCAAGTTTTGATAGTCGTAATCAATATCGCAAATGCGGATATTTACCAACTCACTGGTCCGTAAACCTAGATTGTACAGACAAGCCAATATCGTTCGCTGCTTTAAATCGGCGGTTCCTTTGATCATCGACTGGAAGTCGAGTAATGAGAGTGCTTCCGGACTGTAGTCTTCACGGTGGGGCATCGGGACTTCATGCAAATTGAAATGAAATCGGTCGCCAAAACATGCCGAAAACAAGCGCAAAGCATTGATCAGTTGTCGCTTGTATGAGATTGAAAACTCTTTGTTTATAAGCTTCTCTTCTTCGAATTGCAAATAGTGTAAATGACGGATATCGCGGAAATGTTGATCGGGGAAATGTTTGAAAAACGGACGTACCAATGATTCATAACTGGAAACGGTATTCACTTTATAACCTTTCTTCTCAAGCCATTCTGCGAATTCAAAGATGGCGTCGTCTAAGGCGGCGTTTTTTGCACTGGCATTCTGTAATTCTGTCTTCGAAATATGGGTCTCTAGAAATATATCTTCATCGGCATATTCGTGAATGTGATACGCACTGGTGAAAAGATCTAGCACTGTTCTTCGCACTTCCTCGTTGCCCGGTAATATCCAATATCCGCTTCTGCGCTTTGTGAACAGTGGATTTCCTGAAAGAAGTTTGATGGCTGAATTGGGGATTCTAAGTCGGAACTCTGATTGACTTGCTTGCGTCTTCCTGAAAAGAAAAATTTCCTGTGTTTTCATAAGTTTGATTTAATGTTAACGCAAAGTAAAACAAGTTTCCGAAGTTTAAAAATTCATTTTGTAGATGATAGTTTAAACTTTGTAGATGAAAATATGATCATAAAAAAAGCGCTTTCAACTTGTGAAAGCGCTCTGAAAACATGTCTTTTCTAAATCTGGAATCTCCAAATTTTACGAAAAGTGATTTGTTATTACATAGGATGGCAGTGCATAGAAACCGTGTGGTTCTCGCTCGCTCCGTCGTGGTCAATAAAGGCGTCTATCGACAATTCTACGTCGCTATGCATCGACACTCCATTCACATAGTATCCGTGAATATGGTATTCCATGCCGTGATCATGCAGGTGGTCTTCCCACAGAATGGCGTTGCTGTCTGAAATATTGAGCAAATTGGCCTCGTAACCGTGCAACTCGGTGTCTGATGTGATGTGGACATCAACCCAAATGGTGTCGCCAAGATGGTACATGGCACCAGCAGCAGGGTTTGTTACTTCAAAGGTGATTTCAGGTGCAGTAGGAACAACAGGTGTTTGTTCTTCTTCTTTCTCTTTTTTACAACCAGAGAAAATAGTCGCAGCTATGATTGCTACAGCAAAAAGGATTGATGAATTTTTCATTTTCTTGAAATAAAATACAGAAGCGATACGTGTGACCATTGTTGTTGTTCTACGTATCCTTCTGAAAGGTTTTGTGAAATAGGAACAGCGAGTTGTGTCTGTATCCCCCAATTTTTGTAATACCCGTCGATGCCAAAGCGAAGAAGTTGAATTTCTCCACCAGTTAGATCTAACTCACGGGTGTATTGTTGATTTGGATCCATGATCATCAGTGATGCGCCAACGTGAGGTATCAGGTTGAAATCTTCGCTCAGTTTGATCCAGGTCATTAGCCTGCCAATGGCCTCGAAACGATTGCCAAATTTGAATTGTTGGTCGTTCTCGCTTGTCTTTGTGAGGTGAGATTGTAACAGCAATCCTATGGCTTTGTATCGAACTATTCCGTTGATGCTCGCATTGAAATCGGTGCTGCCCGTGCCTGGCATGAGGTTCACATTGGTAGACGATTCGCCTTCATCGTTCCATTTGCCTGTGGGTGTCTTCACCCCAACTCCGAGTGAAAGCTGATAGGTAAATAGCTGCCCTCCAGCGAACAAATAGTTGAATCCCAATGAAATGTCTCCCAAACCTCGACGCGTTGTCCGCTGTCCATGCTCATCTTGTGAGGCATGAACGAAAGGGACGTTGACTTGCGCCTGCAGCGACTTGTATAGCGGTAAGCGCGCAAATAGGTCGAACGATAAAAACTCATCGTTCGCAACGATTGGCTGCTCATCGGCAAATAAAATAGGATGCGTGCTTCGAAATGTTCGGTGAAAACTGTTTATGCCGAAGGTCTTTGCCCGAAAATCAGGCAAAATACCCATGCCAAATGTCCCTGCCGAACAGCCACAAATATCACACGCAACCACATTGATTGTCATGCCCAAAGACATGATAATCACAATGATTTGTTTCATGAAATGTGATGAATTACATAAATGATAGCCTATCTAGGCTTCAGGTATTATGCAAAAATCACCGCTGGTGGATGGAATATGGTAGAAAGGTAAGCTGATGTTTTTGGCTCTATATAGACGCCCAAAAAAGAAGTAACTCCTTCAACATCCGGCGTGTAAGCCGCTAAAGGAAGTATATATACGATTTCTGAAAATCGAATGGTGGTTGTCTCAGCAGTAGTTGGTTCTTCTACTTTTTTGACTTCCTTGGTGAGGTAACACTTCCCCTTGCAACAGTTGTCTTCAACTTCTCGCTGCTCGCACAATTCGGTTTGGACGTATTCGCTGTTCGCCCAAAACCATGTTACCATAGATAGTTGGATAGCGCTCTGCCAAAAAAGAACTACAAATAATATGGCCGTTGCGAGTAATTTCACGCCACAAAATTAATACATTTTTACAAGCGGAGAAATTCAAATACCGAAATTCAACCGTCTGTCACTTTTTAAGTTTAGGCTTGAAGCGAAGTTGTAATTTCGTTGACAACGATCAAAAAAATGAAAGCATTTCCTATCTATTTTTTCCCGCTGCTTTTAATAGCTTGCGCACCGAAACAGCAAGATGAAAGCATGACGATTAAGTATCCGCAAACACGCATGGATGAAGTGGTTGACACCCTTTGGGGCGAAGCTGTTCCTGATCCGTACCGCTGGTTGGAAGACGACAGAGCAGAGGAAACCACTGCTTGGGTAAAGGCTCAAAATGCAGTAACTCGGGGGTTCCTCGATAGTATTCCGTTCCGAGCTGCTATTCGCGAACGTTACAAAGAGCTGTACAACTACGAAAAGGTTTCTTCACCTTATAAAGTGGGTGAGTGGTACTTTATTTATAAAAACGACGGACTTCAGAATCAAGATGTTATCTACGTCAGAGAAGGCAGAAATGGTGATGATAAGGTGTTCATCGATGCAAATAAACTCAGCGCAGATGGCACGGTAACGATGAATTTAATGGGGGCTTCTGACGATAATAAATACATGGCTGTGGTGCGCAATGAAGCCGGGTCAGACTGGGGACAAATCCGCGTTATGGATATCGCAACAGGTCAAGAAACTGGCGATGTGCTGAAATGGGTGAAGTTCTCTGGGGCAGCCTGGCACAACAATGGTTTTTTCTATAGCCGCTACCCTGAGCCAAAAGAAGGCACTGAATTGAGCGGCGAAAATACGTTTCATAGCATCTATTACCACGAACTGGGGACTGATCAGAGTGCTGATAAATTGGTTTACTCGAACGACAATGCCCCAAACATGTATCACTGGTGCGGGGTGTCTGAAGATGGTAAATACCTTTTCGTTTATGCCGCAACAGGTACCGATGGCTATGAGTGTTTCTACAAAGACTTATCTGCTGAAGAAAGTCAGTTTGTAACCCTCTTCTCTGGCTTTGAATACAAAAACACGGTTATCGATCACATCGATGGAAGGTTCTTGGTAATGACAGATATGGATGCGCCGAAATACCGTTTGGTGTCCATTGACCCAAAATCTCCCGCTAAAGAAAATTGGATCGAGATAATTCCTGAATCAGAACATTTGCTAGAAGGTGCTTCAACGGGTGGTGGCGCTCTGTTTGCCACCTACCTTGAAAATGCGAATAGCAGAATTTATAGGATGAAGTACGATGGGTCAGAAAGAAAAGCAATCGCTTTGCCTGATCAAACAGGATCTGCAGGTGGTTTCTCTGGTAAATTAGAAGACAAAACGTTGTTCTATTCGTTCACGTCGTTTACTTACCCAACTTCTGTTTACGAGTACGATGTAGAATCAGGCGAATCAACGCTTTTCTATGCTCCTAAACTGGCCTTTGACCCTTCTCTATATGAGTCGAAAGAGGTGTTTTACAAGAGTAAAGACGGTACTGAAGTTTCTTTGTTCTTGGTGCATAAAAAAGGACTGGTAAAGGATGGAAAACGACCGACTCTGCTATACGGCTACGGTGGTTTCAATGTGTCTCTCACACCTAGCTTCAGCACTTCCAATGTGATTCTTCTGGAACAGGGTGGCGTGTACGCAATGGCAAACCTGAGAGGGGGTGGTGAATATGGTGAAGAATGGCACAAGGGCGGCATGCTTTTGAATAAGCAAAATGTCTTCGATGATTTCATCTCTGCTGCCGACTACCTCGTTAGTGAAGGCTATACAAGCAAAGATTTTCTGGCCATCGCGGGTGGTTCAAATGGCGGACTATTGGTGGGGGCTTGCATGACACAAGCGCCTGAGAAATTTAAAGTGGCTTTTCCTGCCGTAGGTGTTATGGATATGCTGCGCTACCACAAGTTTACTGTGGGTTGGGGATGGATTCCTGAATATGGCTGCGCCGATAGCAGTAAGGTGGATTTCGATAATTTGAAAGGATACTCTCCTTACCACAATCTGAAAGATGGAACGAATTATCCTGCTACTATGATCACAACTGCCGATCACGATGACCGCGTTGTTCCTGCTCATAGCTTCAAATTTGCCGCTCGTCTGCAAGCTGCTCACAAGGGAAGTAACCCTGTGCTTATTCGTATTGAAGAAAACGCCGGACACGGTGCTGGAAAGCCAACCGATAAGGTGCTCGATGAGCAAGCTGATAAGTGGGCGTTTATGTTCGCAAATATGGACTTGATTTACAAGTGAGTTTTATAAGTAGCTGATTTATAGTTATTTAAGATTTTTTTGAATTATCCGTGAATTTGCAATTTTGCAACTTCGCGGATAATTTTTTTTACCCTAAAAAACTAGTCGATTTGCTCCCCGGTAACAACCAACTCAAAAGCTTCTTCACGGATATTCGTAAACACGAAAATCTTCCTGATAAAAACCCCCGATTGTTCTCCTGATTCATACTCTAAATCAACGGTGGTGCGCTCTCCAGGTAACAATTGCTGCTTCTTTAAAACAGGGATAGTGCAAGAGCATGAACTGGGTATAGAGTCGATAATAAGGGTGTCGGTACCGGTGTTTTGAATGAAAACCTGTGCTTTGAATTTTGAATTCTTAGCTATCGGTCCTAAGTCAATGACCTGCTCGCTGAACTGTATCGCCGCAAATAAGCTGTCTGGCATGCCGCGCTGTACACTCTGTATCTCGATTTTTCGCTCCAAGCGGGCTCCCAAACTGTAAATAGATTCTTTCTCGTCGGTCAACTCATCACTCACGGTTTGGTTGGCGGCGTATTCGCCAAAGGGAACAGCTACAAATCGCAAGGTGGCGTGGTTGGGAGCATTGGCGGCAATGTATGGTTTGAAGGCTCCTCCCAATGCGTCAGACATGTAGTTTCGCAATGATGCAATTCTTCGTCGGGTGAGGTTTACGTTGTAATCTGATTTGGCTCGTGGCGATGCGAATCCTTTGATGGTGAGCTCAATGCTGTATCCTTTTTCAAGCTCTTTGAGCAACAAATCACAAAAGGTGCCCAAATCATTTAGTCCTTTGTCGAGCTTTAAGGTGTAAAAGCTAGATACGTCAATCAAGGCGTCTTCTTTCTCTTCACTGCCCATGCCTTTGGTGTTCTCTCGCTCGTATTTTTCTTTCAATGTGTAATACGAATCGTAACAAGCTTGGTATGAAAGGGTTGTGGTGGTGTCTCGACTGTTGGGGTTGGGCTCGTCGTTATGAAAATACAAGGTCACAGGTAGGTAATAATTCAACTCTGCGAGCGATTGATACACTGTGGGCTCTTCACTTTCTTGTTTCAATGAATCCGCAAACGCTATGAGAAAGAGGTCGTTGCAACAAAAGGTCTCGCTCTCTTTGGGCTGGGTGCGATTCGATGATAAATACCCTTGCGCTGTAGATTCGAAATAGCGGTAGTACAAATCATTTACGCTGGAATTTATGGGTGCCTGCATGTTTTCGGCGATGTCGAAACTGCGCGGCCAACCTCGACTTCTGAAAATGTCATAACCACCAAAACCGGGGTGCCCGTCGGAACTGAAAAACAATTGGTTGTTGAGGTAATATGGACTGATTTCATCACCCATGGTGTTCACATTATCGCCCGCATTAACAGGTGGTTCCCATTGTCCGTTCGGACTTCTGAAACTCCACCAAATGTCCATGCCGCCTCGGGTACCTTTGCGGTTCGATGAGTAGAAAAGGACTTCTTTTCCGTCATAAACGCCTATCCATGGCATGGTCGAGCGGATGCCTGTTTGGTTAACTACGGCGATCGATTCTGGATCGTGTATGCTGCCATCTGTAACCTGTGCCTCGAAAATCAAACAGGTCGAATCACGGCACTCGCTGTAATACGCGCGCTGTCCATCAGGCGAAAAGACAAGATTTCCAAAATCTACTTGGTTGGATAGTTTGAACGTATAGGCTTCATCAACGGTGTAGAATGTGCCTGATTTTGTGGCGCGCTTGATGCCTAAAAATGAACCCGACTGTCCGGTGTAAAAGAGTGTGCTGTCAATCAAATATGCACTAAACTCAGAAACGGGTGTGTTGATGTTGCCTTCGAGTGGACTAACAGTTACTCCTCTGGTTTCTCTGCTGTTCAATGCAAGTGTGCAACCTTCTGCTTCTTTGGTGGCCCGCTCAACTAGGCCGCTACCTGAACGTTTGTTCTTTTTAGCGTACTTCTGAAAATTGCGCAGTGCTGTCTCGTATTTGCCCTGGTACTTCTGCATCAAAGCAAGGTAAAACTGTCCGTCAGGATTTATTTTCCCTTTGTCTTTCGCGAAACTCTTGTCATAAAGCCGCTCTGCTTCGCGGTAATCACGACTTTGTCGAAGCGCATCAGCATAATGAACGGTGATGTCGAAATCTGAACTGTCGAGCACATAAACTTCCTTTAGACAGGCGGCAACGCGCACGGGATCTTCGTCGTCTCTCGCTTCTTCAGCCAGCTTCAACCATTGATTCCGAGATTGCCCAATGGATGAAAACGATGCCATCATCAAAACAATGATTATCGCTTTCGCAGATGTTGTTTCTACTCGGTTCATGCTGTTCGAAGGTAGAAAGTCTTTCGCAATTGTCCGAACAGTTCAAGAAGTTTGCTTTTCCACTACTGCAAAATGATGGCCTACAAGCACAATTCCGGTCTTATCTTTCAAGAAATCAAGCGACAATCCAGGTGATCGTCCTTTTTTCTTAAGCTCAAATTGTCCGCTACTTGTTAAAGCTATAATGTACTGCTGCGCCGGGAAAAGGCCTTTGCGCTTGAAGGTTATAACGTCCCACGCAAATAAGGCGCGGTTGTTCTTGTCTTTGATGCCGCAAAATGGATCAATATCTTCAAATTGAATCTCTATACCGGTCCACCAAAAAAAGTCCCTACTGTAAAAGTGTGTTCCCTCTTCGGTGCGCCGATATCCTCTGATTCGATTTCCTGATCTCAAACGACACAACTCTTGCATGCGAAGAAAACAGGTAACTGGCAAGAAGGTTCATTCGTGCTTTATTAATTGCTCTTTGATCATGCAAAAGCAAAAGCAGGTCGACAAATTGTTGCCGCCCTGCTTTTGTGATATTATGCTTTCGCCAGTTGTATGTTGCCGACGATTTTGATGTCTTCACTCACCAACATGCCGCCCGCTTCTGTAATGGCATTCCAGGTCAATCCGAAATCTTTGCGGTTGATCTTGCCGTTTAATTCAAAGCCTGCTTTTGTATTTCCCCAAGGATCATTAGCGATGCCGTTGAAGTCAAGGTCGAAGATCACTTTGTTTGTGGTTCCGCGTACAGTCAAATCTCCAGCTAGCTTGTCGCCTGTCACATGTCCTGAAAAATGCATGGTAGGGTAGGTGGCTGCTGCAAAAAAATCGTCCGATTTCAAGTGGTTGTCGCGATCAGCCTGGTTGGTGTCTATGCTGTTTATATCAACGGTAATTTCTACTCTCGCACCTTCAAAGCTGTCGTCGCTGCCGTGTATCTCCCCTGAGAAGCTCTTGAAACTTCCTGTCACGGTAGAAATTAGGAGGTGCTTTACTTTAAACTGCAATTCGCTGTGAGCGGCGTCCACTGCCCACTTGGTTGTTGTCGATGTCTCCATGATCTTTTCTGTATGAATTAAAATTTATAAAACGCCCATGCGCCCTTCTTGGTAATCGCGCATGGCTTGATGAATTTCTTCGTTGGTATTCATCACAAATGGACCGTAACTGGCCAATGGAGCATTGGTGGGTTCTCCATGACAAAACAAGAGTGTGAGGCCAGTAACAGATGCAATGTCTATGTATCCGCCGGTTGAGGCGAACTCAATAAGTTGATGCGTTGCGGTTGACTGTCCGTTCACTTCTGCCTCTCCCGAAACGATGTAAAACAATACGTTCCTACCCCCTGGGACGGTGAGCTGCAAGTGCTTGCCAGGTTCCATGTGTATGCTGCTACTTACATGGCCGGTCAAACTTTCAATGGGGCCACGATGCTCCTCAATCTGCCCTGAAACAAGGTTGATAAGGATTCCATCTTGTTGAATTTGTGTTATTTCGTTAGACTGAAGTCCGTGGTAGTTCGGCGGGGTCATTTTTTTCTCTGGCGGCAAGTTGAACCAAAGCTGAATAACTTCCAGTTCACCTCCGTGCTCGCGAAAATGTGCTGATGATTCTTCGGCATGCACAATTCCACTACCCGCTGTCATCCATTGCACTCCTCCTTCAGTAATATTGCTTACATGTCCTGTAGAGTCGCGGTGCTGCAATTCGCCTTTCAATATAAAAGTGAGGGTCTCAAATCCTCTGTGCGGGTGGGGCCCAAATGGCAATCCGTCATTGTGTTTGCCGTAAACCGTTGGTCCGTGGTGGTTGATCAATATAAAGGGGTCGATCTGTCGTACGCCGCGATTTGGCAATGCTGTCCATGTTGGCAATTGGTCCATGTGCGCTTCTACAGACTCGTGTATGGCTTGTATTTCCAGTTGTTTCATGAACGTTTATTTTTATCCTGCCAGCGGCAGGGATGTTGAAGCAAATTTACTTTGATACTTTGCTGTAAAGAATGAACCTAGTTTCAGATGTGTCTTATCTTTTTATTTTCGAACTTAGTGGGGTGAGTATTGATGAAGTAAAACACCGGTTGCTGCGCTATGTATGCCTCTCAGATGAGGAGGCTAAAGCTTTTCTAGATGTCCTTGAACCTTTCGAACTATCGAAAAAGGATGTCCTTGTTGAGGTTAATACGCATTGCCGCTATTTCTATTGGGTGCAAGAGGGGTATTTGATGAACTTTCAAACCGATGTTAAGGGGTTCGATCATGTGCTGCAATTTGCCATTGCGAACTGGTGGACGGCTGATTTGGGAAGTTACTTGCAAGGTACACTTGCTACTTACCGCATCGTGGCACTTACCAATTGCAAACTGCTCGGAATTTCGAAGGAGAATCTCGATAGCTTGCTTGAAAGATATCCTGCATTTGAGCGGTATTTTAGAATCATCTTTCAAAATGCGCTGGTAAACCACCAAAAGCGTATCATTCAAAATGTGGCTTTTCAAGCCGATGTGCGGTACGATGAATTTAACAAGCAATTTCCTGGTATTGAATTGATTGTACCCTTAAAGCATGTGGCTTCGTACTTGGGCATCACGCCGCAGTTTCTCAGTAAACTCCGCAAACGTTCGTTGTTCAATTCGAACCCGTCATGAAAAAGTTGGATGTGAGGGTCGAGTACCCGCTAAAGGTTAAGAAGTACACGAAGGCTCACCTCGATTACTTGATTCGTTCACAAGCTGAAGAGTCGGTGCACATTGAGTTTAAATCGGGCGCAGCACTCGGTAGTGCCGATCAACTGAAAAAGGAAATCTCAAAAGATGTCTCTGCTTTCGCCAACTCCGATGGGGGTATCATTATTTATGGTCTGGCTGAACGCAATCATACGGCGGCAGGTTTCGCTTTTGTCGATGGCAATGAATACTCGAAAGAATGGCTCGAACAGGTTATTAATTCGAAAATCAAACGCCGTATTCCTGATCTTACAATCGATGTTATTCGTGTGCAAAATAAAATAAGCCAGAGTGTCTATGTGGTTCGCATTCCGCGTAGTTATGAAGCTCCTCACATGGCTTCCGATGGTCGGTTTTATAAGCGGTGGAATTTTGAATCTGCTCACATGGAGGAGTTTGAGGTGAGGGATTTGTTTCACCGGACAACGGATACGATGATCAAACTGAGGCCTGTTGAATTCAATGGTGAGGTGAAAAGCAACAAAGGCGGTAAAATCGATGTCTTTCGCCTCCATGTGGTCATCGATGTCCAAAATGAAAGTCGCAGCATTGAACATACGTACAAAACGATCCTCCGTATGCCGAAATCGTTGTACGACAATGGGGTAAAGAAGCAATCTCTCGCGAAATATTTCAGGAAGTTTCAACGTGATCAAGCTGTTTTGAATGTCCCAGGTACAACGCCGCTTTTCGGAAAGGAAGTGAATACGGTGGCAAATTTTTTCTTCGATATTCGAAGGGATGATTTGTCAGATCTAAGTAAAAATCCGTTCAAAATCCGTTTCTACTACACAAATGGTATTTACGAGCTGGAATACTATCTCGATACAAAGCTGAAGCTGAATGGTAAAATCTTGAAGGAGGATGATTTCGCCTAATCTTCTGCGGGTATGGTTTTTCTGTTTGAGAATAATACCTTTGATCGCATGAAAAAATACTATCCATCCATTACGCTGCTGCGCGGTATAGCAGCAATGATGGTTTGTGTTTACCACATTTTCTCTTATTCAGATGAGCGTGGTTCTCTGTTGCCTTTGCAAGATCCACTTCGCAAAATCGCTGCCTACGGCTCTGAAGGGGTTTTTATGTTCTTTGTGATTTCTGGATTTGTAATCCCACTTTCTCTGTTTCATTCAGGTTTTAAACTGGGCGATTTTCCGCGTTACATCGCTCGCAGGTGGGTGCGCATCGAATTGCCCTACCTCGCAGCTCTGCTGATCATGCTGGTGGATCGCTTCATTATGCATCGGAATTGGAACATCGATTTCGGCATCGACTGGCAAATCATTGTCCACCATATCTTTTACACGATTCCGTTCTCTAACTACCCTTGGATCAATGTCATTTTCTGGACGTTGGCCATTGAACTTCAATTTTATGTGGTGGTGGGTGTGCTATTTTCTCTGCTGAACTCTCCGAAGAAATGGGTGCCTTATGTAGCAATTGCGATATTTACTTTGTCGCCGTTGGTGATAGAAGATGCGCGCTTTGTTTTCCATTATGCTCCTCTTTTTGCAATGGGAATGTATGTGTTGCACGCGAAAAAAATCGATCAAAACAAGCTTGTTTCCGCTGCCGTAATATCGGCGATAGCGGTGTTTTCGTTGTGGCTGCACGGACCTAAGATGGCGGGTATAGCTTACCTCTCGGCGTTGTTTATACTGTTGGTCGATATGAAGAAAAATACGGGCAAGTGGCTGGGAGAGCGTTCGTATTCGCTCTATCTAATTCACGGTGCTGTTGGCCTTCATGTGATCCACTTTCTTTACGAATATGCAGAAGTATACATCCTTCGTGTTGTGCTCGCTCTTCTCGGAATCGCTGCATCGGTTGCGGTGGCGCATTACTTTTGGTACTTCGTTGAAGACAAAGCCCGGAAGTTTTCAAAGAGGATTGATGTTAAAAAGTAAGTTTATCGCTTGGCGCGGAATTCAATGTATGCGCGCAAATCTTCCAACTGCTGCGCACTCATGCGGTCAAGTGTATACAAGGGCATATACTGTCGGTGACCAACCTCTGCATGCGTTCCATATCGGGTGATTTGATATATCGAAAAGTCGTTGTGCTTGCCAATGTTTCTCTTCAACATGCGAAATGTCTTTTTCGATTCGTCGAGGGTGAATAACGATGGTCCTCCGTAACGGTGACATGTTTTGCAGCTGATGTCGTATATCTGTTTTCCAATGTCTTTATTGCCCTTCACTGTTCCTTCTTCTCCTTTGCTGAAATCAGCCGGTGGGTCGGTGAAGCGGGCAGGGGAGTAGGTCATGTACCTGCTTTTTAAGAAACTCAATGTCGAGCTCTTCATATCGGCACTTTCAGAACGTATGGCTTTTGAAACGCGGTTGTAATCTTCTTCACTCAAGGCATCAAGGTCACCAAGCTTCAATTGAATAGACCAGTAGTAGTGTCTAAATGCTTCCCATTCCCATGCTTCCAAGGTGCGTCCACTGCTGCATTCACGTGCGCACAATTGTGTCGATTCGTACAAGCTATGTTTTGCAGGTATGATCCAATCACCGTATTTGCGCACGTAGTCGTCGTTGTACCAGGTCTCACGGTTTACAATGCCCCAAAATGTTGTAGCCTGCAAAAATGGTAGTCCGTTTTGAACGGCATGCGTTAAGCGATCTTCTGGATTTGGATTTGCCAAAACGGGGTCTTCTTGCACTTGGTTGTGGCAATCGGTGCAGACAAAAATTGATGAGATGTATGGACTGTAACCATTTGCTGTTTTTGCCCTTCCGGTAGTTGTAAGTTCATAGCCAAGTTGGACTTGTTTTGGGTCCGGTGTGGCTACATAATGATCGGGAGTTTTGTCGCCCAAAGCAATCAATACTTCCTGCAATGGTGTTTCCGGTCCTACGGGTTTGTCGGCTGAAAACGAAAATCCTAAAACGGCTAAAAGCAGCGATATAGATACGATTCTGATCATTTTCTTCCGCGTATTCTAAAGTCTCGGGTAATGTTGAATCCCAATCCGATCCCTCCGTCAAGCCAGTCGTTTGTGGTTTCTGTGATGAAGAACTTTTCGGTCATCCCGAGGGCGTTACTTAAACTGAATTGGAATTGATGGCCTTTTGTTTCAATGTCTATTCCGATTGAAATAGGCATGTGATACCCTTCCGATAATTGATTTTCCAATACGTAATAGGCTTCTGCTTGAAGCGCCATCTTCTTGGTGAGCTGATACCTGCCAGCAGCACCTATAGATATTACGTCGTGCTTCACCGATGGGTCAGGTACAATGTTTCGGTGCACCACGCTCGGCATGATTTGAATGGCGAGGTCTTCGTTAAATCTTCGCGAAATCAATAGCTGATGCGCGTAAAACAAGCGAGATGTAAAGTAGTTCTGTCGATCTGGTTCAGCCCATTTTACTGTTTCCAATGCGGTTGTTGAAATCGCAGTAACAGATACCGGCGAACCTCCGTTTTCTTTTTGGACGAAGATGCGGTATTTCGCAAAAGCATCGAGGGTTTTTAGATAACTAGAACGCCCAAGGCCTATGGTTAAGCGATCAGTAATGCCATAATCTAATCCGATCCGAATGGTAGATTGATCTATTCCGAAAAATTCGTACGGCCCTCCATTGATCGATCCAAAGCGATGGGAAATAATAAATTTCATCCCTCCTTTGAAGTTGTTCTCAACCGAATGTCCGTTAATTATGCGGGTGTCCTTAAACGTCTGCACCCAGCCTTCCATCTGCGCTGTAGCGCTCACAGAAAGCAGTGTTACGATAATGAATATTAGCTTTCTCATGGTTGCGCTCCTGCAGCTACCCAAGCTTGTAAAAGCTCAAGATCACAAGTGTTTAATGGTGTAGGGGGCATGTTTTTTTGGACGAATGTGCGGGCTTCAAAACTGCCATCGTCAACTTTTGCCTTTACGCCTTCGTAGGTTTCGAAATTCCCGGTTCCTGTCCCCCCAGATACATGACAACCCGCAATGCCGCATGAATTGGCAATAATCGGTGCCACATCTGTAGCGTAAACGAGTGTCGCTGGTGTGTCACAATTCTGATTCGGATACAATTCAGATTCGACGTCGTAATAACAAGAAGTAAGGGAAAAAATAGTCGCTGTTATCAGCAAAGTGAGCTTAGTCATTTAATGCACCGTTTTCAATCCAAATTCTAAAGGTAGCAATTTCACAATCCGATAAGCCTGTGTTTGGTGGCATTGTTGGTGCACCATTTGAAGAATTAATAGCATCCCACAATGTGCCTGATGTGGCAGATTGTGAAATTTGAGTGTAGTTGGTCAATGAAACTCCTCCGTTCGGGTTGGCACCTGAATGACATCCTTCACATTTGTTTGAAACCAATGTGCTGATGTTACTCGAAAAAGTAACATTCAAGGTATCACAAAAAAGCGACTCACAGCTATTGTTATCAGCACCTTGCATGATCCAATCTGATATGAGGTCTATTTGTTCCTGGGTCAACGGTGCATTCGGTGGTGGAGGCATGCGGTCGTTGTTGTTATTATCGGTTATAACCTCAAATATGTCGCCCGCATTTAAATTCCCACCCACAATTCCGCCTGTGTTGATGATCTGATTGTACGATGTTAGAACAATGCCTTCTTGATGGTCAATGGGGTCATGGCATCCCGCATTGGGCATGCCGCAACTGCTCACAAATAATGGGAGGATTTGCTGTTCGAAATAAATGGTGTCCAGGTCGCAAATCTCTGTTGGATTCGGGTCAATGGGATTGCCGGTAGGGTTGTCGACAATAGGAAGTGGTATTTCATGTTTACATGAAAAAAGCATAAGGACAAAGGCTGAAACTATGATTGGTCTTTTCATGGCACAAGTTCAAGGTGCTAAAATCGATCAGATTCTTCACACAGTTATCACGAAATTCAACTTTTGTGAACCTTTTACAGTGCATGAACGCTTTGAAATGCACAGCGGAAGCATCTTTGCCGTAATCCAATTTTCCTTTCAAAGGACGAATTGAATTTCCTCTGGGTTAAACTTTATTTGGGATAGAAACGCCTTGAGCCAAAAAAGAGCGTAATTCCTTTATACGTATCTGATTCAAAAAGGTTTTAATTGGTTTATTTCCTCTTTAAATCTCGCTACTTTTGCAGCAATATTTTTGATATGAGCGAAGCAGTAGAGAAGTCTTTGAACTTTATTGAACAAATCATTGAAGATGATTTGAAGTCTGGAAAGGTTACCAGCATCGTTACCCGTTTTCCGCCCGAGCCAAACGGATTCCTACATATCGGCCACTCGAAGTCGATTTGTATCAATTTTGGTTTGGCGCAGAAATATGGTGGCAAAACGAACTTGCGCTTCGATGATACAAATCCGGTGAAGGAAGATACGCTATACGTGGAATCTATCAAGCGCGATGTCGAATGGCTGGGTTTTAAGTGGGATGGTGAGGCGCTCTTCGCGTCAGACTATTTCGATACGCTCTATACCTTTGCTCAAAAATTGATTTCGAAGGGCTTGGCTTATGTCGATGATCAATCGGCTGAAGATATCGCAAAACAAAAGGGGACCCCAACTGAGGCTGGAACCAATAGTCCGTTCAGAAATCGTTCTGTTGAAGAGAATCTTGATCTCTTCGAACGCATGAAAAATGGTGAGTTCGCAGAGGGTTCGAAGGTGTTGCGCGCTAAAATCGATATGTCGCACGCAAACATGCACATGCGTGATCCGCTGATGTACCGCATAAAATTTGCTCACCACCACCGCACGGGCGATAAGTGGTGCATCTATCCGATGTACGACTTTGCACACGGACAGTCAGACTCCCTCGAAAATATCACGCACTCGATTTGCACGCTGGAATTTGAGGTGCACCGTCCGCTTTACAATTGGTTCATCGAAAACCTGGAGATATACCCAACCCGTCAGTATGAATTCGCTCGTCTCAACCTGAACTACACGGTGATGTCGAAACGTCGCTTGCTGAAGCTTGTTGAAGAGAACATTGTAGAAGGGTGGGACGATCCGCGGATGCCTACAATAGCTGGCTTGCGTCGCCGTGGGTACACGCCTGAATCTATCCGCGATTTTGCCGATAGAGTGGGGGTGGCACGTCGCAACAATATCATCGATGTGAGTTTGCTGGAGTTCAGCGTGCGCGATCACTTGAACAAAATTGCTGATCGTGTGATGGCGGTGCTTGATCCGCTGAAATTGGTTATCATAAACTACCCCGAAAATCACACGGAATACCTGCCAACAGAAAACAATCCGGAAGACCCAAATGCGGGTACGCGCGAATTGCCGTTCTCAAAGGTGCTCTATATTGAAAGCGACGATTTCATGGAAGATGCACCGAAAAAGTTCTTCCGCCTCGCGCCCGGTAAAGCTGTGCGCCTGAAGTCAGCATACATCGTTGAATATGTAGACCATGTGAAAGATGCCGATGGCACGGTGACCGAGGTGCACGTGAAATACTACGAAAACTCAAAGTCTGGCAGCGATACGTCGGGTGTTTCTGCGAAGGGAACCCTTCACTGGGTGAGTGCTGAACATGCGTTCGATGCTGAGGTGAGGTTGTATGACCGGTTGTTTGCTGATCCGTCGCCAGACGGACATAAAGAAGTTGATTTCATGGAGTTCCTCAATCCGAACTCGCTGCATATTCTAAAGAATTGTAAGGTCGAACCTGCCCTACGCGATGCCAAAGTGGGTGATCGGTTTCAATTTCAAAGAATCGGGTACTTTGCAGTTGATGAGATATACAGTAAAGAAGGAGCACCTGTTTTCAATCGCACCGTAACATTGAAAGATACTTGGGTTAAGGAGCAGTCTAAATAAAGTTAGGCTGTCTTCTTCAATCCCATGGCTTCTCCGCGCGCAAGCATGAAAGCAAAGGCTTCGTCGTAATCGTTGTGGATGTCGCCTTCCAAAATGGCTTCTTTGATGGCGTTTTTAATCATGCCGACTTCCGCCGACGGCGGGATGTTGAAGGTTTCCATGATCAATTCTCCCGAGATTGGGGGTTGAAAATTCCTTACTTTATCTTTCTTTTCAACCTCTACAAGCTTCTGCTTAACTATATCGTAGTTCTGAAGATAACGCGACACTTTTTCTTCATTTTTTGAAGTGATGTCGGCCCTGCACAATATCATGAGGTCATCAACTTCATCGCCGGCGTCAAACAACAATCTGCGCACTGCACTGTCTGATATCTCTTCTTTGGTAAGGGCGATTGGACGTAAATGGAGCTGTACCAATTTTTGGACATACTTCATCTTATGATCCATCGGTAATTTCATGCGCTTGAAGATCCGAGGCACCATCCGCGCTCCGCGCTCTTCGTGGCCATGAAACGTCCACCCTTGATCTGGGTAATACCTTTTGGTTTGAGGTTTGGCGATGTCATGCAATATGGCCGACCACCGCAACCACAGGTTGTCACTCACGGCAGCAACATTGTCGAGGACTTCTATGGTGTGATAAAAGTTGTCTTTGTGGCTTACTCCGTTCTTCTTTTCTATGCCTTTTAACAGCATGAATTCAGGAAAGATCTCTTGCAATAATCCACAGCGATACAGCATTTTAAAACCGTTGCCCGGACGTTTGCTTGCAATGATTTTATTGAATTCGTCTGATATACGCTCCGCAGAAACGATGTGAATGCGCTTCCGATTGCGTGATATGGCTTCAATGCTTTCTGGGTGTATGGTGAAACGCAATTGTGTAGCAAAGCGCACGGCGCGCATCATCCGCAAGGGGTCGTCGCTAAAGGTGATGTCGGGATCCAATGGGGTGCGTATCAATCCGGCTTCAAGATCCACAACCCCGCCAAACGGGTCTACCATCTCGCCAAAATTCTCCGCGTTTAAAGAGAGTGCAAGGGCGTTGATGGTGAAATCTCTGCGCTTCTGATCGTCTTCAATGGTGCCGTTCTCAACAATTGGCTTTCGCGACTCTCGTCGATATGATTCTTTCCGCGCTCCTACAAATTCTATCTCAGCACCTTGAAAGCGAAACATGGCAGTGCCGAAGTTTTTATAGGTCACTACTTTTCGCACGCCAGCTTTAGCCGCTGCAGCCTGTGCAATCTCAATTCCACTGCCTTCTACTACAATGTCGATGTCTTTGACGTCGCGGTTTAACAGTAAATCACGGACAAATCCTCCAATAGCAAAGGCGCGTATGCCTCGCTCATCGGCGATTTGTCCTACCAACTTGAAGATGGGGTGATGTAGCTGCTTTGCCAAATTCATCGCGCAAAAATACAAGCAATTTCGAATCTATTGGTTGTTTTCACAGCGATCTTCTATTTTTAAGAATCATTGATTTCTATCCACCACGGTGTTTCTGCTGTAGAATATGTGAAACGTGCTTGAAATTAGTTGTTAAAGCTGTCTGTAAATAAGATGCCGATTACGCGGTCGTACCCACGTGGGTCGGCATAATAGGCAATTACTGTGTAGTCGTTCTGGGTCTGACTGTGGCTCCCTTCGAACGATTTCAGATCTCCTTCTGTTTTGCCCCGTTGCTTCAAAGCAAAGCCATAGTTATAATACCCTTGCTTTAAATATAACTGGCCTTCGTAACGTTGTGTGCGCTCATTCCAAATCATTTTCGCCTGCGGCAGATAATCCCAGTTTGTGAGGGCGCCAAAAATGTAGACTTCATCAAGGGCCGAAAGTCGCTCTGTCTGTAGATAAAAGTGTACATGGATATACTGCGATTCCAATGCGCTGTCGAAGTCGTCGTTGTGAATCAAGAATTTTCCGTTGATGTCTTGCTGGGTGCGGTAAACATCATACGTCCGCCGCGGCGTTGGCGTCAGAAAGTGATGACAACCGTCTTTCCGCTCGCGAATACTATCTGTACCAAGAGCTGCATACCGCAAACTTTTCAAATCAAACCACCTGAATTCGTTGTTGCCGTCGAAATTGTTCTCTTCATCGAAGTCATAAACGAATTCAGAACCTTTGATATAAACGGGTTGCAAGCCATAAATGGCGTTGTCCCATCGGTTGTTTTGCAATACCACGACGCTCAATGCATCATAGGCATCAAAAATCGGGTACTCGGCTTTTATTAGGTCGAAGTCTACTTCTTGACGGTACCTGCGCTCACTAACAATGGTTGATTCTTTAATGCGCGGACGAAAACGCGTAAGCTCTTCGTAAACGACGAATCGTTTGATAATGGATGGCGATTCTGAGTACCCCTCCAAATAGACTTGAATGATGTAATTTCCTGAAATGGTTGGTTGCGCCATGTCGTTGGGAAAACTGAAACTGTAATGTGTGTAAGGTTGACGTGTCCCAAAACTTTGATCAACCTCTGAAATGCTCTGATCGTTGAAACCGCGCAGGAATTCCGACGTATTCATGTCTGAAATTTCCCAGTCGTGCGTGCAATGCAGCACACGGTAAAAATAATTCTCATAGCCGCCATGTAGGTCGTCGAACGAGAACACAAAAGCTTGAGAACTGTTTAAAGCTATGTATGGATTAACAAGTGGTGCCCCGTCTGGATAGAAGCTGACGGAATGTATATTATCGGAATAGATACCTTCAATCGTCGATGTTTCGTCTGCTAGATTGTAGGAATTTTCCGAAAAAAGAGAGTTATCAACGTCTTTGTTGATGCTTTTTCCAGTGGTAGAATTGCATAGGAATACTGAAAATACAAGTATTGTAACTGATATGAGTGAAGTGAAAAGTTGTTTATCTGGATTCATTCTAAATTGTTAATAAATGGAGTTTAAGACCGTGTTTCAGATGCACAATTCGTTAATTTTGCTGCCCAAAATAAAGGATACTTCCCGAAATGGCGAATAGTATTAAAATTCGGAAGGGTACCGACATCAGACTCGCAGGAGAGGCTGAGAAAACCCTCGAGACTCTGAAAAGAGCTCGCGTATTTGCAGTGCGACCACCAGATTTTCACGGAGTTATTCCGAGAATGATGGTGAAAGAAGGTGACCGCGTTCTTGCGGGTGATGCGCTGTTTCATGACAAGTACAATGAGGCGATTAAGTTCTCTTCTCCGGTAAGCGGTGAGGTGAGCGAAGTTGTTCGTGGTGAAAAACGCCGCATCCTCGCCGTGCTTATCAAAGCAGATGCCGCAAACGAATATCGTTCATTTCCGCAGCAAAATACGACTTCTTTGAAAAAGGAAGAGCTAATCAAGATCTTGCTTGAGGCAGGGGTATGGCCTTTCATTCGTCAGCGCCCATATTCTGTTGTAGCCGATCCAACGTTGTCGCCAAAAGCGATTTTCGTAAGCGGTTTCGACAGTTCTCCACTAGCACCAGATCCTGATTTCGTTCTGAACGGTGAAATTGAAAACTTCCAAGAAGGTATCAACGCCCTCAACATCCTTGCCGCTGGCAAGCCTGTACACCTTTCATACAAGAAAGGTAGCTCAGCACTTACTGGCATTCAAAAGGCGACGTTGCATGAGGTGAGTGGGCCGCACCCAGCTGGAAACGTTGGTGTGCAAATTCACCACATCGACCCGATCAACAAAGGGGAGGTGGTATGGCATGTTGACCCTCAGGATGTTGCGAATATTGGTCGATTCTTGAAAACGGGTAAGGCCGATTTTACACGTGTGGTGGCGCTGACAGGTAGTGAGGTGAAAGCACCGAAATACTACCGCACCACTTTGGGGGCGCAGTTTTCTGATATGCTAAGCGGTCAACTCAACGACGGTCCGGTGCGTGTGATAAATGGAAACGTGCTGACAGGTGAAACTTCATCTGCAGATGGCTACTTGGGCTATTTTAGTCACCAAGTGACGTGTATTCCGGAAGGAAATGAACCACAGTTTTTGTTGACTACAGGTTGGCTCGGACTAGGTTTCGACAAGTTTTCGGTTTCTCGCAGTTTCCCTACGTGGTTGATGCCAAAATCGAAGAAATTTAAGCTGAATACCAATAGCAACGGTGAAGAGCGCGCATTTGTGGTGACCGGGCAGTATGAAGAGGTTTTCCCTTTCGACATCTACCCAGTACAATTGCTGAAGTCGATCATCGTGAACGACCTCGACGCAATGGAGAAACTCGGTATCTACGAAGTAGCTCCTGAGGATTTCGCTTTGTGTGAATATGTATGTACGTCTAAAATAGACGCGCAGCGGATCATTCGCGAAGGGTTGGACATAGCTCGCATAGAATTTAGTTAAGCACAGAATTAAAACAAAATACGTTGAAAGGGTTACACAATTTCATCGACAAAAAGCTCAAGCCTAATTTCACTGAAGGTGGAAAACTCAGCAAGTTCTGGGTGGTTTTTGACGCTTTAGAAACATTTGCTTTCACTCCCGGTCACGTTACCAAGAGTGGGGCGCACATCCGCGACGGTATTGATCTAAAGCGAACCATGTTCATGGTGATCTTGGCTTTGGTTCCTTGTCTGTTGTTCGGAACGTGGAACGCCGGTCATCAGTATTACGCTTCTATCGGTCAAGAGGCCGACTTGTGGGCGAAGCTTGGTGTAGGCGCATTGAAGGTATTGCCACTTGTGGTGGTGTCTTACGGTGTTGGTTTGGGAATCGAATTCGTTTTCGCAGGCATCCGCAAGCACTCTATCAATGAGGGATTCTTGGTGTCTGGAATGCTCATTCCTCTCATCATGCCTGTTGACGTTCCTTTGTGGATGGTTGCCATCGCTACTGCTTTTGCTGTTATCATCGGTAAAGAGGTGTTCGGTGGTACGGGTATGAATATCTTAAACATTGCTCTTACATCTCGTGCCTTCCTCTTCTTCGCATATCCGAAACAAATGTCGGGTGAGATTTGGATTCACGATGTGGCTTCTAACAAGACGGCTGGTTTGCTGGTAGACGGACATACGGGGGCAACAGCACTCGGACATCTGGCCAATACAGTAGGTAAAGCAGCTGATTCAGCAGAGGTGAAAGGCATCATGGCTCAATTCGAACCAGGTGGAATGTTCTCTTTTGAGAATAGCTTCCTTGGGTTGATTCCTGGAAGTATCGGTGAGACTTCTACTTTGGCTTGTCTGATCGGTGCAGCAATTTTGTTGTTCACAGGCATCGGAAGCTGGAGAATTATGTTGAGCTTCTTAATTGGTGGTTTGACAATGGGTTGGATTTTTAACCTAGCAGGCGCCAACGCATTTATGGGTGTTAGTCCGCTGCACCAAGTAGTAATGGGTGGTTTCATGTTCGGTCTTGTCTTCATGGCTACCGACCCTGTTTCTGCAGCTCAAACGGCAACTGGTAAATTGATTTACGGCTTCTTCGGCGGATTTTTGTCGATAATGATTCGCGTATTCAATGGTGCTTATCCTGAAGGTGTGATGATGGCAGTCTTGTTCATGAACGTTATGGCTCCACTGATCGACCACTATGTGATTCAAGCGAATATTAACCGTAGAATGAAGCGCACAGCGCTGCAAACAGCTTAAGATCATGGCAGTAAATAAAAATAGCAACGGATATACTTTCCTCTTCTCTATCGTCATGGTGGTTGTGGTTGGTGCGGCTTTGGCCATCACTTCGCAATCGCTTAAACCGCTGCAGACGAAGAATGATGCGGATAAGAAGAGAATCGACATCCTCGGTGCAATCCAGGTAAAGGCTACGCGTGAAAACGCTGCGCAGATGTTCGAACAGTATGTAGTTGAGCGTGTAGCTATCAACTACAATGGCGATGTTTTAAATTCGAAAACAGGAGCGATTGATGCTACAGATAAAAACGATCCTTTCAATGTCGATATTCAAAAGGAATACCGCGCTGATGTAAAAAAGATCGTTAAAGAGTCGGGCAAAAACCAAGAGGAAATGGCTGCTCGTTTGTCGGCTGCCCCTGTTAGCTTCCCTCTTTTCAAATGCAACAAAGACGGTGAAATTCTATACGTGATTCCTGTCGTTGGAACAGGTCTTTGGGGTCCGATCTGGGGCTATGTCGCTTTGAAAGATGATAAGCAAACGATCTACGGAGCGAAGTTCGATCACAAAACAGAGACTCCAGGTTTGGGAGCGGAGATCAAAGAGTATTTCTTCCAAGAGAAATTTGAGAACAAAACTTTGAACACTTCGTCGGAAACGGTGTTTAGTGTAGTAAAAGGTGGCGCTCCAACCAATGAGCATAGTGTAGACGGAATAACAGGTGGTACTGTTACTTCAAAGGGTGTTGATGAAATGATCAACCGCACTTTGAAGGTCTACATCAAGTATTTTGAAAGTGTTAACAACCAACGTGCACAACGATGAGTGAAGTTCAAGAAGCAATTGTAGAGAAGAAGTCAGAGCCTTTGTTCTCTAAGAAGAATCGTAAGTTGATCTCTGATCCTCTCAATGATTCAAACCCAATTACTGTCCAAGTACTGGGTATCTGTTCTGCCCTTGCAATCACGGTGCAGGTGCAACAAGCGGTCATCATGTCGCTGTCGGTATTGTTCGTTTTGATTGGTGGTAACATCATCATCTCTCTCATGCGCAACGGTATTCCCGATCGTATCCGTATCATCGTTCAGTTGGTGATCGTTGCGGCTTTGGTAATCATTGTGAATGAGGTGCTGAAAGCATTTTTGCCAGACATCTCAGAAAAACTTTCGGTATTCGTTGGTTTGATCATCACGAACTGTATCATCATGGGGCGTCTTGAAGCGTTCGCTTTGGCTAACAAACCAGGTCCGTCGTTCTTGGATGCAATCGGTAATGGATTGGGGTATGCATGGATTCTCCTTGCTGTTTCGATCGTTCGCGAAATTTTTGGATCAGGTGCGATCTCTTTCCCAGGTATGGGTCAGGTGAAATTCCTTCCTGAGGGTTGGTTTATCGGAAATGGTGGTTTCTACGAAAACAATAACATGATGATCTTGCCTCCAATGGCTTTGGTTGTGGTGGGTGTTATCATTTGGATACAGCGCTCTCGCAACACGAAACTTATTGAATCACACTAATCTCAAGAAAACATGGAATACATCAATATATTCGTAAAGGGTATCTTTATTGAGAACATGATCTTCGCCTATTTCTTGGGCATGTGTTCTTACCTCGCTGTTTCGAAAACGGTGAAAACAGCTATGGGTCTCGGACTTGCAGTAATATTCGTTTTGGGTATCACTGTGCCGATCAACTATCTGCTCGAAAACTATGTGCTGAAAGAAGGTGCTTTGACTTGGATGGGGGCTGAATACGCTACCATGGATCTTAGCTTCTTGAGCTTTATCATGTTCATCGCAGTTATCGCTTCTATTGTTCAATTGGTAGAGATGATTGTTGAGAAATTTGCTCCTGCTCTATACGGTGCACTAGGTATCTTCTTGCCGCTGATCGCTGTTAACTGCTCAATCTTGGGTGGTGCGCTCTTTATGCAAGAACGTCAGTATACCGATATTGGCCAGGCTACAGTATTCGGACTCGGCTCAGGTGTGGGTTGGTGGTTGGCTATCATCGCGATTGCCGCTATCCGCGAGAAAATACGTTACTCTCATGTTCCAGCTCCTCTCAGAGGTCTGGGTATCACGTTCATCATCACTGGTTTGATGGGGATCGCGTTCATGAGCTTTATGGGAATTGATATTTAAACGAATCAGAACGATACAATTATGACTAGTACCGTTATTCTGACAATAGCTTTCTTCCTTGCAGTTATCTTGCTGTTGGTTGGTTTGCTGCTTTTCGCAAAAGCGAAGTTGTCACCAAGTGGAAAAATTAAAATTAGCATCAATGGTGAAAAAACCATTGAAGTAGACGGGGGTAGCTCTCTGCTAAATACGTTAGGTAATGCGGGGATTTTCCTTCCTTCTGCCTGCGGTGGTGGTGGTACCTGTGTGCAATGCAGATGCCAAGTGAGTTCAGGTGGTGGTAGCATTCTTCCTACTGAAGAACCTCACTTTTCTCGTAAGGAGATTGCAGCAAACTGGCGCCTGGGCTGTCAGGTGAAGGTGAAAGAAGATATGGAGATCCAAGTTCCTGAAGAGGTGTTTGGAATCAAAAAGTGGGAGTGTACGGTTAAATCAAACTACAATGTGGCGTCGTTCATTAAGGAGTTTGTTGTTGAACTTCCTGCTGGCGAAAACATGCACTTTGAAGCCGGTGGTTACATCCAAATCGATGTGCCTAAAATTACGGTGAACTTCAAAGATATCGATATCACGGCGCACCCGCATCACCACAAAAATCCTGAAGAATTCCGCAATGAGTGGGATAAATTTGGACTGTGGGATCTGAAAATGGTGAACAATGAAGACATCGTTCGTGCATACTCAATGGCGAATCACCCTGCCGAAGGGAATATCGTTATGCTCAACATCCGCGTTGCTACGCCTCCTTGGGATCGCGCACGCAATGCATGGATGCAAGTAAACCCTGGTGTTTGTTCTTCGTATGTTTTCGGTTGTAAACCGGGTGATAAATGCACGATTTCTGGTCCTTACGGTGAGTTCTTCATCAAAGACACGGGCTCTGAAATGGTGTACATCGGTGGTGGTGCTGGTATGGCTCCAATGCGCTCACACCTTTTCCACTTGTTCCATACGCTGAAAACAGGTCGCAAGGTGACGTACTACTACGGTGGTCGCTCGAAAAGAGAACTTTTCTACCTCGATGATTTCAAGGCGATTGAAGAGAAATTCCCGAACTTTAAATTCTTTGTGGTGCTAAGTGAGCCGCTTCCTGAAGATAACTGGAAGACAAAGAAGGATGTCAACGATACAGATGGTGATGGTTTCCTAGGTTTCGTGCACAACGCTGTGATCGAACACCACTTGAAAGATCACGATGCTCCTGAAGATATCGAGTTCTACTTCTGCGGTCCGCCAATGATGAACCAAGCTGTAATTAAAATGTGCGACGACTGGGGTGTACCTCCTGAAAACGTTGCATTCGATGATTTCGGTGGGTAATCGAAGTCTATATAAATCTTTCAAAGAGCCAATTTCAAATGATGTTGGCTCTTTTTTTTACATTTCATGCATGAAAAAGGTTTGGACATTTATAGCGATGGCAACTTTTGTTGCCTGCACGCCTGCGGCAGATAAATCAATAGCTGATGAGTTTGTAACAATTTCAGGTGAAACACAGGGGACGACTTTTACTGTCACCTATCGCGATACGTCTGATTATTCTCTGGCTTTGGATTCGATCTTCAAAAGGGTAGATGGCGACCTCTCTCTCTGGGTTGATGGTAGCTTGATTAACCGTATGAATGCACACAATCGCACCGATACTGTTTTTGCTTTCATCGACTCAACACGCTATTTCTCTGTGCTTTTTGATGTGAGCTACGAGCTATTCAAGAAAACAAATGGGGCTTTTGACCCTACTGTACGTCCGCTTGTGGAATATTGGGGCTTCGGTCTGAAAAATATGAATAACGCTACACCTGCGGGTGTTGATAGCATTTTGCCTTTCGTGGGAATGATTCCAGCAAACTTCGATATGATTGAGGTTTACGTGGATACTTACACGTACGAGGAAACGCAGATTCGCAAGGGTGACCCGCGGGTGAAAGTGGATTTCAATGCCATCGCTCAGGGTTTCACGGTTGATCTGGTTAGCGACTTCATTCATAGCAAGGGCATCGATGATTACATGGTCGAAATTGGTGGTGAACTGATCTGCAAAGGGGTAAATACGGATAGCATTCCGTGGCGTATCGCGGTAGATAAACCCATGGAAAGCAATGAACACATTGCGCAAGGTGTCTTGAAGGTGTTCAATATGGCGGTGGCTACAAGCGGCAACTACCGTAAGTTTTATGAGAAAGATGGTAAAAAACTCTCCCACACCATCGACCCGCGTACAGGTTTCCCGGTAGATCATTCTCTGCTGTCTGCAACGGTGGTGGCAACAAATGCGATGATGGCGGATGCGTATGCGACGGCTTTTATGGTGATGGGACGCGAGGAAACGATGGCTTTTCTCGACGAAAATCCGCTGCTGAATTTGAAGGCGATATTGATCTATGATGAGGGTGGTTCGCCGAAGATTTGGATGTCGGAGTCGTTAAAATCTGTTTACGAAGACGTGAGCAATGAGCCTTCTTGATGCTTTCTTTTATACCTTTGTAACATGAAATTAGCTCTTCTCACAATCGTTCTGTTGGCTTTGGCATTCGCTGGTATAGCTATAAAACTTCTGGTGAAAAAAAACGGTGAGTTTGCTGGCACGTGCGCGAGCAACAATCCTCTTCTCAAAGAAGAAGGTGCAAATTGCTCGGTGTGCGGCGCTCGTCCGCAAGAACAATGCAAGCAAGAAAGCATTAAGGGCGCCTAACGTCCGCTATACCACACGATCCCAATCTCAGGGTAGTCGGCTTTCGCAAAGTGAGTCTTCAAATGCATCTGTGCCATCAAGTGGTCTGCAATGCGGTACCGAAATCCAAATCGGTGATACAAGCTGCCATTGCCGCTGTGAGCATTCTTTAAATAGTATCCGGCCATGATGCGGATTTCCATGCGGTCGAAATGCTTCGAATAGCCGGCAATCAATCCCATTTGCACAAGGTCTGAAGGTGTGTATGTGCCGTTGTCGCGAATGAGAAACGGACGAATACTGGTGTTGAAAAAGATGTCGGTCCCAAAAAGTACAGAAGAGGTGTAATTGAATCGGTAAGCGCCCGCAAAACTTAGGGTATGCACAAAATGGGTCGGCCCTCCTGCTGGCTGGTTCTGTCGAATACCGGCAGTGTACCCAATATTTACTTGCATCCCGCGTACAGCGGGGATGTCAATGGGGGAAGTGCTAACTGTCTCATCTTTAATGGAATACCGACATCCCAATGATAGCGCAGCGTTGTTGGTACCTAGGTTCGGCATGACAACTGCTCCATTCGATAAATGCGTCATGCGAAGTCCTGCGGTGATCGAAAGCTTCTCACCAACACACAGTTCTGTATAGTAGCCTAAACTGAGGGCTGCATTGACATGAGATCCCAAGACAATGCCTTTGTTGTTGGTTTCTATATCCCACGTGGCATTGCTGTATCCTGCTCCGAAGCCAAAATGCCAATAAGCAGAGAAATGTGGTCGTCGGAAACTGGGCATTCGGGTGAAAAGGGAGATGGCTCCTTGCTTTCCCAAGGCATCATTGCCCAAGTCAGAAAAATACCCTTCTAAACCCCACAAGGGATGGTTATAACGTTGATGCCAGGCTTTACTGCCGTCGGTATTCCACATAGCTCCAAATTCAATGCCTTTGGAATGAGAGGTAACCAATCCGCGGATCTCTTCTCGGTGAGGTATCATGAAGCCTCCGCTGCTATTAAGAAACAGCGATTGCTGGGCGCTCAATGTCGCAGAAGCAAAAAAAATCAACACGTGAAGTGTTGTGAAAATGCGTTGGGGGATGTTGCTGCCCAAGGGATGATGTATCTTTGATGCTATGAATAGCATGCAAGATAAGCTAAAGGCGTTTGAACGCCTACTGATCATCATGGATGAATTGAGGGAAAAATGTCCGTGGGATATGAAACAAACCATGGATTCCCTCCGCCATCTGACCATTGAAGAAACCTATGAGCTCACTGATGCCATCATGGAAGGGGATATCCAAGAGGTGAAAAAGGAAATTGGCGATATCATGCTCCACATGGTTTTCTACGCGCGAATAGGCAGTGAAACGGGTGATTTCGATATTGCCGATTCACTGAATTTTATCTGCGATAAGCTGATTCAACGCCATCCGCATATCTACGGCGATGTTGTTGTATCGGGCGAAGAAGAGGTGAAAGCAAATTGGGAAAAAATAAAACTCAAAGAAGGCAAAAAATCGGTTCTGGAAGGTGTGCCTTCTTCTCTGCCTTCGCTGGTGAAGGCTGTCCGCATTCAAGACAAAGCCCGCGGGGTGGGTTTCGACTGGGATCATGAAGATCAGGTGTGGGATAAGGTTAACGAGGAACTGGCGGAGTTTAAATATGAGGCCGACCTGAAGTCAGACAAGGTAGAAGATGAATTTGGTGATGTGCTTTTCTCTCTGATAAATTTTGCGCGATTTAAAGGCATCAACCCCGACGATGCACTCGAAAAAACGAACAAAAAATTCATCAAGCGCTTTAAATTCTTAGAAACGGAAAGCGCAAAAGATGGGAAAGTGATGGGGGAGATGTCGTTGGAAGAAATGGATGTATACTGGGAAAGGGCTAAAAAGGAAGCATGACGCGTTTTGCCTCGATATTGTCTGTTGCAGCGATCTTAATGAGCTGCAATCGTCCATCAGCTCCCGACTGCTTTAAATCAGCAGGCAAAGCGGGAGAAGAGGTGCGTGTGTTCAATGCGGATATCACTAGGCTGGAAATCAATGATTTGATTGAAGTAGAACTGGTGTCTGACTCGCTCCCCTATGCCAAAATTATTGGTCCTGAAAATCTTCTCAATGAAATCGAATCGGAGTTTTCAAATGGCACGCTGTCGTTGTCGAATACGAGCACTTGCAACTGGGTGCGCGATCTAGGTATTCGCATGAAGGTGGTGGTGGCTGCGCCGATGTTGGAGGGTTTGGTGTACCGCGGACAAGGTGATGTGTTGTTTCGTGATACGGTGAAGACTGCTTTTTTGAGCTGCGAGGTGCGTAATGGTGCCGGTGATCTGTTCATCCGCCATGCGGGCGATTCGCTCGATGTATACGTCCACACGGGTGTTTCTGCCATTCAAATAGAAGGGTATGGCAACAAAGCGAAGTTCTTCAACCAGGGTATCGGTGTCTTCGACGCTTCAAACTACCGCGGAAATGTATTACTGACGAACAACAACAGCATCAACAACATGCATCTGCGGGTTTCTGATTATCTCTTCGCTCGTATCGGGGCTCGGGGAAATACTTATTATAAAGGTGATCCTGGAAATGTTGATGTCGATAGGGTTGGTGAAGGACAACTCTTTCAGGTCGACTAGTCAAAATTGTCCGATTTTGTTCTTCTTTTTTTGTAGGAAAAAACTGAAATGTGATTTTAGTCTTTAAAATACAAGCCTTCGTCGAGCATAAAATATCTTATATCGAAACCAAAGAACCATTTTGCACGGCTGCCCGTAAACGGTGAATAGCAGCTGGTAAACTGCGACAATTGCTTCTAAGTTTTCTCATCAGAACGAGTAACCTAACCTAACTCTGATGAAAAATCTATACCCAATCCTGATATTCCTGTTTGCGGGTGTTCACGTTTTCGGACAATCTCGCGTAGCAGATGGTCTCCTTGACCTTTACACTTTCGCCGAAGGCGATGGTGACTTTGTGCACGATGTTTCTGGCGTTGGTTTTCCATCAGTGCTGGAAATCGAAGATCCTTCGAAGGTGGAATGGCAAGCTGGTGGTGGAATCCGCTTTGTGCAGCCTACCATCATTCGCTCTTTGTACCAAGCTCAAGATATCTACAATGCTGTTTCTGCATCCAATGAGGTGACTCTGGAAGCGTGGGTGAAGCCAACAAACAATTCTCAAAGCGGACCTGCACGTATTGTTACGATGTCGCACGGTACCTCTGAGGCAAATTTGATGCTAACGCAAAACAACAGTGCTTACGGGGTAAGAATGCGCACGGCTTCAACCGACTTGGCAGGAAATCCTATGCTGTCGACTGCTTCTGGCAGCACTTCGAACTCTCAAATTCAACATGTTGTTTATACGCGCTCTGCAAATGGCGCTGAGAAAATGTACATCGATGGTGTACAGGTGAAAACGGGAACTCGCAGTGGTGACTGCTCAAACTGGTACGACAACTACCGTCTGGCGATTGGAAATGAAATTGATGCCGACCGTCCGTGGTTAGGAACTGTTTATTTGGTTGCCGCTTATGGCCGCGCTCTATCTGCTAACGAGGTGGCTGAAAACCACGCTGCTGGTGCTTTTCATGGGGGCGGTAACGCTTCTGCCGAGTCTTGTCCGCAATCGAACTGTTTTATCGACGGATATGGTTCTACTTTCCGCTCTCTTTGGCTGCCTAGCCTCCCGAATGGGGTGCTCGAAAACTTTGAATTCGACGCTGATGGCGGACATTTCGATGTCTTCGAAGATGGTACAGCGCACATGTACGGTAACTGCGTCAACATTGCTAATCCCGATTATGGATTCTATATGCATTTCTGGTTTACCGACCGAATGAACTGGACCGAATGGTCAGCCCTCGGCAGAAACTGGAAAGGGACATCTTCAATTGTCGGTAATCTCTACACAACATGGGATTACTACATTATGGATGGCGATAAAGAAAATGTATTGATAGGCACTGGAAACTACGATGGAAGCCTACTGAATGTAACGCATCGTCCGGCTGACTATACCTACGGACTTCAAATTGGGCTCGCGGCGAACGACAAAAACCAAGAACCAGGAATGTCATGCTGGTTCGATTACTCTGGAACCATCAATGGCAATGCGGTTTCAAACCATGGTGACATCAACCTTGAAGGTGGATGCGAAGATCTTCCTGTACTGAACTGTGCGGTTGATATTACTGTTGATTGCGAAGACGGTGGATTTGATCCGGTTGTTACTGGATCACCTCTGATCTATTGTGAGCAATCGTTTGATCTTTCTTATGCTGATACCATGATAGCTGACGATTGTCCTGTGACCATCATCCGCACATGGACCGCAACTGATATCAATGGAAATCAAGCTACATGCACGCAAAATATCACGGTTGTTGATGAAGTTGCCCCCGTTATTTTCAACGCTCCGGCTGATGTTACGGTAGAGTGTGGACAAATCCCTGAACCAAGCATTGATTTCGAAGATGGTTGCTTTACGAACGATGTAAGCATGTCCGTTGCAGACGTGGAGTTCTCGGGTGCTTGTCAGCCTACTGTTCAACGTACGTACACGTTGACGGATCCTTGCGGAAACGTGACCACGCACATTCAATATATTACTGTTATTGATACCCAGGCTCCTGTATTTACCAATGCACCTGCTAACCTGGTTTTGCAGTGTGGTGATGCCTTTCCAACTGCGGATGTTCAAGCAACCGACAACTGCGGTGAACCAACCGTTGTTTTCAATGAAGTGAGCTCAGCGCTCGATTGCGGACAGTTGATCGTGCGCACATGGACGGCTTCTGACCTCTGCGGAAACTCGGAAGTCTTGGTTCAAGAGATCTTGGTTGAAGACAATGAGGGGCCTGCAGCCGATAATACTCCAGCAAACGCTGCGGTGTCTTGTGATGCCATTCCAGCCATGGCTGAGGTAACGTTTACTGATGCATGTTCGGTTGTCGCTTCTGTTGTTTCAAACGAATCTGTGATCGGAAGCGGTTGTGAATATGAATTGGTGCGGACATGGACTGCCTCTGATGTATGCGGTAACACAACAATCGTTACCCAAACCATTCATGTTTCTGACAATGAAGCACCTGTTTTTGAACTTGTGCCTGAAGATATTGTGGTTGATTGCGGAACCGATGTGCCTGTTCAATCTCCTGTTGTTGCCGACCAGTGTGGCGCTGTTTCACTCAATTTGATTGAAGTTTGGATTGATGATGTGGAATATTGTGCAGTGCTTCAGCGCACCTGGACTGCAACAGATGCTTGTGGAAACACGTCTGTAGCATCTCAATTGGTTACTTGGGTAGATGCCGAAGGACCTGTATTTAGTGGTGTGCCGAGCGATGGTGTTGCTTCTTGCAACGATATCGATGTCGCACCTACTGTTACTGCAACAGATGCTTGCGAAGGCAGTGTGCCCGTTTTCATGGATGAAGTGCTTTCGGTTCAAGGGTGTGTGATTAGCATCGTGCGGACATGGACAGCAACGGACATGTGCGGGAATGTTTCAACTGCAACGCAGACTTTAACAGCAAATGACACCTCAGCGCCAGTTATCACAGGGGCTCCTGTTTTGTCTATCGAATGTTCAGATTCAAACAACGAATCACTTGTTTCAGTTGCTGACGACTGTCTGTTTGCTGTTGAACTGACTTTTGCTGATGTATTTGTTGGCGCGGGTGCGGCGGTTTGTCAGGAAACATACGAGCGGACATACACTGCTACCGACATCTGCGGAAACACAGCAACCTTTGTTCAATTGTTGAACATTATCGACCAAACAGCACCAGAATTCACTTTTGTGCCTGCAGATATTGCCATCACATGTGGAGAAACAGCCGAACTTATCGACGCAGTAGCTACCGACTTGTGTTCTGACATTACTGTAACTTTTGAAGAGATTTCATTGAATGGCGAGTGTGGCGATGAGTTGCAACGTGTGTGGACTGCCACCGACGATTGCGGAAATACCTCAATAGCAACACAAATCGTTTCTTATGTAGATGATGTTAGTCCAGTAATCACCGGTGTGCCGGCATCAATCACTTTGAACTGCAGCGACGCCATTCCATCGGCTCCGCAGGTGTCTGTAACCGATAACTGCGATGTAGCTGTGATGCTTGTGTACAACCAAACTACCTATCCTGGAAGCTGTCCGAACAACTACCAAATAATCAGAAGTTGGTCTGCGACCGATGCCTGCGGGAATGTAGGCGTGCAGTCACAAATCATCACTGTGTCAGACAACGAAGCACCGGTATTCGACTACATCCCACAAGATGAAACAGCCGATTGTGGCAACCTGCCTGAACCTGCTGTGCTCACTGCTACCGATAACTGTTCTGAGGTAAGCATCTCTTACTCACAAAATGTGGGCAGTGGTGGATGTCCAAACATCTTCAGAACGTGGGTTGCAACAGATGCCTGCGGAAATACAGCTACTGTAACGCAAACCATCTTCGTTGAAGACAACGAGCCGCCTTTGCTAACAGGTATTCCTTCGAATACTCAAGTGAGCTGTAATTCAATACCCGATATGCCAACACCAGATGTGTCGGATAACTGCGACGATAATGTGGCCATCACCATGAATGAGTCGATTGTTGGAAGTGGCTGTTTCTACACGATCATACGGACATGGATCGCAAGCGATGACTGCGGCAATACGACCATCGTATCTCAGTCTATTCAAGTGGAAGATACCGAAGCTCCAATATTTGTCAATGTGCCAGCTGAAATGACGGTTGAATGTGCGAACGTGGGTGCTCTGCCACTGCCTCAGGTGATCGACGATTGTGGAAATTCAGTGTCCATCATTTCTGAAGATGTTATCATGGGAATGGGGTGCACGTATGATATTGAACGCACGTATACGGCGACCGATTTGTGCGGACATTCAGCGCAAGCTACCATGATCATTCATGTGATCGATACCACTCCGCCGGTAATCACTGGGGTAGGACCAAATACGTTTGTGTCGTGCAACAACATTCCTTCTCCAAATAATGCGGTGGCCGTTGACGCGTGCGGCGGACAAACCTCATTGTCTGTGGTGGATACCCAAATAGGAACAGGTTGTAGCTACATCATCAGCCGCACATACAATGCTCTTGATGCGTGTGGAAATGGTGCAAGCTTGACCCAATTGATTTATGTTCAAGACAATACAGCGCCGGTATTTATTGGTGTCCCAGACAACGTTGTTATCGGTTGCAATGATCCGATACCGGGCGTTGCTCAAGTTGGTGCACTCGATAATTGCAGCGGCGCACCGCAAGTCAATTTCTTCCAATTCTCGGAAGAGAATGGATGTTCGCAGATCATAACACGGGTGTGGACAGCAACTGATGCGTGCGGAAACCAAGCAACAGCCACAAGAACCATAACTGTTACCGACAATGTAGCCCCAGAATTTACTTTCGTTCCTGCGAATACCACTGCCGAGTGTGGTGCTATTCCAGCAGTTGAAATGGCAACTGCAACAGACGATTGTTCGGTGAGTGTAGCCATCGAAATGGTAGAAGAAATCATCGCTGTTGGTTGTCCGTTTGAGATTCGCCGCATTTTCATCGCTACCGATGAATGTGGAAACGAAGCCACCGCCGTTCAAAGCATTTTCGTGAACGATAACGTGGCACCAACCCTCAGTTTTTATCCTGCCGATGAGGCAGTGACCTGTGAAACGTTTACTGAAGCGCCAGCAGTGCAAGCGATTGATAATTGCAGCGGGGTAGCAGTTGTTTTGGAAGAAATATGGGGAGCACCGGGTTGCATTCAGTCGCTAACGCGGATATGGACTGCTACCGACAATTGTGGCAATGCTGTTCAGCATACACAGCTAGTTACGATAACCGATGTCGGCTCTCCTGTGTTTACCTCAGCACCTGCCGATATGGTAATCAACTGTTTACAGGTTCCAGAAATGCAGGCTTTGGTAGCTGAAGATGACTGCAACAACACGCTTGTTGAGTCGTTTGAGCAAATTGAAGCTACAGATTGTGCTACTGAATACACCATCGTTCGCAACTGGATAGCTACCGATGCTTGCGGCAATGCTGCAACAGCAATTCAGACCATTGTAGTTGTCGACGACATAGCGCCAATATTGGTAGGTGTGCCTGAAGATCTGACCGTAGATTGCAACAACGTACCTGAAATTGCTGAAGTAACAGCTTTAGAAAGCTGCGGAGAAGTTATCGACGTGGTGTTCAACGAGTCTGAAACCGGAGCTGCAGAAACAAGCATGTGCGAAGTAGGCAACTCACCAGGGTTCAGCGGCGACATGGCTTTGTGGTTGACTGGTGCAGATGTGATTGCAGGAAACTACGTTTACGGACCTGATGGTGGCTCTTTCTGGGTGGATCCTGTGACCAATGAAGCGCATTTGGTAGGACAAGTTTACAACACCTTGAATGCCAACTTCAGTTGGATGATTGATGTCACATTAGGTGAGGAGCGCACTTGGGAAGAATGGTCGGCTTTGGGCAGAGACTACAAAGATGATTTGGGTATCGCCACAAACGACTACCAAGATTGGATGTTCTACATCCTGAACGGCAACAGCAGTCGCCTTATCGGAATGGGGGCATTTGAAGGAAATGAGTTGAACCTAACTCACGCTCCTGCAGATTCAACCTTTGGTTTCCAATTGGGTATGAATGCCAACAACCACAGCGCTGGCTATGGTTTGGGTGGATGGTTTTTCTACAACGGAGTATTTGGTGGTGAGCCGGTAAACGGACATGGTGATTTCTTTACCATCAACTACTGTTGTGAAGAGCGCGATATCATCCGCACGTGGACGGCGACCGATTGCGCAGGAAACACAACGACATTCTCGCAAACTATTCATGTGGTAAATCAGCCGCCAACCGATCCGAATATGCTCATTTTCCCAACCATCGAGGCCATGGATTTTGATGTGACCGGAACCGATAGCGATCAGTTCATCATATCGTTTACACCTGATTACAGCGGAAGAGCGAACATAGAAGTGTTTGATTCACGCGGACAGTGTGTAGGCATTGTTGGACAGTTGGAAGTGATAGAAGGAGCTTCATACTCGCTTCGCTATCCGAAAACACAACTTACCAAAGGTGCATACATATTCACACTTTCAGGCAACAAAAAGATTGTATCCGACACCGAGATGGTGCTTCGTTAAGAGTCTTCGTATGACCAGTACGTCGAGTTAGTTTGTAGCAAAAGGCGCAGAAGCAACGGTTTCTGCGCCTTTTTATATTATTCTACTGCCTGTAATCTTTTTCGAAGTCGCGCCTTAAAAGGCCCCTGGGCTTGCATGTAGTTGAGCTCCAAAATGGATTTGTATTCGTGCTTCAGGTCTGGATAGCTATGTAAAAAGACATCCAGGATCTCTAAACAATAGTGCTTTTCGGCTATTGATACGGGCTTTTCCAAAATTTCGAACGATATATCTATGAGCTTGCCGCCATACTTTTCGTTCAAGATACGTTTCTGGGCAAACAGTTTCAGCGTTTTTACACATTCCCTTCGCACGCCTTGATGATCGGCATGGAGGGCCAATTCAACCACCCGATCGAAATAGGGGACTGCCGGCTCTGCTTTGTCGTTCACAAGGTTGCTCAATACCCACGCTGCTTTGTTTGAAATCGGATGCGTCTCGAGCTCAATTATATCGACAAGCATTGGAAGCAGCTTAGGGTTTTGTAAAACAGCATCTGAAAGCTCCCACGAGGCTTCTTTCGATAAGCAAACAGTAAGTTTTTCAATCAGCTCACTCCGTTTTTTCATCCAATTTGGCCTTTTCTTTTCGAGAAGGGGCAGCGGCTTCTTTTTTCTTTCCAGTGCTACCAGACTTTTCTTTGCCATCCTTGGCGCTGCCAAGATTATCACCCTCAAGGTTTTTGAGCAATTCACCAATCTGCTCAGCGCTCAATTGCTTGGCGATGATTTTCTTATCGGCATCCAACAAGAATACTTTCGGTGTTGAGAAAACGTCGAATGTGGTGCGGAAATTCAGACTAGGCAAGGTTGTTATGCCGCTGTATATCAGTTTCGTAGCCGAATCGGTAGCGTTAATTGCGGGGTTGTCTGATACGTTGATCCAATCCATTTTTGAATCTTTTACGAATTTCAACCAAGGCTCTGTCTCAAAGTCGTTACCAATAGCGAAGACTTCAACACCACGGGGTTTCCATTCGTGATAGAGGTCGAGCAATTTTGGCATTTCTTTTTTGCAATGTCCGCAGTTGGCCTCCCAAATCGCAATGATGGTGTACTTCGCTTTTATATCGTACAGCGACACCCAGTTTGTTAAACTTTCATCTGGAAGTATGATGTTGGGAACTGGCTCTCCGCACAACGTATAACGCAGCTCATCGGCGCGCTCTGTGATTTTTTTCATCTGATCGGCATTCAGCCAATCTACTTTGCCATTGCGGTAGTAACGCTCTACCATGCCCACAAACACTTTATCCATGCACATGATGTTCGACGACTCAGCGGCGTATGTGATGTAGTGCGTTGTATACTTAAACATGTCGTAATTCTGCATGCGCTCAACCAACGAAAAGGCTTCTTTCAAGAGGGTGTCTGGAATCTGAGGAAGCACTTTTGTGTAATATTTGTCGAGCAAACGGTGGAACATCTGATCGCGCACCAAGCGCGGATCGGTGAAGTCAACGTTGTCCCAATAATGCGCGCGGTAGTAATAGTACTTCCATGATTGTGCATCCGCAGTGCCTTCCGGCGCGTCAGGAATGTTGACCTCCATGGTCATTTTTAAGTACTTCGTAAATAGCAGGTCGGGCTGGGTGGTGAATAGGCGGTTTTGGTAATCGATCACTTCTTTGTTCAAGCGCTCTATCTCTTCGCGTGCTTTCGATTTCTTTGCCTCACTCGCGGTTGAGTCGGCCATCACTTTATCGTGAGGATCACGCGCCATACGCTGTTTCGAAATGAAACGGTAGTATTCAAGAAACTCTTTGTTCTCTTCCGACTTGTTGATTTTGAGATGTCCGCTTAAATCGAGCGTATCTGTTTCAACATCTATGTCTTCTTCGGTAATGATAAGGTCGAAAAACTTCGGTCCTGGAGTCACTACTGCATACTTTCCACATTTGTCAAATGGCTTCCCTTTAAAGGTCGCAAGTCCATTGCCATCTGTTACGGTGGTGTCGCTGTAATAAAGTTTCTCACCATAATAGTTCGCGAGATACACCGGTTGATTGGCTAAACCTTTGATTTTTATTTTGATAGAATTGTCCTGTGCCGAAGCTGTGAACATGAAAAATGTGCAAAAAGCAAATAGAATAGAGTGTAGTAATCGGTTCATGAATGTTTAACTTTATTGCGTTGACACGAATTTCTTTTCAAAAGTTGTTCCCCAAAGGTAGGATTAACATTTATTTGCGGTTCGAAAATAACAAGCTCTTGACATCATTGAATGAAAAAGTAAGCATCTTAGGGTGCGGATGGTATGGTTTGCCTTTGTCTGAACGATTGGTTAACGAGGGCTATATCGTTAAAGGGTCGAGTACCCGTATCAGTAAATTGGGTGAAATAGCCCTGAGTGGAGCCATTCCTTTTCATATCGCGCTGACGGTAGGAATGGAAGAGCCGCGCATTGATGATTTTTTCAGATGCGACAGCCTGATTGTTACAATTCCGCCTCCGCGCATGCAGGGGGTAGACGATTGGCATTTGCTGATTCATCGCATGATCGTCGACAGGGCAATAAAGAATGGAGTGAAGAAGGTGGTGCTGATTAGTTCGACTTCTGTTTATCCGAAAAATCTCGACTTGGCGCGAGAAGAAGACGCTGCGTATATTGAGTCGGCTCATTCAAAGGTTAAGATGCTGGCAATTGAGGATTGTTATAAGAACAAGGCATTCTCAACATTGATACTGCGACCTGGAGGATTGATTGGTCCTGACCGTCATCCTGCTAAGTTTTTGTCGAGCGCAAATGTGATATCAGACGGAAAATCAAAAGTCAATATGATTCATCGCGACGATTTGATAGGGGCTACGATACATTTGTTAAAACACCAGTTAACAGGTGAGTTTAATATCTGCGCCCCGAACCACCCAACGCGGGAAGATTTTTACAAAGCAGCCTTTGAAAGTGTAGGCAAGGTATCGCCTGCAAGCGATGGTATGAAAAGTTCAACACGTGAAGTTTCGTCTGAAAAACTAATTGCTACTGGTTTTACATTTCGAAATGGCAATTTAATGCATTGGCTGTTAGATGATTAAATATTCTGTTGCATATTATTCATGGAAACAAGTGTTTGATTTAAGCGCTTTGAGTAATTTGCACCATTGATGCGAGTGCTGTGAGACATTATTTTGAAACTGAAATTTTAGGAGCCAACGACAAACCGATTTTATTGGATGTCCGCTATACTGAGCAATTGTCTCGCGTTCAAGCGATTATCTTCGTGCATGGCTACAAAGGTTTTAAAGATTGGGGACGATGGAATGAAATAGCTGATTTCTTTGCAGACAATGGCTATTGCTTCATAAAATTCAACATGTCTCACAATGGCACGACGCCAGAAAATTCTCATGATTTTGTTGACCTAGAGGCTTTTAAAAACAATACTTACTCCAAAGAACTGGCTGATTTAAACAGTGTAATCTCTTGGTTTAACAACACCGATCAAATCAATTCCTCTCATGTGCGGAAAAATGGTGCCATCGTTATTGGCCATAGCAGGGGAGGTGGAATTGCAACCGTTGCCGCTTCACGAAATGTCCGCGTTGATTCTCTGATTACTTGGGCGGGTGTGTCTGATTTTAAATCTCGCTTTCCTTATGGACGTGAATTTGATGCCTGGAAGCAAGACGGTGTTTACTATTCGTACAATAGCCGTACAGGTCAAAAACTACCCCATGGCTTTTCGTTTTACGAAGATTTTATTGCGAATGAACAAGATCTCGACATCCGCATAGCAGCGAAAAGTTTAGTTTGTCCGCATCTTATTATCCACGGCTCTGAAGATGAGGCAGTGCACGTTTCTGAAGCGCTGCGCTTGCATCGCTGGAGCTCGAATTCAAAACTGGAATTGATCGAACAGGGTGATCATACCTTCGGAATGAAACATGATGATGACAGACCGATGCCCGTTCCTGCTGCACAAATGATCCAAAGAACCTTGAAATTTATCAAAGGATAAGCATGAGCGTTCTTCGAGCAATCTTGGCAATCATTTTTCCTCCTTTGGCCGTAATCGATAAAGGCTGCGGTGCTTTACTCATCGTTATCGTGCTCACCCTAGCAGGGTGGATACCGGGTGTGATCGCTGCTTTGGTTATTGTCTACAAAGACAAATCATAAGGTTTCAAATACTGAGTATTGACCTCGGTTTCAAACATCTTCAAACTTTTCATCGGCATTTCAATGCAGACGATTGAATTTTCTTAAAACATTTGCAGTTGGCGCATAGTAGCGACTTCTTTTTTGAAATGGACTTTGAGTTTAGAAAATCAGTTCTGCGTTTAGCAATATGAAAGTGACTTAGGAACTTTATAAGTGTCTTCAGCTCAGTGACATACTATCTGAAAAAGTATTTTTAGAGGGAGATGAAAAGACCTTGGCGAAGGATTGAAAATTTGAAAATCGAAAGTATGACCCTTGCGGGTCCCGCCCGCCCCCGCCCAAAATCACACCGAGCGTAGCGAAGGTACAAAAGTCTGAAATGCTTGTCAATAGGCAGTTTGTGTGTGTTATCGAAAACTTTGTATGTGCTCGATTTTGGTCGCTTTCACGGGGATAAAGCGAATGTCTGTTTCGAATTAGAAGTCTATTTCTTTGCTCCAACGTTTCGATTCATGTATTCCGTTAATCCATTGACTTAAAGGACTACTTTTTTGTTTACCCTTTTCCGTACTTGTTGCAGAATGAGCGAGATAAGGGAAAAAGAAAAGGAGTAAGAATGACAATGAGAGGGAAATAGGAAAAACAGAGTGAGAAAGAGAAAGAGAGCGAGGAAGCCGAGAATAGATTTAAATTAAGCAGGAAAGAATTGAAAATCAAAGGTTTGACCCTTGCGGGTCCCGCCCGCCCCCGCCCAAAAACACACCGAGCGTAGCGAAGGTACAAAAGTCTGAAATGCTTGTCAATAGGCAGTTTGTGTGTGCTATCGAAAACTTTGTATGTGCTCGATTTTGGTCGCTTTCACGGAGATAAAACGAAAAGCCAGAATTGAATTCTGAGCTTTGCATTTGGAATCTCTATAATCTGGGCCCAACTTAAATACTGTTATTGCCAAGCCACTTGATTCAGCATCTGTTCTTTTGCAACCTTTTCGTTCAAAAGCATCTTGCGCTGAATCTCCAACGCCTGAATTCTGTTTTCAGATTCGCTAACGCTGTCTTGCGACTGATCTTGCTTGCGCTGTAGTCTGTTCTCGGCAGATTTCAATGATTGGATTTCTTTGTCTATCGCATCAATCTCAGTTTGCTTAGCCACCAATCCGTTCAGTGTGATGACGTCTTGCGTGTCGTGAATCTCTTCTTCTTTGCGATCGATGGTCTCTTCATTGGTGGCAATGCGCGACTCGAGCATGCTGATTTCTCCGAGGAGTTTTTCGATCTGGGCTTTCTTGCGGACAATAGACTGTGCGTCGTTTCTCGACTGACGGTCAAGTTTCGATTTCTCTTTTTCTATGCGGTCGATCTTGTCGTTGAGGGCCTGCAGGTTGTGGCCTTCCATCTCTGTTTTTAGCGTGGCAATGCGGCGTGTGCGTTCTTGCTGTTTCTGTCGGTTGTATGACAGCTCACGCTCTGATTCTCTAACAATCTGTTCTTTTACCTTTTGCTCTCGTGCGACGCGCAACAGGGTGCGATCCATTTTTTGCAATTCTTTGTTGATTTCACTTACGCGTGATTTCATTTCTTCTGCCGAATAAGCAGAGGTCTGACTCTTCGCAACAGGAAGTGTTTGTCCGCTTACATTAACAGTAAACGCAATCGAAACGAATAGGAGGGAAAGGGAGATAAAGTTTTTCATTTTCGTGGAATTGTGACTTTCTGACGTAAGGGATTCAAAAAAGTCACAAAAAAAAAGGCCGCTGTTAAGCGACCTTCATTCATGCAGATATTAGAGATTAGTGGCGAACCACCAATTTTTGTGTCGAGCGTTCAGCTCCAGAAATCATTTCAACGAAGTAAATTCCAGACTCTAGGTTGGCACTAGAAACCGTGATAACTCCATTTTTAGATGATAGTGAGCGGCTTGCTACCATTTTTCCATCAAGGCTGAAGATGTTCAATTGCGCATTTGATGCACCGGCAAGCTTAAAGTTAACAGCTTCGTTGGCAGGGTTCGGGAACATAACCAATTCTGTAGCTTCTACTGTTGGTGTGCTAACAGTTGTTGATTCTACAAAGCTGAAATCATCGATGTAGAACAATCCATTTGCCCCGCTTGGACCGTAACCGTAAAAGTCGATGGCCTGCATTTGGTTGTTTCCTTGAGCACCGGTGTTGTTGATAAGCGACCATTGGTAGCTGTATACAGAAACACCATTCACATATATTATTCCCAAGTCAGCGTCCAAATCTGCTGTTACCTGAATGTCTACCCACTCATCGTGGTTGAAAGAAACAGCTCCGCCGTCGTTGCCTGCTGCGGTCCAGGTGATGTCTCCACCAGCGCTGAAATAAACGTCTATCGACCATTCGTAACCTGTGGTGCTGGTGTACACCCAGTTGTGAAGCAGGTTGAAATAGGCTTCTTTCCCTGAAGGAATCAGGATTTTGAAGTTTACATCGTACTTGCCTGTTGTCAATGCCCCAGTGTCGTACACCAAGTCGGTGCCTGCTGCTTGGTCAATTGCGATAGACTGTGTTCCACTTGCGGCATAGGCATCTGTTACCATCGCATCGGTTGTTACATCACCGCTGTTCCATGTGTACCAATCGCCCGACTGTGCTGCAACACCGTCGAGTGTGTAGCTGTCGAAATTGTCTTCGAAAATAACGTTTTGACTGAAAGCAGTAGTTGCGAATGCCAAAGCACTCGCTAAGAGTATAGATTTTCTCATGATGTCATTATTAAGGTTCGACCTTAAAAATAGTCGCTATAAGTGAAAAATGAAAATCTATTTATTCACATGTTGCTCGGTAAGCAGGGTTGCAATCTCTTCTTGAATGGTTCGAGTGGCGTCGGCTCCGTACCATTTTTGGACGTCTACCGAAAACTCGATATAGGTCTTTTTGGGTTCGGGCATGTGCTTGTACGAAGTCACCATTTCTTGGGCTGGCGCGGGACGCGGACCCCAGATGAAGCTCAATTCGCCTTGGTCGTCGAAGGCAACGAGCTTTGGTATGGAACGTCCGCCATTGGTCAACACTTCATCAATGAGTTGGGGGAACTCATCGCGCAAAACAATGCGGAGGTTGATGTCGCTGTTGTGCTGCGCCATCAAATCGATGACGGGAACACTTTGTGCAGCATCTCCACACCAGGCTTCTGTTATCAAGATCCAATTCTTTTGATTCGACGTATCGAGCGCTGTTAGCAGCTTTTCATTCAATTGGGTGGTTTTCGAAATCCGGCGCATGCGCTGTAAATTCAACTTGGTCAAATCGACGTAAAAATCGGTCTGATTAGGGCCTGTCGTTTTTTTCTCTTCTACCAGTTTTTCTACAAGGGCGATGTATTCGCTGTAACTCATGCTGCCCGGCATGCCGTCGGCGAGAAATTGTTTGTGTGCATTCATAGACGACAAAGGTCTTTGAAAGTGGTCACAAAACGATCACGTTAACATAGCTTTGCAGTATGAAGTTTACTGGTAATATTCGAAAGATGTCGACGACGTTGGTTGATGGCATTGCCAACTACAATCTGCCTCTAAAAGATGTCTTGGAGGAGGGTGTGGTTGTCGCCATGAATGATTTGGTAGGCAAGGCAATTACGTTGACGTTTGAAAATCAAATCAACTGCGTGGTGTCGGGTAAGCGCATCAAAAAAACCTACGGCGAGGGCATGAGCTTTGACGTTTGGCAAAAAAGTCCGCAAGCGGTGGAAAGCATCATCCGACCTGAGTTGAGCAGGATTCACGAGGGCATTGCGCTGCGCGATTTCGATTGGGAACAGGCACACCACAATCAACCGCATTTTGTGTATCTGTCTGTAACGAGCGACCTTAAAGTGGGCGTCACGCGCTCTACAAATGTCCCTTCGCGATGGATAGACCAGGGGGCTTCGCAAGCCATCATCATTGCTGAAACGCCTTACCGTCAGCTTGCGGGGTTGATGGAGGTGGAGCTGAAATCGCATCTGGCCGATAAAACCAATTGGCGAGGGATGCTGACCAATACTTCGGCGTTCGATGGCGACCTGGAAGCGGCGAAAGATCAGGTGTTTGAATGGCTCGATGAGGAGTATGAAGACTTTTTTAGTGACAACGATGAAGTGACGTCAATAGAATATCCTGTTCTGCAATACCCGAATAAGATCACAAGCTTTAAACTGGATACCCAGCCCATAACGGAGGGTGTGTTGCAAGGCATACGCGGACAATATCTCTACTTCGAAAATGGTAAGGTCATCAATTTACGAAGCCATGCGGGATACCGCGTAACGCTGGAGGTCTAATTCAAATTCGGATCACGTGGCAGTTGAGCAAGGTGCTCAAAGTTCTTTCCAAGGGTCCGTATGATTGCTCCCCACAGGTCGTCTTCAGAGACATCCATCACAAGGTTGGGGTCGGCATCGGCTACAAACCACGATTTGCGCTCCATCTCTTCTTCGAGTTGATGAGCAGACCAGCCGCTGTATCCGACAAAAAAGCGAAGCTGATCGAAATCTACTTCTCCGCGTTGAAGCAGACTTTTTAACACGGCAAAGTCGCCGCCTACAAAGATTCCAGGTGCCACTTCAATGCTTTCTGGAATCTCATCGCCCAGGCAATGGATGTAGTACAGATTTGAATTTTTTACAGGTCCGCCAATGGAAATACGCGTCTCAAATGGCGGTATCTCATCCATAATGCGGTCAATTTCAACATCAACGTAGTTGTTGAGGACGAATCCGAAGGAGCCTTCTTCGTTGTGTTCGCACAAAAGCACCACGGATCTGCGGAAGTAAGGGTCTTCCATAAAGGGTTCAGCGAGCAGTAGTTTGCCGCGCGCTGGTTGAATATTGTTATCCGGACTGAATTTTAGCATGCCGAAGGACAGATTATGTGCTATTTTACGGACTTATTTGAATGAATGAAAACATTGACGCCTCTATTTATGCAACTTCAGAAGTTACTTACACTCATCACTCTTGTATTCCTAGTACACTTTTCTTGGGCGCAACCCGAAAATCGCTTCCGCGGAAATACTTCTGTGCCACACGATGAACTGATTGAAGCATACAAGGCATTGGATGCTAAGTATCGCAATGCCAGTTTGATAGAGATTGGTAAGGGGGATGTCGGACGTCCGATTCACATGTTTGTAATCGATGCTTCGGGGGTGACGAGTCTCACAGACATTGATCCCAACAAGCAGGTATTGATGATCAACAACGGCATTCACCCGGGCGAGCCTTGCGGGGTAGATGCGTCTTTACGGTTCGCAAAAATGCTGCTCAATGGCGACTTGGGTGATCTGAGTTTTCTTGCTGAGATGTCGATTTGCATCATTCCCATGTACAATGTAGGCGGGGCGCTCAATCGCGGATGCTGCAGTCGCGCCAATCAGAACGGACCTGAGATGTATGGCTTTCGTGGCAATGCGCGGAATTTAGATCTCAACAGGGATTTCATCAAGTGCGATGCATCCAACACGGTTGCTTTTGAAACGGCTTTCCGCACGATCGATCCCGATGTCCTCATCGATACCCACACCTCAAACGGTGCCGACTACCAATACACGATGACGCTTATTACAACCCAAACAGACAAGCTGGGATATGACTTGAAAACATTTGTGAATTCCGTTTTTGAGCCAGCGTTGTTCGATGAAATGGACCAGCGCGGTTGGCCGATGTCGCCCTATGTCAACACCCACGGCGATACCCCAAATGAGGGTATCATCGGGTTCATGGATAGTCCGCGTTATTGCACAGGCTACGCAGCGCTGTTTGGTACCATTGGTTTTACTACCGAGACACACATGCTAAAACCGTTTGAAGACCGCGTAGAAAGCACCTTTCAGTTTATTGTATCCACCCTCGCCTTGATGAAAATTCACAAAAGTGAGATTCAAGCTGCGCGTGCATCCTGGAAGAAGGACGTTTTAACATCCACGGCGTTGCCCGTGAGCTGGAAACACGAAGAAACGAATACCAAAGAGATCGCCTTCATGGGCTATGCGGCTGAATACCCGAAAAGTGAAGTCACCAACCAGCCAAGATTGCGCTACAACCGCGAGAAACCGATCACGCTGAAAATCTCATTTGCGAATGTCTATGCAGTAGATAAGGTGGTAGACATCCCAGATTATTACATCGTTCCACAAGCGTGGCATGAAACCGTTATGTGTTTGGAAATGAACGGTTTGGAGATGACGAGTTTGGAGAAAGACACCACCATGCTGGTAGGGGTTTATGTGATTGATGAATACAAATCGAATACACGGCCGTACGAAGGACATTTCATTCACACCCTCAACAAATGGACGTATCGCAGAGAAGAGATACAGCTTTTTGCGGGCGACTACCTTGTTTCAACCCACCAAGAGGGGAGAAGGTACCTTGTAGAAACCCTCGAGCCGATGTCTACCGATGCCTTTTTTCGCTGGAATTTCTTTGACAGCGTCCTCCAGCAAAAAGAGTGGTACAGCGATTACGTTTTTGAAGATACCGCTGCGCGGATGTTGAACGAAGACCCCCAATTGCGTCGGGCCTTTGAAGAAGAAAAGGCGCGCGATCCAGAATTTGCGAAAAGCGCTGAAGCACAGTTGTATTGGCTGTATAAAGAATCGCCCATGTTTGAGCCCACTGTTAATCGGTATCCTATTTATAGAATAGAAATTGAATAGTTTGTTAACAGCATACACACTTATCACATAGCGCTTACCTTTGCGGCATGGGCAAAGTTCATTATCAATTAATCACCACGTATTACCGATTGATGCGCAAGTTGCGCAGCGCGGGAGTGAATCCTACGCCCCAGCAATTGCGCAGTGCGGCTGATAAATTGGCCTTGATGAATCCATTGCCGATGGGGGCGAAGTTTGGTGAGACAGAGTTGGGAGGGGTGAAGTGCGGACATGCTTACCACCGCAAGCGGAACACCAATCGCATATTGTTCGTCATACACGGCGGCGGCTTTGCTTTTGGATCTTTCCTCACCCACCGCGCCATGATCAGTTATCTCACGCGGCTTACAGGCTATGAATGTTATTCGCCAGAGTACAGGCTCGCGCCCGAGCATCCATTTCCTATTCCGCTTGAAGACTGTTACGAAGCCTATCTTGGCTTGTGTGAGCGACATCCCGATGCCCGCATCACCGTGATGGGCGATTCAGCAGGTGGAAACCTCGCAGCAGCATTGGTGTTGTTGTTAAGAGAAAGAGGAAATCGCATGCCCGTGAACGTCGTCTTGATGTCGCCTTGGTTAGATTTATCGCCCGAGTCAGAATCGGTCAAAAAGAACCGCGATCAAGACAGCCTTTTTGATAAAGACGATTTGGTGCATTACAGCGCCATGTATTTAGGGGGAGAAACGGCCAGCAACCAACTCGCATCGCCACTTCGTGGAGACCTCACCGATTTTCCGCCGACCCTCATACAAGTGGCTCAAAATGAGCTTTTGTACTTTGATAGCGAGCTATTTACCGAGCGATTGAAGAAGGCAGGCGCGACAGTTACATGTGTCACCTATCCCATGTTGTTTCACAGTTGGCAGTTGTTTCCGCATTTGGTTCCTGAAGCCAAGCAAGCCTTAGATCAGGTTGCCGAATTTATTTCGTCTTCGGTTCCGGTTTTAGATCAAGCGCAATAAGGTAGGCTTGCAAACGTCCGATGTACTTTTTTTCTACCGCCTCCAAATTTTCACTGCTTTGTTGCAGCGTAAAGCTTGGCGATTCACCAACTTGCATTGATGTAACCTTCTGATTTTCAATCGTAAGAGCGTATTTTCTGGCGGTTATGGTACTATCCGCATTTAGGTCGTAAGAAAGACAAAGCGCCGAAACAGCCTTACCTTCTTCCAGCACATACGCTTCTTCCTCCGTAGCTTGTCCCTTCTGGAACGTAGCATTCACATTCACCAGCTTCCCATCCAAATAAGTACCCGTAACCTCACCCGCCATTTGGCCAATTTTTATTGGTCGCACCTCAATTGTCTCAACCGGCGGAGTAGGGGAGCTACAGGCAACAACAAACAGAGTAAGCAGGGCAATAATGAAACGCATAATCTAAATTTTTTGCGAAGCTAAGAAGAAGAGCAATGCATGTTGATAGAGACATAAAATTAAACTCAAGAAAACATAGCCGTAACAGCAGCAATGTAGAAAAGAAAGACCTTGCAGCAGATTAAGGAAAAATTCAATTTTCTCAGTCTGGAGGTTCTCAGTAAGGGTATAGACACTGTCTTTCCGAATGATTAGCATTATCATTACGATCCCGAGTAAGGTCACTGCAAACGAGCGGAGACCTTTACTTTTTTATAGGGGTTTGGATTGGAGGTTTGGGGGTTTGGGGAGTGCAGCCTTCAACGTATTCGTTTTTTTGGAAATAGGTGAATAATACGTGGTTTTGATTGTGTAGTTGGGGGGTATGTGTAGTTTAGGTGCTCGAATAGACGAGTTATTCGGTAGCATAAAAACGAAATTAACCAAAGAGAATAATGGCAGTATTAAATCAGTTTCAACAATACTCTCAAGGAGAAAATACAGTGACGAACAATGTTCTTTTGATGCTGTCGAACCTTTATGAAATAAACCCTAAGTATTATGAAGATTTCATAAAAGGATTAACTGAAGATTATGACCAATATGAAGTAATCCCTTCTTTCAGACAACAGATAGGCAATCGTGGAAATGGTATTATTGACGGGCATATTCAAATAAAAGCCTCAAAAATTATCATTGAAACCAAACTACATGGTTTGGAGTGGATAAACAAATTGGTAAAGTATTCTGAAAGCTTTGACCAGAATGAATACAAATTACTTCTTCATCTTAGCTCAACAAAATATCCTCAGATAGAGATTGAAAAAATTGAGAATAGATTAAGCGAGTTAAAAGACCTTGGGAAAATCAACTTTCATTCAGTCACATATCAAGACTTGGTTGACCAATTGAAGGAACTTGCAAACAATTATCAATTTGAACATTATCTCCAAAGACTTAATGAGCATTTTGAAAATTACTGTTTAGGAATGGGTTTAATGCCACGAAGCAATAATGTTCTAAGAGCAATGGCTTGCGGACAATCCTATGACTTGAACATCAAGCATCAATTCTACTTTGATTTGGCATCTAGGGGCTATAGCGACTTCAAATACCTTGGTATTTACAAATGGAAATCGGTCAGATACATTGGCCTTGTTGAAAATATGATTCAAGCGGATTGGGATGAAGTAAATGGACTTAATGTGATAAATTCTAAACATCCAATAACAAAGGAACAAGAGCAAAAACTAATTGAAGCAATTAGGGAGACAATAAATGAAGGTTGGGGTGTAGCAAAAGGCCATCGTTTTTTCCTTTTATCGGACTTTACAAGAACCGATTTTAAAAAGACAAGTCCAGGCGGAATTTTTAGAGTTAGATTTTTTAATCTTGAGAATGTCTTGAATGAAGTGTCGACCGACATAAAATTGATTGCAGAACAGCTAAAGTCAAAGACGTGGGAGTAGAAGCTCGAGCACATAACAGCACCTCTAAGCAAGTAGGAGTTTCTTGTTGCGTTGGTCAAGAAAGTCTTAAATTTTAAGATCAGTTCTTCGGAGAAAGTTTTGAATTTAACGCCTTCTCTGCGTTTCACAGAATTCCGACAAACTGTCTCAAAACCTCTCCCCATTCATGTTTGTTTGAACATAAAATCAAAGGTTTCTATTTTGAAATCCGCACAATACTTGCTTGAAGCATGAAATACATTGCAGTAAATGTTCGCGGACAGACGGATTTCTCATTTTCATAGATCACACCTTCGCTGGATATTCAAACGCTCCACCCTCAAATTGTAGTACTCCCCAAAATCTCGACCATTGGTTAAGTTAATAGAATTTAATAACTTAAACAAATGAAGTCATGAGAATGAAACGAAGAAAATTCACTGCAAAATTCAAGGCCCAAGTGGCCATTGAAGCCCTTAAGGTGTGCTACTCCCTAATCTTCCGACCATTGGTTCTATGACCTAAGTTATTTTAGGCGGCATTTTGGTACAAGTTAATCGGTTTATTTCGATTAATCCCTCGATGATTGCGTCGGTTGTATTTTTCCATGAACTGAGCAACA
>WGNM01000024.1 GCA_016124575.1 Cryomorphaceae bacterium
AGACAATGACGGTATTGCGGATGTCACCGAAGCTGGCGGCACCGATGCCGACGGCGATGGAATACTCGACGATTTAACAGATACCGACGGCGATGGCCTTTCTGACCTGGTAGACCCAGACAACGGCGGCACGCCACTGGCGAACACCGATACCGATATGGACGGCGTAGCCGATGCAGTTGACATCGACTCGGATAACGACGGCATTGTAGATGTAATTGAAGCAGGTGGTGTAGACAATAACGGCGACGGACAAATCGATGGCTTTGTAGACACCGACGGCGACGGCTTTGCAGACAGCGTAGACACCAACAACGGCGGTACATCCCATCCAAACGCGGATAGCGATGGCGATGGAATAGTCAACATGCTAGACATCGACGCTGATGGCGACGGCATTGTAGACAACATCGAAGGACAAACAACTGCAGGATACACAGCTCCTGCCGGTGCAGACACCGACGGCGACGGACTAGATGACACCTATGACACCGACAATGGCGGTACAGCCATCAACCCAGTAGACACCGAAGGCGATGGTACCCCAGATTACCTCGATCTGAACTCCGACAACGACGCAGAGAGCGACGCTGTAGAAGCATGGGATACCGATGGTGATGGCACAGCCGACACCACCGCAAGTGGAAATGATGCAGATGGTGATGGTCTTGACGACAGTTTTGACAACACCACGCTCAACCCGACAACAGGAAGCAACGGCACCAACGCCAGCAATGGCAACACCCTGCCAACCGACTTCCCAGATAATGACGCACCGAACGTAGGCGACATGGACTGGCGTGAGTTGGACAACGACAACGACGGCATCAACGATTGGACAGATTTGGATGACGACAACGACGGCATTCCGGACACTGCTGAAGGCACGGGTGATACCGATGGCGACGGAATACCGAATGTCTTTGATTTGGACTCCGACAACGACGGCGTAGCAGACATCATTGAATCAGGCGGTGTCGACCAAAACGGCGACGGAATGGTTGACGACTTGGCATCTGATGGTACCTTGTTGAACGATGCCAACAACGACGGTCTCACCGACACAGGCGCCATCAATAATCCATTGGACACCGACGGAGATGGAATCATCAACGCGCTGGATTTGGATTCAGACAACGACGGGATAGCAGACATTGTTGAAGACGGGGGAGTAGACGCGAACAACGACGGACTAGTAGACGACATCGACGCCGTTGGCGGACTATTGAACGATGCCAACAACGACGGTTGGACCGACTTGAATCCATCATTTGGTGTTGAAGATACAGATGGCGATGGGATTTCAGACTACCTTGACCTCGACTCAGACAACGACGGCATTAGTGATATCGCCGAAGACAACGGAGTAGGCGGGAACCCGGACACAGATGGCGATGGCATGGTAGACAACTTTACCGATGCCGACGGCAACGGATGGGACGACAACAACCCAACAACAGGCCTGCTTGATTTCGACGGTGACGGCATACCAAACCACGAAGACCTCGACGCGGATAACGATGGAATCTCAGACATCATTGAATCCATGTCGGGTTCGTCGGACGCTGTTATCGATGGTATCGTAGACAACTTCACCGATAACAACGGCGATGGTTGGGACGACAACACAGGCACATCTGCGCCAGCAGATACCGATAACGACGGCAACTTCGACTACCTAGACCTCGATTCAGACAACGACGGCATTACCGACGTAATTGAAGCAGGAACAGGAGCAAACGACGCCAATGGTGATGGATTTGTGGACGGTTTCGTGGACGTTGATGAAGACGGCTGGGACGACAACTTTGGAACATCAACACCTGTTGACACCGACAACGATGGATTGGCCGACAACGTAGACCTCGATTCAGACAACGACACCGTTGCAGACATCCTTGAATCAGGCATCGCCGATAACAACGGTGATGGTATGATTGACAACTTCAACAATGCCGACGGCGACGGATGGGATCAAGGAGTTGGAACATCAGACCCACTAGACAGTGACGGCGATGGCATCCCGAACTACAACGACCTCGATTCAGACAATGACGCCATTGCAGACATAGAAGAAGCAGGTGGTGAAGACCAGAACGACGACGGCGTAATCGACAACTTCATCGATCAAGACGGCGACGGTTGGGACGATAACGAAGCCAACGATAGCCCGGTAGATACCGATGGCGACGGAACCGTGGACATGCTAGACCTTGATTCAGATGGTGATGGCATTGACGACATCGACGAAGGAGGTAACGGATATGCGGATACCAACAACGACGGCGTGGTTGACACCCTGGTTGATGCCAACGGCGACGGATGGATCGACGGAGGATCGAGCACCAGCACCGTTCCTGACACCGATGGTGATGGCGACCCAGATTACCAAGATCTCGATTCAGACGGCGATGGCATTGATGACGAATTGGAGAACGATCCGAATGGTGACGGCGTAGGCCCAGATGACACCGATGGTGACGGCATTCCTGATTACCAAGACCTCGATTCAGACGGTGACGGACTTACAGACACACAAGAATGGGACGTTACTGGCGACGGCATTGGCCCTGACGACTGCAACAACGACGGTGTTCCGAACTACCTCGATGCCTCGCTGTGCGACATCTCCATACCGCAAGGATTTTCGCCAAACGGAGATAGCGTGAACGACCTCTTTGTCATCGACGGCCTTATTTATTACCCAAACAACACCATGACCATTTTGAACCGTTGGGGCAATAAAGTTTTTGAGTCTGGAAATGGAGGTTACCAAAATGATTGGGACGGAACCAACCAGTTTGGAGTGACGATCGGAGGCAACCTGCTACCAACAGGAACCTATTTCTACATCTTCGACCCAGGTCGTGAAGACGAACAAGGAAAAGCCATTGAACCGATAACAGGCTATATATACCTCAACAGATAAAATGAGGAGGAACCACGAAATGAAAACGAACATATATTCATCCAAGATGAAGAAGCTCATCACCCTGTTGATTGGTTGTTTTATCGCCAACGGCGTATACGCCCAACAAGACGCAATGTTCACGCATTATGCATTCAACACCTTAGCTGTGAACCCTGCCTATGCCGGAAGTCGCGACGCACTTACCGTTACGGCATTGCATCGCAGTCAGTGGGTTGGGTTCGATGGTGCGCCAACAACACAAACTCTAACACTACATACCCCGTTTGCGAACGACAGAATGGGTGTTGGACTATCGGTGTTGAACGACAAAATCGGCCCATTGAAGTCCACTTCGTTTGCCGCTGACTTTGCAGCACGCATTCCAATAACCGAAAAAGGACGTTTGGCATTTGGTATCAAAGGTATGCTCAACATGGTGCAAGGAGGATTGACCGATTTACAGCTCGATCAAAACAACGACAACGCCTTTTCAACCAACATACAAAACGAGGTTTTACCAAATTTCGGCGTTGGATTGTATTACTACACAACAAAGTGGTATGCCGGTGTATCGGTCCCGAAACTAATTGAAAACGAACTACTTACCATTCAAGGGGTGGTCAACCCATCAGGTGGAGGAGAATCACGACACTACTTCTTTATCGCAGGAACGGTGTTCAACCTCACCAAGAACTTGAAGTTCAGACCAACAACCTTGGTGAAAGTAACAGAAGCAGCTCCCGCAGAAGCCGATGTAACGGGGATGTTCGTTATTCAAGACAAAATCGAGTTGGGCGCCATGTACAGAACACTCGATGCCGCTGGTCTGCTATTAGGATACAACATCAATCCACAGTTCAGAATCGGGTACTCGTTCGACTGGTCGTTTACAAACACCACCTTCAAGTACAACAGCGGGTCGCATGAAATCATGCTCAGGTATGACTTCATATACGGCGATCAAGGCAAAATCAGATCACCACGTTATTTCTAAACAGCCAGACACCATGAAACCACTCACATTACAATTGAAGTCGGCGCTGATTGCAGGTCTTGTGCTACTTAGTATGCCCGTTTTGGCCCAGAAGTCTACGAAGGAAATAAAAGCAGATAAACTGTTTGAAAATTACTCGTTTTCTGCCGCGGCAGCGAAATATGAAGCCGTAGACGGATTGACCATTGAAGGAAAGCGTCGTTTGGCTGAAGCTTACCTCAACACCCAGCAATATGGGCAAAGCAAACTGGCATACGAACAGTTTATAACATCCTATGAAGCTACGGCAGAAGACATGTTCAACTATGCAAGTGTGTTGCGTATCGAGGGTGACTATGTCGCCAGCGCCGATTGGATGACACGTTTCAAAGACCTCGCTCCAAATGATGCTCGCGCAATCAATTATACGAGCGATGCCGATCAGCTAGCAAAGATTCAGGCAGATGGCGGACAATTCGAAATCAAGCACCTCGAGGTGAATTCGGCACAGCAAGATTTTGGTCCCGCCTACTACAAAGACATGGTGGTTTTTGCCAGTTCGCGTGAAGGGGTGAAAGCCGTTAAGCGCAACTACAACTGGAATGGAAAGCCGTTTTTGGATATGTATTTGGCAGATCAATCGAGCGGAAAGCTTAAAAACCCAAGAAAGTTCACAAAACGATTGAACAACAAACTCCACGAAGGACCTGCTTCTTTTAACGGTGAAGGCGATTTCATGGCCTTTACCAGAAACAATTATGACGGAAAAAGTGCTGATGGAGTGGTGAAGCTACAACTCTTTTTCAGCGCTAAAGCGGATGGTGAATGGGGTGAGCCAGAGCCTTATGCGTTGAATAGTTCAGAGTATTCAGTCGGTCACCCATGGCTTTCAGCAGATGGAAAAACCATGTATTTCGCTAGCGATATGCCAGGCGGATTTGGAGGAGTCGACATCTACCGCGTATCGAAAATAGAAGATGGTTGGTCAACACCAATCAACCTTGGAAAAAACATCAATACAGAAGGCAATGAGATGTTCCCGTTTGTGCATGAAACAGGTAAAATGCTGTTTTTTGCCAGCAACGGACACATTAGTCTAGGTGGGTTGGACGTGTTCGTAGCGCCTCTCAATGACGGCAATGCAGGTGCCGCCCAAAATATCGGTGCCCCATTGAACTCGAAGCTAGATGATTTTGCTTTGATCCTCGACCCGGAAATGAAATCAGGTTTTTTCTCTTCGAACAGAACCGATGGCAGCGGCGACGACGACATCTACGCGTTTAACTTGCTAAAACCGTTCAACTTCGGGAAGATCATTAGAGGAACGTCAAGAGATAAAGCCGGCGACATCCTTGCGAACGCAAGCATAAACCTTTATAACGACAAAGGTGAAATCGTAGAAACGGTTTTGAGCAATGAAAATGGGATGTACGAATTCATGGTAGATAAAGATAAAGATTGGGTGCTCTCAGGAAATAAAGAAGACTATTTTGAGGGCAAAAACATGGCCTCTACAGCCACCGATGAAGAAGTTGTGATTGCTGACTTGATGCTAGAAAAAGACCCAGGTCTGTCTTTATTCACGGTGGTAACAGACAAACAAACAGGCGCTCCCGTTCCGAATGTTAGTCTTACCCTCATCAATAAACTAACGGGCGTTGAAGAGAAAGTAGACATGGGTGCAAATGCTGAGTATTTGAAACCGCTAGCCGACAACAAGCTCAACGACAAAGTGAATTACGATTTGCGCATTGAAGCACCAGGTTACTTGGCTAAAACAGCGAACTACACCGCGGTGCTTGATAGAGAAGGACGTTACGACATACACAAAACACTCGATTTACAATTGGACAAAATCACCGAGGGGGAAACACGATTGGAAGACTTGATCGATATCAACCCGATTTACTTCGATCTTGGGAAATACAAAATCCGTCCTGACGCGGCCATTGAGCTCGAAAAAATCATTCAGGTGATGAATGAGAATCTAACCATGGTCATCGAGTTAGGTTCGCATACCGATTGCCGAAGCAGTTATAGCTTCAATGAGAAACTATCTGACGATCGTGCCAAGGCATCTGCCGCTTACATCAAAAAGAAAATCACAAACCCAGATCGGATTTATGGTAAGGGTTATGGCGAAAGCCAACTGAAAGTCGATTGTCCGTGTGAAGGAGCAGTGAAATCAACCTGCTCTGAGGAGGAACATCAAAAGAACCGTCGTACTGAGTTTAAAATCATCAAGATGTAAACGCATTGCGCCAATTCAAAATCTTATTCGCAGTCCGTTGAAGAAATTCGCGGGCTGCTTTTATTTTAATCGGAACGCGAATAGGCAAATGTCGTCGGTTTGCTCTGTATCACCCTTCCAATCTTGCAAGACATGCGTCAAACGCGAGGCAATGGTTTTAACAGGGTAATTTCCCAATTCACCAAGGAGTTTTCGAAATCTCGGTTTACCAAACTTCTTGTCTCCGGTGCCACCAAATTGATCTGGAAACCCATCGGAGCTGAGAAAAAGCATGTCGCCAGCGTTATACGTGAATTGATGACGATTAAAGGCATGAATTGAAGACTCACCAATCGAACGACGGTCGACCTCTAACGAATGCAATTGACTGTTCTGCCACAAAAAAAGCAATCCCCTGGCGCCAGCGTAGTCAACAGTTTTCGCAACAGGATCGATGACGCACAGCGAGACATCCATGCCGTCGGTCATTTGCGATTGTGAAGTGTTAAACTCTTTTCGAAATTGTAAATTTGTCAAATCAAGTATTGTAGCAGGGTTCAATGCCTCGTCAGCATCAACAGCTGCGCGCAAGGCACGGTAAGCCATAATGCTCACAAACGCACCGGGAACTCCATGTCCGGTGCAATCTACTACCCCCAGAACAATTTTTCCTGCCCGTTCTTCGCAATAATAAAAATCACCGCTTAGCACGTCTTTAGGCTTTAAAAAAAGCGCTGCCTGTTCATTCGCGGCCCCACAAATAACATCTTTGGATAGAATAGACTCTTGCAGTTTTCGCGCATACCGAATGCCAGCCGTCAATTCGTCGTTTTGTGACGATGTTTTTTTGAGAAGATCTGATATACGGTTCTCAAATCGAAAGTTGGCACGCTTCAAAAATATCATTCCAAGCACTATGGCCGCTGCCGCGGATGAAGAAGCCACGGAAACAAATGTCATGTCGACATCCCCCAAACCAATTTTTTCAGGCGACGCCCCCGCCCACCGATGTAATGGGTTGTAAAAGACAAGAATGCCCAAATTGAGGGTTAAGCTTACAGCCAAAGCTGTGCGTTGGCGCAAATCAAAAACCACCAAAGGCACAAAGGAAAGTCCGATTAGAAAGTACCGTGGGTTGTAGTAGCTGCCCTCATGAATCATGAGGGGATGATGCAGTTTCGAGTGTATGGTCGACACCAACAGCATAAGTGGTAAACCGCTCGATAGTAAATACTGACTGAATTTGGTATGTCCACGCGCATTGAGAAACACCCCAAACGTTAAACTGAAGGCCAAAATTGAAAGCCATGAGAGCATAACGGTGTTCTCAGGGAAGAGCAGCCACATAGAGAAAAGCAGGCCGACTGTAAGCAGCATCAATGCGGCGCTCATCTGGTTAGAAAGGACAAGTGAACGCCTAGATACAGCGGTATTGTTGGGGTTTATTCCCGCAAACGATATGTGATGCCAAACTTTTAAGAGCATTTCTTACAAAGTTACTTTTAAGGTTTACGAACAACCACGCATCAAGTTACGAACAACGGCCCCAAAAAAATTTCAGTAGAATTGTAACTGCGATTTAGAAAACACGTACCTTCGATTAAAATAATACCCTCATTCAGAATAGTATAGGCCGATCGGCTAGACATAATTTCCCCCGCGCATTTTTTTTAATCCTTCATAAATGAACATTTTTGTTACAAAGTTGGGTCCCAATGTATCCAACGCAGACCTGCTGGACATGTTCAGCAAATTTGGCGAAGTAGCTTCTGCCAAGCTGATCATGGACCGCGAAACCGGTAATTCTAAAGGCTACGGATTCGTAGAAATGGAAGACGATGCCGAAGGCAACGCAGCCATTGAAGCCCTTGACGATACCGAGGTAGATGGCCGTCGTATTGTTGTTAAGAAAGCTCGTCCACGTGAAGAAGGTGGCAGCGGAGGCGGTGGCTTCCAACGTCGTCCAGGTGGCGGTGGTGGCGGCGGTGGCCGTTTCAGCAATGATCGTGGTAACGGCGGTGGCGGTTACAGCGGCGGCGGCGGTGGTGGCGGTGGCTACGACCGTGGTGGTGATCGTCGTGGCGGCGGTGGCGGCGGCGGCGGTTACGACCGTGGAAACCGTGGCGGTGGTTCTGACCGTTATTCAGATGATGATTGATCCTTTGATCTCATAATATGTAAAAAGGCTGCCTTCTAGGCAGCCTTTTTTGTTTTCAATCGTTCGCAGTGTTTTTAATCATCGTGAATCATGGCATGCCGCGCCGCGCTCCCTCCCGAAGGGTGAAATGAGTTTAAGACGCGCATCAGCCTTTTACAAACAGTTGGTGCCAAAGGCAGAAAGGAAGGCCAATAAATCACCAGCATTCACCACACCATCGCCATTCAAATCGCCCATGCAGGCAACGGGCTGGTTCGGACATTGTCCGCCGTATTGCAACAAGTCGTTGCAACCGTCACCATCAGTGTCTTGTATAAACGGACTAGTGCCAGTGGTGTTAACCTCCGCACCATCGCTCAAACCGTCATGGTCCATGTCGGAAAGCAATGGATTGGTGCCAAGATTCAAATATTCATCGCCATCAGAAAGGCCGTCTCCATCGGTGTCGTAAACAAACATATCAGTGCCGATATTCAACTCGTCAAAGTCAATCAACCCGTCGCCGTCTGAATCACCACACAACTCGTCCACAATACCGTCACAGTCGTTGTCTATTGTGTCGCAAATCTCCAACGCGCCTGGATATACGCTCGCATCGGTATCGTCGCAATCACCTTGAGCAGCTGTAAACCCATCGTTATCATTGTCCATAACCACCCCCGGTGAATCGTTATCCAAATAATCAGGCAATCCATCAAGGTCCAAATCCAAGCCGTATTCATCGCTGTCCGAAACCGCATCGCCATCGCTATTGGTGTCTTGCCAATTATAAAGGCCATCGAAATCTGCATCATATATGTCGCCATATATTACCGCGTCATTGAGCTCGTCAAATGTCATTATGCCATCGTTGTCGTCGTCGTCATCCAATGCGTCAATCAAGCCGTCAAAATCTGAGTCAGCAGGAGAAAACAAATCGATAAACTCGAAATTATCAGTTAATCCATCAAAATCTGAATCGATATTGAAAGGATCGGTGCCCCAATCCAATTCGATGAAATCAGGGAGACTATCCCCATCAGAATCTTGAACGTCACAGTCATCGCCGTCGCAATTGCTATCAATGCCATCGCCGCAAATGTCTTCTGCCCCTGGATAAATGTCACTATCAAAATCGTTGCAGTCGCCACCAGTTTGACTGTAACCAACAAGAGCCTCACAGGCAATTACTGTAAACTCATAATCACCATATCCATCACCATCTAGGTCTTGGAATTGAACAATGGCCACTCCATCATCCACAATTCCGTTGCAGTTGTTGTCAAGGCCATCGCACACTTCAATTGCTCCCGGACTAATGGTGGCATTGTTTGGGTCACAATCTGAGCCATCCGCCCAACCGTCGCCGTCTGAATCAGGCAATCCTGCGCAAGCAGCAAAAGTTTGCCGACAACTGCTTAGCTGAATGCAGTCGTAACATAACTGTGTTCCTCCTACACATTCAGCAAGGCATTCAGATAAAATGCAGTTTGCAAATTCATAAGCACATTGATTACATGTTTCGCCCACAGGAATCTCTCCACTTGCTTCAAGTTGTTCCATGATAGATAAAAAGCATGCTTCTATTTCTGAAGGAGAAGAGAAAATGCATTGTGACCAGGCTCCAAGCACAGCTTGCTCATATTCATACTGATTGTCGTTCAACCAAGCGGTCTCTATCCCCGTACACGTCCCACAGCCAATTTCATCTGTGATAGCATTGTTGGTGTCGTCGCAGTCAAAACCTATTGATACATACCCGGCCGGCTGTTCGCACGCCAAAAGAGTGACGTTGGTATTGCCAATTCCGTCGTCATCGAGGTCTTGATACCATGTTGTTGCAGATGTGCATGGTCCAGGACATGTAGCGAGTGGGTCGTAGTTGCATCCTGCTGAATCTACGCAGCCGATGTTGGTGGTGCACGGTATACCCCTACAACCGCAAACATTGTTCAACAACTGCAACCCCATTTGAGGGTTGTAATTGAAAAAGTCGTCAGCAGGAAGTTGATTGCCGTATGGAAAGACCTCGGTTACAGATCTATCAGGACAAATTAAAAGAATCGTAGGCACAGCATTTTGGAACACACCAAGATCTCCATAAATGTTGGCGATGTCGGACCCAAAATCTGAAGTTACCGGCCAATCGGCAAGGTTTACAAAAGGAACGAGGTTTCCAGCACTGGCGTTCTCTATTTCAATACTGATCATACGAATGGCATCTAAACCATTCGGGCCTAAATGATTGTTCCAGTCAGAAAGGAAGCCAGTGGTGAGCATTGCTTGGCTTGGCGGACACCAAAATGTGAACAGGTCGAGCACTACAGTTTGTCCATCTTCAAGCAATGAGTACAAATCAATGGTGTTACCATTTTGGTCTGTGGTTGTCCAGTTCGGAGAATAAAATTCGTTCCCATTTATCGTTGACCCGTCAATACAACTTCCATCATCGCAAATGGCACCAGGAGTATAATTACAAGCCAATGGGTTATTGCACCCTATGGCATTCGCACTTGAGAATTCATCGATAATTCCGTCGCAATTGTTATCAAGGCCGTTGCAAAGCTCCGGAGCATTCGGGTGAATATTTGGATTGTTGTCGTCGCAATCTCCGTTGCAGGCTGTGAATCCATCACCATCGTTGTCTATGGGTATACCAATGCATCCTAACACTGGGTCACACACATCAATGGTGCAAGGGTCGCCATCGTCACAAGCCGTTGGTGTCCCAATACAATTGCAGTTCCCATCTTCCAGATCATCGAATGTACACGGGTCGTTGTCGTCGCATGGCGTGCCAACTACCGGACAATTCTCAACGGGAATAGTAATAAAAACGAGGCTATTATTGAACACATTGGCAATATAAGGGTCATTCGAAATAAACAGGGGTCCAGAAGTCATTTCACTATTCCCATAGCGAGAAGCCGCGCTGTTGAACACCCGAACGTAGGCATAGCCGCCAGCTATGGCGTCGTCGAATTCATAAAAATCTGGAATGAGTATTCCGAACCAATCGTATACATTCAAGGGTTGTTCGTGCAACACAATCTCTCCTTGTGTTGGGAGGTAAGGGTTGTTGGCATTTGGTGGACTAATCGCATCATCCGAACTCCAAATAAGTTGAGCAACCCACGCGGCAGGAACTTCATTGTTATTTTGATCATACACGCTCATCGACCAATTGATGGGGACAACGGCGAAAGACGTCAGAGATAGGAGAGAGAATGCTAAAATCAGCAATAGGCGAGTACTTAAGTAGAGCATAAGCATAAATTTGGTTAGACACTCCAAAGGTACGTTTAGGAGGCTTCAAAACCCGTTGAAAATCAACCGTTTTCGTTGTAACTTTTGTTGACACGTATGTCGACGTGCAAACATGACATTGCAGTCCAGGGGGGTTATTTTTTTTTCAATCGAGAAGTGTCCTCATTCTTCGCAAACAAATTCCTTGTCTGACAACAAGCTGAATAACAGCACTTTGAGAAGGTGTTGTGGCCGCTTACGCCAACATGGTCGAGTGCAAGATGCAACATCAACCTTACTTTCAATCGCCGAATTTGGTCATGCAGAACCGAAAGTAGAAAGAGCATCAAAAAATTATCCATTGGAAGTTGGTTCACCCTGCATGAGAATGAGGCAGAAATAAAAAAACATTTTTATTTTCAATTATATTTATTTAACTATGCTGCGACAATAATTCTAAAATGAAGTTACATGAAACTTAAAATTCAATTTGTCTTAGCCGCAAGCCTTGTCGTTCTAGGGGGGGTAAATCTTTAGCCCAGCAATACACCTTAAATGGGGAACTAGTTGTTACTGAGAAAACCACCG
>WGNM01000033.1 GCA_016124575.1 Cryomorphaceae bacterium
GCTAAGGTTTACAAACAAGCAGCCTAGAAATGAACAAAAACACTAAGTTATGAGTCTCCCCCAAACCCCCTCATTACTATGGTTTTAACTGTTATATTTGTATATAAGATCTTGTCCAAACAATCCCGACCACTTCATATTGACAGCCTTTTTGAAATTCATAGATATTTGTTTCAAGACATTTATGTTTGGGCAGGAAAGATGCGGATTGTAGAAATTAGCAAAGACGGTAAACAATTTTTCCCGACTTCTCATTTTGACAACGCTTTCAGATTCATTGACCAGTTAATTGCTGAATTCCATAAAATCCCAAAAGACAACAAAAAACTTATAGCCTATAAATTGGCTGAAATACTAGATAACGTCAACTATTTACACCCATTCAGAGAAGGAAACGGACGAGCACAAAGGGAGTTTTTAAGGCTGGTCGCATTAGAAAAAGGCTTGACATTAAATCTCAACCCGCCAGACAATAAAAGTGTTTACGAACGATATATGAAGGGAACAATTGAAAGTGACGTGAAGACCCTGATGGAGTTGATTTTGGAACTACTTGACACGAATAACAAATAATAAAACGGCTGTAAAAACAGAGTGAGAATGAAAGCGAGAGCGAACATTCCACTCTGTTTTTTTCTTCACTCTCATTTTGTTTCCCGCTCTAACAGCCATTTATCGTGTTTGATTTCCAAAAACATAAAGTCGAGACAAAGTCGAAGAGTTTTCATGTTGGCTGTACAAAACAGAGTGAGAATGAGAGCGAGATCTAACACTCCACTCTTTTTTTTTTTCGTCACTCTCATTTTGTACGTTGGCTTCCACCTCGTACTTAACGATTAGCCCTTACCATTTGTGGTAGGGGCTTTTTGGTTCGATACTAATCAAAAATGGTTCGACGTCAATTCTTTAAATCATCATGCCTTTTCTTTGTTTAAACAAACAATTCAAAGAAAATTTCTTAAACGACTTAGTTTTAATTCATAAAAGCCGCATTAAAAACTATCTATACATGGCCAAATGTGCTCTTTATTATGTACTTTTGGCCAGATATAAGATTTATGAGTAAGATAATTGGAAGGAAAAGTGAATTAAAGATATTACAACTCGCTATTAATTCGGACAGGTCTGAACTTGTTGCTATTTATGGTAGAAGAAGGGTTGGGAAAACTTTTCTCATAAGAGAAACTTACAAAAAAGAAATCATATTTGAAGTTTCAGGAATCCCTGATGGCAGTTATAGCCAGCAACTGACCAATTTCTTTAATAAAGTCATAGAGAAATCTGATAAATTTAAAAGTAGAAATACTCCAAAGGATTGGCTTGAGGCGTTTAACTTACTTGGTGAGTATATATCAACATTGAAAAGCAAGGAAAAAAAAGTAGTATTCATTGATGAATTACCATGGATTCACACTCCTAAATCCAATTTTATTTCTTTGTTTTCTCACTTCTGGAATGACTTCTGCACCAAACGAGACGACCTCGTTGTTGTAGTTTGTGGCTCTGCAGCCTCATTTATGATAAATAAAGTGATTAAAGACAAAAAAGGTCTCCATAATCGCATAACATATCCTATCAGGCTACTCCCGTTTAATTTGTACGAAACAGAGCTGTTTTTGAAATCAAAAAAGGTAAATCTTGGCAGATATGACTACCTGCAAATCTATATGGCCATTGGAGGAATTCCTCATTACTTGGACAAACTAATTTCAGGAGATAGTGTAGCAACTGCAATAGACCGATTATGTTTTCAACCTGGAGGACTCCTAGTGGACGAATTCAATGTTGTTTTCGCATCCTTATTTGAAAGTTCATCAAACCATGAAAAAATTGTAGAAACTTTGGCTGCGTCAAAAAAGGGACTAACGAGAGATGAAATTGTTTCTAAAACTGGTTTAAGTTCTGGAGGCGGGCTCACTCGCACACTTATTGAGCTGAGTGAATCAGGGTTTATTGCCGAGTACAAGCCTTTTAACAAAGTGAAAAAAGAAGCGTTATATCGTCTTTCAGATGAATATTCTTTATTCTTTATCAAGTATATCAAGAATAATTCTGATGATAGTTGGACAGCATTATTTAACTCCAGGAGCTATCTGTCTTGGGGTGGTTTAGCATTTGAGTCGGTTTGCCTAAAACATGTAACTCAAATTAAGAAAGCACTTGGGATAGGAGGAATTAGTGCTAATAGTTCAAGTTGGAGAAATGAAAATGCTCAAATTGACCTTGTAATTGATAGAAGTGACAATTGTGTCAACTTATGCGAAATGAAGTTCTCCGTATCGGAATTTACTATTAATAAAACATACAACGATTCGCTTTTGAACAAGAAATGCGAATTTATGAAAGAGTTAAGGTCCAGAAAAAACATCTTCATAACCATGGTTACATCATTTGGTGTGAAAATCAATCCAAATAGCGGCAATTCTATGGACAATCAAGTTACAATGGATAGTTTGTTTGAAAGCTCCTAATTTATCTATACATGGCCAAAACTGTAAGTTAGGCGATTGATTTGGCCACATATAAACCCCGATTACCTAAATATAGTCTCTTAAATGACCAACTAATTTCACTAAAAAGTGTCCAACTTTAATTGGTTCGACAATCCATCCATCTCCTGTACAAAACAGAATGAGAATGAGAGCGAACACTCCACTCTGTTTTTTTCGTCACTCTCCTTTTGTTTCTAACTCTAACATTCATCTATCGTGTTTGATTTCGGAACGTTCGATGTATGCAAAAAGCTGAAATTTTCAATTCTGAAATTCGGGCATTAATAAAAGTTTCGAAGCTTGCCTCAAACAAGCAAAACCAATTTGTTCATCACTTTGCTTCATGCTTTTCTTTGAATAAGCACTGCAAGGTCAGGCTGTTCGTTACCAGTCCCACGGCATGTTTCCCTTCAATACCCCATGTGGTGTGCATTATCGTGTTAATGCCTTTTCGAGTTTTTCCCTTGCTCTTGATCGTCCTATGATATTATTTGACATGTTATAGAATTGAAGTGCAGCCAAAAGGAGTAAATAATTCGTGAAATGGCTGCAATTGAGAAATTTTGAAAAGCAGCCAAAAAGAAGTAATGGTGTGTATTATGGCTGCAGTTGAAATTGATGTTGTGGAATGATAGCATCGTAGAAAATGAGTTGTATCGATGTTTTGAATCGCTTATCGAGTACTCCATATCCTACATTGCAGAGTTCGGTATGGTAAGTTAACTCGTCTGAAAAGCAGAGCGAAATCGGAGTTTTTTCTCTGATTCTTATAGTTCTCTGATTGGTTAGTACTGATAAACTTATAAAAGAGTGCTAAATTCGCTTTAGTGGCTTTCAAATTGAAAGAGACAAAGAATGAAAGGACTCCATTTGAATAAAGTGGGGTTGATTAGCGAACCAATTGAGGTTTTAATGCCCTCTGCTTAATCTGTTTTTAATGACTAAAAAGTTTGTTGCTTTCGTCACCCTGTTTCTGCTTATTAATGCATGTTTCGCCCAAGAAGTTAGTCTTGATCAACTGGTAACGTCTTTGAATAGCAAGATACCTATTTCAGACAATTCGGAGAAACTAAAGTTCAGAGACAGTTTGATTACATTGGTAGAGTTCAACGAAGAGTATCACTATAGCGAGTTGATCACAGAGAATATTCGATTGGCGCTGAAAATGGATTCTGTGAGCTTGGCAACAAAACACACCGCTGACTATATATACTATTGTAATTCTGTTTTAAGGGATCCTGAGAAGGGATTGGAAATATTAATGAGTATAGGGGCAAAGAGCTAAGTTCTAAAAACCTCAGCCACATCGGGAGTTATTACATGTACGGGTCAGACAGTTATTATTATTTATTTGACCTCGACAAATGCATGGAACTCTTGGATCTTGCTGCGGAGTATTCAACTAAATCAGGAAACAAGCCTAAAATTGCTGCTGTTCACATGCGTCAAGGTGCACTGCTTACGCAAATGGGAAAGTTTGCTGAGTCGTCTCTATCAATTCAGGCAGCAAGATCAATTTTTGTAGAACTAAAAGACACCGCCAATATCTTAGGTGCCAATAATAGTCTATCGGTGCTATACAGTGAGCTCAAATTTTTCAAAGAAGCATCAGCTCTTCGTGAAGAATCCATCGAGCTTTCGAAGAAGCTTCATGGAAATCCCAGGTTGGATTTGTTGTACTTCAATGCTGCTGTCGACAGCAGGGAGAAAGGCGACGATGTTCAACGCATCGCATATTTGAAGTTGCTTGAGCCATTGGTCAGCAACGGTAACCAATTGCTAGTGTCTGAACTAATGGTAGATTGTGAATTAGCAATAGCCTATGCTGAAACCGATAGTTTGAAACTTGCAGAGCACTATTTCGATAAATTAGTCAGCAATAAGGAAGAACTTGAAAGAGGAGCTAACAATGACTTATTTGTTGAAGCTTCGAAACAATTGGCTTTTGCGAGAAAAGATTATGAAGAAGCCATCAAATTTGGAAAGGAGCATTTGGAGTTAAAAAAGGAGAGGGGTGTTATTGTCGAAATATACAATGCTGAAAAATTCTTAGCCAATGTATACAAGGCAGCAGGTGATTTGGACATGGAGAACCATCACCTGGTGGCGTACTACAAGATTTTTGATTCCATCTCGAATGTTAGAAATGTGCAGACGTTAGCTTACTATCAAACCATATACGAAACTGAGAAAAGGGATTTGAAGATTGAGGCTCAGGAAAGTAACATTTCTTTTCTAAAAGAAAAAGACAAAGTCAAAAATCAACTGGTGGTATTGGGTGGTTTGGGCACATTCGGTCTGTTTGGGTTGTTTTGGTTGATTCGATCGAGAAACTTTGAGCGCAAAAAACAGAAGCTACAAGTGGCTTTTACCCGCGACATTTTAAAAACGCAGGAAAGGGAGCGGGCGCGCATCGCATCCGAACTTCACGATAGCATCGGGCAGAAGTTGTTGGTGATTAAAAACGCTTTGGTGACAAAAAACGCCGACGACAAAAATGAGATTGAAATGGTTAGCGAAACGATAAAAGAAGTAAGAGAAATGTCGCACAATCTTCATCCATTTCAATTTGAAAAGCTCGGGTTGATGCGCTCGTTGAAGAACATGATTGAAAGCTTTCAAAAGAGCTCCAATGTTTTCTATTCTGAAGAAATAGAAGTGCATAACGAGCTGCTTGACAAAGAAAAGGGGATAAATATATTTAGAATGATCCAAGAGGCCATGGTGAATGTTGAAAAACATGCTGGGGCAACGGCATGCAATCTGTCAGTTACCGAAACAAAAGATGACTTGCTTTTCAAACTTAAAGACAACGGAAAAGGGTTTAAGAAAGAATTTGCATCGCAAGGACTGGGCATGAAAACGTTGCACGAACGAGCACAATTGATTGGCGGTCATTTAGAAGTCCTTTCCGAATTGGGCAAAGGAACAACGATCATCTTAAGTGTCCCGAAAGCATGAGTGCAAGAATTGTTGTGGCTGACGATCATCCGATCTTGTTAACGGGGACGATTTCTTTTCTAGAAAGTAAACGCTTTATTGTAGTAGGTTCTGCAAAAGATGGAAATGAAGCATACAATGCGATAGTTGCGCAGTATCCTGACATCGCCATTCTGGATTTTGACATGCCCAAACTGAATGGGTTGGAAGTGGCCTATCAATGCCATCTGAAGGGCTTAGAAACAAGAATTATTATTTTAACTCTGCACAAAGAAGAAGCAATTTTAAGCGAGGTTGGCAACAAGATCCACGGCTACCTACTCAAGGAAGATGCTTTGCAAGAAATCGAGCACTGCATTCAGCGTGTGCTGCTCGGGGAGACGTTCGTAAGTAAAATCATCCTCGGCGGTATTCATTTTTCAAAAGACAAAGAAGTTCTGCATGATCTTTCTGTTGCTGAGCAAAAGATCTTGCGCTATTTGGCTAACAACTTGTCGTCGTCACAAATTGCTGAAGAACTATTTATATCGAAGCGGACAGTGGAAAAACACAGGAGCAATATCATCAAAAAGTTAGGCATTCCGCCAACACAAAACGGACTGTTGCTATGGGTTCAAAACAACAACCATTTGTTTAACCGATGAGTTGTTGGGTTGCATTTGTCGTTCGTTTGTTTGAGCAGCTGGCTTGGTAGGGTTTGTCTTTAGGTAGATGAATGATGACATACAGTCCTTTTTTGTAGCCTGATTTTAATTTCCGAACGCCATGAAGAAAAAATGTAGCCATGTGTGAGTTGCGAAGGCTATACTAAAAACAGTTTCTCGATGAACAAATTGATTACTTCAACGAGAATGAGCGCTATAATGATGATTTCGAGCAAATTGCTTCGGCGATGTTGCAGCAAATCTTTGAAGAGTTCTAAATTCTCACTGACAATCTTCAGGTTGTAATCAATACTCGCGAAGCGCGATTTGATGTCGAACAAGTTGCGCAATCCAATATCTACCTTGCTCAAATAGGGGTCGTTCCAAGTCGACTCTGGCTGATCGAAAATATAGAGGTGATCGAAGATGTTGTTCTTCACATTCAGCGTCTTCCCGATAAATTTCAAAAGCGTTTGATTGGTCATCATCAAACGGCCTTTGTCTTCAAGCATTTTGGTATGTCGGTTGGTCTCATCAAGCATCTGACTGCCCTGGTTTTGGTAATAGTCTAGGGCTACCGATTGTCCGATATTCAATAAAACAATCTTGATGACTTCGTCGGATAGATTGGTGAGGTAGGCTTCATTGTGATCGAATTTATCTTGATTATCGCTTTTGTGAATGATAAAATCCTCCGAAAGTCTTTCTTTCAGTGGGTTGATCGCGTAGTTAAGAATGAATTCAATGTTTTCGGAGATTTTTAGCTCGTCGTATTCACAGAAAACAACCACTCCAAATGAGGAAAGATAAAGAAAACGGTTGTTCTCATGTCTGTAGAACAAGTACGAACTCGAATAGCTGTGCACATCTCCAATGTAATTGCTCTTGAAGCGCTTTAGGTCAATGCTATCGGATATTTGAAATGCTTTGATTTCCATAGGAAACTGGTTCGTAGACAATCATCGGCGCAATGGGCAGACAAACTTTGGGTTTACTGCTGTTCACTTCGACTTTCAAAAGCAGTAAAGTTAGCCTTTTCCTTGCTTTGACAGACAATTAAAGTATTAAGCTTGGTTGCCTCTTATCATTTCGTTCCAACTGCCTCAATAAGGGTTCCTGTTAAGTTTGTTGACACCCAACTGCTTCCAGATATTTCATTGTACCCGAATCCATGTCCGCCAGTGGTTGTTGCCACCACAATGCGCCCTCCACCCGAAACCGCTTGTATGGGTGCGCCATTCAATGAGGTTGAATACCATGATGATCCTGAAATGGCGTTAAATCCATGTCCGTATGCGTTGGTTTCGTTATACACCACAATACGTCCGCTGGCAATGGCATACCCTGTTATTGGTGCCGAGAGTGCTACAGATAACCAGTTGCTTCCTGAAATGTTATTTCTGCCAAAACCATAAGCGTGGGTAGTCGTGTAGATGACTACGGTGCTATCAGAGGCCAAAGCACCAAGGACATCTCCTTCGAGCGAAGTTGATACCCAACTACTGCCCGAAATCTCATTGAATCCGAATCCACGAGCGTTTGTTGCTGAGTAAATAACAATGCGGCCATCACCGGTTTTGATCACGTCACATGCACTTGTGCCGTCTTGTCCTTGCAAACCTTGAACCCCCTGTGGGCCTGGCATGCCAGGAGTCCCTTGTGGTCCTGGTGCGCCTGTTTCACCCGTCTGACCTTGTGCACCCGCTGGCCCTGTTGGCCCTTGCAAATTTGGTGATGTAAAGGCTGTGCCATCGGTGTATTCAAAGGTCAACGTACCATCTTCATTGTCGATGGTGTTGACGATGCCATTTCCTGGGTCGCCTTGTAAACCTTGTTCACCTTGCTCACCTTGAATGCCTTGCTCACCGGGTATTCCTTGCGGACCGGGGGTAGAGTTTCCTGCGTTTTCGGCATACAAAGCATACGGTACACTGACCATTTGAGTGACACCTGTTATGGTGTAGTTGCTGCCTCCTTCGGGGTCGATTTCGGTTTGTATGAAGTACGGTCCGTTTGACCAGTCAATAGTTAGCATGCTGCCCGCAACTCCATTTCCATTGCCTATCTGAATGCTTACCAATCCATTGGTATTGCTGATAGGTGCGTGGGTTTCTATGTATACTGGGGTGCCTTGAGGATCATTTTGTAATATGCTCACGCGCATGCCCACTAGCTGGTTGGCGACAAGGTTGTTGGTATTGTTGCGTATCACTGATTGATAGCTCATGAGCTGCGGTGCTTGTCCGGAAATGGTGACGCTAATTCCCACCAAAAAAACAGACAGAAGAGCATTAAATATTTTCAAAGCTTGATGATTTAAAAAGTGGACATTCCAATTTGGCAATACGAAAATTGAAGAAAATTTGTCACACTAGCTAACTAACGTCCATAAATGTCGGATTTTCTTCGGTCTGATGCTCACCGGATATTTGAAATGCGATGATATCCATTCGAAATTGGTTCAAAGACAATCACCGGCGGAATGGGTAGACCAAAATTTGGGTTTATTGTTTACTGTTTTTCGCTTCGACTTTCGAAAGCAGCACAATTAGCCCATTCGATGCAAATTCCTTTTATAGAAAAAACTTCATGAGTTGTTTTCGCATTTGGAAGATGGAAAAAAGGATGTCGAACTTATTTTATTCGAAAGTATCATTGGGACAATGACATACATTATTTAAAATCGATTGTTTTGACCAGTGTGAGCTGCAAAAAATACTGGTGAAGCCAATTTTTCTGTTCATTGCGTATCCAAGATATGATCAACGCTCCTGTTTCTAGCTTTGTTGTTGGGTTAAGTTCAAAGCCAAATCCAGCGTACGCCCAGTTCTCAGTGTAGGTTGAGACGCGGTTTTGGAAGGTGTCGAAGAAAAATTCATTGTAGCAAGAGAGATAGGTCGAACCACTGTTCAAAGGGAAGTCGAAACCCAATAGATAGCGCAGTCGTGGATTGAAATCGGTATTCTTAGTGGTGCGATTTTGAATAAACCGAAGGTCATATCGAAATCTGTTTTTAAGGTGTACTTTTTCAAATTTCTTTTGATGTTGCGCCTGAACCCAAATCCTGTTTTCATTCCGGTAGTCTTTTCTAAAGGTATTGGCCCGCTCATAGGTATAACTGCCAGCAAACGTCCACTGCTCGGTAAGTTTATAAATGGCGTCTAACTCAATATAAAAAGCGTTTGTTTTAGCAGGATAAATGAACCCTTCACTTCGCTGTTCAAGAGGGTAAATCGCCAAAAATGTATAGATCGAATAGTCGAATTTGGAAGATATTTTTCCATTTTGATTGTAAGTAGGAAAAACACCTGCAATGTGGTGGTCTTGGCCAATAGCAAACATGGAATACATGATTCCAAGAAGCAGAAATGCAGTTTTTTTCATTTCTGAATAAGTTGAAAGAGGTAGAACATTTCTGATGCGATTTCGAGTGAGCGCTGGGCGTATATGGTTTCTTCCTGACTTGTTGCGTCAAAATCTTTTGGGTCTTCAAAAGGAAGTGAGAACCGCATAGCTGCGGATGGTATGAACGGACAATTTTCATCGGCCTGGGAACACGTCATGATGGCTGCGAAGTTTGTTTGGACATTGAACAAATCATCGTACACCTTCGAAAAGCCAATGATAGCCGGTTCATTGGGGTGGTATTTAAAACTATAGATTGAATTTTCAATTTTGCTTATTGCTTCAACTTGTAAGCCTTGGTTTCGGAGTGTTTGAATAACAGTGCGGTATATGGCTGTTGCTTCTGTGCCACCTGAATAGCATCGAATATTTCGAAATCCAAAATGAAAAGCAGCTATTTGAGCCCAGACTTGAGAGAATACACTTCTGCGAGAATTGTGCGTGCAGATGAAGATCAAATCTGCTTTTTCACTGGTTTCTATGCCGTGTTCGACGAACGCAGCAATTTGCTGCAAAGCAGATTTTCGTCCAGGAGCGATTTGCTCGATCGCAGAAATCACCAACGATTTGAATTCTTCTAACTTTTGCATAAACAAATTATTCAGATAGAAACAGGGCTATTTCATCAGATTTCTGATAGTCGTTGGTTTTGTACAACAGGTTTCCTTCGGAATCGGTTATAACCAAAAATGGAAGTCCAACTTTCAATTCAGGAAATCGGGGATCGTTTTGGTAGACTTTAAATTCTTCCGACGTATCATATACTTTGTACAATACTGCGTTTTGCAAGGCAGTGTTCAGTTCATCATCTTCTTGTGTGAGCTTTTGAAAAGCCTTGCAATTCGTACACCAATCGCCATGAAAATCGAGAAAAACCAATTTGCCATTCTTCTTAGCTTGTGAATAGGCAGCGTCTTTGTCGGTAAACCAATCTAGATTTCCCTTTTTCTCAATAGCCACAGCAGAAGTTGGTGATGTTTCGTTGGCCCCGGAAGAACCAATGGTAAACGATCGCAGGAGGATCAACCCACCTAAAATGGCCGCCAACGTTAAAAGAGATGTCCTCATTTTTTGATGAGGCATGAGTTCCTTTTTTTGAAGGTGGTAGATGCCCATTAATAGGACAGTGGTCCCGAAGGCGATGCCCACGATGGAGCGGTCTTCAAAACCAAAACCTAAAAGAGCCTTTTCCAAATACCCGTAGGCGAAGTAGATGATCAGGGCGGCGAAAGCGTATTGGACATATTTCATCCATCCGCCAGATTTCGGAAGTTTAGCACCAACAACGCCGATGAGCAGAAACGGCATTCCAACCCCAATTCCGAAAACCAAAAGTTTGAGAGATGCACCCACCACAGTAGCAAAGCTGATTCCAGTTGTATTCGATGCGATGCCGATAAGTATACTAACAACTACAGGGCCCACACACGCTGATGACAGCAAACCAGCACTGATGCCCATCAAATAGGTGCCTAAAGCGCCTTTTTTGGAGGTGTCGCGTCCTGAACCTGAAAAAAGAGGTATATGCAGCAACTCTGCAGATGAAAGTCCGAGTAGAATGAGCACGACGGCAATCAATAAGTTGGTGAAAGGAAATCGTAAGACTTCATTAAAAGCACCTCCCGTGGTTCCTGCGATGATTCCGAAAACAAGGTACATGCTAATCATCCCGAGGAAATAAGCAATCGGATGCAATGCTTTCTTCTCGTTATTTCCTCTTGCTTTAAGAATATTGATGGTGATGGGATATAGGGGGTAGACGCAGGGTAACAGACTTGCAGCCAAACCTCCAATCAGCAAAAAGACAAAGGAAAGCAGCGATGTACTATCTGTTGAAAGCTGAGCGCTAACCCAGTCGTTCATGTTTGAAACAAGCGAAGCAGCAGGTGAGGCGTAGCTTGTGAGCAAGACAAAGAACAGCAGTAGTGCTTTTTTCATGTCTAGTTATTTCACTTGTGAGAAAAGGAAAAACTCTTCAATGGCAATTTGTCTGCATCGCTCATCATACACAGCCGATTCTTCAGGTGTGTTGTCGGCAGCTTTTGGGTCTTCATACGGCAAGGCTATGCGCATGGAAGCACCGTCAACAGATGGACAGTTTTTATCGGCATGAGAACAAGTCATAACAGCCACGAAATTTTCTTTCGGATTGCTCTCATGAGTGTACACTTTCGAGAACGACTCAACTGCTGGAACACCATCGGCGTAGGTCACAGCGAAAATTGGATTTTCACCCTCGGTTTTTTGTTCAATTTCAAAGCCAGCTCTTTGCAGACATGCAACAGATCTCGGATTGAAGGCAGTGGTTTCAGTGCCGCCAGAATAAGTGGAAACACCTTGTACACCGTAATAGTTTGCGGCAATCATGCCCCATAGTTGAGACATGTGACTTCTCCGAGAATTGTGTGTGCAGATGTAAACGATTTTGACATCTTCGTTCGCAGTGCTCTTCGATTTGATGTAAAGGGCCAACTTCTGTAGCTGTGCTCTCCGTTCGTCGTCTATGCTGTTAAATTGCTGAACAACTTCTGCAATGTACGAGTTGATTTCTGGGTAAAAAGATAAGTTGGCAGCAGATGCCTCAATAACTTCTTCTATTGGTTCATTTGCCACATCCCCAACAACAGGGTCTTGTTTTTTTTCTGGCTGATTGCAAGAAAATGCAAATGCAGAAAGGACGAAAAGTAAGATAATGCGCTTCATATCAGTGAATTCAATGTATTTATATATTGCAATATTGGAATTTATTATTCAAATTTTTTTAGCAGCATTTGTTGAGGCTGTTTAGTTGGGTAGAAACATTTTGGACAATTTGTTTGACTTCGTTCCATCGATTTTCGTCGATGCAATAGCAGACATTTTTTCCTTCTATTGAACCTTGAATCAGGCCAACTTTTTTCAATTCAGACAAATGTCTTGATATGGTGGGTTGAGCCAGTGGTATCTCATCAACGATGTCGCCACAAATGCAACTTGTACTTTTGGATAAAAACTCCATGATGGCCAATCGTGCAGGATGTCCAAGTGCTTTGAACACGTCTGCCATTTCAGTCGTCTGAGTTGTAAATCCAGCTGTCTTTGTTATTCCCATATTGCAATATTAGAATATTGTTTGCTTCCAGCCAACTGGTAACAAGTTATTGTTGCATTAATTCTTTTTCAAGACGATCTGTGCAAGCTTGACCATGGTGCGAAAGGAGAGGTCGGGATGGGCAACCTGATTCACGGTGCCTGCCACAAAAAGGTTTTTCTCTGGGCTGTAGAAAGCCAAAGCGCCCGATAATCCAGAATGGCCAATGAAATACGGAATCGTTCCAGTAGGATTAAAGAACCAAGGCAGTTTAAAAAGATGGATGCCAACACCCGATTGCATTGGAAAGAATATCCTATTCCACCGCTGCAATTCAGCAATAATGGATTGTGGAAATAACTTTCCTGTGAAAAAGGCTTCAATGAACACTAGCATATCAGAGGAAGTTGAGACAATACCACCATCGGGGCCGAAAGAAGTCATGGCTTTTGGAATGACCAACTCGTTGGACTTAAAAAAAAGGGGTTTCGGATTTTTGTCCGTAAAATCGGTGTAGAGATATGTATTTGGTAGACTCAATGGTTTGATAATCATGCCATTGCATGCTTCTTTGTACGTTTCGCCTGTAATTCGTTCGATGATGTTACCCAAGATTTGGAAGTTTGCATCTGAGTAGTGTGCTTTATTTTTACTTCCTGGTGCAAACAACGGTTTCATGCTTTTAATCCGTCCAATGATTTGCTCAAAGGTCCACGATTGGTCATTTCCATGCATTAGCTCTTCTTCCAGACTTTTACCCGATTTTCCTTTATCTTGAAAATAGTCGGGTAAACCTGAAGTGTGGGCGAGCAAGTGCCTGATTGTCAGTTAATTGCTATAATCTTTGTCTTTGAAGATGTGCAATCCACGTACAATGTCTTTATCAAGGTATGAACTGATAGCTTCATCAAGACCCAGCTTACCTTGCGAATGTAATTGAAGAATGATAGCCGTAGTAAACAGTTTGGTGGCACTAGCGATGAAATAAGGTTGATCAATAGCAATATTTCCCGAAGCACCCATCCATGTCTCCCCATTGTGTTTGATGGCAAAAGAGGTCCCAAAAACTTTTTTTTGATCAATGGTCTTGTTGAGAGTCGTCTGCAGCTTGCTTTCCTTCGTGTGTGTTTTCACTTGTATATGTTTTAACAACCGAATCCATCATAGAATATCAGGTGCTTTACAACCGGCTGTCCGGTATAGATTCTCTTGCCTGAAACACGTATTGTTCGGCTGCGGGTGAAAATCTCACAAGGCGGCAGCAAGGGCGATTTGATGGATTCGTAGAATTCCTCAGAATTTTCTAGACATATTGAGCGTACCGCTTCTTGAAGTTCGACTTCTGAGACTTCAGGAAATTCGGGTGTGGTAGACGTTAAACTAGAGAAGCTGATGTATTCACCATTTTCAACATGCATGTGTCGCCAAGGAGAATTCACAAGTTTCCACTGGTCTAGCAAGCAAACGCTGTCGCCATGATACACAGCAATACTTTGGCTTTCCATTTCGAGCACTTCAACATCTACGAAGTCGCCCATCACCGTAAAAGCTTCGTCGATGATGCCCGACTCGGTCGACAAACCAAAAAACAACGTGTCTTGATCAATGATCTCTGTTTTTGAGTATCCATTGGCAACGATATGGGGCATGTAGATTTCCAAGCCATCGAAATGAAGTCGACAACCACTTTCTGGGGCATCAAATTCATTTTCAGAAAGAAATTCTTCTACCGCGTTATCTTGACCATGCGTGACAGATGACACAGCCATGGAAGTTTCAGTTGCTTGCGTATGCGATGTGTTGCATGCGTATGAAACGCAAACCAAAAGTGCCAAGAAAAAGTATTTTGTAACCATGCAATGAAGGTATATCAATTATCGATGCCTGCTGACATTTCCGCGATTGAATTAACAAGAAATGCAAACTTTCACATCCGTGCCGTGTGCACGAAAAATGGAAGAAATATGCAGTAACTTTCGCTTCATGCCCGATCGCATCAATGTATTCTTGGTTATTGTATCATTCGCCCTCGCGATAGCCTTGCCCTTCGAGCTATTCTTATTTTCCTACGCCGTGCTCGGTCCGCTGCACTACCTCACGCAATTGCATTGGCTGCGCGAGAAATCTTTTTTTATTGGTGAAGATGGCAATCGCATGGCGTGGGCGGCGGTTGCAATGATTATCCCGTTGTCGGTTTACGCGCTAATTACCACCCTAAAAATCCCTGTCGCCGCACCCCTTATCAGTCTTTTGAAATCAACTGGAGTGCTCATTCCCATTGCTTTTTTGCTGGCTTTCTTCTGGGTTGTGTCTCGAAAAAAAATGCGTGATACAACAGCCATCGCCATTGTGGTTTTGAGTTTCGCTTTTTATCACTTTTTGCCAGGTTATGCATACATCGTTATTGCGCTATTGCCAACCTTGGTGCATGTCTACTTATTTACACTTTTGTTTGTCTTTTACGGTGCAAGAAAATCCAGCAGCGCGGCGGGGATGTCAAACGCAGTGATGCTGTTAATCGTTCCTTTCGCATTGGTGGTTTTACCAGATTCATGGGTGATAACCGCAGCTACTGCGCAAACCGATTTGTTTTCAGACGGCGATACTTTTGGACTGCAGGCCTTGCTGTACAGAATGTTGGGTGGTGAGCAACCGTTCGAATTTGCATCGCCATTGGTGATTAAGATTCAGGCCTTTATTGCCTTCGCATACACCTATCACTATCTGAATTGGTTTTCGAAAACGGGAGTAATAGGGTGGACGAAAGGACTTACCCGTGGGCGCGTTGCGACTGTCTCCATGCTTTGGATAGTTGCCGTTGCAACCTATTGGGTGAACTTTCAGATGGGAGTTACGCTGTTGTTTTTCCTGAGTTTGCTGCATGTTGTGCTCGAGTTTCCATTGAACGCGGTGGTAATCAAAGGTCTGATAAACAAGACCTGACGGCAGATTCAAAGATTAATATTGTGTAAAGCACAATAATCGGCAGTGCATCCAAAGGAATTCCGCTATTTTAGCACCCATGAACTCAGTACGGTCGCTCGTTGTATTTCAACTTATGTTTGCATTGCTTGCCTTGGTTTTATTAGGCAAGGGGTTGGTGCACACGTTGGCTACAACTATGGCAAAGCCCATTTCGGAGCTAAGCAGCGGTGAAACCATAGCCGACGTAGTGATTTGGATGGATGGCGTTTTCGCTCTGGCCGATTTGCAACCTTTTGAAGAAATGGGTGAAGATTCAGAATCGCAGAACGAGGAAATCTCAGACTGGGAAGACACGTTGTTTGTTTTCGCAGTTCATTTCGGCTTCGATTGTGAATTGGATCAGCTCGATAGAGTTTCAAGGGCATCGGATCGATGCAGCTTTCTAGGTGTTGCTAGCGTCTGCACACCACCTCCAGAGCAAACTTAAGCAAGCCCCCCGTTTAATCATCAATTGCCGAAAGGCGCACTAACCTCTTTTATCAAGGATTTATGGAATCGAATACCGGTTTAACCGGTCATTTGAAAAATGACGCACTCGCAAGTGTTGTCGTATTTCTAGTGGCTTTACCACTTTGTTTAGGCATCGCTCTAGCCTCTGGAGCAAGTCTTTTTTCTGGCATCATTTCAGGTGTCATCGGCGGCGTTGTTGTCGGCTTCATCAGCAAATCACCTCTCAGCGTTTCAGGTCCCGCAGCCGGACTTGTCCTCATCGTTCTAAATGCCGTAGATGACCTTGGGACATACGAAGCATTTTTAGTAGCTGTTGTTTTGGCAGGCCTGCTTCAAGTTGCAATGGGATTGGTGAAGATAGGTATCATCGGTTTGTATTTTCCATCTTCTGTTATCAAAGGCATGTTAGCGGCAATCGGTATAATTCTGATTCTAAAGCAGTTACCCCATTTGATGGGGTTTGACATCGATGCTTTTGGCGAGATGGAATTCTTCCAGAAAGATGGTGACAACACGTTCACGGCATTGTTAACCGCATCGGAGCACATTTATTTAGGAAGCTTGATTATAGGTTTGATCAGCTTTGGGGTATTGCTTTTCTGGGGACAAAGTTTCATCAAGAAGCATGCTGTTTTGCGTCAAATACCTAGCGGTTTGTTGGCCGTGTTAGTTGGGGTTCTTGTAAATCAGCTTTTTATTGCTTGGGCTCCCGAAATTGCGATTGGTAGTTCGCATTTGGTAAACCTGCCGATTATAGGTGGTGATACCTCTATGAATGAGATATTCAAGTCACCAGATTGGACTATTTTCTCCAATCCTAAACTTTATACGGTAACACTAGCTTTGGCCTTAGTAGCCAGTTTAGAGACGTTGCTGAGCCTTGGGGCGATAGATAAATTGGACCCCGAGAAAAGACAATCACCGCCAAACCGAGAATTGATTGCACAAGGTGTAGGAAACACCATTAGTGGGTTGCTCGGTGGATTGCCAATCACCGCGGTTATCGTGCGCAGCTCTGCTAACCTCGATGCAGGAGCCAAATCAAAGCTATCAGCCATTTTACACGGTATGATTTTATTGGTTACCGTTATCTTTATTCCGAATGTTTTGAATCAAATCCCCTACTCATCGTTGGCGGCCATCCTAATATTGGTAGGTTATAAACTTACCAAACCATCGTTGTATGTGGAGCAGTTCAAAGTTGGTTGGAAACAGTTTATTCCATTCTTGGTTACCGTTTTGGCAATACTGTTTTCAGATTTGTTGATCGGTATTTTGATCGGACTAGCGGTGGGGGTTTTCTATATCCTTAAAGCAAATTACAAAGTGCCATTTTTAACCGTCGAACGCGGCAAGCAATATGGCAGCGCGAAGGTTATTCAACTCAGCGAGCACGTCTCGTTTTTAAATAAACCAAGTTTGATACGAACACTCGACGAACTTCCGAGCAACAGCAAAGTAATCATTGATGGGTCGGCGACGCACTTTATTGATTACGATGTAGTAGAGGTTATTCGAGATTTCTTATTTCGAGCAAAAGAAAAAAACATCACTGTTCAAGTTGTCGGTATCTCCGAATGGATTGGAACACAAAATGAAGAACTATGAATTTTTATGATCAACTGATAGAGAACAATAAAAAGTGGGTAGCAAGTAAGTTGCAAGAAGACCCAGCGTATTTTACAAGCCTAGCTAACGGACAAAAGCCTCCTTTATTGTGGATAGGATGCGCCGATAGCCGTGTTCCTGCAAATGAAATTACAGGTACAAAACCAGGAGAAGTATTTGTTCATCGAAACATTGCAAACATGGTTGTACATACCGATATGAACATGCTAAGCGTGCTCGACTACGCGGTGAATGTCTTGCGAGTGAAGCATGTTATTGTATGCGGGCATTACGGATGCGGTGGTTTGGAAGCAGCAATGGGAAACAAGCATTTTGGCCTTATCGACAACTGGTTGCGCCACATAAAAGATGTGTACCGCATGTACAGCAAAGAACTCGATAAGATTGAAAATACCCAAGAACGTTTGCGCCGCTTTGTAGAAGTAAACGTGATGGAGCAAGTTTACGATTTAGCAAAAACGTCGATAGTGCAACATGCGTGGAGAAACGGACAAGAGCTGGAGCTGCACGGATGGGTGTATGATATCAAAAATGGATTGGTGAAAGACCTCGATGTGACCGTGAGCGACGACTCTAATTTAGAAGAAGTCTATAAAGTGGATTAATTGGACATTTTCTACTCAAAACGATACATTTGAGAGAGAAAATTTCCAACCATGGACATTAGAATTAGATCATTCAAAGAATACGAGCAGAAGTACGCGCAGAGTGTTGATGAACCGGATTCTTTTTGGAACGAGGTTGCACAGCAGTATATTTGGCGCAAGCCGTATGAGAAAGTATGCCAGTGGGAGTTTGAAACGCCCGACGTGCAGTGGTTTCTCGGCGGAAAGATGAACATTACCGAAAACTGCCTCGATCGACACCTCGCTGCGCGGGGCAATAAAACTGCTCTTGTTTGGGAGCCAAATGATCCGCGGGTAGGAGCAGTAAAGCTAACGTATCGTGAACTGCATGAGAAAGTTTGCCAGCTTGCTAATGCCCTAAAATCCCAAGGAGTAGTCAAAGGAGATCGGGTTATCATTTACATGCCCATGGTGCCAGAACTCACAATCGCAGTGCTGGCTTGCGCACGCATAGGCGCAGTGCATTCGGTTGTCTTCGCTGGCTTTTCTGCCAATGCATTGTCTGATAGAATCAACGACGCTTCAGCAACCATGGTCATAACCGCCGATGGATTGAATCGCGGAGCTAAGCAAGTGCCGCTTAAGCGCGTGGTTGATGAAGCGCTGGAGTCATGCACCACCATTCAAAAGGTAATCGTTTTCGACTGCGTCGGATGGAAACCTGAACTGCACGCCGGTCGTGATATATGGTGGCACGATGCCATTGATGGCATGGCGTTGAGCTGCGAGGCTGAGGAGATGGACAGTGAAGACATGCTTTTCATCCTCTACACATCAGGGTCAACAGGCAAGCCGAAAGGGGTTGTTCACACCTGCGGTGGATACATGGTGTATGCTGGCTATTCATTTCAAAACGTTTTTCAAATAGAAGAAAACGATGTCTATTGGTGCACGGCCGATATCGGTTGGATAACAGGACATACCTATATAGTTTACGGGCCGTTGCTGTCGGGGACAACCACGGTGATGTTTGAAGGTGTTCCAACGTTTCCTGATGCCGGACGTTTTTGGCAGGTTTGCGATAAACATGGTGTTACAGTTTTCTATACCGCTCCAACAGCTATTCGGGCTTTAATGGCTTGTGGGTTAGATCATGTATTGCCATACAATCTTCACTCGCTGCGATTACTTGGTACCGTGGGAGAACCCATAAACGATGAAGCATGGAGGTGGTATTATCTCCACATCGGGAAAGAGAAATGTCCAATTGTCGACACCTGGTGGCAAACAGAAACAGGGGGGATCATGATTTCCGGATTGGGTGGTTTGAGTCCAATGAATCCAGCGCATGCCGGCTTTCCTCTACCGGGTATTCAGCCCGTGTTGCTTGACCAAGAAGGAAAAGAAATAACATCCAACGAAGTTGAAGGCTATTTATGCATCAAATACCCGTGGCCATCCATGATACGAACCACGTATGGTGACCACGAACGTTGCAAGCACACCTATTTTTCGCATTATCATAATCACTATTTCACGGGCGATGGTGCCAAACGCGATGAGAATGGGTTGTACCGCATAATAGGGCGAGTAGATGATGTGATCAACGTGAGCGGACATAGATTCGGTACCGCTGAGATTGAAGAAGCCATCAATGCCAATAAATATGTCGTAGAATCAGCTGTGGTTGGGTATCCGCACGATGTAAAGGGACAAGGTATTTATGCCTTTGTGATTTGCGATTCAATGCCAGAAGATGCGGCAATACGCCGCGATGAAATCATTGAAACCGTAGTAGAACAGATTGGGAGAATTGCCAAACCTGAGAAGATACAGTTCGTAACTGGACTACCGAAAACACGATCAGGAAAGATCATGCGCCGCATTCTGCGTAAGGTTGCCGAAGGCGATGCCAGCAACCTCGGCGATATTTCAACGCTGTTAGATCCAGATGTGGTAGCTGACATAGTGAAGGGAGCGCAGTGATCGGTGGTTTTGCATGATCGCACCCTGCATTGCGCTTATCAAAAAGTCAAATTCACACCCATTTGTAACTGCACAGTGCGCGCATAAGACGGCAATGGCACGCGGGATGTTTCATTTCCGAGGTCATCGGTAAAAACAAGTGGGTTTAACACTGCTGCAAGCAGGTTGTCTGTAGCGACATAAAATTGCAATGGTCCGCCATTCAGCCGCAAGCCGAGGCCGAGGTTTTTGAAGTTCCTATCAATCACCGAGTAAGCAATGGTGGCACTCAACCATCGTTTCACGTTTTGAGAGTAGGCAATGGTGTATGTCGGACGAAGTCGGCCTTTGTAAACCTCACTTTGAAACAACACTCCAACCGTGCCAGAGGTCAATGAATCGACGCCAAACAATTGATAATCAGCACCAATTTGAAAACGTGCCAGGGTAGCAGATCTGTAGTTGTCTTCATTGTCGGCATACCCAAATTCATCTTCTGCTTCTGCAAGCAGGTCGGTAAGCTGCTGGTCTAAACTGTCGCCAACATTGCTTAAGGAGGTGATCATGCCATCGGTGAATTCCAATCCGATATAGGCAAACTCTCCTTTCGAGCTTTTTATATTTCGCACACCACGTGTCCAATTGATAAACCCAAGGTCGCTGACCGCTCCTGAAACAGAAAAGCGATCGGTCATTTTCTTCTCCACACCCACATCTATTCCCAATCCACTATTTTTGGTGCTGAACAAATAACTCATCACTTGGTTGTTGTCGAGCGGGTGGTTGCCCTCAATGGTGTCGAGCAATGGCCAAACACCGGCAGTATTCACCTGCATTTCACCCGCAAACGTCCAATCGTACGTGTCAGGATCAGTTGTCCACTGCACTTCACTTATTTTCGTATCGATATTCTCAGATCCGAAAAGCAATTTTCCTCGAATGCCTATCGATAGTCCATCATCGCTTTTATGATGCCACCCAATGGCAAGTTCGCGGTAGTGGTTCATGCTCAATCCAAGTCCGCTAAAGTCGAGTGTATTGCCATTGCTATCAAAACTACCATTTCCAATAAACGGAAAGCGGATGAGGTCTCCTGGTAAAATGGCACGCGCTTGCATTCTTTCACGCAGGGTGATGCTCCATTGTGTGTATGGAGCTGTAGAGAATGATAGCATGAATAAATCGAATGAGCTTTCAAAGCCCATGTAGTTGTAATCGCGTATTTGCGACAAGAAATGTTCGGTTCTTAAAGCCGTTCCATCGCTTGTTTTTTCGAACATGTGGTGCGGATTGAAGACTGTGTTTTCAAAACGTGAGTAGATGCCTGACAGTCCTGGAAGGCCAATTGAGAAACCTCGTCGAGAGAGAGTAGCAGGGTTTGTGTACATGCGTTGGGGGACATCGTCGAGGAAGTTTAAGACCAAGTTTTGTTGTCCGATACCTGTTGCTCCAGCAAACACCCAAGCAAATAAAAGGAGAGCTAATTTCTTCATCACAGTTCTATTTGGGTGTCGATTTTAGCTGAGAGTTTCATCTTCAACTCATATTCAGGATAAAAGCGAACCAGCTCTTGTGAGCCAGCACCAGAGGTGTTGCTACGAGCTTTCAGGATTACTTTTTTCGCTGATTCGTTGAGTAGCACTGTTATTTCATCTCGCGTTAGTTCGCTGTCGCGGATGGTGCGTGTTTCACTCAAGACCCTGCCGTGATCGGGATGAGAAGGGGGCAGACTGAAATCGATGAATCCAGATGCCAAGAAGGCCGAATTGGAATCGAAATACAGTGAGTCGATGACGTTGTAAAGTGAGTCTGTAAAGTACACTTGGCCGAACATCTCAATTGGCAGGCCGTTGTCGGCAACCAACCTGAGCTGCATGCGTTTCACGTCTTGCCAATCTATCGGGCCTTCGCCGTCGTTACCTAGAATAGATTCGAAGTCGAGATCGATGGTGTCGGCAACGGCGAAATTATCGGCATAGCAATAGAACGGTAAAAACAGTTCAGCCGTGCAGGCGAGGTAGCTTGAGTCGAGCAACCAATTCTGGATGTTTCCCTGCGGGTTTAACTGGACATTTGTTTCATATAGCAGTTCGAAAGGACCTTCTTGCAATACCGTTGATAGAGAAGGGATGGTGCCTTGTGAAGTGATGGTATGTACCGTAGTGCCCACCAGACCAGGGTTTGGCGCAGCGATGATGGTTGGGATATTCGTTAAATCAGGTCCGCCAAGTGCTGTTTCAACTTGGTTTTCAGGAGCAAAAACACCTGATAGGTTGATTTCAAATGGAATTCCGCTGGTATTCGCTATGGTCAGATCAATGCGGGGTTCAGCGAAGAACAACGTCCCGTCGATTAGGTTTTTGAACAGGTCAACAAACTGTGTATCGAGATAAGTATAAGCAGGAGGGGTGCCGAGGTAGCCGTAAATAGACTCGAAGGCATTGAAGTCGAAAGTCAGTTCAAAAGAAAAGCCATCCCCGCCGCTGGCGGGCGCCCCTGAAGAGGCAATGGCAAGATCAACATTTACCAGCAGGTAATTGAAGCCGCTCCCACCTTGGGTGAGGTCGAGGACATAATTGTTCAAATCGACTTCGATTTCGAGCGTGGAGTTAGCTGAAACAGAAATGGGGATTTGAAGAGGCGTGCCATCTAGCGTGAGGGCTGGAATAGTGAGTGTGCCGTCGGCATTTTGTGGTAAAGTGGACGCTATGTTGAGGGCGAGTAATCCCGCATTGAACGTCACCGTTTCGATCTCAGGTCCGTTCTCAAACGTCAAATCAATTTCCGCCGGATAGCTAAATTCAAATGTTTGTCCGACCGGCAATGCATTCAGCGCAGTGGCTTGTCCGTCGCTCAAAACAACCTCAAAACCAATGTCTTGACTAGAAATCAATGCCAGATCAGAAGCACTCAGACGCGCAATTTCTTGCCGGTACACAAAAGCAAAAACCGCCTCTTGCTCGTTGTAAATGAAGTTTTCTGAGTCGAACGCACGCTCAATGTCACCAAGGTTCAGTGTCGTATATCCGAGCGGGATAGCAAAGCTGGGGTCGAGACCTGATACGCTGAGTTGATCATTTAATATGAACTCTTCTCGCATGCATCCTGAGATTAGGAAAACGAGAATGATAGGGTATACAAGCCAGGTAGATGTATTTTTCAAAGTAGGTAAGGTTATTGTCGCAAAGGTAAGATAACTTCTGTGAACTGCGAATTTGTTAGGCTTTTCCGTAGTTTCTTACACCATTGTTAGGGGGCGCGATCAATGATTTGTCGATGCCGAATCATATTATTAGCGACGTTAGGCATGAAATGATAGGTCTAAAATGAGGGTCATAACCTCAAATTCTCTTCCGGAAGTCGGATGATACCCTTACCTTGCTTTATAAATCAAACTTCTTATCAATGAAACAAATTATACTTTCATTCTCTGCAGCCATGCTTTTCTTTTCTGCATCGGCACAGTCTTTTTTTGACGACTTTGAGAGCTACAATGCTGGAGATCAGATAGCTGCATCAAGTGATGTATGGGAGACATGGGGCAATGCCAATGGCGGAGCCGATGATGCTGCGGTAGTTACAACCAATGCTTACAGCGGCAGCAATAGTCTTTATTTTGCATCTACAGCAGCCAATGGTGGTCCGCAGGATGTGGTATTGCCATTTCCAGGTGAGTTAGCGGTCGGACAATTCACGCTTGAAATGCAGATGTACATCAATGCTGGTGGTGCGTATTTCAACTTTCAGAAAGAAGATGTTATAGGTACCACGTGGGCTGCCGACATTTACTTTACTGGAGGAGTAGCGCAGTTTACATCGGGAGGGTCATTGTTGCTTGAGGCGAATTACCCTGTTACGCAGTGGTTTCAGCTTACCATGCAGAATGATTTGAGCACCAATACATGGGAAATATTGATTGATGGTGTTAGCCAGGGGTCTTATTCAAACGGTGAGACACAAATTGCGAGCATAGACATTTTCCCATTGCAGGGCAATCAGTTTTGGATTGATGACGTTTCATACGACTTCACACCTTATGAATTGCCTGCTTTGAATGGTGGAGTGACAAATATTTTGAACATGGGCTCAGCGCTTGCAACTCAAACAGTTACGCCGAGTGTTGAAGTGCGTAATTTGGGGATGACGGCCATTACGTCATTTGATGTAGACATCACCTACAACGGTTCTACCATCAGCGAATCGGTAACTGGAGTGAACATTCCTTCTCTTGGTTTTTACACCGTAGATTTTGCAAATACTTTCACCTTGGTGGCCGGAACAAACAATGCCGTAGCTGTAATCAGCAATGTCAATGGAATGTCTGACGACGACGCGGTTGATGATGAGAAAACCCTTGTCGTAAATCCTGTTGTACCTGCTACCGGAAAGCGTGTTATTGCGGAAGAAGGCACCGGTACTTGGTGTCCGTGGTGCGTTCGCGGCGCTGTATTCATGGATTTGCTTACTGAGCGTTACGGAGACTATTTCATTGGCATAGCTGTTCACAATGCTGACCCAATGACCATTGTCGATTATGACGCTGCCATTGGAGGCTTGATATCAGGTTACCCAAGTGGTGTAGTAGACCGTGGACCAGAGTACGATCCGTCACAATTTGAAATTCCTTTCCTAGAGCGCATTCAAACAGCTCCGATGGCTTTCATAGAGAATGGAGCCACTTGGGATGCTGGTACGCGCACTTTGACAGTGAGCACAACCACTACTTTCCAGCAAACTGTAACTGGAAACTACCGTGTTTCTGTGGTATTGACCGAAGACGGTGTTACAGGAACAGGTACAGGTTGGGCGCAAGCGAATGCTTATGCTGGTGGCACCAATGGCGTGATGGGCGGTTATGAGCTATTGCCTAGTCCGGTTCCGGCTGCACAAATGGTATATGAGCACGTTGCACGTTCATTGTCGCCAAGCTTTGCAGGTGTAGACAATGCTTTTGCTGGAGCGATGATGGCAGGCAACACCACTACCCACAACTACACATTTGTTTTACCTGAAGATTGGGATGAGAACAACATGCACATCGTAGGTATGGTGCTTGCTCCGAACGGAACCATCGATAACGCTGCTTCGGTCAGCATTGATGAGGCTGTTTCAAACGGTTTTGTTTCTGGATCACCGGTAGTAGGTGTTTTGGAAACGGCTGCGCCGGATGCAACCTTCCAATTGTACCCAAACCCAGCTTCTACCCAAGCGAACATTGCTGTGAACCTAGATAAGCCAACTGTTTTGAGTGTTGAGGTTTTCAGCGCCGACGGACGATTGGTAGCATCCAAGTCTTATGGTACTTTGACCGGATCATACAACCTACCTGTTCTTACACAAGATTGGAGTGCAGGCGTTTACAAGATTCGCATTCTTGCCGATGGCAAGCAAACAGTAAAGACTTTGGTTGTAGAATAAACCAAGTTGAGTATTCAAAAAAAAAGGCTGTCTATCAAGGCAGCCTTTTTTTTGGTTTTACTTTTCTTCGATGCTGAGTCTGAATCCCACACCGTGGACATTGCTGATCGAAACCGATTCGTCGTCGGCAAGGTATTTTCTCAATTTGGTGATGAAGACATCCATGCTGCGACCAACGAAATAGCTGTCATCGCCCCAAACTTTCTTGGCGATAAGCTCACGTTCGATAACACGGTTGAGGTGTTCGCACATCATTTTCAGAATGTCGGCCTCTTTGCGGGTCAATTGCCGCAAGTCGTTGTTTCTTGATAAGGTGAGGTTCACAGTATCGAAAGCATAGCTTCCCAACGTGTAGTGCTCTATTTTCTCTTCATCATCAAAGGCTTTGCTTCGCTTTAATATCGCACGAATGCGCAGCAGAAATTCTTCGTTAACAAACGGTTTTGTGATGTAGTCATCGGCACCAATTCGCAAGCCGCGAATTTTGTCTTCAACCATGCTTTTTGCCGTGAGAAAGACAATTGGAACCTGTTCGTTGATTTTACGGATGTCTTCAGCCAATGTGAACCCATCTTTTTCAGGCAACATGACATCAAGCAGACAGAGGTGATATTCATCTTGATTGAAGCTCAATAAACCATCTTTGCCATTGGTAGCTAGTCGCACATGAAAGCCCTCCATGCGCAAGAGGTCTTGAATCACAAACCCGAGGTTGTAATCGTCTTCAACCAACAATATTTTCACTTTATCTGTCATGCCAATTTCTTTAGTCGAATGGTAAACGTGCTTCCTTTGCCCAATTCACTTTGCAGGTCGATGGTGCCACCGTGGGCGCGGACAATGCTTTTAACATAAAACAAACCAAGTCCGAATCCTTTCACATTGTGCACATTGCCTGTGGGAACGCGAAAGAATTTATCGAAAATCATTTTTTTGTTTTTATCGTCGATACCTATGCCGTTGTCGGCAACTTCAATCATGACCCATTTGTCGTTATTAGACAATCCGATGGTGATTTGTGGTTGAAGCCTCGTGTACTTGATGGCATTGTCCATGAGGTTGAAAATAACATTGGTCAAGTGCACGCGATCTCCTTTAACAGCATTGTTGCCACCGGCGCTCTTAAAAGTTATCGATCCACCTTTTTCCTGCGCCATCAGAGAGAGTGTGTCTACACATTTTTCGATCAGTGCCTCCATATCGATTTGCTCTTCTTTGAGCTGCAGTTCGCCTGGTGTTAACGACGCGATTTGTAGCACACGCTCTACTTGCGACTTCAGACGATTGTTTTCGTTTTTAATGATTGTGGCGTACTGTTTCAAGCGGCTAGCATCCTGCGAAATATCATCGCGCATCAACATCTCACTGCTGATACCAATGGTGCTAATGGGCGTTTTCAGTTCGTGCGTCATGTTATTTATAAAGTCTGTTTTGACTTCAGAAAGTCGCTTTTGCCGCAGAATAATCAATATGGAATACGCAAAAAACAGCACAACGAGCAAGATCACGATGGATGAAAACACCCAAAAATCCATCTGCTTGATGATTACCGTCGTCTTTTGAGGAAAATAGATTCCGAAATAATGTCCGTCTTGATTGAACTTCCTTTGTATGCTCAACTCAGCATTTTGTCCAGAACCGGTCTTTTCATTGAAGTTCACCCTTCCGCCATACACCACCGAATCGGAGAAGCAATCATAAATGGCGTATTCAAACTCTTCTTTGAGGTTGAAGCTCTCGAATTCTTCTCTGAGCAGACTTTCCAAAAAATACGGGTGGAGGGTGTCGTTGATATTCGCTACGAAATACGACGACGACACTTGGTTGACAGGTTCAACAAAGGCGCTGTCGCGATTTACCTCTTGAATGCGGTCAACTACTTGCGATAGCGCAATGACTACGCGATCATTAAATTGCTTTTCTTGCAAATTGTAGGCGCGCTTCACCCAAAAAATCTGTGTAATCACGATTCCGGAAAGCGAAACCACGGCCAATAAAATGAGGACTAAAATCGTTTGTCTGCGCATGGGGTCGAAAATAATCCTTTTCGCATCTTTGCCAACGCATATTAACACGCATATAACAGTGAAAAATCAAATTACCATCTTCGTTGTTCTCTTAGCAGGACTTTTTTTATCAAGCTGTGAGAGCGAGGTAAAGCCAACCATGCCATACAGAGTGCACTACAGTGTGTTAAGCGACGATCAGGAGGTGCGCGACATGGTTTACCAGTATTTTGGTTCTGAGCTGATTTATGAAGTGTACGACTCGTCGCATATCTACATGACCCGTTTCGGCAGGGATAACAAGTTGCAACATTGGTACAATGGTGAGTCGTTGTACATCCGCGAAGCGTATGGAGAACATTGTGATTGTGTTGAGTTAAGGGGTGAGCTGCTTCGCTATTGGCTCGATAACGAGTCGACACCGGCGGTGATGTTTAATAGAGATGTGGAGGAGCGATTCGGACTAGAAGTAAAGTCGGGCGTAATCGTTACAGATGAAAAAGACACCACGTGGATTTCTGTTGCGCAAGAACTGATGAGTCCGTGGTTCGATATGGGCTACATTTCTGGGTTGCCAATGTCGTATAGTTATCGCTTGCGCGGAAAAAAAGTCACCTACGAAGTAGATTCTATTCGCCACCTGGCGGATGTTTGGAGTGTTGGTAAATGGAGAGACAAATGTGTGCAGGTTCCACCAGAAAGCTACCTCGGCTTCACGATGGGTGATTCATTGGGGGTGATTGGTGATCGCGTTTGGATGAATGGGTATATACACGATGAAGAGCAAAACGCATTGAGCGGACAAGTGGGAGTTTATGAGGTCAATGATGATGGTACGTTGGAAGGTGGCGTTTCTCGCATCGATAATGGAAACTACGACCTGCAACTGTCTATCGGTAAATTATACATACTTGATTTCTCATCAGAGAACACCGTGCATCGCAGGATGGAATTGGATTTGCGTGACGCACCGAAGAATGGCAACGAATACGCCATGCAGGTATCGATTTTGCTTTTCGAACCTGAGAATGCCGAAGTGGATGCTTACTGCAAAGAACAGTTTGTTGGCAAAGGAAGGTACATAGCAGAAGAAGACGCCATAGGGTTCGATTTCGAATACACCGCAGCAGTGAAAGCTGAAACAGCCCGTTTGCGCGGGAAGGACCTATAGACTTCTCAATTCTCTGAATCGGGCCGACTGTCGGCGAGAGACTTCAATTTCTTTCCCATCGCGGAGCGTGCATTTTAAACCACCGCTGAACCAAGGTTCTATGTTTTCAACCCAATCGAGGTTTACGATGTGTTTTCTGCTCGCTCGAAAGAAGTGCATCTCGTCTAGTCGCTCTTCAAGCTGATTTAGTGACCTCAGAATCAGCGGTTTGAAGTCTTTGAAATACACACGGACATAATTTCCCTCGGATTCGAAGAGACGGATTTCACGAAGTGGAACGAACCAACATTTCTCACCGTCTTTGATGAAGATCTGGTCATCGGGAAGCAAGGTTGTTTTATCGCCCTGATTGTTCAGTGCCGAAGGTTTTAACGATTGCACACGTTGAATTGCAGTTGCTAGACGGTCGTTTTCAACGGGCTTGAGCAGGTAATCGAGTGCATTGACTTCAAAAGCGCGCAGAGCGAACTCATCGTATGCCGTAACGAAGATGACATGGGGCACGTGATCTAGCTTTGACAGCAACTCAAACCCTGAACCTCCAGGCATTTGGATGTCGAGAAAGATAAGCTCAGGGCCAAGGTTTTCAATGAGTTCTTGTGCTTCTTCAATGTCGCCTGCTTCTGCCATTACCTCAATGTCAGGAAAAGCTGTCAGCATTTGAATTAGCTCTTTGCGCGCCAGGCGCTCGTCGTCTATCACTATTGCTTTCATGTGGTTCACTTTTGAGGAATGATCAGTTTGCAGACAACCTCGTCATGCGTCTCATAAATTTCGAAATGCGCGCTATCTTGGTAAATAAGTTCAAGGCGTTTGTTCGTGTTTTGAAGTCCTGTTCCAACCTCTTCATGGTGAATTATCTTTCCTGTGTTTCGAATTTCAATTTCCAGTTTACCGTTCAAACGGGTGTTCAATTGCAGAATTCCACCACCGCGCGTAGCGGCAACTCCATGCTTTATTCCGTTTTCAACCAAAGTCTGAATCATAAGCGGCGGCACCGTGCATTCGAGGGTGTCGGCAGCGACATCAATTTTCAACTCCAGTCGTTCTTCAAAGCGTATTTGCTCCATTTCGAGGTATTTCTGGACCAAGTCGAGCTCCTCGCGCAGCGGAATCAGCGATTGTTTGCCGAGCATTAAACTATTTCTAAGCACCGAAGAAAGAATTGTAACAGCCTCTTTAGCGCGCAGAGGGTCTTCATCAATCAGGGCGCGAATGCTGTTTAGTGAGTTGAACATGAAATGCGGACGTAGCTGGCTGCGCAAGTTGTTAAGTTCTACCTCAACATTTGCTGCGCGCAGCTCTAAGTTCCGAATTTCGGCTTTTTGAAGATTTTCAAAATAATGGAAGGCGAAGTAAAACACAACCCAAACGACGAATAGCACACTGAAATTCAGAACATACACCCACAAGGCCGGTTTCGAGAAATCGATGATTTTTTCCCCATGATCGAAGATGATATCGTGCAAACCTCCATAGGTAAATGCGAAAATCAAGCTCATGGCAATGGCAGCAGGCAAAACAAGAAGCAGTTGTTTCCAAATAGGCGCGTTCACAAAACCGCTTGCACGAAGCATTCCACGGAAAACATGAGAAATACCAATTCCGAGAACGATCATGATGGCCGAAGAAGCAGGTATTTCCCACACCAACCGTCCTTGCAGAGCGACATTCAAAATGTTACCAGCACCGAAAACACCCCAACCCGTTATCTGGCAAATCCAATAAATGCGCTCTCGTCGACTCATGAAAACGAAGTTAATGCTTCGTTTCCGAAAAATGCCTGAATTTCCATCAATGGATAATCGGCGTGTTCGGTGGTGGATTGAAAACCAAATGCTACAACACCTGCGATGTAAACCATATCTTTGAGAAGTGAATTACCTAGCACATTGCTTTTTGAGCGGAGATAACCCGCTGGTTCTTACTGGAAACTTCCTTGGAGATTTCGTGAAAGGACATGATTATAACGCTTATGAAACGGGTATTCGAAATGGGATACTCCTGCACCGCTTTATAGATAGCTTTACCGATGAACATCCCATAACGCGCGAAATCAGAGCTTTAATTCGTCCGATTTGCGGACACTATTCAGGAGTTGCTGTAGACATGTTGTACGATTACGCATTGGCAAAAATGTGGAATCATTTTTCGGAAGTCCCCCTCGAAATTTTCGCTCAAAACGTATTTCGAACACTGCATGTTCATGCAGATCCGATCTCAGTTGAAGCATCACACTTGTTGTATTACATGGAAAGAGACAATTGGTTTGTAGCTTATACGCAGACATCGGGACTACTGAGAGCCATGAACGGGATGGAAAAAAGGATAGGCAGGAAGACAGGTTTGCCTCAGTCTGTTGATTGGTTGGTCGAAAATGAAGCGCAACTCGTCGAATTTTTTATGGCGTTTTTTCCAGATATTCTAAGGGGTTGTCAGTCTAAAATTCATAACTTCGCCCCCGCCTTAGGGTGATAATTCAGTAGTTGTGTTTTTTTACCTAACGGTCAATTACTATATTTACCCAACTACCGAGACCAAAAAGTTATACAAGAAGATGAGGTTAATGGGTGTGGTACTCCTCGCATTGCTAGGTTTTGCTTTCAAAGCGAACGCCGGGACAATAGTGCTAGAAGGAAAGTACCAACAGAAAAATGTGTACGTGATCAACAGCATCTCTGCAGATGGGGTTGGTTTTTGCGTATTTGAAGTTACCGTGAACGGACAAATCACGAGTGACGAAACGAACAGCAACGCCTTTGAAGTCGACCTTTCGGTTTATGGCTTTAAATTGGGTGATGATGTGGTGGTGACCATCAAATACAAAGATGGTTGCGAACCGAAAATCATCAACCCGGGCGCGCTTGAGCCGTCGCCAACATTTGAAACCACAGATATTCGTATCGATAACGCCGGCATGCTCTCATGGGAAACCTTGAACGAGCAAGGGCGATTGCCATTTGTAATCCAACAATTCAAATGGAATAAATGGGTGAACGTAGGTGAAGTAATGGGCAATGGTACTTCGGTGAAAAACACCTATTCTTTTCAAACATCACCTATTTCTGGTGTCAACCGCTTTCGTGTGATGCAACGTTCTCAAGAGAATAAGAACCGCACAAGCAAAGATGTGGAATACACATCAGATAAGCCGGAAGTAACGTTCATCTTCGAAAAGAAAGACAAGCGATTGGTATTCAGTTCTGACACCAACTACGAATTGTACAATGCTTACGGGCAAATCATCAAACGCGGGTTTGGATCTACCTGTGATGTGAGCAACATGGGCAAAGGTGAGTACTACATCAGCTTCGATGCTACAACCCAGAAGTTTGAGAAAAAATAACTCAAACTTGTTGTCATACAACATTTTAGCTTTTTCTGCGTAACAGAAGTAAACAACGGCATATGATAAAGGCAGTAAATTGTTTTTACCTGCTTGTCTCGTTGGTCGTATGGTCTGCTTGTAGCAATAGTGCGTCGCCACCTCCTCAACCCACTACAGCAACACTTCCGATTACAATTGACCTACCGGAGATAAAGCATCGAAAGAATCTGATTCTCTTGACTGAGAATGGGTCAACTTCCTATTATTTGTACCGCGGACAAGGAATGGGCTACGACTATGAGCTCGTGCGTGCTTTTGCGAAAAGCCAAGGTTTGGGCTTGCAAGTGAAAGTGCTGACAGATCTCGAAGATATGTTTCATCTGCTTCAATCAGGTGATGGAGATATCATCGCAGGCAACTTGACTCACATCCCCGAAAGGGAAAAGTATGTGCAATTCACTTCGCCTTTGAGTGAAACGCGTCAGGTATTGGTGCAGCGAAAACCACTGAACTGGCGAAAGATGTCGAAAGAACAACTCGATGACTCCCTCGTCAGATCGTTTGAACAACTGCATCAAAAAGAAATATATGTCCATGCCCTTACTACCTTCTACAGCAACATCCTTGAACTTGAACAGGCCGCAGGAGTTGATGTAGACATAATTGAAGCCAGTGCCAGCCTGAACAGCGAGACACTGATTCGATTGGTGGCAGAGGGACAAGTACCATTCACGGTGTCGGATGAGAATTTGGCCCGCATCAATGCAACGTATTATCCCGATTTAGACATCGAGTTCGCGGTTAGTGCGCCCCAAAAAATAGCGTGGGCGGTGCGTAAAGACAGCGATAGCTTGCTTCTCGCTATTGAAGAGTGGATGTCGAAAAAGGAAATTCAGAAAAAATTGAAGTATACATACAAAAAGTACTTCAATTCGCCTCGTGATCAAATGGGACGCATGTCGAGCGAGTTTTGCTCTCTCGAAGGAAACTGCATTTCTGAATACGATGCGTACATCAAAAAATACAGTGTAAAAATCAACTGGGATTGGAAATTGCTTGCAGCGATGATCTACGAAGAATCGCGTTTCAACCCCGAGGCACGTTCGTGGGTAGGTGCTTTTGGACTCATGCAATTGATGCCCGCAACTGGCGAGCGATTTGGAATTGATACAACGCAAACGGTTGAACATAATATCAGGGCAGGTGTTGATTACCTGCGCTACCTTGATCGCATGTGGCAAGATAGAATCAACGATTCGTCTGAACGTGTTAAATTCATCCTCGCATCGTATAACATTGGCCCCGGTCATGTCTTAGATGCTCAAGCCATAGCAAGAGAATTGAATTTAAATCCCGAAATTTGGGACCACAACGTAGCCGATTGCTTGTTGCTGAAATCAGACGACCGCTACTTGCATCTTCCCGATGTGAAGCACGGATACTGCCGAGGAACAGAAACAGTGAGCTACGTGAACAGGGTGATGAATCAATATTTATTGTACCAAAACTTAAAAGTGTGATTCGCTACATAGCAATTCTGATATTCGCCTCCATCGCTCTTTTTGCTTGCAAGAAGACTAAAAATCAAGATGTTGTTGTAGAAGGTACGATTACCGATTACCGCAGCGGCAGCGGACTGACGAATGTATACCTTGTCCTCAACGAACAGGTAGTTAGCGGCGGCGTGCTCAGCGGTGGATTCACTACAGTGGCCGAGACCTCTACCAACGGCGATGGTACCTATACCCTTGAGTTTGGGCGAAGCAATGCACTTACTTATCGGGTAGGTATTGAAAAGACAGGTTTTTTCGATCGCGAGATAGACATCAATCCTGAGAACGTGTCTCCCAACAATCCATACAACCTTTCTGTTGCTTTGGTGCCAGAAGCTACCGTGAGTGTGCGATTGGTTAATACCTCTCCAGTGAGCAATGATGATCTTGTCAAGTTCCGCTACCTATCGCCAAACTTCATTTGTGAATGCTGCACCAGCGATTTGATTCAGGGGGAAGGAATGAATGTTGACATCACCTCCTCGTGCAAGCTCTACGGCGATAGTTGGATATATTATCGATGGGATGTCTTCAAAGATACAGACACTACTTTCGTAGACTCTGTGTATTGTCCGGCCTTTCAAACTACCAACATCCTCATCGAGTATTGATATCCGAAACTCACCTCAAAGTAACCAAAACAGCGCGGGTATTCTTCGCGGGCAACGCCGCGGATGTTGAACTGGACACTGCTGTGATTGTCTTACACGGCTATGGCATGTTGCCTGCTTATTTCCTTCGCAAATTTGATACATTGGTATCTGATAAAATGTTGTTCGTAGCACCCGAAGGTCTGCATCGTTTCTATACACATGGAAGCTCCGGTCGCGTTGGCGCGAGCTGGATGACGAAAGAAGATCGCTTGATGGATATTGAAGATAACAACAAATTCCTCGATCAAATCATGGACATCCCTGCTGTAGCAGGCGCAAGAAAAAAAGTGTTGCTGGGATTTTCACAAGGAACGGCCACAGCAGTGAGGTACTATTGCCAATCAAACACCCCCTTTGATCAAGTGATTTTATGGGCAGGCGTTTTTCCGCACGACCTTTCACTGCCAGACAATGTAAGCCGATTGAATGAAACGAGATTGGAAATTGTAGTGGGAAGGCAAGATGAATACCTTACCAATGCTGCTGTTTCGCAAGTGAGTGACCTGCTTAAAGAAGCAGGTGTTGCTTGCCATGTGACCTGGTTTGATGGCGCGCATGTTATCGACGGTGACACACTCACCCGTGTGCTGAATTGCTAATTGGCTAGTTCTTCATGTTAAGAATTGAATCGAGCGACTTTTTTTAATAATGACAGTGTTGGCATCCTTTGTATCTTGCAGCAAAGTAAATCCTCATGAGAAAAGCGCTACTCGTTTTATTTGTCTTTTGTACCTCGGCATCTGTGTATGCACAATTCAATCCAGAGAATCTTCCGCATAACCTGACACAGGAAGAGATAGACAATGCCCGCAATCAAGTTTTTGCAGTTAGCAACACACGGGGAATCACTACGCCACCGCCGTTTACCAATGTGAGGAACATGGCGGAATGGGAGGAGATTCAGGTGCTTGTGGTAGCATGGACGAGCTATCCGACCATTTTAAAGCAAATTGTAGCCAATGCTCGACTTGAATGTGAAGTTGTGATATTAGCCGAAAACCCTGCTACTACAGAAAATTATTTGCTTGGGAACAATGGCGGCGGTCCGTTTTCAGATTTAAACAACGTTACCATTTTAGATGCTACATACGACAGTGTTTGGATGCGCGATTACTTTGCCAATTCTGTATACGCCGATGAGGTTGGAGAGCTTTTCTTGGTTGATTGGATCTACAACCGTCCACGCCCAGAAGACGACGCTTCCCCGCAATACGTCGCCGACTATTTGGGAATCGATATGTACTGCACCACCGATACTCCTTATGACTTAATGAATACAGGAGGTAACTACATGACCGATGGCTTTGGAAAGGCCTTCGCATCGGAATTGATTTTGGATGAAAACAATGGAACAGCAACCGGCTGGGGACCAATGCATCCTGATCAAAGTGAAAGTGAAATTGATGAGATTTTTAGCATGTACATGGGGATTGATGAATACATCAAAATGGACATCTTGCCTTATGACGGCATTCACCACATCGATATGCACATGAAGTTGCTAGATGAGGAGACATTGTTGGTAGGGGAGTATCCAGAAGGCATTTCAGACGGTCCGCAGATCAATGCGAATATTGAATATGTATTGAGCAATTTTCAATCGAAATGGGGGACCGATTTTAAAGTACACCGCATACCGATGCCGCCAAGCACAAGCGGCAACTGGCCAAGCACGCCATGGCCGAATACAGCATCGTACCGCACCTACACGAATTCGGTGTTTATTAATAAGACTGTTTTAGTGCCTACTTATCGTGAAGAGTACGACACTACCGCTATGCGCATCTACAGCGAGCTCTTGCCAGGATATACCATTGTTCCCATTGATTGCGATAACCAGCCAGACAATATTATCTCAGCCAGTGGCGCATTGCATTGCATAACACATTCAGTAGGTGTTGATGAGCCGCTGTTGATATCACATCAACCACTTCCTGATACGTATGAGTACGCTTCGCCTTATGAAGTGAATGCTTACATGAACCATGTTCAAGGTGTAGACTTCGCTTTCATGTATTGGAAAACCGATTTGGCTGATGATTACAACGAGGTACCAATGTCCAATATCGGTGATAACACTTGGCAAGCTAACATTCCTGCACAACCTATTGGAACGCGCGTTTATTATTACGTGCATGGCGTGGCTGCCGATGGCAAACAACTATCTCGTCCGATCACAGCGCCAGCCGGATATTGGTCGTTCGATATTCTCGCAACTATCAATGTGAATGAAGTTGAAAATGCCTCTTTTAAACCTGCCTTTCCAAACCCAGCGGGTGCAATAACATGCATACCCGTTGTGATGCTGAGCAGCGCCAAAGGCAGCATGACATTGGAAGATGTTACGGGCCGTGTGGTGATGGATATTTACAGCGGACAGTTTCCAATGGGAGAATCGAAGTACTTTTTCGATGCTTCATCTCTGGCCAGTGGAGCTTATTTGATTCGTCTGCAGGTAGGCAATACCTCTGTTTCGCAGCGCGTCATGGTGAACTAACAAAAGATCTTGTAAAGGCCCCGCTTGAAGTTCAGGCGGGGCTTTTTTTGGCTGATAAAGAAGGGTATGTTTTTTATCCTTGTTGAAAGTGGGTTTTCTTTAATGTATTGATATACAGCGGAATGAGAAATTCTGTTCCGGGGGCCTCCAACCTCCTCCCCACAGCGAAGCTACGATTCTCCAGAAATTTTAAGCTATAATAAACGTTTATAAACGTTTAATTTACCGAGCTTTAATCTGCTGAAAATCAACAAAATAAATAGAAAAAACCGAAACAATCTGAACCCATATTTCCACAAAAAAGGCCCCGAAAGTGCGGGGCCTTTTTGAAAAATAAATTGGAGTCTTAATCTCTTCGTCCCAAAATGCGAAGCAAGAACAAGAAGAGGTTGATGAAGTCGAGGTACAGACTGGTAGCACCCATCAGAGCGAGTTTACGACTCTGCTGACTTCCCAAGCCAACTTGCATGCCCATGGCTTTTATCTTCTGCGTGTCGTAAGCTATCAAGCCAGTAAAGATCAGTACACCGATGATGCTGATGATATAATCGATACGGGCACTGCCAAGAAACATGTTGACAAGCGAAGCGAGTATTATTCCCACCAATCCCATCATCAAAATGGATCCGAATTTTGTCAAATCTGTCTTTGTAGTATATCCCACCGCAGCCATAATCGCAAAGGTGCCTGATGTAATCGCAAACACTTTAATGATCGCCGTCATCGAGTACACGAAGAAAATATAGCTCAAACTGGCTCCCATGGTAGCTGAAAAAAGCAAGAACAGCACCGACAAACCTATGGCCGAGAAGCGTTCGAAGGCAAAATTCATGACCAAAATAAAGCCAAGAGGAGCGAGCATAACCACCCATCCAAGTGGCGTACGACCTGTTTCTGAAAACAATGAGGTGATCATTCCCGATGATGCAAAATACCAAGCAACAACTGCGGTAAGAGCCAATCCGGCTACCATCCACGAAAACACGTGCGCAGTAAATTGACGTGCGAGTTCAGAAGACTCAGAGCCAACGATTGACTGACTGTCTAGAATTTGATTCTCTTCCATAGCTTTTGAATTAAGTCACGAAGATAACAATCCGTTTGAATGGATTCATATGATTCGTGCGAATGGTTGTTAAGAAAGGAAGCCAAAAGTTTCACATTACTAAAGTTGGAATAAAATTCTTTGAAAAAGTTTATTCTACCTTGTGTTCGTTCGAGAGATGATTTGTAATTATTATTTCAAGTTTTTTGGTAAATAGATACTATAAGTTTCATCGAAATTATAATTTAGCTGAAACAGCAAATAAGCATTCAGCTCAATTCATGTTTGCTGTGGCGTATTCTTTGGCTGTGTGCCACTCTTAATAAGTAATATGAGGAGTATTAAATTACGACGAGAATCAAGCTTTGTTGGCTACATTGAAACCTTGAATGTAAGAGTAAACGGTGTCGATTTTAAGGTATATTCAGGATCTGAGTTGCAAATCAGCATTGATGAACAGATTTCAAATTTCGAGGTCGAGCTAAACTCTTGGCTGCTAAGAAGAAAGTACTGTTTTCAGTCTGACGCTTCTGAACTAACGCTGTCAATATCCCCAATAGTTTCTTGGAAGTTATTGTTCACTAGTCTTTCTTTCCTGTTGGCTCTTGGTCTATGCGTGCACTTTTCACAAGACAAATTCATTTCTTTTGTCTTTAATATTTATGGATTGACATGGTTGCTAGCTTTTTTGGCGCTTAATACAATAGCGCGAAAGTACTTGTATCATATCCAAATTCGATGACTGAATTACATACAAAGAGCGAAAAGGCTCAAGTGTGGCAGTGTGTTTACAGTAAGTGAAGGGCAGAGAATGCTCTCATTGAGCAGGAATCGTCAATGTGTGTTTTTTCAAGCAGTTGATTGATAATCTATCTATTCTATTTCCTCTCTGATGGATGAATACGTCCTACATCGGCAGTAAAAGTCCTTAAACCATGAACATCCTTAGTGTCGTTCATGGTTTTCACCAATTAGACTGAGTTTCTGAGGCTCAGGCTTCAAATTCTAATTGGAAAGACTACTTTATAGAGTTACAACTGGGGTTGAAGCTGGAACCAAATGGTAATCATAAAGCAATTTATGCTGCTTTTATGACTGCATTAACGAAATAAACTCCTCCCTGGTCTTCGAATCATCCATAAAAACCCCTGTAAATGCACTTGTCGTAGTTACTGAGTTTTGTTTTTCTACCCCACGCATCTGCATGCACAGGTGGCGTGCTTCGATAACGACGGCAACGCCTGCAGCTCCGAGTGTTTCTTGCAAACAATCTCTAATTTGCATTGTAAGGCGTTCTTGCACCTGCAATCGGCGTGAGAAGGCATCTACTATACGCGGTAATTTCGATAGTCCAACAATTTTTCCGTTCGGAATATAAGCGATGTGCGCTTTTCCAAAAAAGGGCAAAAGGTGATGCTCACACAAGCTGAACAACTCGATGTCTTTCACGATGACCATCTGATTGTAATCTTCATTGAAAAGCGCGCTTTTTAGAATCTCAGCGGGGTCAACTTCGTACCCACTAGTCAAAAAAGCCATGGCCTTTGCAGCACGCTCGGGTGTTTTTGCCAATCCCTCTCGGTTTGGGTCTTCACCCCAAGAATTCAGCAGTTCGCGGTACCGAGCTGCGTCAATAGCAATTTGTTCTTCGTCGTATGAATCTGTCCGTTTGTATGCCATGCTCAATTGCCGAAGTACTCGGCGTAGTTGTTTTCTGTTTCCTCTAGTTTCAAGCTGTGTAAGGTACAACCTGTTTCTGATATGGGGCCTACCAATCGATCCCAAATGGCGATGATGATGTTTTCTGTAGATGCCATTTTACCAGCCATCCAAGCGACATCTAAATTGATGTTCTTGTGATCAAGATCTTCTATGATGTATTCGTTGATAATGTCTTTCAAAACCTTCAAATCCATGCAATACCCTGTATCTGCCTTAGGCGTTCCTTTCACCGTCACAAAAAGGTTGTAGTTATGTCCGTGCCAATTTTTGTTCGAACATTTCCCAAACATCTCTTCGTTTTTTTGGTCGTCCCACGCGGGATTCCACAATTTATGCGCTGCGTTAAATCGCTCACGACGGGTAATATATACAGTATTCATAGGTTACGAATCACTTCCGCTTTCGGTAAATACAATACCTTTGCAGGGTTAATTGTTCTCCGAAGCGAAAAATAAATGATAGTAATTACTGGTGCCGCCGGATTTATTGCCAGCTGCTTGGCTGCAAAGTTAAATGAAGAAGGTTACTATGACCTTGTTCTTGTCGATGATTTCTCTCATGAGTCGAAAAAAATCAATTATACCGATAAGCGATTCTCGGCGCTGGTAGATAGAAACGACTTTTTTACTTGGCTGGCGGCCAATGAAGACCAAGTGCAATTCATCTTTCACTTGGGTGCGCGCACCGATACCACAGAGTTCGATAAGAGCATCTTCGATCGTTTGAATCTCGACTATTCGAAACAGATGTGGAATGCCTGCGTTCAATACGGATTACCGCTCGTATATGCCTCATCTGCAGCAACCTACGGCGATGGCGCTTTGGGCTACAATGATGATCATTCTATTGTGAATGAGCTGGTTCCTCTCAACCCTTACGGGGATTCAAAGAACGATTTCGATAAGTGGGCGTTGCAGCAAGATCGGGCGCCGTATTTTTGGGCTGGACTAAAGTTTTTCAATGTGTATGGTCCGAATGAATACCATAAAGGACGAATGGCCAGTGTGGTATTTCATGCTTTTAACCAAATCATGAAGTCGGGTGAGATGAAGTTGTTTCGTTCGCATCGGGATGATTATACGGATGGCGGACAAATGCGCGATTTTGTCTATGTTAAAGATGTTGTAGAAGTGTGCAATTTTTTAATGCACCACCGAAAAAATGCGGGTTTGTATAACCTCGGCAGCGGCACAGCTCGTCCGTTTCTCGACCTCGCAAAAGGTGTATTCAAGGCTTTGGGCAAGGAAGAGAACATCGGTTTTGTAGATACGCCGGCAGATATTCGAGATAAATACCAGTATTTCACTGAAGCCAACATGGCGAAGCTAATTGGCATTGGGTACGATAAGCCCTTCACTTCACTCGAAGAGGGCATTGCCGATTACGTTCAGAACTACCTCGTCTCGAGTAAGGTTTACTGAGGATAAAAGGTCTTTCGATTTTTGAATTCAATGAACTGTCCGTTATAAGCATTGCCGAAAATTTGCATTGATTGTTTTCCCATTTAAGGTTAGGTTGTACGAAAGTTCGTATGTTAGTGAGAGCATCGGTGTGCGCTGTGATAGCTGATATCGAAGTTGATTCAATGCCACATAATCTTACACCCAATGAACTCGGCTTATGTCTGACAATCTGACTCTTGTATCTGCGTTGCTCGGTGGTTTTTCATTTACTTTCTTGGGCTCAATTTTGAATCACAATGACGGTAAAAGAATCACTGCTATTCTTGTTGTACTTTCAGTTTTAGCAGCAACTATGTTCTTTCTGTGTACGTTGGGTTGGTCTTTTTTTGACGAAAAAGTGGATTTCAGTGAAATGTCAGACTTGACAAAAAGCAAACACAAATATCTGTCGAAGATATTTTTTATTGGAATTTTATTATTCAACGTATTGCTCGGATTGTCGGGATGGAAACAGTCTAAAATGGTAGGCTATGTAACCACACTAATTGCTGTTTTTGCCATGTTCTCGCTGGCTTTTATCTTTAAAGGAAGTATCACTTGATCCTTTGATTAGGCAAAAATATAAACCTTGGCTGTGCTACTTAACTGGATACGTATCGTAAGAAATTACGGCTTACTACACACGCTCTGCTCCTTACAACCTTCCCTTCAACTCCACCAAGAAGGCGCGTATAGACTGCAAACGCTCTACCACTTCAGCGTCGTTATCGGAAGCTGTTGGATTGCCTTTTAACTGCTTTCGTGCGCCATCGAGTGTAAATCCGCGCTCTTTTACCAAATGGTGAATGGTGCGAATGGTGTCGACATCTTTTTTGGTGTACATCCTGTTTCCACCTCGCCCTTTCTTCGGCTGTATGCTGCTGAACTCTTTTTCCCAGAAACGTATGAGCGAGGAGTTGACATCGAACATCTCCGCCACTTCAGAAATGGTGAAATACTGCTTTTCGATATCTTTTTCTTTGTACGCCAATTCAAGGTAGGTTTGAGAAGCAAAGGTAGTGTTTAGTCGAACGACTGATTCCCTATTGATGATTGTTCAAGCAATTTTTCAAACTGCTCAGGTGTCAAATCGTTAAAGTAAAAGTAAGCTGGATTTACCTTCTCACCATTTTTAATTACCTCATAATGCAAGTGAGCTCCCACTGAAGTCCCTGTGTTCCCCACATATCCAATCACTTCTCCGCGCTTTACTTTTTGTCCGAGGCGCACGTTCACCTTACTCATGTGTGCATACAAGGTCTCATACCCGTATCCGTGTTTGATGATGACGTGTGTGCCGTAACCGTTAAATTTATTATCGGTTTCTATCACTACGCCGTCGCCAGAAGCAAAAATTTCTGTCCCCTCGGGTGCCGTAAAGTCCATGCCTGTATGCATCTTCGGGACTTTGTAAATGGGGTGAATGCGCATGCCATATCCGCTTGCCATGCGTGTAAGGTCCTCATTTCTAACCGGTTGTATGGCTGGAATGGAAGATAACATCGCTTCTTTGCTGCGCGCCAACTCAATGAGCTCTTCGTACGATTTGCTTTGTGCCACAACTTTACGTTGCAGTTGAGAAATCATTCTTTTGGTTTCTATTAAGGCGTCAGAATGGTAGTAACCACGCAGATTCTTCTCGCGATCAATTCCCCCTATCCCTGCCGTGCGCAGGTGCTGAGGATAAGGAGCAGCCCCAAATATGCTGCGGTAAATATCGTCGTCTCGCAATGCCAAATCGTGAATGACTTTCTGCATCTGAGAAACATCTTTGTTCATGTCGTTCAACTGCTCTTCCAAAAAGGCAATTTCCCGTTTTTGATCGCGCTCAATTGGACTTTCGAAAAAGGAATTGAAAACAGCAATGCTCGCGAATGAAACAACAGCGATAATGCCGATCCACTTCATGGTGATTAAGACATAGTCTTTCCATGTGAGTGGCACGCGCTCGTACTGCAGCTGCTCGGGGTTGTATTTGTAGCGGTATCTCGACATTCAAACAAATATCCTTGTACTCAAGGAGTGGCAAGGTAGCCAAAATAGTATACTTTTGCAATCGCTAAACTGCGTCGGCTGTGGCTTTAACATCCATTATGACCAGAAGCCAATTTGCATACAACTATGGAATCAGCGAAAATACGTCAGACTTTTTTCGATTTCTTTGCGTCGAAAGGACATGAAATCGTTCCTTCAGCGCCGATGGTGGTGAAAGATGACCCGACTTTGATGTTCACCAATGCGGGCATGAACCAGTTCAAAGATCTCTTTTTGGGCAATGCACCAATCAAACATGCGCGCATCGGAAATACCCAGAAATGTCTGCGAGTGAGCGGTAAGCACAACGACCTAGAAGAAGTGGGTGTTGATACCTACCACCACACAATGTTCGAAATGCTCGGCAACTGGTCGTTTGGCGATTATTTCAAGAAAGAGGCGATTGAATGGGCGTGGGAACTGCTAACCGTTTCATACGGACTTGATAAAGATCGCCTGTACATCACTGTTTTTGGCGGTGATGAAGGAGATGGCCTCGCGGCCGATGAAGATGCACGGACTATTTGGTTGAACTTGGTGCCTGAAAACCGCATCCTCAAATGCAGCAAAAAAGATAATTTCTGGGAGATGGGTGAAACGGGTCCATGCGGTCCGTGTTCTGAAATACACGTCGACATTCGCAGTGATGCCGACCGTGCTGCTATTCCTGGAGCCGACCTGGTGAACAATGATCACCCTCAAGTTATCGAAATCTGGAACTTGGTGTTCATGGAGTTCAACCGCATGTCTGACGGACGTTTGGTGGGCCTTCCAAACAAACACATCGATACCGGAATGGGGCTTGAGCGACTTGCAGTGGCACTTCAAGGAAAAAAATCGAATTACGATACCGATATCTTCGCTCCTTTTATTCAAGCACTTTCAAAAAGATCGGGCATTGAATACACGTTTGGAGATGGAAAGTCGGACGTGGCAATGCGGGTGATCTCTGACCACTTGCGGGCGGTGGCGTTTAGCATTGCCGACGGACAACTTCCGTCTAACAGCGGTGCTGGTTATGTGATTCGCCGCATTTTACGTCGTGCCATACGCTATGCTTTCAGCTTTTTGAATCTGAAGGAGGCATTTATTTATGAGCTAGTGGAGTTGCTGGCAGCGCGCATGGGACATGCTTTTCCGGAGCTTGTGAAGCAACAAGACATCATCACAAAGGTGATCAAGGAAGAGGAAGAAGCGTTTTTGCGTACCCTCGACAAAGGCATATCTCGTTTAGATGATACAATCAAAAATTTGAAAGGCACTGAGCTGCCCGGTAATGTGGTTTTTGAATTGTATGATACATACGGTTTTCCTGCTGACCTTACGGCGTTGATCGCGTCGGAAAACAAGCTGACCATTGATGATGCCGGCTTCACCAAAGAGCTAAACGAACAAAAAGAACGTTCGCGCGCTGCGGGTAAAATCGAAACCGAAGATTGGGTGGAAGTACGCCCTGATGTGGTTGAAGAATTTGTGGGCTATGATCAGTTGGAAGCTCAAATTCAAATTACACGCTACCGCAAAATTAAGGCGAAGGGAAAAGAACAGTATCAGTTGGTTTTCAATTTGACACCGTTTTATCCTGAAGGTGGCGGACAAGTTGGCGATACGGGTCACATCCTCGCCGCTGGCGAGAAGGTAGAAATTACCGATACAAAGAGAGAAAACAACTTGATTGTTCACTTTGCGGATGTGTTGCCAACGCATACAGGGTCGACATTTAGTGCTGTGGTAAACGGCAACAAACGACTTGCTACTGCGCGCAACCACTCAGCTACGCACCTCATGCACGAAGCTTTGAGAGAAGTGTTGGGCACGCACGTTGAACAACGAGGATCGCTCGTGAACGATGGATACCTGCGTTTTGACTTTTCGCATTTTGCGAAGATGACAGACGATGAGATAAAACGGGTAGAAGAGCGGGTGAATGCCGGAATTCTAGCGAATATATCATTGGAAGAACGTCGCAACACCCCCATCGATGAGGCGCGAAACGCTGGAGCGATGATGCTTTTTGGTGAAAAATACGGTGATGTAGTGCGTATGATACGCTTTGGATCATCGGTTGAACTTTGCGGAGGAACCCACATTTCGGCCACAGGAAGTATTGGAATGTTTAAAATCACTTCTGAAGGGGCTGTAGCCGCTGGTGTGCGTCGTATTGAAGCAATAACGGGCACTGCTGCTATGCAGTATGTGAACAATGAAATCGCATTGCTTTCTGCTGTTCGTGAATCATTTAAGAATCCATCCGATATCCTCAAAGCGGTGAATGATCTCGTATTGCGCAACCAACAATTGACCAAAGAGTTGGAGCAGTTCGAAAAGCAAAAAGCGGGAGGCGTAAAAGAGGAGCTTATTGGGAAGATTACGCAGATTGGAGGAGTGAATTTTATTGCTGAGCAGGTTGATTTAGGCGCAGCCGAGATCAAAGACATAGCATTCCAGTTACGAGCAGAGAAGGCGCCTTTCTTTGGTGTCCTAGGGTCGATGGCCGACGATAAGGTGACCATTACCTGTGTGATGAGCGACGATGTGATTAGCTCGAAAGGCTTGAATGCAACGACGATAATTCGGGAGTTAGCCCAGCACATACAAGGGGGTGGTGGCGGACAACCATTTTTTGCTACGGCGGGAGGTAAGAAGCCAGAAGGATTGCAAGAGGCACTAAAAAAAGCGGCCAGCTATTTAAGCTGACCGCCTTTACCAATAATTCGTATAGTTAGTTTTAGCGGGCCGAAAACCCTTTAGGCTGTGGCGATGGCTTTGCGCGCCCTGATTTCTTCTACCGATTTGCCGTATACGGGACCGTAGTAATACTCGTTAAACGCCAATCCGAGATTGAGCAGGTAGAAGACGTTGAATACAACGGCGAATATGTAATCCACCAATGTATACTTCCCAAAGCTTTGAGAGATTTCAATCAAAAGCTTAAAAAAGAAGTAAATGTTTACGATTGGGACAAAGAACAAAACGATGTGCCAGTCTGGTCGTCCAACCATGCGCAGCGTAACAATCAAGTCCCATCCCGGAACTACTGCCGCTAAGCCTGGCTGATCAGCCTTCACGAACATTCTCCATTTTGCCATCGCTCCCAATAAGAGCATGATTCCGATCAGAATCATCGTCGCTTCGTTTATTTCCACTTGAGAAATAGCTTCGAACAATTTCATAAGACTAAGTTTTTGTGTCATGTAGGTCGTTGCCTACACTTGAAAGACGATGGCCTACATGAAGGGTTGCCTATGGAATGTAAAAAAAAATGGAGCTTGGTGTTCTGAGTCTAGAGACCTTATGTTAGTTCAACACTACCTTTTGAGTTTGAATGCCCTCAGTGGTTTCAAAACTCACAACGTACATGCCTCGTGGCAGGGATGAAACATCTTGTGTAATGGTTGTTGGAGCTTGGGGTGAAATGGTAATAATGCCGTATTCTCGAACTCGCTGGCCTTGAGCATTGATGAAGGTAAGTTTTCCAGAAAGCGCTTTATTGGAATTGAATGTGATGTTCAACCGCGTGGAAGCAGGGTTAGGTGTTATATGGAATTGGAGGTCTGTGCTAGAAGTCTCTTGAATGCCTACGGCAAGTTCCAAGGTTAGTGTTGTATCGAATTCAAGTTCGCAGTATGAGGCATAAATTGAAAGATTGATGGAGTTAGAAAACCAATCTTCGAAATGCAGTGTGTCTGAGTAAATAGTATTTCCATCAACTACCCAATGGTGTTTTTCAAATGCTTCGTTTTCTAACCAAACATCAATTGAGCCATCTTGATTCAATATGCCTTGAGGGTTAAAGCTTAAAACGGGTGTTGAATCGTTGCCCAAGCAGTCGAATTTTCGAAGCCAGTTAGACACCACATTCTCATCGCTGTTAATGGATATTCCGAAACCATATAGATTGCCAAAGGAGTCAAATTCTAAATCACCAAATTGTGATTGACAAGCGAAGCAAGAATCTACGTGCATCTCGCGGTAGTTGAGCACATCACCTTCCAAATTTGTTACAAGTAGAAAGGCGTGGTTGAAAAGGCCAACGTAGCTCCATTTCTGACCCGTTACATATATTCGCTCATTTCTGATTTCCAGGTCTGTGAGACGCACATCTTTGAGCGAGTCCATATAACTTCGTTCACTGAGAATCTCACCTTGACCATTGAGTACCTTTCGCCAAAGGGTGTTGCCAGTGGCCAATACATTCGTTGAATTTAGATAGTCGGCGTAAGGATGAAAAACCAAGATGGAATCTTGGTTGAATGGAATTGCCAACGGCCAATATTCATGTAAATTAGTATTTCCAAGGGTAACCGACCATTCCAATTCAAGCGCTTCATTGAACTTGCAGATTATAGGAGAATAAATCCAATCTCCCTGTCCTTCTACATCCAAATAGCTTCCTGTAAATAAGGTATTGTTATTAAAAACAGATAGGTACCTAAATCCTTCTAAGGCAAAATCCGTGAGTAAGTTACTTTGTTGCAATGTCATAGTACCTAGTTCTAGATCAATTATTCCGAACATTGATTGAGCGCCATTTAGGAACTGACCTGTGACTAACAAATTCCCATCAGATGCAATACTAAGGATCATAGGAGATATTTCTTCAACATCCTGTGCGGAAGCTATATCTGTTATACTGGCAATGGTTCCTGAATTAAGATCTTGTTCCAACAAATAGACTGTTGCTTCAGGTCCTAGCAGCACCCAATACCAACTTGAGCCCAATTGTACATGGGTATCTCGCAGTCCTGAAAACCAAAGACCATTTTCTGGAAGCAGTTGGAATTCAGACGATATGAGCTCTCCATCCAACGATCGCCACTCGAGCAATACGGCATCGTTACCAGCTGAATCAAGGGTCAAACAATAGGTGTTTAGCACATCACCTTCTAACCGCAACTGACTTCCTATTCGATTGAGATGCACAAGCTCCCATTGTCCGAATGCTGACGATTGCAACAGCAAGATCAGATAAAACAGAAATGTGATTTTGAGTGCTTTCAAGTTAGTGGGTTACTATTAGAGGTACAAACTGGCTCGGGCCATTGGAAATGTCAATTTGCAAAATATATGTGGACGTATCATATCTCTTGTCTTAATATTTGACTAAAATGAAACATATTTCCTCCACTCAAAGTACATTAATTTGACTTAGCCGTTGGTTTAGAAATGGGTATTTCAATGATCCAGAGTCAATCCTCAAAAACCTCTTATTCTATCACCGCATATTTCTTCACCAGTGCCGCTTCAATCTTATCCGGACAAAGTATAATAAGTCGTTCAATCACATTGCGCAGTTCGCGGATGTTACCTGTCCACTCACCTCTTTGAAGCTCTTTCAAGGCGTCGGGCGTTATGACTTTATCGGGCATGCCATATTCACCACATATTTGTGTGATGAAATGTTGAGCCAGCAGCGGAATGTCTTCCAGTCGATCTTTGAGCGATGGGACATGGATGGGAATAACATTCAGGCGGTGAAACAAATCTTCTCTGAAGTTGCCTTCTTTGATTTCCTTCTTTAAGTCTTTATTGGTGGCAGCAACCACGCGGACATTCACCGAAAAGTCTTTGTCGCCGCCAACGCGCGATATTTTGTTCTCTTGCAATGCGCGCAGCACTTTGGCTTGTGCAGATAGACTCATGTCGCCAATTTCATCCATGAAGAGTGTGCCGCCATCAGCCAGTTCAAATTTACCAGCTCGCTGCTTTATGGCCGATGTAAAAGCCCCTTTTTCATGTCCGAAAAGCTCACTTTCAATAAGTTCAGACGGAATTGCAGCACAATTTATTTCGATAAAAGGAGCGTCGGCACGGTTGCTTTTTTCATGCAGTTGGCGAGCTACGAGCTCTTTACCCGATCCATTTCCACCTGTAATAAGCACCCGTGCTTCTGTTGGTGCAACGGTATCAATCATGGTTTTAATCTCTGCAATGGCAGTCGACTCGCCAACAATTTCGCTGGTGAGCTGCTTCTGGATTTTGCGCTTTAAAGTTTTGGTCTCCTTCACCAATGCCACTTGATCGGTAGCGTTGCGCAGGGTAACCAAGATGCGGTTCAAATCAAGAGGCTTTTGAATGAAATCATAGGCTCCCTTTTTCAAAGCTTCAACCGCCGTTTCAACGGTTCCATGTCCGGATATCATCACCACCGATGAAGTTACCCCCCGCATGGTCAATCGTTCCAAAACCTCTATGCCATCCATGCCCGGCATTTTGATGTCACAAAAAATCAGGTCGTACTGACCCTCAAGGGCTTTTTCTACCCCATCTTTTCCATTTTCAGCAACATCAACTTTGCATTTTTCGTATTCGAGAATCTCTTTGAGGCTGGAACGGATGCCCGCTTCGTCGTCGATGATAAGTACTTTAGACATGTATCAATTTCTTTGTTGCGAAGTTATCAATTTCAACTTACCTCTTTGTTGAGAATGCCGGCAATCACACCTTCTTTTAGTGCGTATTCAGATTGAAACATGCGAACGATATGAAAACGAGTCACGAGGTGCTGAATCACAATGCTGGCAAGTACAATGTAGTCTACACGCAGGGGTAGCATGCCGCGCATCGCCAACCTTGTTTCACGACTCGAAATGAGCAGGTAACGATGTATTTCTTCAAAAACGGCCAGGGGTATCTCATTCGAGAGCCCGCGAACCGCGGGGATGCGACCTGCTGAATGGAATAAATCAACCAGGGTGTCGAATGATCCTGAGGAGCCTATCAATCGGACAATTGGGTATTGCTCCAAAGCTGATTCAAGTGGCTTTAAGATGTCATCCAAATACAAGCATAACTTCTGAATCTGCTCAGGGGTGATGGGGTCGTCGGGTTCTACATATTCATACAAGCGCGCAACGCCAATGGGAAAACTGGCTTTCCATTTTATGCCATCGGCGCTAGCCACTATAAACTCTGTGCTGCCTCCTCCTATGTCGACAATCAAATCGTTGCCTGCTCCGGCATCTATGGTTTGCCGCACTCCGTCGTATATCAATTGCGCCTCTCGATCTCCATCTATAACCACTACGTCGAGTCCCAATTCTTGTTTTACATGTTGTATAAACAGCTCTCCATTTCCTGCTTCCCGCATGGCGGAAGTGGCAAAAACAATGGTTTTCTTTACGTCGAAATTCAAGAGGTTGTTGTAATGCACTTTCATGGCATCCAACGCACGCGCCATCCGCTCAACACGTATATTCCCATCGGTAAATCCACCGTGGCCAAGCTTCACCGAAACTTTGTTGCCGAATACTTTGGTCCACCCTGTTGCGGTGGTGTCTGCAATCAGTAGGTTAAAGGTGTTGGTGCCGCAATCAATTATTCCGATTCGCATGGTTAGGCTTTATAGAAAATCCATTTCCAGATTTCTTTGTAACTCGGACGTTTGCCGTACATCAAAATGCCCACGCGATATACCTTTCCTGCAAGCCATGTAAGGGCCACAACGGTGCCTGCCAACAAAGCCAACGAGACAATGAGCTCCCACACAGGTACGTTACCAACTGCAACGCGCACCATCATCACCGTGGGTGAGGTAAAGGGCACAAATGAAGCTATGTATGCTGCGGTACCTTCGGGGTTGTTGACACTCAAAATGGCAAGGAAGTACGAGAAGAACAACGGCATCATGATGGGCATCATGAATTGTTGAGTGTCTGTTTCGCTATCTACGGCAGCGCCTATCGCGGCAAACAATGATGCGTACAAGAGGTAACCTCCTACGAAGTAGAGCAAAAACATACTAAGCATCAAGGGCCAGTTGATGGCAACCAACAATTGAAAGCCTTCTTGCTGCGCCAAGTAGCTGGCGAAATCGGCGTTTTGAGGCAGTTGCTGTTGCATGCTGGCTGCCTGCTCAAAAGCGCCCGACTCGAATAAGCTGCCGGCGATAAAGAAGATGATCATGGAGAACACCACCCAAATCAAAAATTGCGTGATGGCCACCAATGCAATTCCGATGATTTTACCCATCATGAGCTCAAAAGGTCGCACCGATGATACGATGACCTCGATAATGCGGTTGGTTTTTTCTTCAATGACGCCGCGCATAACGTAGGCTCCAAAAACGAAGATGAAGAAGAAGATGATGACGGCGAACACCATTCCAACACCTGCGCGCTCTTGCTCGAACTTATTCTCTCCATCTACGATGTTCAATTTATTCAATGAGAGATCTACCTTCATGCGCTTGTAAGTCTCGTAGTCCAACAGTCCTTCGCTCTGAATCTTCGCCCGCTCAGCTGCTTTTTCTAAATCGCGTTCTAGCTGCTGGGTCACATTCATGCTCGGCACTTTCTTGTAAAACAAGGTCGGATGATGGTGCTCGTAGATAGCTTCATCTACAACTACCATCAAGGTGTAATCTCCATTTATAAAGGTGGTATCGGCCAATCGCTCGTTGGTAAACCGGTAGACGTAGTTTTTGTCTTCGGTGTAACAATCGAGGCAGTTGGGGACAAACTGTTGATGCTCTGCGGAGTACCGTGTGATCAATCCGGGCTCATCAACGATGAGGATTTTGTTTTCTTGGGTGTCGGCCTGGGTGATGAAAATAGCCCCTGCCATAAGTCCGGCAAAAAGCAGCGGACCAACGAGCGTCATGATGATGAACGACTTCTTTTTTACACGACTAGAATATTCGCGTTTTATGATGAGGAAGATCTTGTTCATGACGGTTGATTTTCGTGTTGTACAGCTTGAATAAAGACTTCTTGCATGGTAGGGATGTGGGCGATTACCTCTTTCACTTCTACGCTTGGCGTGATGGTGTTGAGTAAATCGTTTACAGATTTACCTTCACCGAGTTTTACAATGGCTTCACCATCGTCATTTTTACTCAGCAGCTCGAAGCCCGACCACAATGCAGTAGCGAAGGCGATCATGTTGCCATCAAAGCGGACTTTATATTCGTTTTTGTGGAATTTTTCTCTGACCTCTTTCACGCTACCATCGAGTATCACGCGCGATTTATTGATGAGTGCGATGTTGTCGCAAATTTCTTCCACCGAACCCATGTTGTGGGTTGAAAGAATGATGGTGGTGCCTTCTTCTTTCAATCGCATGATTTCGCTTTTGATGAGGTTGGCATTGATGGGGTCGAAGCCACTAAACGGTTCGTCGAGAATAAGCAGTTTTGGCTCGTGAAGAACGGTGGTGACAAACTGTATTTTTTGCGCCATGCCCTTGCTGAGCTCTTCTACTTTTTTATTCCACCAGCCGTCGATCTCCAGCCGCTTGAACCATTTGTCTAATCGATGCTTTGCTTCCTGCTTCGACAAGCCTTTCAGTTGTGCGAGGTACAAGGCCTGCTCGCCAACTTTCATTTTTTTATACAGTCCACGTTCTTCTGGCAGGTAGCCGATTTGCGCGATGTGCGATGGACTGAGTCGTTCACCAAATAGCAGCACTTCACCGGCGTCTGGACCAGTTATTTGATTGATGATGCGGATAAGCGAAGTTTTACCAGCGCCATTCGGTCCTAAGAGTCCGAAAATGGTGCCTTGCTCCACTGTCAGGCTGACATCGTTCAGCGCAATGTGATCTGCGTACGATTTATGTATCGATTTTGCCTCTAGTGCGGTCATAGGATAAGATATGTTGCAAATCTAGTTAAAGAGAATTGGCTGGTGGTGATTTTTACACAAGCGTGCATTTTCAAATGGGCAACGGTCACCAATAAATTACCTGTTGCCGGTGCAAGTATCAAATGAAGTTCCTGTTGAATAATCAGAAGAAAAAGAGGCGATGCAGGAAAAAAACATCCATGAATAGTTCTTATTAAACCCAGCCAACAGGTTTTTGGATAACATATCCATCTTCAAGGACAACGGAGTCTTGCAACTGATGTTGCTTAAATCTATGTTTATACTGCCCTAAGTAGGTCGTATGCTGGCTTAATTGCTTCAGATGCAGACTGGTTCTTTCGGGAGGAAAAAAGACACGGATTTCATGTTGTTTTTTAAAGTTGTTGAGAAACGCTATTGGTGGAGTAAGATCACTATCCCCTGTTACAAGTATTGAGATGTCACATTGATCATTCACCACATCACCGATTAGATTCACAGCGATACTTACGTCGGTTTTCTTTTCTTCAGGCACTTCGAATGTGTCAAGACAATTCGGACAATCAACTTCTTTCAACAAAAAAGTTCCTCGAATGATTTTAAATTTTTTGTTTAATTGATTCGCTTGAAACAATTTGTCTTGTCTCTTTGCTTTCGAATTCTGTGTTGGTGTCGCAGTGAAATACTTAACTGCAATCAATTCTTCATTTTCTGCAAGAAACGAAGAGAAAAAAGCACACATATCTAACCAATAGAATTTTCGCCAATTTGCTGACTTCATTCCATAGTAGAAATTAAAACCATCAACGTAAAAAATGACTCTTTTCATTTTTTCAAAAAAAAATAAAGCCCCTGTTACGGGGCTTGGCATTAGCATCCCTGCTAATGGGGGTATCAGGCTTTCACCTGACTACAAAGATAGAATTTTTTTCACTTCAGTATTAGATGAATTTAATTTTCACCATCTCCGACAAACTTGGTAATTCGAAAGTTATGTAAACATTTCCTTCACTTTCTGAAAGAATCCTTTATCTCGGTAGCTTGGGTTGGGCTTGAAGTTATCCGCTTCCCTCAGTTTTTCGAGTAGTGCTTGTTCTTCGTTCGATAGTTTTTGTGGTGTCCACACATTGATGTTCACCAGCAAATCACCGTTGCCGTAGCTATCAACTGCCGGTAGACCTTTGCCTTTTAATCTGACAATTTTTCCGCTTTGGGTTCCTGGGTCGATTTTTATCTTGGCACGTCCGTCAATTAGCGGCACTTCAGTATTCGCACCCAACGCAGCGTCGGCAAAGTTGATATACAAATCGTAGTGGAGGTTTTTACCGTTGCGTTTTAAAACGTCATGTTCTACTTCTTCTATTACAACCAGCAAATCACCGTTGATGCCACCAAAAGGGGCAGAGTTTCCATAGCCTGCCATGCTGAGTTGCATACCGTCTTCTACCCCTGCGGGGATGTTGATGGTTACCACTTCTTCTTGGCGGCGCATGCCGTATTCATCGGTGTCTTTCGGTTTGTTTCGGATAGATTTTCCTGTGCCATTGCAGGTCGGACAGGTGCCTGTTGTCTGCATTTGACCTAAGAAAGTATTGGTCACTCTCCTTACTTGTCCAACTCCACCGCAGGTGCCACAATCGGTAAAATCTACGCCATCAGCGGGAACCAGTTTAAGCACTTTGACTTTTTTCTGAACGCCAGCAGCAATTTCTTCTAGGGTGAGTTTCACTTTGATGCGCAGGTTGGTGCCTTTCACCTGCCGGGCACGTCCGCGACCACCGCCGCCTCCAAATCCGCCACCACCGCCAAAAGCGCCACCAAAAATATCACCGAACTGGCTGAATATGTCGTCCATGTTCATGCTTTGTCCGCCGCCAAAACCTCCCGCTCCGCGCGCTCCTGCATGTCCGAACTGGTCGTACTGCCTGCGTTTTTGCGTATCGCTCAGCACTTCATAAGCCTCTGCTGCTTCTTTAAACTTGTCTTCAGCTGAAGCATCGCCCGGGTTTTTATCGGGGTGGTATTTAATTGCCAGCTTGCGGTAGGCCTTTTTAATTTCGCCCTCGTCAGCCGACCGACCAACACCTAGCACCTCATAGTAATCTCTTTTTGCCATATCCGTATTTTACTGGCCAACCACCACTTTGGCGTATCTGAGCACATTGTCGTTGATGAAGTAACCTTTTTCTACCACATCCACTACCTTGCCCTTGAGGTCATCGCTAGGAGCAGGAATATTGGTAATGGCCTCATGAAATTCAGTATCGAATACCTGGCCCATACTGTCCATTGGTTTCAATCCTTTTATTTCGAGGATATTTCTCATTTTATTGTGAATGATCACGAATCCTTCTTTGAGGGCCGCATGATCTTCGCTGGCTTCATTGGCTTTGATGGCACGTTCAAAATCATCGAGTACCGGCAACATGGCCGAGATGATTTCACCTGAAGCCGTTCTGATAAGGTCGATGCGCTCGCGCTGCGTTCTTTTGCGGAAATTATCGAATTCGGCATACAATCGGGTGTAGCGATCTTTCCACTCAGCGGCAGGGTCGATATTCCCATTGTCAACCACTGTTTCAGCCTCATTCAGATTCTCCTCAGTAGCTTGCTCTTGATTGTGCAGTTCTTCCTGTTCGTTCACTTCGTTTTTTTCTTCCTGATTCATCACGATTGTTTTTCGCTACCGCGCTATTCAAATAAGCTGCCAATCCTTCTAAAAACGTCAAACTGTCATATCTAAACATTTTAACTCCCTTTTTTGGCAGGGTAGGGGTGACAAAAATGACTGGAATTGTGCGGCACTTTTTCAGTCTGCATTTTTTCTTGGTGTGCTCACAAGACGGTACTGCCGAGGAATTTGAGCAAGGCCACCAAATAAAAAGCCGCTATTCTTGCGAAAAGCGGCTTTCAATATGGGTTGAAGCAGTTGTTAAAACGACTTCACATGTTTGTCTATCTCGGTATGAAGGGCCATTCCTCGCATGTCTTTAGCAACGATAATGCCTTTTTCATTGATCAAGAAGCTCATTGGAATAGAATGTACTCCGTAGCGATCAGCAGCGGCGTTCGACCAACCTAGCATATCACATACGTGGCTTTTCCAAGCTAACTTATCTTGGGCAATTGCACCTGTCCATGCATCTTTTGTTTTATCAAGCGATACACTGAATACTTCAAAGCCTTTGGCCGACTTCCACTTAACAGATTTGTATTTGTTGTAAGCAGAAACAACGTTTGGATTTTCGCGGCGACAAGGCCCACACCACGATGCCCAAAAATCGATGAGGACCAATTTTCCTCTCAGGCTCGAAAGCTTGAGCATCTTTCCGTTAACACCCATCATCTCAATTTCAGGAGCGAGATCTCCAATGTTGGTTCCCTCTGCAGGCAGGTTGCTATATACTGCCATTTTCTTGGCTACAACAGGTTCCGAATTCCATTCAAATCCGAAGATTGAAAAGACAAGAAGGGCAGGTAAAATAAGCGCTTTCAGTTTCATAAAATTTCTAATGAAGAATAAATGTACAAAGTTGTTCGCGGACATCCAAAGATCATTCCAAACGTTCACAATCTTTGACATATTGTTTTATACGCGTTCAATCTTCGCTCCAATGGCTCGCAATCGGTGTTCTATGTTCTGGTACCCTCGGTCGATTTGACTGATATTGTGAATGGTTGATTCGCCTTCGGCTGACAGTGCTGCGATAAGCAACGACACGCCAGCGCGGATATCAGGAGATGTCATGGTCACTCCGCGCAGTGGGGTTTTGCGCTCCAATCCAATAACGGTTGCTCTGTGCGGGTCGCACAAAATAATCTGCGCTCCCATGTCGATAAGTTTGTCTACGAAGAACAAGCGACTCTCAAACATTTTTTGATGTATGAGTACGCTGCCGCGGGCTTGTGTGGCGGTTACGAGGACAATAGACAGCAAATCGGGAGTGAAGCCTGGCCATGGGGCATCCGATACAGTGAGAATCGAACCATCAATGAAGGTGTCGATTTCGTAAATGTCTTGCGAAGGTATATAGATGTCGTCGCCTCTGCGCTCGAGGTTGATGCCCAATCGTTGGAATACGCTCGGTATAACACCCAACTCATCGAAAGCTGTATTTTTAATGGTTAACTCGCTTTTGGTCATCGCGGCCATGCCGATAAACGATCCTATTTCAATCATGTCGGGCAAGCATCGGTGTTCACACCCTCCAAGGTAGTCGACACCTTCGATGGTTAGCAGGTTCGATCCTATGCCTGAAATTTTACCTCCCATGCGGTTGATCATCTTGCTCAACTGCTGCAAATAGGGTTCACAAGCTGCATTGTAAATGGTGGTTGTTCCGTTTGCCAATGAGGCTGCCATCACAATATTGGCGGTTCCAGTAACCGATGCTTCATCGAGCAGCATATACGCCCCTTGCAGTTTATCGGCTTCCACGCGGTAAAAACTCTCACCGGCATCGTAGGTGAATTTCGCACCGAGGCTTTCAAAACCGATGATGTGGGTATCGATGCGTCGACGTCCGATTTTATCACCTCCCGGACGGGGCATAAATGCTTTTCCGAAACGTGCCAAAAGCGGACCCATGATCATGATCGATCCACGTAGGCTTGATCCTTTGCGTTTAAAATCGTCGGAAGTGAGGTAATCGATGTTGATGTTATCGGCTTGAAAAACGCAGGTATCGCGGCTTACGCGATCAATTCTCACCCCCAAATCACCCAACAAATCAATCAGCTTATTGACGTCGATGATGTCGGGAATGTTCGAGATGGTAACTTTCTCCGGCGTGAGCAATACCGCACTGATAATCTGTAGGGCTTCGTTTTTGGCTCCCTGCGGAATGATCTCTCCTTTGAGTTGATGTCCGCCTTGTATTTTAAAAGTATTCATGGTCGTTCTTTTCGGCCATGAAGATTCTAAATAAGGGGCAATACAAGATGAAGAGTTTTAAAACTTATCGACAAGAAACAATGAATAGCGAGGATTATCGCTTTCTTGGCAATTTGCGCTTGTTATTGTTTTTCTTTTTGGCCATGCCATTGTTGATAGGATTGGAGGCGTTTTGACGGTTGATTTCGTTTACGCTAACCAATTCAGCACCTTCAGGAAGTGACAGTTTATTTGCCGATAATTCTTTGAGCTGATTTGCAATCAACGGATCTTCAACAGAAGAGCGATTGTAGGTGATGTAATGGCGCTTCATCAAATTACCAATGGCCATCGTGAATGCCACTTTTTCTTCACCATCTTCCAATGCGCTGCATTTGGCAATCATCTCTTGAACGATTTTGCCATAGTGGCCATATCGGATATCTCCTTTAGGATAACTGACGCGGTCTGGTCGTGCTTGAAGCGTTTCTCTCTCTGGAATAGGGTATGGGGAATCGACATCCAATTTGAAGTCAGACATGATGTGCAAATGATCCCACAATTTGTGGTTGTAGTCTTCGATATCGCGGAGGTGCGGAAACAGTTGTCCCATTACACTAATAATGGCACGCACCACTTTATTGCGCTCTTCACGGTCTGCTATCGACAATGCATAGCTAACCATTTGGTGAATGTTACGTCCGTACTCAGGAATGGCGAGGTCAGAGCGCTCGCTGTTGTATGGTAAAAATGATTGGTCGTTAATCATGGTGCAAAGGTACGCATTAATAAATCACTTTGTCGCAAAGGCTGCTTGCCGAGTTTTGTGCACTTTGAACAATACGAGCGGAAATCCATTGGCGTCCATATTCGGATATTCTAGAAATAAACGTCCATTCAAATTCGCTGATTGCTGATCTGTCTTGATTACTTTCAGCGTCTGTGGGTCAACCCATTCGATGGTGTACTTCGTTAGTGGTCCCATCGATGACAATCCGATTTTTCCTCCACCTTTCTGAGGAGAAACAGTTTCGGCTTTTCTGTATGTGTCGGGTAGAAAATTTCCAAGGACATCTAGATTCCCGCAGACGGAGTTGTCTGATTTGCGCTGGGTATAGTAGTTTACAGTGGTGTTGTGCACCGCTCCAATCGCTCTTTTTTCTCCTTTTCTGCTACTCAATGCAATGACTTCTGCTTTTAAATCTTTGCGTTCATCGATTTGACTTTCCCAAAGCTCACTGTCGAAAGGCACGCCAGCAACAAATTGTTTGATTCTGCCAAAGTGTTTCCAAAGTTCGGCATTGTGGTCGTTGCTCCAGTTGATAGGCGTTGCAGCCATACCACTAAAGCTTGTCAGCCATGCTGCTTTTATCCAGCGCATGTCGGCGTCGCAGTTTTCGATTTCTGCGATTCCCGGACCAGTTTCAGAAAGTATCATTGGTTTTCCGATTGCTGGCGGGTCGATATTCGAGATTTTATCACGTTGTCTTTTGTCTTGAAAGTTGTGCACGATCTTCGACGTTCGCGAGAACTTTGTCATCATCGGGGTATAATCATTCCAACAGGCTATATCAACATTTGGGTGATAAAAAGATTGATCGCCGCGCTTGTAATCAGGCAATCCGGTATAGCTCACTGAAAGTGGATGTTGGGTGTGGTTCAAATCCTCTTTTATGAAGGTCGTCATTTCATCTTGCCATTTCGATATGGCCACAGGGAGCAAGTCGTTGGTGGCATAGGCGGGTGCTTTGCCATTGTCGAGAATAAGGCAGTCATCACTGACATCCGGCCCTGTGCCGATATTATTCGATTCGGAGAACAGCTCCATCACGCCAATGGCCGTTGAATGTCCGTACCGAGCAATCAAATAACGCAATCTGTTTTTGTAATGCCTCCTTGCTTCTTCGCTATTTAAAAAATCGATCGGGTTGGCGAGGTTGAGTTCGTCGGCGTAGCAATAGGGTTCATCCCAGGGGTAGCAAGGCAGGTCACCATAATCCCACTGCAACATTCCATATGGATTTGGATTTTCGAGGGGGTAGTGCACCTGCAAGTTAAAATGTATCGACAATCCGAGCTCTTGTGCTTTGTCGAGTATGCGGTCGGTTTCCCAAGCACAGTGCATGCGGTCATAGTAATTGTTGAGTTCTTCGAATTCTATTTCAAGGTTCCACGGTGCAATGAGCATGCGGAAGTAGTCGGCGCCACTTGCGGCCAGGGCCGACATTTCATCCTCATACACCTTAAATCCGTAGGGTCCCATGATTTTTGAGTGGCACCATGCTTCTCCTCCAGCACATTTTATCAATTGACATTTGAGGTCAAAGTCTTTGTGGCATGATGGCCAAGGAAGGTTTTGTCCTACCGGGAAATACGTTTCACCATCGCGAACCAAGAAACGTTTTGACTCACCTACTTCCGCAAATCCATGCAGGTCGCTTTCTATTACGGAGAATCGCGTTTGATTCGAATACAAGGTGTCGCCAAACGCAATTACACGAGCTTCTACGCGCCAATCGCCAACTATTTGAGGTGTAAGTCGTCCGCGGATTTGAAACTGTGTTGGCTTTTCAATATGGTTCCATTCATCAGGGTTTGCTGATGTAAAATTGCGTTCGTATTCACGGTAATAGAATCCAATTCTATCCTCATAATCTGCGCCATTCGGCGGATAGAAACGGAAGGTAACGTCGAGATCTTTCGGATCGAACGGATTGATTTGTTTCGGCACTCCTCTTTTTTCGAGGTAGTTATCGATGTGTTTTCTGATTTCTTGATTGAGCTTAAAACCAATTTCCACCCAATCGTTTTTCTTCACCACTCCCGGTTTCTCCTTCGATCTCATCCACGCCAGTTCCATGGCGCGTGCTCCAGGATCGGGCAGCGGGGTAGTTTGTGCGGTTGAAAGAACATTTAGGCAGATCAAGAAAAGCAAGAGGGTAGTGCGCATGGTCTAAAATATCTGGAGTGAAGATAATTTATTTCTTTTTTGAAAAGATTCGAACAACAAAATACAAACCGATGAGAAAGGGAAAGATGCTGATAACCAGTGAATCGGTCAAATAATATGTTATACCGCATACAGGAGGCCACAAAATCGCAATGAGGTGCAATTTTCCTTGTGAAGGTTTTGCCATGGTTATGTGTGCTTCCGGTTTTTGTTTTATCCGCCAACGGCGGGGATGTTAAAGTACTTTGAGCTTGGCAAACTTCACCAAAAGTTCTTTTTGTCCGGCAGAAGGAAAGTACACCGTGGCCTTTGTATTTGGCAATTTGCCTTCTACTTTGAGCACCTTGCCTTTTCCAAAACGGGCGTGTTCTACTTCCATGCCTTCAGCAATCTCTTCTACTTCGTGGCTGTCATCCTGCGTAGCAGAATTTAAACGTGTAAGCGGTTTGTTTCCTCTTGGAGCAGTGCTGCTGGCTCCTTTAAAGAAATTACTGCGCTCGTTATTCCAGCTTCTGGCAGGCTCTTGTTTTGGCAGTACCATGGCAGCCACGCTGATGTATTCCTGATCTATTTCTTCAATAAATCGTGAAGGCTCACATTGCGAAAGTTGTCCCCATCGGTACCTTGTAATTGCGTACGAAAGCACGGCGCGTTGTTTTGCTCGGGTAAGAGCAACATAAAACAATCGGCGTTCCTCTTCCAGCTCTTCGCGCGAATGCAGGGCCATCTGACTTGGGAAGAGATTTTCTTCGAGTCCAACGATATATACGTAGTCAAACTCCAGTCCCTTAGCCGCATGCACCGTCATCATGCTTATTTTATCGTTGTCGCCATCATCTTTATCGGCATCTGTCAGCAAAGCGATGTCGATCATGAAATCAGTCATCGTACGAACGGCCTCAGGGTTATCGGGATCTACGTCATCCGAGAACTCCTTCATACCATTCAGAATCTCCTGAATGTTATCGTATCGCGCTACGCCTTCAGGGGTTTTATCGGTATGTAGCTCTTTCAGCAATCCACTGCTTTGGGCTATGTGTTGACCCAGATCGAAAGCATTGTGAGTTTCAATTTGGCTCGAGAAACTCTTGATCATGGTGCAGAAGTCCATCACTTTTCTCATCGTTGCCGTTGGCAACTCAGAAGGGTATGTGTTGGGCTGTTGAATTACCTCCCAAATGGGCACATCGAATTTTGCGCTAGCGATGATGAGTTTCTCGACCGTCGTTTTTCCGATTCCACGAACAGGGTAGTTTATTATACGCTTGAGTGATTCATCGTCGTTGTGGTTTGCCGATAGTCGGAAATAGGCCAGCAGGTCTTTAATTTCTTTCCGCTGGTAGAATGATTGTCCGCCATAAATACGATACGGCATATTCAGTTTCCGCAGGGCCTCTTCGAAAGAACGCGATTGGGCGTTTGTGCGATACAGGATCGCGAAATCTTTGAATGCTGCCTGACGAGTCATGCGGGTTTCGAAAATATCGTTGGCTACATATCTACCTTCATCGTTATCGGATAGCGAGCGTTGCAGCGTAATGTAGTCACCCTTTTCGTTATCTGTCCATACCGTTTTTTGGATCTGGTCTTTGTTTTTCGATATAATCGAGTTGGCGGCATTTACAATGTTTTTTGTCGATCGGTAGTTTTGCTCGAGTTTGTACATCGCAAATTCCGGGTAATCGCGTCTGAAATTGAGGATATTTTGAATGTTGGCCCCTCTGAATGCGTATATCGATTGCGCGTCATCGCCCACCACACAGATGTTTTCTCTGAGGGCAGCGAGTTGTTTGATGATCAGGTATTGCGAGAAGTTTGTATCTTGATACTCATCTACCAAAATGAATTGGAATTTATGTTGATAATAGTGTAAGACATCGGGGAAGTCGCGCAGCAGCTCGTTTGTTTTAAAGAGCAGGTCATCGAAGTCCATCGCCCCTGCACGGTAGCATTTCCTGCTGTATGCCGCATAAATATCGGCCATCATCGGGCGTTGTGCTTGAATGTCTTCGTTGGTGATTTCCGGACTTCTTCTATACTCTTCGGGAGAAATGAGGTTATTTTTGGCGCCACTAATACGAGCTTGCACCGAGGCAGGTTTGTATACTTTATCGTCGAGGTTGAGCTCGGATATTACATCTTTAATAACCGATCGACTGTCTTGGGTATCGTAGATGGTAAAATTTTTCGGGTAATTGATCCGATCGGATTCTGTTCTGAGAACGCGTGCAAAAACCGAGTGAAAAGTCCCCATCCAGATGTTTGCTGATTCTTTATCTCCAATAATTGTGGATATGCGTTCTTTCATTTCTCGTGCTGCCTTGTTTGTAAAGGTGAGCGAGAGGATAGAAAACGGGTCGACCCCTGAGTGAATCAGGTGGGCGATTCGGTAGGTTAAAACGCGTGTCTTTCCTGACCCAGCGCCAGCAATGACCATCATTGGTCCTTCTATATGTTTGGCCGCTTGTTGCTGCGCGTCGTTTAGTTCTGTTAGATAATTCACGAAACAAATTTACCGAATTGAGGATGAAAAACAGGTCGAAAAATGGCGATGTTTAAAAAAAAATGTAGCCTTGAAAGAGCGGGTCCGAGCGAAAAAAAATGGAGATAAACAGAAATAAGTGAAATTAATGTGTGTCAGGCCTTTGGATAATAGATATTTACTTGTACATTTGCAGCCCCAAAAAATTTGGGAAAAGAACATTTTGTCGATAACATTTAGAGAAGACTCGCACTATGCCGACGATTCAACAGTTGATCCGAAAAGGACGTATAAGCAAGGTTAAGAGCAGCAAATCAGCGGCTCTGGATTCTTGTCCGCAAAGACGTGGAGTGTGTGTACGTGTTTACACCACAACCCCAAAGAAGCCTAACTCAGCAATGCGTAAAGTTGCTCGTGTCCGTTTAACAAATGGAAATGAAGTGAACGCATACATTGGGGGAGAAGGGCACAACCTTCAGGAGCACAGCATTGTGTTGGTTCGTGGAGGAAGGGTGAAAGATCTACCTGGAGTACGTTACCACATTGTACGTGGAGCACTTGACACCGCAGGTGTTGAGGGACGTAACCAACGTCGTTCTAAATACGGTACTAAGCGACCTAAGCAGAAGAAATAATATTTCCAAAATCGCGCCATGAGAAGGAAAACAGCGAAAAGGCTACCAGTCTTACCAGATCCACGCTTCAACAGCGAGTTGGTGAGCAAGTTTGTAAACAATTTGATGCTCGAAGGAAAGAAGAGCACGGCTTTGGCAATTTTTTATGATGCCATCGACCGAATCAGTCAGAAGTCTGGGGAAGACGGTTTGGAGATCTGGAAAAGAGCTCTTAGCAATGTAACTCCAGCTGTAGAGGTACGCAGCCGTCGTGTTGGTGGTGCTACTTTTCAAATTCCACAACAGATTCGTGATAGCCGCAAGCTTTCAATGGCAATGAAATGGATGATCGGATACGCACGCAAGCGCAACGAGAAGTCTATGTCTGAGCGTTTGGCCTACGAAATCATGGCAGCAGCGAAAGAGGAAGGAGCTACTTTCAAGAAGAAAGAAGATACACACCGCATGGCTGAGGCGAACAAAGCATTTTCACACTTCCGTTTCTAACGATATTACAATACTAAGATGGCAAAGAGAGATCTTTCATATACGCGGAACATCGGGATCATGGCACACATTGATGCCGGTAAAACGACAACTACAGAGCGTATCCTGTACTACACAGGAATTAGCCACAAAATTGGTGAGGTACACGATGGTGCCGCTACAATGGACTGGATGGAGCAAGAGCAGGAGCGTGGTATCACCATTACTTCGGCTGCAACGACTTGTTTCTGGAAGTTCCGTGACGAAGACTACCGTATCAATATCATCGATACTCCGGGACACGTTGACTTTACCGTTGAGGTAGAGCGTTCATTGCGTGTTTTGGATGGTGCTGTTGCATTGTTCTGTGCAGTTGGAGGTGTTGAGCCACAATCTGAGACAGTATGGCGTCAAGCCGACAAATACGGTGTTCCACGTTTGGGATTCGTAAATAAAATGGACCGTAGCGGAGCAGATTTCTTCAACGTTGTTGAGCAAGTCCGTGAGCGTTTGGGTGGTAACCCAATTCCACTTCAGGTTCCAATCGGTGCTGAAGATACTTTCATGGGAGTAGTTGATTTGATCAACAACCGCGCGATCACTTGGAATGATGAAGACCAAGGGATGACATGGAAAGAAATTCCAATGCCTGAGGATTTGGTTGATACGGTTGCTGAGTGGCGTGAGAAGCTTGTAGAGGCGGTTGCTGAACAAGACGAGCGTTTGATGGAGAAGTATTTCGAAGATCCAAATAGCATCACAGAAGCAGAAATGGTAGCTGCAATCCGCAAGGCAACTTGTGCGATGTCTATCACCCCAATCATGTGTGGTTCTGCCTTTAAAAACAAAGGTGTTCAAACCATGTTGGATGCTGTAATGCAGTTCCTTCCATCTCCTTTGGATGTTGATGCAATTGTTGGTATCAATCCTGATACTGAGCTAGAAGAGAAGCGTTACCCGAAAGGTGACGATTCATTCGCTGGTTTGGCGTTTAAAATTGCTACTGACCCATTTGTTGGACGTCTATGTTTCATCCGTGCTTACTCTGGTACATTGCCAGCAGGTAGCTACGTATTGAACACGCGTTCAGGTAAAAAAGAGCGTATTTCACGTTTGTTCCAGATGCACTCAAACAAGCAGAATCCTATTGATATGCTTGAGGCAGGTGACATCGGCGCAGCCGTTGGATTTAAAGATATTCGCACAGGTGATACCTTGTGTGAAGAGAGCAAACCAATCGTACTTGAATCAATGTCTTTCCCTGAGCCGGTAATCGGTGTGGCTATTGAGCCTAAGACTCAGGCGGATATGGACAAGCTTGGCGTTGCATTGTCGAAATTGGCTGAAGAAGATCCAACCTTTACTGTGAAGACAGATGAGGCTAGTGGTCAGACAGTTATTTCGGGAATGGGAGAGCTTCACTTGGAAATCATCATCGACCGTTTGCGTCGTGAGTTCAAAGTGGAGTGTAACCAAGGTCGTCCGCAGGTTGCATACAAAGAAGCTATCACCGGATCAACAGATCACCGTGAGGTTTACAAGAAGCAGTCTGGTGGTCGTGGTAAATTCGCGGATATCGTTGTAAAAATCGGTCCGAACGAAGATGCTGAGAAGACAGGTTTGAACTTCAAGAACAGTATCAAAGGTGGTAACGTTCCACGTGAATTTATACCAGCCATTGAGAAAGGTTTCAAAGACTCTATGATCAATGGGGTACTTGCAGGCTTCCCAATGGATGCTATGTCGGTTGAATTGTTGGATGGTTCTTACCACAACGTTGACTCCGATAGCTTGTCGTTTGAATTGTGTGCTAAGATGGCATACCGTGAGGCGGTTAAGCATTGCCGTCCGATCATTCTTGAGCCGATGATGAAACTTGAGGTGTTGACACCTGAGGTGAACATGGGTGACGTGATCGGTGACTTGAACAAGCGTCGTGCTTTGATAGAAGGTACCGATGAGCGCAGCGGGGCAACTGTAGTGAAAGCTAAGGTTCCTCTCTCAGAGATGTTCGGTTATGTAACAGATCTTCGTACGATCACATCCGGTCGTGCAAGTTCAAGCATGGAGTTCTCACATTATTCTGCAGCGCCTAATAACGTTCAGGAAGCCGTGATTGCTCAAGTTCGTGGAAAAGCAACTGCCTAATCAGAAGATAAATGGCTCAGAAAATCCGTATAAAACTAAAGTCGTACGATCACAATCTCGTTGATAAGTCAGCTGAGAAGATTGTAAAGACAGTAAAAGCAACAGGTGCTGTGATCAGTGGTCCAATTCCACTTCCAACACACCGCAGAATTTACACTGTATTGCGTTCACCACACGTAAACAAAAAGGCTCGTGAGCAGTTCGAGTTGTCTAGCTACAAGCGTTTGCTTGATATTTATAGCTCGTCATCAAAGACTGTAGATGCCTTGATGCGTTTGGAGCTTCCAAGCGGTGTAGAAGTAGAAATAAAAGTTTAACAGAGATAACCAAAAGCAATGCCTGGACTCATAGGGAAAAAAATCGGCATGACTAGTATCTTCAACGCCTCTGGGAAGAATGTCCCATGCACCATTATTGAAGCTGGTCCTTGTGTAGTAACGCAAGTTAAAACCCTGGAGAAGGACGGTTACGAATGCATCCAACTTGGCTTCGGCGAGAAGGGTGAGAAAAGAACCTCCAAGCCCATGTTAGGGCACTTCAAGAAAGCGGGAGTTACACCACGTCGTAGATTGACAGAATTTTTCAATTTCGGTCGTGAGCTTAAGCTCGGAGATGAAGTGAAAGTAGAAGAGATCTTTAACGAAGGAGACTATGTCTTCGTAGTTGGGAAATCGAAAGGTAAGGGATTCCAAGGCGTTGTGAAGCGCCACGGGTTCGGAGGAGTAGGTCAAGCTACTCACGGTCAGCACAACCGTTTGCGTGCACCAGGTTCGGTAGGAGCTGCCTCATTCCCAGCACGGGTATTTAAGGGTATGCGTATGGCCGGACAAACTGGAGCGCTGCAGGTGACTATCGAGAACCTTGAAGTATTGAAAGTGATTCCAGAACAAGGTCTGCTTGTTGTGAAGGGAGCTATTCCTGGACACAAAGGTGCAACCGTAGTAATTCGTAAGTAAGATGGAACTGACGGTATATAATAACGAAGGAAATAAAACCTCGAAGACTGTAAAGTTGGATGCTGAGGTTTTTGGCATCGAGCCAAATGATCACGCGATCTACCTCGATGTGAAGAGTTATCTTGCTGCTCAGCGTCAGGGTACTCACAAGTCGAAAGAGCGAAATGAGATTTCGGGTTCTACTCGTAAGATCAAGCGTCAAAAGGGAACTGGTGGCGCACGTGCAGGTAGCATCAAAAACCCGTTGTTCCGAGGTGGTGGTACAGTGTTCGGACCTCGTCCGCACGCATACGACCTAAAGGTGAACAAGAAGGTGAAACGCCTAGCTCGTCGATCGGCACTCTCTTACAAGGCTCAAGGAAACGGCATTATGTTGTTGGATGCTTTGCAAATGGACTCAGTAAAAACGAGTTCGTACGTGAAGTTGTTGAAAAACCTAAGCATGGATACAAGTAAAACACTCGTTGTTTTGCCATCTCATGATCAGAAGGTGTACCTTTCGGCCCGCAACTTGAAGAAGCACACGGTACGTGTTGCCTCAGACTTGAACACTTACGATATCATGAACTGCAAGAACTTGATCTTTGTGAACAATGCTCACGAGATCGTTCAGGAAATGCTCAAAAAGTAAGGCTATGACTGAAGTACTTATCAAACCCCTGATCACGGAGAAGATGACCTCCGATTCAGAGAAACACAACCGTTACGGTTTCGTTGTGAGCAAAGGAGCGAACAAGGTTGAGATCAAGAAGGCGGTAGAAAAGGCCTACGGTGTTAAAGTGGCTGATGTAAGAACATTGAACGTTGATGGAAAGAAGCGTTCACGTTTTAGCAAGACAGGCATCGTGAATGGAAGAACGAATTCATATAAGAAAGCGATTGTTCAGCTGGTAGACGGCGATGTGATCGATTTCTATGATAACATTTAATCGAGGATTGAGCAATGGCACTCCGTAAGCTTAAACCAATTACCCCAGGACAACGTCACCGAGTTATTAGCTCGTTTGATGAGATCACAGCAGACAAGCCTTTCAAAGGTTTGCTGGAAACGATCAATAAGTCTGGAGGACGTAATAACACAGGTAAAATGACAATGCGCTACCGTGGTGGTGGTCACAAACGTCGTTACCGTATAATAGACTTCAAAAGAGACAAGCATGGTGTTCCTGCGACTGTCTTGACTATCGAATACGATCCAAACCGCTCTGCTCGCATTGCATTGGTTGAGTACAAAGATGGCGAGAAGCGTTACATCATCGCTCCAGAAGGACTGAAAGTGGGTCAAACCATTAGCAGTGGGACTGGTGCGGCTCCAGAAGTTGGAAATGCTCTTTTCTTAAAAGACATTCCACTAGGAACTGTGATTCACAACATTGAGTTGTATCCAGGTCGTGGAGCTTCGATGGCACGCAGTGCTGGTGCTTATGCACAGTTGAATGCTCGCGATAAGAACTATGCGACTGTGAAGTTGCCTTCAGGAGAGATCCGTATGGTGTTGACCAGTTGTATGGCAACCATTGGTACGGTTTCAAACTCTGAACACAACCAACAGGTATCTGGTAAAGCAGGTCGCAGCCGTTGGAAAGGACGCCGTCCACGTACACGTGCGGTGGTTATGAACCCGGTAGATCACCCAATGGGTGGAGGTGAAGGACGCTCGTCTGGAGGACATCCACGCAGCCGCAAAGGTATTCCAGCTAAAGGTTACAAGACCCGTAGCAAGAAGAAGCCTACAAGTAAGTATATTGTTGAACGTCGTAAGAAATAAGCTGATTAACGATGTCTCGTTCACTAAAGAAACCACCGTTCGTGCACTATAAGTTGCAACAACGAGTAGAAGAATCACATTCTTCCGGCAAGAAGTCGGTAATTAAGACGTGGTCACGTGCCTCGACTATCACTCCTGAATTTGTAGGGTTGACATTCGCTGTGCACAACGGAAAGCAGTTCATTCCAGTTTTCGTAACTGAAAACATGGTTGGACATAAGTTGGGAGAGTTTTCACCAACGCGCACATTCCGCGGACACGGCGGTAATAAGAAGGATAAAGGAAAACGTTAATCGCTGGTTAATTAAGTACGCCATGGGTGCCAGGAAAAGAATAAAAGCAGATCAGAGGAAGGAAGAACTTAAGAACTCATCGTTCGCAAAGCTCAACAACTGTCCGACCTCTCCACGCAAAATGCGTATCGTAGCCGATACCATTCGCGGAAAGGATGTGTTCCTTGCGTTGAACATTTTGAAGTTCAGCAAACAGGATGCTTCCAACCGTTTGGAAAAATTACTTCGCAGCGCAATTGCGAACTGGGAAGCTAAAAACGAAGGCGGTCGACCTGAAGAGTCTAACCTTGTGGTTAGTGAGATTTCAGTTGATAGCGGACGAATGTTGAAGCGCTTACGCCCTGCGCCGCAAGGCCGTGCTCACCGCATACGCAAACGTTCGAACCACGTAACCATCATCGTTGATAGCGCCAAATAAGACAAGACAATGGGACAAAAGTGTAATCCAATAGGAAATCGTTTGGGCTTCATCCGTGGATGGGATTCAAACTGGTATGGGGGCAATCATTACGCAGACAAGATCGTAGAAGATGATCAAATCCGCAGATACCTCATGTCTCGTCTTCGCAAGGCGAGTGTAGCAAGAATTATCATCGAGCGTACTTTGAAGCTTGTTACTGTTACAATCCAAACCGCTCGTCCGGGTGTTATCATCGGGAAAGGTGGAACTGAGGTTGATAAGTTGAAAGAAGAGTTGAAGAAACTTACTGGTAAAGAAGTTCAAATCAACATCTACGAAATAAAGCGCCCTGAGTTGGATGCTCGTCTGGTAGCAGACAGCGTAGCTCGTCAGATTGAAGCGCGTATCAGTTTCCGTCGTGCGACGAAAATGGGTATCGCTGCAACCATGAGAATGGGAGCTGAGGGAATCAAGATCACATTGAGCGGTCGTTTGAACGGTGCAGAGATTGCGCGTTCTGAGACTTTCAAGGATGGCCGAGTTCCTTTGCACACTTTCCGTGCGGATATTGATTATGCTTTGGCAGAAGCACATACAACCTTTGGTCGTATCGGTGTTAAAGTATGGATCTGTAGAGGTGAAGTATATGGCAAGCGTGACTTAAGTCCGGCTGCTGGAATGAAAGATAAGGCACGTGGTGCTGGCGGCAATGCACCTGCGGGTGGTGGCGCAAACCAAGCGCGTCGTCGCCGTCGCAAATAAATCTTAAAGCGTTAGTACGATGTTACAACCGAAAAGAACGAAGTTCCGTAGGACACAAAAGGGGCGAATCAAAGGAATCGCACAGCGCGGAGCTACCATCGCATTTGGATCATTTGCGGTGAAGTCAATGGATGAAGGATTTATTACTTCACGCCAGATTGAGTCAGCCCGTGTTGCGGTTACACGTTACATGAAACGTGAAGGAAAAGTATGGATTCGCATATTCCCTGATAAACCAATGACCTCTAAGCCAGCCGAAGTTCGTATGGGTAAAGGTAAAGGTGCACCGAGTCACTGGGTAGCAGTGATCAGACCAGGAAGAATAATGTTCGAAATAGAAGGTGTGCCTTTGGCAGTTGCTCAAGAAGCCCTTCGATTGGCAGCTCAAAAGCTTCCAGTTCGTACGAAATTTATTGTCCGCCCGGACTACACAGAATAATAAGCTGGACGATGAAAATGGAAGAGATCAAACAGATGTCGGATACCGACCTTCTGGAGCGCCTCAGTGAGGCCCGCCAAGAATTGAGCAAAATGCGCTTTAACCACACGATCGCTGGATTGGAAAATCCAAACGTGCTAAAGGAGAAACGCAGAAACGTTGCGCGGTTACTGACTGAGCAAAATGGACGTAATAAGAAGGCCTAATCAGGAATTGGTATGGAACGCAATCTGAGAAAAGAACGTATTGGTGTTGTTACGAGCAACAAGATGGACAAGTCTATTGTCGTATCGGTTGAACGTAAAATGAAACACGAGAAGTACGGAAAATTCGTCAAGCAGACGAACAAGTTTATTGCACATGATGAAAAACAGGAGTGCAATATTGGAGATACAGTAAAGATCATGGAAACCAGACCTCTGAGCAAAAACAAGTGTTGGAGATTGGTCGAGATTGTTGAAAGAGCGAAATAATCTGGTATCCGTAATAAGAATTAGTAATGATACAGCAAGAAAGCCGGTTAAAAGTGGCGGATAACAGTGGTGCGAAAGAAGCACTTTGCATCCGCGTCCTGGGTGGCACAGGCCGTCGTTATGCCAGCATTGGTGACAAAATAGTTGTCACTGTTAAAGATGCATCCCCTTCTGGTAACGTAAAGAAAGGGCAGGTTTCGAAGGCAGTAGTCGTTCGCACCAAAAAAGAAGTTCGTCGTCCTGATGGAAGTTATATTCGTTTCGATGACAACGCAATAGTGCTTTTAAACCAAGCCGGTGAAATGCGTGGAACGCGTATCTTTGGCCCAGTTGCGAGAGAATTGCGTGAGAAAGACTTTATGAAGATCGTTTCATTGGCACCTGAGGTGCTTTAAAGCAGAAACCATGGACAAGCGTCTTAAGGTAAAAAAAGGAGATCAGGTGAAAGTGATCTCAGGAGAGAACAAGGGCAAAGAAGGTTCTGTTCTCCAGGTTCTTCGCGACAAAGATCGCGTGATTGTAGAAGGTGTGAACATCGTTACAAAACACGTGAAGCCAAGTGCGACGAATCCACAAGGTGGTGTGATGCAACAAGAAGCTGCAATTCACATCTCGAATGTAATGGTTATTGACAATCAAGGGAATGCAACGCGCATTGGACGCCGTCGTGGTGAAAACAATAAGCTGGTGCGTTTCTCTAAGAAATCAAATGAGGAGATCAAGTGATGAACTATACGCCACGTCTTCAGAAAGTGTACTCAGACAAGATTGTCCCTGAATTGAAAAAACAGTTCGAGTACAAATCACCTATGCAGGTGCCGAAAATCACTAAAATCTGCTTGAACCAAGGTATTGGTCGCGCAGTGGGTGATAAGAAATTGGTTGATAATGCCATTGTGGAAATGACCAACATTGCTGGTCAAAAAGCAATCGCAACTTTATCTACCAAAGACGTTTCGAACTTCAAACTCCGTAAAGGAATGCCTATCGGTTGCCGCGTAACTCTGCGCAGCGAGAGAATGTATGAATTCCTCGACCGTTTGATCTCAGCTTCGTTGCCACGTACTCGCGATTTCCGCGGAGTAAAGGTTTCTGGCTTTGATGGACGTGGGAACTTCACATTTGGTATCAAGGAACAAATCATCTTCCCTGAGATCGATATTGATAAAGTAAAGAACATCAACGGAATGGACATCACAATCGTGACTACAGCAAACACAGATGAAGAGGCGAAAGCTCTTTTGGCAGCGTTTGGTTTCCCATTCGTTAAAAACTAATAGAAGATGGCGAAGGAATCAATGAAAGCTCGCGAACGTAAGCGTCGCAGAATGGTAGCTCGTTACGCTTCTAAAAGAGAAGCGCTGAAACAAGCAGGAGATTGGGATGGCTTGCAAAAGCTTCCAAAAAATTCATCGTATGTACGTCTACACAACCGCTGTCTTTTGACTGGTCGTCCACGTGGTTACATGCGTCAATTTGGTATCTCTCGTGTGACTTTCCGTGAGATGGCACTATCTGGAAAAATTCCAGGAGTAAAGAAAGCAAGCTGGTAAGACCAATAAGGAACAAGGTTATGTTTACAGATCCGATAGCAGACTTCCTGACGCGTATTCGCAATGCTCAGATGGCTCAACACAAAGTAGTTGACATCCCCGCGTCGAACTTGAAGAAGGAAATCACTAAAATCCTCTTCGATAAGGGGTACATTTTGAATTACAAATTTGTTGACGATGAGAAACAAGGCAGCATCAAGATTGCTTTGAAGTACAATCAAAAGACAAAAAGACCGGCCATCACTGATATTCAGCGTGTGAGCCGTCCAGGTCTCCGCAAATATGCTGGTTCAGAAAATCTGCCTCGCGTATTGAATGGTTTGGGTATCTCAATCCTTTCAACTTCTCACGGTGTAATGACCGATAAAGAAGCACGCAAGCAGAATGTTGGAGGCGAAGTCCTCTGTTATGTTTATTAATCTCAGAAAGATAAAGAGATGTCACGCGTAGGTAAAGCACCAATTACCCTTGGATCGAACGTACAGTTTTCGATTGAAGAGGGAAACATAGTAAAAGTAAAGGGCCCGAAAGGAGAACTTTCTCAAGCAGTTCATGCTGACATTAGTGTCAAAATGGAAGATGGGATCGTTGTACTTGAAAAGGCTGCGGAAACGAAAGAGCTTCGTGCAATGCACGGACTTTACAGAGCTCTTATCAATAACATGGTTATGGGCGTAACTGAAGGTTACACCAAAACATTGGAGTTGGTAGGGGTAGGTTATCGTGCTAGCGCTGTAGGTCAGCGTTTAACACTAGCCCTCGGTTTTAGCCACCCAATTGTGGTTGAACTTCCAAACGAAGTGAAAGTTTCTGCTGAAACGAAAAAAGGGGAAAACCCTATGATCACGCTGGAGTCACACGACAAACAGTTGATCGGTCAAATCGCAGCAAAACTGAGATCGTTCCGCAAACCTGAACCTTACAAAGGAAAAGGTGTACGCTTCAAAGGTGAAATCATACGTCGTAAAGCAGGTAAGTCTGCCGGTAAATAATATTAGGTCATGGCGATTACGAAAAGAAATAGCAGACTCCGAATCAAATCACGTGTTCGTGGTAAGATTAGAGGAACAGCAGAACGTCCACGTTTGTCGGTGTTCCGCAGCAATAAGCAGATATATGCTCAGATTATTGACGACAACAGCGGTAAGACTCTTGCCGCAGCGTCATCAGCGAAAATGAGCGATCTATCTGGCAACAAGATTGACCAAGCAGCGAAAGTTGGAGCCGCTATTGCCGAACAAGCAAAAGCAGCAGGGGTTGAACTAGTAGTGTTCGATCGCAATGGTTACTTGTACCACGGACGTGTTAAACAATTGGCAGAGGCAGCTCGAGAAGCTGGTTTGAAATTCTAATAAAATTATGGCAACTCAACTACGTTCAGTTCGCGCGACAGATATCGAGATCAAAGATCGTCTCGTTAATATCAACCGTGTAACTAAGGTTACCAAAGGTGGTCGCACATTCAGCTTCTCTGCTATCGTTGTGGTAGGTGATGAAAATGGTGTTGTAGGTCACGGACTTGGAAAATCAAAAGAAGTAACTGAAGCAATCTCTAAAGGGATTGACGATGCGAAAAAGAATATGATCAAAGTTCCAATTCAACATGGAACCATCCCTCACGCTCAACTTGCTAAGTTTGGTGGTGCGAAAGTACTCATCAAACCAGCAGCTCACGGAACTGGTGTAATAGCTGGTGGTGCAATGCGCGCAGTGCTTGAAAGCGTAGGTATTACAGATGTATTGGCAAAATCTTTGGGATCTTCGAACCCACATAACGTAGTAAAAGCTACCTTTGCCGCCCTAGCGAACCTTCGTGATGCAAAAGAAATTGCTGCAACCCGCGGAGTGTCTGTTAGCAAAGTGTTTAACGGTTAATATTTGTGGTCATGGCAAAAGTTATTATAACGCAGGTGCGTAGCGCGATCAATCGCCCAAAGCGCCAGAAAGAAACAATCAAGGCCCTCGGGATTAAAAAACTGAATGTGCCTGTTGAGCATGAAGCCACTCCACAAATCATGGGAATGGTAAACAAGGTTACTCACCTTGTGAAAGTAGAACAGAAATAATTTAAAAAATTTAGATATGAATTTGAGCAACCTTAAACCAGCGGCAGGAAGTGTCAAGCAGCGCAAGCGAGTTGGTCGAGGTGAGGGATCTGGTCATGGTGGTACATCCACTCGTGGTCATAAAGGTGCCAAATCGAGATCAGGTTACAAGCGCAAAATCGGTTTTGAAGGTGGACAAATGCCACTTCAACGTCGTATGCCTAAGTTCGGTTTTACAAACCGCAATCGTGTTGAATATAAAGGTATCAACCTTGACACGATTCAGGATTTGATCGAACGCAAACCAATGGGGGCTGTTACCCCTGAGATCCTCGTAGAGAACGGATTGGCAGGTAAGAAAGATCTTATCAAAATCCTCGGTCGCGGTGAGCTCAAATCGAAAGTCGATGTTACAGCACACAAATTCTCATCTTCTGCTCAAAAAGCGATTGAAGATTTGGGAGGTGCGCTAACAACCATCTAAAACTATCCTGATGAAGAATTTTTTCAAGAAGATTAAGGATATCTACCACCACGAAGAACTGAGAAAGAAAATTCTCATCACTTTAGGTATGATCCTAATCTATCGTATAGGGTCGTTTATTGTGCTGCCTGGTGTAAACTCCGCAGCGCTATCAGCTCAGATGGAAAGTCTTGGCGGTGGAGGTCTAGGAGACATCCTTGCCTTGTTCACCGGAGGGGCTTTCTCTCGTGCTTCGATCTTTGCATTGGGTATCATGCCGTATATCTCGGCGTCGATTATCATTCAGTTGCTGTCTATAGCTGTCCCTTCAGTGCAGAAATTGCAACGTGAAGGAGAAAGCGGTAGAAAGAAAATCAATCAGTGGACGCGCTTCTTAACCATCGCTATCGCTTTGGTACAAGCACCAGGTTACTTAGCGACTTCGGTGGCTAGCGTTCCTGGAGCTGTAGTGAATGACGATTCTTTCTGGTGGTTCTCGGCTGTTACCATACTTACGTGTTCAACGCTGTTGGTAATGTGGTTGGGTGAGCGTATCACCGATAAAGGAATTGGAAACGGTATTTCATTGTTGATCATGATCGGTATCATTGCAACGTTCCCGCAAGCGATCATTCAAGAACTTTACCACCCAGATACAAAGGCATTCTTCTTCTTAGTTGAAATCGCAGTGCTTTTGATTGTTATTGGAGCTTCTGTAGCGCTTGTCCAAGCGGTGCGCCAAGTTGCAGTGCAAATGGCAAGCAGCGTTCAAGCTGGCCCTACGCACATGCCGCTCGGTGAAGGTCGTCGTAACTATATCCCAATGAAGTTGAACAGTGCAGGTGTTATGCCAATCATCTTCGCTCAGGCGATCATGTTTGTGCCTTTGTACCTCACAAATACAGATGCTTTTAGAGAAAGCACTGTGCTTCAAACCTTGGGTGACTTTAATGGGTTCTGGTACAATGCGTTGTTCTTCGTAACAATCGTAATGTTCACTTATTTCTATACAGCGATTACAGTTAATCCAAATCAAATGGCGGATGACTTGAAGCGTCAAGGAAATTTTATACCTGGTATTAAACCTGGTCGTCCAACAGCTGAATTCTTGGATGGCATCTTATCACGTATCACACTTCCAGGATCTATTTTCCTTGGTTTGATCGCGATTTTGCCTGCTATTGTTTTCAACCTTGGTTTGACAAATGCTCAGTCTTTCTCGATCTTCTTTGGAGGAACTTCACTATTGATCATGGTGGGTGTTATTTTAGACACTCTGCAGCAGGTTGATAGCCACTTGTTGAGCCGTCACTACGATGGTTTGATGAAGTCGGGCAAAATGAAAGGAAGACAAACGTCACCAGTAAGCGGCATCGCAGGATAACGTTATGGGTGGTCAAACGATCTACTATAAAACCGAAGAGGAAATTGATCTGATTCGGGAAAGTTCTTTGCTTGTTGGTAAGACCTTAGCGGAAGTTGCTCGTGCAATAAAACCGGGTGTAAGTACCTTACAACTCGATAAAATAGCCGAAATTTGCATCCGCGATCACGGAGCAGAGCCTGGTTTCCTAGGTTACAATGGCTTTCCAAATAGCCTTTGTACATCGGTAAATGCCCAGGTTGTGCATGGTATACCGAATGATATTCCTTTGCAAGAAGGTGATATCGTTTCTGTCGATTGCGGTGTTAAGATGAATGGATATTATGGTGATTCGGCATATACGTTCGCTGTTGGTGAGATTTCGCCAGAAGTGAAACAGTTGTTGAAAGTTACCAAGGAATCACTTCAATTGGGATTGGAGCAAGCAATTGCTGGAAACCGCATTGGAGACATCGGCTTTGCAATTCAAGAACATGCTGAAAAGCATGGATACGGAGTTGTGAGAGAATTGGTTGGACACGGTTTAGGACGAAGCCTTCACGAAGCTCCTGAAGTTCCGAATTACGGAAAAAGGGGAAGTGGAATTCGTCTCAGAGAAGGATTGGTTCTGGCGATTGAGCCAATGATCAATTTAGGGCAACGGAATGTCAAACAGTTGAAAGACGGTTGGACAATCATTACCGCGGACAAATTACCAAGTGCTCATTTTGAGCACGATGTCGTTGTAAGAAACGGCAAAGCAGAGGTCTTATCTTCATTCGCAATGATTGAAGAAGTTTTAGGAGTTTAATATTAATTTTTTGAGAATACAGTTTTATGGCTAAACAGTCGTCGATCACACAAGATGGAACCATTATCGAAGCACTTTCGAATGCGATGTTCAGAGTGGAATTAGAAAATGGACATGTGATTACGGCACATATCTCAGGGAAGATGCGGATGCACTACATCAAAATTCTTCCAGGTGATATGGTGAAAGTTGAAATGTCGCCATACGACTTAACGAAAGGACGAATCTCATTCAGATATAAGAAGTAATCATGAAAGTACGTGCATCTCTAAAGAAGCGTTCTGCTGAGGACAAAATTGTACGCCGCAAAGGGCGGTTGTACATCATCAACAAGAAAAACCCAAAATTGAAGCAACGTCAGGGTTAATCCTGATGAAGCTTTTTAAATCATAAAGATATGGCAAGGATTGCTGGTATCGATTTACCAAAAAACAAACGTGGTGAGATAGGTCTCACTTACATTTACGGAATTGGTCGTAACCGTTCTCGTGAGATTCTTCTACAAATCGGCGTTGACTTGAACAAGAAGGTGCAGGATTGGGATGATGATGACTTGGGTAAGATTCGTAATTTCATTACTACTAACTTCAAAGTGGAAGGTGAACTTCGCTCGGAAACTCAGATGAATATCAAGCGTTTGATGGACATCGGTTGTTACCGTGGAATTCGTCACCGTAGTGGCTTGCCATTGCGCGGACAGCACACTAAAAACAACTCACGTACCCGCAAAGGGAAACGTAAGACTGTTGCAAACAAGAAGAAGGCAACCAAGTAAGATAGTCGGCTGTTGAAAAGCAGCCTTAATATATCGAGCCCGACAAACGGGGCTGATTACCTGAATTTTTGAATTATGGCTAAAAACGTCAAAAAGAAAAAGAAGGTTAGGGTAGACGCTTCAGGTGAAGCACACATCCAAGCTTCTTTTAACAACATCATCATTTCCTTGACAAATAACCAAGGACAGGTGATAACATGGTCTTCTGCTGGAAAGATGGGTTTCCGTGGATCTAAGAAGAACACTCCTTACGCAGCGCAAGTTGCCGCAGAAGATTGCGGTAAAGAGGCTTTTGACCTCGGTTTGCGCAAAGTAAATGTGTTCGTGAAAGGTCCTGGTGCTGGTCGTGAATCGGCAATCAGAACCATTCACAACCTCGGTATCGAGGTTATTGAAATCATGGATGTGACTCCGCTACCGCACAACGGTTGCCGTCCTCCTAAACGTAGAAGAGTTTAATCACCTGTATTAAAGAATTTAAAGGAAATGGCAAGATATCGCGGACCCAAATCCAAAGTTGCTCGTCGCTTTCGCGAAGCAATTTTCGGACCTGACAAAGCTCTAGAGCGTCGTAATTACCCTCCTGGGCAACACGGACCTAGCAAGCGTCGTTCGAAACAATCTGAATATTCTGTTCAACTTGCTGAGAAGCAAAAGGCAAAATATATCTACGGAATTCTTGAACGTCAGTTCTCGAACCTGTTCAAAAAAGCATCTTCTAAGTCTGGAATCACAGGTGAAAACCTACTCCAACTTTGTGAAGCACGTCTAGACAACACTGTTTTCCGTCTGGGCATTGCTACAACTCGTCGCGCTGCTCGTCAGCTCGTTTCTCACCGTCATATCACTGTGAATGGTAGCGTTGTGAATATCCCTTCATACCACTTGCGTCCAGGTGATACTGTAAGCGTACGTGAGAAATCAAAGTCTCTTGAGGCAATCACCAACTCGCTGTCTGCTAACAACAAGCGCTACGATTGGTTAGATTGGAATGCTGCTAGCATGACTGGTTCGTACTTGAATGTACCTACCCGTGACCAGATTCCTGAGCCGATCAAGGAACAACTCATCGTCGAATTGTACTCGAAATAATAAAACCCACACAATGGCCATTCTAGATTTTCAGAAACCAGACAAAGTCATCCTCCTCGAATCAGATGATTTCAAGGGACAATTTGAATTCAGGCCGTTGGAGCCGGGTTTCGGTATTACCATCGGTAACGCACTGCGTCGTATCCTACTTTCTTCTCTAGAGGGATTCTCAATATCTTCTTTCAAAATGGAAGGTGTTGACCACGAATTCTCTACAATGAAGGGTGTGGTAGAAGATATGACGGAGTTCATACTTAACCTTAAGCAGGTTCGCTTTAAGCAACAAATCAACGGTTCTGACTCAGAACGTGTACTAGTTAATATCACCGGTCAAGAACAACTTACCGCTGGTGATATCGGCAAATTCACTTCTGCCTTCCAAGTGCTTAACCCAGATCTAGTTCTTTGTAACATGGATCCAAGTGTTAAAATCCAATTGGAAGTGAATGTTACCAAAGGCCGTGGATATGTCCCTGCTGAGGAAAATAAAGACGAAAATGCCTCTATCGGTACGATCGCAATCGATAGCATCTACACGCCTATTCGCAATGTGAAATACAGCATTGAGAACTTTCGTGTAGAACAGAAAACTGACTACGAAAAGTTGGTGATCGAACTCGATTGTGATGGTTCTATTTCTCCGAAAGATGCACTCCAAGAAGCTGCGAAAATCCTTATCCACCACTTTATGCTTTTCAGTGATGAACGTATCACTCTTGAAAGCGAAGAAAAAGCGGAGACAGAGGAATTTGACGAAACTTCTCTTCACATGCGTCAACTCCTAAAAACCAAATTGGTTGATATGGACTTGTCTGTACGTGCACTGAACTGCCTAAAAGCCGCTGATATTGAAACTCTTGGTGACCTTGTTTCTTACAACAAGAACGACCTGTTGAAGTTCCGTAACTTCGGTAAAAAGTCACTCACTGAACTTGAAGATCTTGTCGATAACAAGGGACTTCACTTCGGAATGAATGTGGCGAAGTATAAACTCGATAAAGAATAATTGAATAAGCATTTGGGCTTATTGAACACCTATAGTAATGAGGCACGGTAAAAAATTTAACCACCTTGGTAGAAAAAGCGCTCACCGTCAGGCGATGCTTTCAAACATGGCTTGCTCGTTGATCGAACATAAGCGTATCACTACTACTGTTGCGAAAGCAAAAGAGTTGCGCAAGTATGTTGAACCTCTTATCAACCGCTCTAAAGAAGATTCTACGCACTCACGTCGTATGGTTTTCCGTTACCTTGGAAACAAGATAGCTGTTACCGAACTGTTCCGTGAAGTAGCTCCGAAAGTTAGCGAGAGAGAAGGCGGTTACACCCGTATCATCCGCACTGGTTTCCGTCAAGGAGATAGCGCTGATATGTGCATGATCGAACTCGTAGACTTCAACGATATCTACGGTAAAGATGCTGCCAAGAAAACACGCACACGTCGTACACGTCGCGCTGGTGGTAAAGCTGCTGATGCTGCTCAAACCGCTGTTGCTGATGTTAAAGCTGCTGCTGAAGAAGCTAGCGCTGCCGCTGATGAAGCGACAAACGCTGCCGACGACGCTGCTGAACAAAACGATGGCGCAGAAAGCGAAGAAAAAGCATGATTTTTTAAATCATCATACGAAGAGGGATGCTACTGGCATCCCTCTTTTTTTACATCTTTTTTTTTCTGTGGAAATCTTGTGTGAACTTCTAAACCAATTTCCACACCCTTTCAAACTATCTTTGCATCATGCATCAGGAACCAACCCGCTCGAAAGCACATCTCGTGCTAGAAGATGGAACTGTCTTCGAAGGATTTAGTACAGGGAAAATCGGAACAACCCAAGGAGAAATAGCTTTCAATACCGGTATGTACGGGTATCAAGAGATATTCACCGATCCAAGCTATTACGGACAAATCATCATCATGGCTACTCCGCATATCGGGAACTATGGTGTACATGAATACGAAGTGGAATCTGATGGTCTCAAAATATCAGGACTTGTAACAAAAAAGTTCTCTGATATGTTCAGCCGCCCAGGTGGTAGCGGGTCTCTTCAAAATTACCTCGAACGAGATGGCGTAGTAGGTATCTCTGATATCGATACCCGATCTCTGGTGCGCCACATTCGCATGAAAGGTGCCATGAATGCTGTCATCAGTAGCGATGGGAAAAGTGTCGAAGAGCTGCTCGTGTTAGCAAAAAATGTCCCTTCTATGGAAGGCATGGAACTGTCTTCTTTCGTGTCAACAAAATCTCAATACCATGCCGGCGACCCTAACGCAAAAGTGAAAGTAGCTCTCCTGGATCTTGGTGTGAAAACGAACATTGTGCGCTGCCTCACTGAACGCGGTTGCTATGTGTCGGTGTTTCCAATGGATACAAATGCAAGCGATATCTTGGCCTCAAAACCCGATGGTATCATGCTTTCAAATGGCCCCGGTGACCCAGCAGCTATGCCAGGCGTTATCGCTGAAGTGCAAACGCTTGTGGAGTCGGGTGTGCCGGTGTTTGGTATTTGTCTCGGACATCAGGTGATCGCCCTAAGTCAAGGACTAAAGACGGAGAAGATGTTCAACGGACATCGCGGTGTGAACCACCCTATCAAAAATCTAATATCTGGAAAGTGTGAAATAACTTCCCAGAATCATGGTTTCGTTGTCAGCAAAGAAGCAGCTGAAGCAAACCAGAATGTGCAAATAACTCACATTCACCTCAACGACAATACAATCGCAGGAATACAATTGATGTCCAAACCAGTGTTCAGTGTGCAGTACCACCCTGAAGCATCTGCAGGACCTCACGATTCAAGATATCTGTTTGATCAATTTATATCGAACATCAACATCCATAAAAACGAAAAATAATATGAGCTCAATAGCACGAATTATTGCCCGTCAGATACTAGATTCTCGAGGGAACCCAACTGTTGAAGTTGATGTAATTACTGATCAAGGTGTTCTTGGTCGAGCAGCTGTGCCTTCTGGTGCCTCTACAGGTATTCATGAAGCGGTTGAATTGCGCGACAACGATAAAGGGAGCTACCTCGGAAAAGGTGTCCTTAAGGCTGTAGAAAACGTCAATACGACGTTGAATGAAGAATTGAATGGTGCCTACATCTTCGACCAAAACCTAATCGATAGAGCAATGATCGCTATCGATGGGACGCCAAACAAGTCGGTGATGGGCGCAAATGCCATTCTCGGTGTTTCTATGGCTGTGGCGAAAGCTGCTGCTGAAACAATCGGTCAACCTTTGTACCGCTACATCGGCGGTGTTTCCGCCAATACGCTGCCTGTGCCGATGATGAACATCCTCAACGGTGGATCGCATGCAGACAATAAAATCGATGTCCAAGAATTTATGATCATGCCGGTCGGTGCGCCTACATTCTCCGAAGGACTGCGCATGGGAACTGAAATATTCCATCACCTCAAAGCGGTTTTGAAGAAGAAAGGACACTCTACAAATGTGGGTGATGAAGGTGGTTTTGCACCAAATCTTCAATCAAACGAAGAAGCATTGGAAGTTGTGATGCAGGCCATTGATGCTGCTGGCTACAAGGCCGGTGATGATATCCTCATCGCGCTGGATGCCGCATCGTCTGAATTCTACAATGCTGAAACGGGCTTGTACCACTTCGAATCAACAGGTGAAGACTTGACGTCGGTACAATTGGTAGATTTCTGGGCCGATTGGTGCAAAAGATACCCGATCGCTAGCATCGAAGATGGTTTCGCTGAAGATGATTGGAATGGATGGAAACTGATGACCGAGCGCTTGGCTTCATCGGTGCAACTGGTAGGCGACGATTTGTTTGTAACGAACACGCAACGTCTTCAACAAGGAATCGACCAAAATATCGCAAACTCAATTCTCGTGAAGGTGAACCAAATCGGGTCTCTCACAGAAACCATCGATGCGGTAAACCTTGCACGCAAAAATAAGTACACGGCTGTTATGAGTCACCGCTCAGGTGAAACTGAAGATACAACCATCGCTGATCTTGCTGTGGCATTGAATACAGGCCAAATCAAAACGGGTTCAGCTTCTCGTACCGATAGAATCGCAAAATACAACCAGTTGCTTCGCATCGAAGAACAACTGGGCAATCTTGCCTACTACCCAGGACGTAATTTCCGCAAGTAATTATCTTGTAGGGTTGCAAGGTTGCACAAATCGTTGCACGTAGTATTACGGACGAAAAGTTTACTTTTTCTCCGTAATACTCCTGCAATGAGAATTATTTTCACCGTGATGTGGCTGTCACTTCTGGTGACAAACGTCAATGCTTCCAATGGTCCTTGTCCGTTCACAGCTCTTATCGATCAAGGTGAGACGCTAATCATGTGCCCTGAATCTTCTGAGTTCCTCTCAACAGGCCCTTCTTTTGATTCGTATCAATGGTACCGACAATCAGCTTTAACGCTGGAAACTGAATTGATAGCTGGGGAAACAAACAATATTATTGAGATTTCTGCGTTATCGGCAACGTACTTTTTCTACTGGTGCGAAGTGTCCCTCGATGGCTGCACCGATATCTCAAATCTCATTTTCATCGATTCCTACGTCTTTGTACCTACCACCGTGCAGACTGAAACAACAAGCATCTGCGAGGGTGAATCGACAGTTTTTCAAATTATCGGTACTGTAGGTTCTTACGAATGGTACCGCGATGGTAGTCCGCTGGGTATCGATTCTCCAACGCTAGAGGTCGCTCAGGCGGGGACATACACCGCTTCGGTTTTTCCTGTGCTGTGTCCCGGATTAGAAATCAATTCGGGAGTAGGGACAGAGTTGGTCGTGCATCCAACGCCAATGCCGGTCATCTTCTTCAATGATGTTTCAAACGAGGTTTGCCTCGAAGCAAGTGCGTCAAGCATTGAATGGTTTTACGAAAATAGCCCAATCATTGGGGCAAATACAATGTGCATTGATCTGGTTGGTGATGGCAACTACATCGCAACGGTGCTCGATGAGTTCGGTTGTCGCGGCGAATCCGATGTGCTGATGGTGACCAACGTGCATGAGGCTTATTCTCACGTGCAGGTGTTCCCAAATCCATGCGTGAATGCAGTGAATATTCAGGTTGAAAATCCTCAATTGGTGCGTTTGGTTGATGTCTGTGGTCAGGAAATAAAAAGCGAAAATATAGACTACTCATCGCATTGGGATGTCTCGAATCTCACTTCTGGCATCTACTTTTTACTTATCGGTGATCGCTCTTTCAAATTAATTAAGGTGCATTGATGTCTTTTGGGCACAACCCCGTCTTTCGCTTAATTTTATAGCATTCTTTCGCATGCGGGGTCGGTCTGCGGCTGCAAGTCCTCACTGCGTTCCGGGCTTTCCACCTCCGCCCTTGTGCACGCCATCCGCCGTGTGAGGCGACAGAATAAAGCCTCAGTTTTTAATAAAGGAATACGACTTGCCGGAAATAACGAGGGTGTATGTTCCAGCAGCAAGCGTGCGGACATCTATCTGATTTGATGTGGTTCCCGATAGTACAAGCTTGCCTGACTGATCAATGATTGTAAATGGCTGGCCGGCAGGAGTGCCGAGGTTTATAAACTCAGAGGCGGGATTTGGGTATAGCACTTGGTGGCTTTCTTCTGCTCCATGCACACCTGTCTCGCCTGTAGCATAGGCCAAGGCATAGTCTCCGCTGCCCATCATGCTGAAATCTGCATAACACTGAAAATTGTTGTCTACGCCTTGGGTGTTGATGCTCGTATTCAAGGCAACCCAAGGCATCTGGTTGTTCTCTCGGTAGACAACAATCAAGCTATCTTCGGTGTAATTCAGAGCCATTAATTCTTCCGATAGTAAAGGGTCGAAATAATTGGTAGCTGAAGGCACGCCATACATGCGCATTCTACCTGTCCCTTGAAAGCCTTCTGCAAACTGTCCGCGAACACGCCAAAAACGATCGGGAGAAATTCGGTATTCGGGTTGACTTGGGTTGTCGGCTTCTGCCCAGTGGTTTTCTACACGTAGGCTAAGCGGCGCTGGTAAGACATCAACATCTACCCTGAAATCGCAGTAATTGAATTGTTTTATGCCTTCAGATTCAATGGAAATCTCTTCGGCTAACATCGCTTCGCTGAGTTTGTCGTTTCGATTGGGGATAACCTGAATGGGCTCAAAATCCAATGTTTCAGTGAATGATGTGCTTTCACCGCTAACAATAACGTCTATGTTAACCACCTCCCCAGTAGCTCCTAGAAACGAGATTTCGAGGGGTACATTTTGGTACAGCGATGGCGCATAGTGCAGGTACTGTTCAATCGAATAGTTTACCGTGAAAGTGCCGTCTCCATTGTCGATACGTTCTACATCCGCTTCGCGAAATTCAGGAAAGCCCGGCGCGAAAATCCAATTGTCGAAAAAGGAGGTGAGATCGGCTGATGTTCCATTTTGCAGGTAGTCGCGCAAATTTTCACTCGAGACATCACTGAACTGATGATCCTCCAAAAAAGCTGTCATCAAAGGGAAATAGTCATCACCGAGGTAGGTACGCAGGTTGTAAGCCACGTCGGCACCTTTGTTGTACACATGGTCGCCGTAGGTGTATTCATGCGAGATGCCAGAAACAGGAAGGCGCGCGCCATCGCGCTGGTGGGCAAACAATAGGACGTCTTTGTGGTTGTCGCGGACATATTCGATGTAGCTGTCGTAACCATCAACGGCTTCAACAAATAGTGCCTCGCAGAATGAGGCCATGCCTTCGTTTAGCCACATGTCTTCTTGGGTAGAACACGTCACCAAATCACCCCACCAATGGTGCGCCAATTCGTGCGCCATCAAAGTTTGGTAGGTTAGGTTTCCATTTGCAGCAAATAGGGGGTAGGCGATGTTACAAGCGTGCTCCATGGCGCCGCCAGAAAAAGGCACAGCTACGTATCCAACACGTGGCCAACGATATGGGCCAAAGTCTGTTTCGAAGGCCTCCAAAGCGGGTATCAAATTTTGAAAAGAGTTGGTCATATCCAAGGTGTCGCCAGCCAATGCGGCTAGCCATACAGGTATATCATCACCGGTCATACTTTCAAAATTCCGCGATGCATGCACGTAGTTACCTGTGGCTACACTCGCCAAGTAGGCAGGTATGGTAGCTTCCAATTCCCAAACACGCAATGTGCTGTCGCTCATGGTCGTCTCTTCAATCAATACTCCGCCGCAGTAGCTTGTCTTATTGTCCGATGTCAAAACCCTTTGGGTATAACTCGCGCGTTCAACAAAATTATCGAAGCAGGGATGCCAAACACGTCCGAACGAGTGCGGGTCGGCGTCGAAACCAACGCCTAAGTTGAAAGCATAGCTGTTAGAAAAGTAGAACCCGCCCCAGCCCGATTGATCCTGCTGAGGCTGTCCGTGGTAGTGAAAATCTACATCCACTTCTTCTCCAGCAATCAACGAACTGGGGGTTTGTATCACCAGAAGCACAGACGATTGATCGAAAGTGCAAAGCGTATTGGCAATGTGGATGCTATCTACTGTCAATCCTTGAAAATCAAATACAAGTTGGTCAACCACCATGAGGGGTTCAACGGTCACTGTGCAAACTCCTTTGATGATAAGCGCACTTGCTTGTGTGAAATCAAGGGCGATGTCGTAATGCTTCACATCAACAGTGTCGCTTCTTTCTGCTCCACTAAATGATCGTAGATTATGATGTCTATGCTTGCATGTTGATTGCTGTCCGTTCATGCTTAACGACACCATACAGATGACCAACGAAGTGAGGATGTAAATGCTGATACGCATATCTTTATATCGATTATAGAGGATTCCTTTCGCGCAGGTAATTTGCGGGTAGCAGTCGTAAAAGACATTTAAACTCATCTCATACGGGTATTTTTACGACGTTTAAAAATACACCATCCAAATTATTTTTCATGTAAAGTAGGGGTATTAAACACATCTTTGTAGTATTCATCATTGGAAACCTATCATTTGTGATTTGCGGAGTGAGATCCTTTGAATTCCTTTTGATTGAAGCTAGACACTGTTATACCTTGAATTCCTATGAAGCCATCAAATGAGCTCTTCGATCTGGTCAAGTCGCTGACGAAAAGCGAAAAGCGGTTTTTTAAGTTGTCGTCGTCGCTACAAACGGGCGACAAAAATTATTTGAAGATTTTTGATGCCATCGACAAACAAGATGAGTACGATGAGAATGTGCTGAAGAACTTGTTCAAGAAGGAGACCTTTATAAAGCATTTTCCTTCAGAGAAGAATCATTTGTACAAGCTGATTTTGAAGAGTTTACGGGCATACCACGCCGATAATTCAGTGAGTTCTCAGCTAAAGCAAGAAATCAAGAACATTGAAATTCTCTATAACAAAGCGCTTTTTAAGGAATGCAATAAGTTTCTCATGCGGGCGAAGAAACAAGCCATCGACTATGAGAAATTTTACTACCTATTTGAGCTGATCAATTGGGAGAAGATGCTGTTGGAAGAGGCGTTGGAAGATGGGAAATTCACAAAAGATCTGGATACGCTGATAAAAGAAGAGCAAGAGGTTATTGATAAGTTGCGAAACCTTGCTGCCTATCACGTGCTGTATTCAAAGATCAACTATGTTTTCAGAAGCGGCGGATTTGCGCGTAATGAAGATGATCGGAGTTTAGTTGATGAGATCGCAAGTAACCAATTGATTGTAGGCAAGAACACTGCACTGTCACATCGTGCAGCAACCATTTGCTATTACACGCAGGGGTTCTGCCATTTGGCAGCAGGCGATTATACGACTGCATTGTCGAAGTTCGAAAAGGTGAAAGACATATTGGACAAAAATGAGCGCATCAAGCAAGATCTTGCGAAGCGTTATGTCAGAACGATGAACAACATCATCGCGTGCCATATCGATGCGAAACGGTACAGTGCAGCGCGAGAGGTAATTGCTGAAATGAAGGCAAAGAGCGATGAGAACGGCTTTAGAAATACCGATGTTCAAAACACGATTTTCAAGCATGCAAATATCTCCGAATTGCAAATTTGTCGTTTGACCGAGGAGTATGACAAAGGACTGGCGCTGGTAAACGCAATTGAGGAGGAGATCGGTGATTTTGAAGGGAAGTTCCACAAGGAGCAGGTGTTGTCGTTTTCATACCAAATTGCCTATTTGTATTTCGAGGCAGGTCAGTTCAGTAAATCGTTGTTTTGGTTGAACAAGGTATTGAACGACAATGAGTCAACATTGCGTCAAGACATCTATTCATACGCTCGTCTGTTCAACTTGGTGATACACTACGAACTGGGTAACTACGATTTGCTTGAGTACATCACGAAGAGCACGCAGCGTTATCTGTCGAAGCGTCAGCGCGACTACCTTTTGGAGAAATTGGTTATCGACTACATGCGTAAATTGATTCGCACCACAAGTATCGATGAAAGGTCTGCCATCTTCATGCGATTCAAAGAAGAGCTTGAGCCTATGGTGTTGGGACCTGAAGATCGCATTGTTCTAAAGTATTTTGACTTTATAAAATGGATCGACTCAAAGGTAAAAGAGCCAAAAATGAAGGCTGTGCACTAAGATGCAGATGATGCATTTTTCTTAATAGCCTTAGATATCCTCTAGATACTAAGCAAAAAAAAAGCTGCCTCAATTGGGCAGCTTTTTTTTAATTCTTGGTAATACTGATCACCGTGAATTCTGTCCGTCTGTTTATTTGATGTTGTTCTTCAGAACATGGCACATCATCAGAGCATTTGTTGAGCAATTTCGATTCGCCATAACCTTTGCTCGTAAGCATCGATCTGCGAACACCTTTGGTAACCAAGTAATCGGTAACTGCCTTTGCGCGCTTTTGCGACAACTGCTCATTGTAAAAATCACTACCACGACTGTCACAGTGCGACGCAATCTCTACTTTTAATTCTGGATTGTCTTTCAAAAGTTTGGCAACGTAGTTCAAATAAGGTACTGCGTCGGTTCGAATATTCCATTTGTTGTAATCCCATAGAATGTTTGGTATCTGATACGGTGCGTTTTTATCTACACCACTTGGGACACCAGACTGATTTCCGTTTCCATTTTCGCTTCCGTTTCCAGAGCCATTATCGTTCCCTCCAGGGTTGTTTGCTGTTGATCCTTCAGGATTTGAAAGTTCAAGCAATCCAACATTCAACTGAATGTCTTCGCCGGTTGACTTGTTCTTTGTTGAAACAGATTCATTCGAGGAAAAGAATCCGTCTTTTTCAACACGAATGGTGTAGTCTTTTCCCTGAAGTAGCTTCAACTCGTACATGCCGATATCGTCTGTTTCAAAGCGCTCTTCGGTGCCATCTGTCAAGTTGGTAACGATTATCGTTGCCTTTTCCAACGGATCTCCAGAAAGCTGCTGCGTTACCAGTCCCTTTAAAGTAAAAGTCATATCGTTCTCAATGAACGAGTATATTTGATCATTGCCTGCACGATCTGATGAAAAGTAACCTGTTGATGTTCCAGGTACAAATGCCACCCCAAAGTCGTCGGAAGCTGTATTGATTGGATAGGGTAGGTGAAATGGACCATTCCAACCATTGCCTTTCTTCACAGCATAAAGAATGTCTTGTCCGCCTATGGTCTGCTGACCATTCGAAGAGAAATACAGTGAATCTTGTCCGCGCATCGATGGAAACAATTCATTTCCTGGTGAGTTGATATCTCCACCTAAGTTTTCTGGTTTGCCCCAGGCACCATTTACCATGGTCACCTTATAAAGGTCCATACCTCCATAACCTCCTTGCATGTCTGACGAGAAGTAAAGGGTATTGCCATCTGCAGAGAAGTGCGGGTGAGCATACATGTAGTTGCCATCAGAGAACGGCATGATAAGCGGTTCCATCCACTTGCCCTCACCATTTTTGGTAGAGGTGTACAACTGCATTTCATTTTCATTTTCTCCATTTTTCCCGAGGCGATTCTTTCTCTCGTAGTTGCTACGGGTCAAGATCATGGTGTTTCCATCAGGTGAAATTGTGGCGATACCATCGTGGTATTTGCTGTTCACACCTTCTACTTTGGCGGGAGCTGACCATGTTCCACCGTTGTTGGTAGAAGAATAAAGGTCGGTGAACCCCAAACCGCTATACTTATCTTGCTCACCCATTTTACCAACAGCTCCAGAAAACAGCATTTTGTTACCTGAAAGAGCTGGCGCGTAGGCCGCTGTTACACCTGTGAGCATAACTGGAGAAACTTCATAGCGGGCAGAGTCGGCTTTATAGTCGGCTATTTTCTTGCATGAAGACTTTAAGCTTTGCGCAACTGAATTGCCTGGGTCGCGAGATAGAATGCCATTAAAAACTTCGGTAGCACCTTGGTAGTCTCCGGTTTGCATTAACGACATGCCGTAGTTCAACCTGTCGGTATCGGTATTGCCTGTGCTCGAATTCAAAATGCTGTAGTTTTCCTTCGCTTTCTGAAAGTCGTTCGTTTTCATATAGGCACTCGCTAACATTCTGCGAGCATTTTCATCTTCAACTTTCGTCAATCCTTTCTCCAACAAAGTAATGGCGTCTTGATAACGAAGGTTGTTGTATGCTGCTGTACCATCCTTGATATTCATCTTAGCACAAGAGCCAAGAAAAACAATTACCAGTGCAAGGGGTAGAATTCTATATACTGTTTTCATCATGATCAGAAATATCTAGGTGAGCGTTTCTTGATCTCTATGTCTTTTCCGAAATCAAACCCTAACATGATCTCGTGCGATCCGCTAGAGTAATTATTGATGTCGGTTAAGGTATAATCGTAAGAGTATCCTGCGCGCAGTTGAGGAGTAATGTTGTATTCAATCATTCCGATCAATGCATCGCCCGTTCTGTATCCAGCACCCAACCACAATCGGTGGTAGAGCAGAAAGTTACAGTTCAAATCAACTTCTACCGGAGCGTTTGCCAAATACTTTACCAAGATGCTTGGCTTAATGGCAACGTTCACAGATGGTTCAAAGACATACCCTGAATTGAAGTAATAGTGTTGTTTGAAGTAGTCTGAAGTAGTAGAGTTCTCCAACAAAATCTTGTCGTCCAATGAATAAATCATCGGCACCGATATGCCAGCATAGAACTTCTGGGTGTGGTAGTACAACCCGAATCCAAATTTAGGGATGATCTGACCTTGGAGATTGTTTTGAGCATACACCTGATCAGCCTGATCCCAAATGATGACATCATTCAATCGGGCGGAATAACTTCCAATTCCAGCTTTCAATCCAAACGACAAGTCTCCAGCTCCAACTGGAAGGTGGTAGGCAATGTTCGCTGCTACATCCTGTTGAGAGATGATACCAATCTGATCGTTGTGAATCAACAATCCTATACCCAACCGTTTGTTGGCTATCGGCCCGTCAATGGAAATGATTTGAGAAACAGGTGCGCCGTCGAATTTCACCCACTGACTGCGGTGCAGCGCTGTGGCCGTGAAATAATCGTGGGTGCCTGCGTAGGCAGGGTTCAAAAGCAGGCCATTAAACATGTAATGGCTGACCATCATTTCCTGCTGGGCTATCGTTGTTAGCCCTGAGATGATCATTATAGCAAGAAGGATTATCCTTTTCATATGCGTTTATCTTCTTAAGTCTACGTAAGTTCCAAATTGACGACTTCCCGCTTCGAAAACCACGAAGTATGTGCCATCTGGCAGCGGTTCACCACTGTTGTTTTGTCCAAACCATTCGTTGTTGTAATTCGTCTTGTCATAAACAAGATTGCCCCAACGGTTGAACACTTTGAATGTATTCACCGGATATCCATCTATGCCTAGAATAACATAGAAATCATTCTGGTTATCGCCGTTAGGAGAAAGTCCTGTTGGTAAGGTCAAATCATCTGGACCTGTAATTACAATTGTGGTGTCAACCATGCAGCCATTGGCGTCTGTGATCATCAATTGGTATGTGCCAGCTCCAAGGTTGTTCGGACTTTCAGTGCCGTCTGGAACAGCAGTGGTACCGCCACTCCAAACGTATTCGTAGGTTGGTGTACCTCCTGCAACGTTGGTCACAACTTCCCCGTCGGTGCCGTTCAAAACACTTACATTATAACCGTTTTCGTATTCTGTAATCTCTGCGTTTATGGTCAATGCAGTAGGCTCTATAATGGCAGATGATCCTGATACTTCACATCCGTCTGCACTGGTTACTGTAATAGTAAAGGTGCCGTTGCATAAATCAGAAAGGTCTTCTTCGCTAGAGATAACATCGCCACTTGCATCAACCCACTCAATTGTTAAAGGAGCCGTGCCGTTGGTAAGTGTTGCATCAATGCTGCCGTCGCAATCGCCAAAACAAAGTGGTGATGTAGCTGTAAGATTCAAAACCATTGCGAGTTGTCCGTCTATGGTTGTTGAAACAGTTACAGTACAACCTCCAGCATCGGTAATTGCCGTTGTATAGGCGCCTTCACACAAATCGGTTGCTGAAACTTCGTCGTCTCCAATGGCTGTTGGTCCTTGCCATTCAACTTGGAATGGTGCTGTGCCTCCTGAAATTGCCAAGGTTGCAGTTCCATCACATAGGCCACAACTTGCATCGGTAGAAGTCAATGTTGCTCCTATCATGGCTGGCTCTATAATATCCCAACACATTGATGCTGTGCACCCATTGGTGTCTTCAATGTCCAAACAATATGGGTTTTCGTTCAATCCTGAAATCTCAGTCACATTGCCGAAGTCTGGAGTCCATGTATATGTATAAGATCCCGTGCCTCCCGTAACGTTGGTAACGATGCTTCCATCTACTTCACCAAAACAGGTGATCTGAGAAACTGTTTCATTGAAAACAATCTCGTCTGGAGCCGTTAAAACAATTTCCAGGGTAGTTGTACAACCCAATGCATCTGTTGCGGTAACAGAGACGGTTTGTCCTGGACAAAGACCAGTCTGCGTAAATCCGCCACCACCACTGATGTTGTCGATAAACCATTCAACACTTACTGGAGCCTCACCGCCTGTTACATCGATGGTGACTTCGCCATCACAAGATGTCGGACAAGAAAAATTAAATCCGTTGTAATCTGAAAGGGTAGGAGTAATCACAATCGGGTCAGGCTGAAGCAAGTCAAAAATCAAAAGCTCACTGCATCCATTGGCATCTGAAACCAATACTTCATAATGTCCGGCGCATACATCAGCAATATCTTCTGTAAGAGCAAATTCACCTCCGTTGTTGTTGATTTCCCAGAGGAAAGTATATGGCTCAACGCCTCCGCTAACTGTCAAGTCTACGAATCCATCGCAAGCTCCAAAGCAGCTGATTTGCAATCCATTCGGATACAAACTGACATCTGAAGAAATCAGCAATGGCTCACTAGGCTCTGTCAATGTCACACTGCCACCTGTTGTACATCCGTTGTTATCGGTAACAATAATGGTATAGGTGCCTGCCGTCAAATCTGTTTGGTTTTGAGCCGTTGGCATTACAACACCCGGTCCTGACCAGTTAATGAAATAGTTTGGAGTGCCTCCTTGAATTACGGTGTTAATGCTTCCTGTATTTTCTCCATTGCATGGGATGTCGAAGGGTGTGCCTTCCAACACAGGCACCGTTAGGGTCACTGTAAACGGTCCTGGCTGAGTTACAATAACTGTTTCTTCAACCGTACATCCGTTGTCATCTGTAACCACCAAGTTATAGGTGTTACCTGTCAAGTTCACCAAAACGTTACCGTTAAAAGCTCCGTTGTTCCAATCGTAGTCATAAGGCTCGGTGCCACCTGTAGCTGTTACTGAAATGCTTCCATCAATACCCAAGTAACATGTAACGTTGTTTACGTTATCTACCGTTACCTCAATAGGAGCGGGCTCAGTAAGTTCAAACGAAATGATGTTCTCACAATCATTGGTGTCTACCACACGCAATTCATAAACTCCTGCACATAAATCAACCAAAGTTATTGCCTCAGGATCGTTATCGCCGATGTCTCCAGTAATCCATTCGTAAACAACGTATTCATCTGTCCCGCCAGTGATGTTTGGAGTGATAAATCCGTCACAAACGCCATTACAAGAAACACCGAAGCCATTGTAGTCTGAAATTACTCCGCTAGCTTCTATCGGTTCTGGATCACCAATCGGAATTTGAGTAGTAGCAACACATCCATTGGCGTCGGTCACTACTACGCAGTAGGTACCGGCAATCAAACCGTCTTGGAAAGCACTTCCAGGAACGTTAACAGGGTCACAAGTCGCCCAGTCGTATTCGTAACACTCTGGAGCGAAACCTGCACAATCAGGGGTTCCTCCGCTAACGGTGACGCTGATTTGTCCGTCGTTACCACCCGGACAAGAAATGTTGTATCCGCCGTTGAAAAGTGATGTAGAAACAAAGATGTCCATAACCTGCGGCGCATCCAAGAAGATCGATTCCGTTACCTGACATCCAGTGAAGTCTGTAACTGTTACTTCGTAAACACACTCAAACAGGTTGGTAATACCCGCATTCGATGATCCAGCAAAGAAACAATCTACTGAAGGTGTCCATTCGTATGTGTACGGCCCTGTGCCTCCTGATGCGTCGGCTGTCACACTTCCATTGTTTTGTCCGAAACATATCGGAGGAACGATATCAATGAAGTCTACAGTAATAGGTGTAGGCTCATTAACGGTGAATACAAAGGTTTCTTCACATGTGCCAAGTGTTATGGTAACAGCATATGTGCCAGCACACAAATCGAATATGTCTTCGTCGTTCGATACAAATCCGTTTGAACTGGTCCATGAAATATTGTCTACCACAGCAGGAGTAAGATCCAACTCTATACTTCCTGTGCAAGCACCACCGCAATCGGCATCCGTTACTGTCTCTGTAATATTGAACTGGTCGTTTGTTCCTACGTTTACACTCAATAGGGTTTGACAACCGTTGACGTCAGTTATGGTCGCAACGTAGTTACCGGAATTTAGGTTGGTGATGGTTGGGCCGGTGCACGGACAACTTGGTCCGTTCCAAGTTACTGTATATGGACCTCCGTGAGAACCAAAAATACTCAAAGCGATTTCACCATTTCCACCATTCGGGTCTCCACAGGCGTTCGGAACAGTAATAGCAGTAACTTGCCAGTCGGGCACGCAAGTCAATTCGATGTCTGTAGTAAACGTACAGTCGTTGCTGTCAACAACAATTAGCGTATAGTTTCCACATGGCGCATTCGCGAGATCTTCAAGGAAAAAGGTGTCTTGCGTATCATTGTTTAACCATGTAACAAAATAGCCAGGTGTTCCACCTGTGATGGTGATGTCTACTCCGCCGTCGTTTGCATCCAGACAAGAAACATTGTATCCACCAGGGTAAGTTGTTACAGAGTTTACAATAACGTCAATTGGATCTCCTGGCTGATTGATTGTGATTGTTACACTTCCAGCGCTTGCACACCCATTCATATCGTTCACTGTGACAGTGAAAACTCCGGCACCTAATCCTGTTGCTACGGGAGTATTCAAGTTAGCATCGTGGCTCCAATTGTAGAAGTACGGCGCACATCCACCGGTTGAGGTGACTGTTGCTAAACCTGTTTCGGCCCCATTACAAAGAATGTCTATTGTGCCTAGAACATCAATTTCAAGAACATCAGGCTCCTGAACGGTATACGTTTCGGTTACTTCACAACCCAAAGCATCCGTTACAGTTACTGTGTAATCACCTGCGCACAAGTCGATAGCTGTTGCAGCGTTGCCAACAACGTTGTCCAAAGCGTCAACCCATACATAAGTATACAGTCCGGTTCCTCCTACAACATCTACAGTGATCGATCCATCGCATGCGCCATTGCAGCTGATTGGGAAACATGAAAAACTCGAGAAGTTAACATCAACCAAATTCAAAACTTGATCTTCGATAACCTCTACACAGCCCGAATTGGTGCATCCCACAGCGTCAACAATGGTTACGCAATAGGTGCCTTCCACCAATCCTGACGGATCTTCATCGATCGAAACGATATTGCCTGTTAATGTCCACTCATACGTTATAGGCTCAGTTGCATCGGTTACTGTCAAATCAATTGCACCCGTTGCTCCGTCAATACACGTTACGTTGGTAACGTTGAAAGCAAGGTTCGGGGCTGTTACGTTTACAGTGGCTGAAGCCGATACAACACAGTTAGCAACGGTTGAGGTCAGCGTATATGTCGAAGTTACAGACGGACAAACATCAACAATAAGTGATGATGGGTCTGAAACTTCTGAAGATGGCGACCATTCAAAGGATGATAGTCCACCGGTGATTGCATCTGCTGTTAACGTTACACATTGACCATTGCAAATGGTGCTGGTGGCAGGAGTGATGTCTACCGTCAACTCATCAATGATTTCAAAGTCAACAGAGCTTTGGAATTCAAAACCTTCACACAGTTGGTTTACCAATGTGATGTTCACAATCTCGGTTCCTTCTAGCAATCCATCAGAAATAGGAATGATCTCAAAACTAATGGATGTCTGCCCCGCCGGTATTACAAGCGTATAATAGTTGTTCACCAAATCCAAGAATGGAGTCAAATCAGGAACGGTTGTGTAGTCTACACCAAATTCGGCATCGCCGTCAAGTGCAAAACTTACTTCGAGATCCGTAACCGGCACAAAAGTGCTTTCAAACAAAACAGTACCGTTGTTACAATCTTCAATCATGAAGTCTGTACCACCTTCTGTAGAAGTGGTGATGGTAAGTGGATTTGATTCGATCTGGTTAATGAATACTGCTGAGTCATAAAGTCTGTCTGACCCATCAGCAATAATCAACTTGAGGTGGTAAATTTCACACGATTGAACGTTTCCGATAGCAGCGCGCAAGCCTACTGTTAGTCCATCATATTGTATACCAAGTCCCAATGGGTTTTGGTTGTTGTAAAAATACTGGGTGTTGTCAATGTTGTTTACCGAGTTGATGGCTACAGGGTCTGCAGTGCCAGGTATCAAGGCGATGTTCTGATCAATGCCTACTCCAGGTCCGCTGATAAAGAACCCAAAAACATCGTTAAACGACGATCCAACCCATTCGAGGTATTCTTCAGAAGCAAAAGTGAAGTTGAATCGAATTGAATCTCCCTGCGGAACGATGTCGAATTCTATCGTGCAGGCATCCCAAGTTGTAAGGCCACCGTTAGCGGCAGTCAGCAGCGGACTTCCCATGAAGCCGTTGTCGTATTGGTCACAATTTAAACATGTGCTCCCCGAAATCTGAGGTAAACCTGTTTCGTCGTTTGGACCAATGGCGTTTATGGCTCGTCCTGTTGTCAGCAACAAGCCTTCGCTGTTACCGATTTCTGTACCTACCGAGGTGTAATAACCATAACTGCCAGGAGCCCCTGTTGCAGTAACGTTAAATATTTCTATTCCAGTCCCCACAAGGTTTTGCACCATTTCTGAGGGCGTTTGGCTAATGTCGACCGTCAATTGGGCTTTCAATTGGTACCCGGTCAATAGAATAGATAAGATGAGAAGCCTTTGAAAAAGGTTGAAATTCTTCATGAAATGAAGTTTCTAAGGGTTTCTTAATTAATTGAGGCCTAGTCGCTTCGCGCGACATTTATCGCTGAATGCTGGCTTGTCGAGGTCGGTGCGAATGGCTACCTGAAGTGATGTTGAAGACCCTATTACATCTGCGATGTAGGTCTTTACTTCTTCTAAACTTCGACTTCCTTGAATCACATTGATAACAATGAGTTCCGCAGGTACGCAGGCTTCAGAGATAGAAATGTCGTTTTTTAAACGCGTTGAGCGAACAGCATCGGCGTACTTTTCAGGTGTAATACCAGAAACTTCGACAATAAATTCAAGATTTCCGGAGCCAGAAGATTGCGCAGCAACTGATGTTGCCAATAGCAATGCAGTAAACATCAAGGCACTGCAAAGGGCGAGGGTGAGTAGAGTCCCTTTCATGACAGGTTGTTGGTGTTGGTTGTTAATTAAGAAAAACGCTTTTTCCAATGGACAAAGATGCTAAAAAATAAGATAGGGATACGATTCAATTTCCCAAATCTAAATATCAAGTTGTGAAGTACTTGCGATATATAACGCTATCGCTGCTGCAGCGCCAACATTCAGTGAAGAAATATCTCCTGGCATTGGAATTCGAACCAGGCGATCGCATACACGTAAAGTTTCTGGAGACAGTCCCGTTTCTTCGTTTCCTAAAACCATGCACATCGGCGAACCGAACTGCGATTTATCGAGCAAATCCGAGGCTTTTTCGGTCATTCCAATAAGCGGAATACCGGCGTCCATAAGAAACTTCAATGCTTGACCCCAATGCGAAACGCGACAAACAGGAAGTCGCAACAAGGCGCCTGAACTCGATTTGACGGCTTCATCGTTAATTGGAGCCATTCCTTTTGAAGGTACAATTACAGCGTCAATTCCAAAACACTCCGCGGTGCGACAAATAGCTCCGAAATTGCGGACGTCTGTTATGCCATCAAAAGCCAAGAATCGCGGCATGATGCCCTTGTCGTATAAATCACTTGTCAGGTGCTCTAAATTGGCGAAGGTAATCGGGGATCCGAAAGCAATAATTCCTTGATGGTTTTTTCGGGTAATGCGGTCAAGCTTCTGCTGAGGAACGAATTGCACAGGTATCTCAAGCTCTTTTGCTTGGGCCAATACCTGATTCGATTTCTCGTTTCTCAAGCCCTGCAAAAGCAATATCTTTTGCAAGTCAGCGCCTGTTTCCAATGCTTCTAGCACGGGGTGCCAACCAAATAATAAGTCGTCGTTAACCATATCTAATCTAGGAATACCCTTCCATTTCTCCACGCTGTTACCGCCCTGTCCCAATAACTGCGGTAAAGTGGATTGCGAATCAATCGAAACTCGTTGTCGCTGTGTTTAGTCGAAATTTTGGCAAAGGTAAACGATACGCTGCTTACGTTGTTCTCTTCTCCATAAATCCACGTTTCGGTGTCTGTGCTTTTCTTGATCTTGTTCGGGTTACCAAAAACAACATGAACCAATCCACGATCGGTCTTCCAGCCTTCTGCATACGAAGAAAAACTCCTGTTGGCTTCTACAACGCGGCGATAATAATTCTTGATCAATGAGCGGGCTTTATCCTTCGATCCTCCACAGTCTATCCAAAATTCGTCTAATCCAACTTTAGGGTAATTGCTGCTTTGTATGCGTTCGTATTCTTTTCGAGAACTGATGTATCGCAAACTATTCACCATCCCTGCTACTGTTTTTATTCGCGGGTAGGCTGACTCTCGACCGAATATGGAGAAGACAAAACTGGAATCGCAATAGACACTGTAAATGCCTGTTTCAATGTTCTGCGTATTTCCTACGAGTAACTTTCTGTCAAATTCTTTTTCATCAGGTAAAATAATTTTGGCTTCTGAATAGGGGGGAGGTGGAAGGTTGATATCAGGTGTCCAATGATTGATGTTCAACTCGCGCGGAAACCGAGCTGATTGAATATCGACGGCGCTGCCCTGTGAAATGTTATTTCCGAAAAAGGGATTTTTGCTACCAACACGAATAAGTAAAAAATCCTGTCGGGTAGGAGCATCCGTTTTCTCTATCACAACATCCATCCGCTCTTCCCATTTCCTGTTTTCATCACGAATGCGCACAATACATTTGGTTTTCAACTGCTTCTTGAAGGGTATGACTTGTGTAACAATGACCTTTCGTAAATCTTCCTCCGCAACGATTGTCTGCTTGAATTGCACAGTGTCTTTGGTCGAGGTGAAGAATAAATCAATACTTAAATTCGAGGTGAATGGTGCATCCGGACTTTGGCGAGTAAAAAGTAGCTCGTCGGTATAAATTTGCAGGTAAAGCTTTGTGGAGTCGTCGCTAACATGGTAAAACAGCAGGTCTGGATGAAGCGGACTGGTCTCAAAGTCATAGCTCGCTTCATTGGCCGATCTGCTCGGGCCACTCGATTTGCAACTTGCTGCTACCAGTGCAATTAGTATTAGGAAGAGGTGTCTATTCTTCATCTGATGCTTCACTTTCTAGGTCGTTGTCTGAAAGAAGTTGTGGGTTGATGTTCTTTTTATTGGTAAGTCCCAATTTACGCATCTTATCGGCTCGCCCAATTAAATTTCCTTTACCTTCTTTCAGTTTGTTCATGGCAGCGTCATACGCACTCATGCTGCTTTCAAGTGTCTTGCCGACTTGCAACATGTCTTCTGTAAAGGCAACAAATTTATCGTATAAATTACTGCCGGCAAGTATGATTTCTTGCACGTTTTTCCGCTGGTCTTCTTGTTTCCAAATGTAGCTAACGGTGCGCATGGTGGCGAGCAAGGTGGTGGTGGAAACCAGTACGATGTTCTTATTCAAAGCTTCTTCGTACAGCTTTGGTTCGTTGCTCAATGCCAAGCTTAGCGCGGGCTCTATGGGTATGTACATCAGCACGAAATCCAATGTGTTGATGCCGGTTATTTGGTCGTAATTCTTGGCGCTCAATTGCGAAATGTGTGTGCGCATGCTGGCAACGTGCTCTTTCAGCGCTGTCGCGGATGTTAATTCGTCGCTTGAATGGTAACGCTCGTAAGCCGTTAATGATACTTTTGAATCGACAACAATGCTGCGGTTTTCAGGAAGTTTGATGAGGAAATCCGGACGCTGTCTGCCTTCGCTGCCTGAAAAGCTCTGTTGTGTGAGGTAGTGGATGTCTTTTTGCAAGCCGGCTTTCTGAAGTATCACTTCGAGGTGGCTCTCGCCCCAATCGCCTTGAACTTTCGAATCTCCTTTTAAGGCACTGGCTAAGTTCGAGGCTCCTTCGCTCAACTTTTGATTCATCTCTTTCAACTGCTCGAGCTGTTGAAACAATTTTCCTTGTCCCTCGCGCTCATCGCCATAAGCCTTCTCAACTTGAAGTTTGAATTCACCTAGCTGATTTTTTAATGGGTTCAAAAGGTTGCCAATCTGTTCTTGATTCACTTTTGTGAACTGCTCCGATTGGTTTGTAATCAGTCGGTTTGAAATCAATTCAAACTCTTTTTCTAGTCGCTGACGGGTGTCTATTATCTCTTTTTCAAAGTCTGCTCTGCGCTGCGAAAACTCAACTTCCCGCTCGCGAGCACGGGTGTCTTTTTGTTCTATTTCTTTCGATAAATACATAAGCTCTTGCTGAAGTTTCTCACGCGCTAAAACAGCTTCACTGTATTTTTCTTGCAGACTTTTCAATTCTGCCCGATTGCTTTCGAGATCTTGTCTTAAAAAATCATTGCTCCCTTCCTTCGGTGTTGTAAAACGGGCTATTACGAAACCCGCAATAATGCCCACTACAATTCCCAATAACAATGCGAGTAAATCCATTAAAATCTATTTATAAAGCCAAAGTGTATCTTCCCGTTTCGCAGTAATATAGGGTTGTTTTGTTCGCTGCCAAGTGCGTAAAATATACTAAACGATCCGTTGGCTGTTCCAAGCAAAGCACCCGCGCCAAAACCAAAGGGTGTATCGCTGAAATATACTTCATCATTCCGTTCATACCATGCCTGATCATAAAAGAGAAATACGGCCGAACTTTTGTCGAGCTGAAACTTCATCTCTGCAGTGAAAATGGCATAAGTAGATGCAAAAATCGATTCTTCGTTGAAGCCGCGCAATGTGTGCAATCCTCCTATGCGGTATTGTTCATTGACGAGCAAACTGCTGTCTATCTTGCTGCCTGCTGTTGCCCCTAAAACTGCAGAAAATCGGTTTATGATGGGAATCCAACCACGAACTGTTCCTGTGCCTGCGAATTGTGAAGATTTCTGATCTATGTTCTCGTCGCTAAATGCGGTCTTTATTCCGGCGCTGGCTTGTCCTTCTATCAAGTATCCGCGCATGGGGTTCGGGGTGAAGTCGATATTGTAACTTCTGGCGGCAACGCCGTACCGGCGGACGTTGATGTTGTCGATGTTGATGAGGTTCTCGCGCAAGGGGTTTGTTGCATACCATTCTGTAAATGCTCTGACATATTTTCCTTGCCCAATGACGAGTCCGGCAGAAAGTTCGATTTTGTTGGTTGTGAATGTTGTGTCTCGGCGGTAAAGTTGGACATCGCCCCAAAAACCAATTCGGGTTGAAAGTATGTACGGATAGGCGGCGCTAATCTTTAAATCTTGGGTCTGAAATTGCAATCTCTTCCATTCCAAATTGAATTGTTCTCCTCTTTTGAGTACGTTTTGTAAGCCAAGGTTGACATTTCCTGTTAAAACAATTTTTCCCGTATTGGCGTCGGGCTGAAACCCTACGATCCCGTCGAAGCGGTTGGCGCGTTTCGACTTGAGGTATACTGAAATGTCGGCGCCTTTGCTGTGGAAAAGGGCTTCTGACGGACGAATCAGCTCAACGAAGTCGAGTTCTTTGATGCGTTTCGAAATGTTTCGAAAATCTTTTTCACTGTAAGGTTGCCCTTTTCGAATGTTGAGGTATTGCTCGAAATACGCAGTGCTTTGCCTGATCTCTGATTTCACAATCAAGCTGTCATATGCGATATATGTACCAGCGTTTACGGATGCGTGTACACGAAGTTTGTCGTTGCCATCTGCCACTACAGTATAAGCTACCTGCGCAAACGGATAGCCTTTGTTTTCATATGGAAGTAGTGTTTTTTTTCCTGTCCTATCGAAAAAAACATCAGGACGATTCGAGGTGATTTTCTCTGTGTTAAGCTTTCTCCCCACCGCTGTTTTCAGTTCTACAATGTCGAATCGCTGTCTGCGATTGAAGTATGCAATAGCCGTATTGCTTTCAAAAGTTAAGCTGTCACAGCTTGCAAGGAGGTATCCTCTCCAATGGTGATTGTTGACAAGGCTGTCGATATGGAATTGAACCGAATTTGTGCTGTCGCATGCAATCGAAGGGAAAGAAGTGTCGCCCCTGATATTCAAAATAGATTGCCCCAAAACGCTATTCGCAAGGAGCAAAATAACGATGGCGCTTGTGAAAGTGAACTGTTTCACAATAGAAAGAAGGTTTAACCGTTCAACTATCAAGGTTTAGTGTTGTTCATAAATCTGTGAAACAAAAGTCTACTTCCTGCGTAAAATGAATCTGTATGGTGGTCATCTTTCGGCTTGAAAGGAAACCACTGAAACCTAAAGCAAATGAAAAAAGCACTAATCATCACCGTTTTTGCAGCGGCAATCGCTATGTTCGCTACATCTTGTACTCCTCAGAAACAAGCTTGCGCGGCGTACAGCAAAGCCGATGTACCAACGCACCTAGATAAGTAATTATTCTGCAAAAGCTACTTCGATGTTTTGATTAACATCGGGGTGCAGGCTAAGTGCAACTGGACAGGTGAGCGCCGCGTGGTGAAGAATATTCTTCTCCTTGTCGGTAAATTGGCCCGTAATTTTTAATCGTATATGAATGGCACTAATCTTTCTAGGATTTGATGCCATTTCTTTTTTTACTTCTGACTCCATCGATTCAATAACAAGGTTTCGTGTATCGGCAGCAATGGCGACTATTGTCATCATGCAATTGGCCAAAGAAACACTCGCTAAATCTGTCGGCGAAAAAGCTTCTCCTTTTCCATGGTTGTCTACTGGAGCATCAGTTATGATTGAGTTTCCAGAACGCATATGAGTTGATTCATTGCGCAAATTTCCGAGATATTTTACATGATAATCCATAATTATGTGGGGTCTTCGTAGGTGATAATTGTATCTTTGACATTACTATGCAAATGTACAGGCTTTTCATATTCATCTCCTTGGTCTTTGTCTCAGTCGCCGCTGGGGCACAAGATGAGCTGTTTGATGGTCCTGTCGTGATCACACGGAATTTGAATTACGGAGGTATTCATCTGCATACAAATGGATTCGGGGCATTTTTCAACTATGGTTGGAACAAAGGGGCCTACAAAATGTATATGGTAGGTATCGATGGATTGGTGATGAAGCATGAGAAGGAAGTGAGGTCTTTCAACCCGATTTATGATGATTCGAAGAGCTATGTGTACGGGAAAACGAACAACTTATATATTTTCCGACCTTCCTTTGGTATCAAGAAAATTCTAACTGAAAAGCTGCGTGCAAGTGGTGTTCAGGTTGGTTATATAGCTCAAATCGGTCCATCTTTAGGCGTTGCCAAACCCGTTTACTTAGAAATTGGCTACCCAAGTATTCCATACGAATATCTGTCGGTAGAAAAATATGACCCGACCAAGCATTACTTCGATGATATATATGGAAGAGCATCAGGTTTGAATGGATTAGGGGAGTTGAAATTGTACCCAGGTGCCTTTGCGAAATTTGCTTTTACCTTCGAATACTCGAATGAGAAATATGGATTGAAAGGAATGGAAGTAGGTGCCGCGGCAGATTTTTATTCACGCCGCGTTCCTATCATGGCAGAGAACTTTATCGATAAGAACAAGCAACTGTTCTTCAATTTTTATTTGAACCTCTTCATTGGATCAAAGTTTAACAAAAATGGTTGATCAACAAGCTGCGGGATTGCAGCCAATACAACGAGTGCCAAAGCCAAAGTGGTTGCGGGTGAAGCTTCCGACGGGAGAGTCGTACAAGAAGGTGCGCGAAATTGTTTCAGAGCACAAACTGCATACGATCTGCGAAAGTGGCAATTGTCCGAATATGGGCGAATGCTGGGGAGAGGGAACTGCTACTTTTATGATCCTCGGTAATATTTGTACCCGTTCATGTGGATTTTGCTCGGTGGCAACCGGGAAACCTCTTGAGGCCGATCCATTCGAGCCCGGTCGCGTTGCTCAATCGGTATCTCTGATGAAGGTGAAGCACGCTGTTTTAACATCTGTGGATAGAGACGATCTGCAAGATGGTGGGTCTGAAATATGGTCTGCTACAGTTAGAGCAATTCGTCACCAAAGTCCAACCACTACACTAGAAACACTGATTCCGGATTTCGCTGGAAAATGGGAGAATCTACAACGCATCATTGATGTGGCTCCTGAAATTGTTTCACACAACCTTGAAACAGTGCGCCGACTTACAAAAGAAGTGCGCATCCAAGCAAAATACGATCGCAGTCTTGAAGTCCTCCTTAGATTGAAAAAGGGCGGGATGAAAACCAAGTCTGGAGTGATGCTAGGATTGGGAGAATCTGAAGAAGAAGTTGTAGAAACAATGACCGATTTGAGGTCGGTTGAAGTTGATATCTTGACGCTTGGTCAGTACCTTCAACCAACACCCAAACACCTGCCTGTTGTTGAGTTTATTACGCCTGAAAAGTTTGAAGAATATAAAGAGATCGGACTGAAAATGGGTTTTAGATATGTAGAAAGTGGACCGCTTGTTAGGTCTTCTTATCACGCGGAAAAGCACATATTTTGAACACTTTAGGGGTCAGACATGTTATTTTAGAGAATATATGGTCACGAGAGTTGGTCATTAAGTAGTGTTTTGTTGTAAATTGCCCACCGATTGTTTCGAGAAAACTAAGTGAATATGAGATTGAGAACTTTACTTCTGGTATCTGGATTACCGCTACTTGCATTTGTAGCAATTACTGTGCTCACTGCTGATACGCAGTTAGCTTCATATCAACCGCGCGATACGAATGTCGCTAAAGCTGATGCTTTAGGTGCTGCCGAAGTCATGCGCATGATGAAAGGAAACATTGAAACCGGCGAGATTTCAGGAGCTGACCTAGCAGAATTACGCGTGGCGGTGCAGAAATACAACCGGAGCATGTCTGCTCAAAAATCTGAAGCCATTGGCTGGGATGAATTAGGTCCTGATGATGTCGGCGGCAGAACACGCGCTATTCTCATTCTCGATGAGAACAATATTATGGTAGGTGCCGTCTCAGGTGGCCTATGGCGTTCAACAAACGCGGGTAATAACTGGACTCAAATAACGACTTTTCCAACCTGTATGATCGGCTCTATTGCTCAAGCGGGCAATGGTGATATATATGTAGGGACAGGGTCGCTGTTTGACGGAGCTGGTGGTTCTGGTGCAAGTGGTTTTGCCGGACAAGGAGTTTACCGTTCTGCAGATGGTGGTAATACATGGGCAATAGTTCCTGATACAGAACCTGCTGAATTTTCAACAGGTAACTGGACAGCTGTTGACGCCATTGAAGCAGATCCATTGCGTCCGAATCGTGTATATGTAGGTTCTAATGCTGGATTCGGTTACATTGAAGGCGATACGTATACGTCTGTAAGTGGCGGCTTGCCATCATCTGATTGTCAAGATATTTACATCGCTGAAGATGGTAGTTACATGCTCGTAGCCTTGGGTAGCGCGCGTGTTTATCGTTCAACAGACAATACTTATTCAAGTTTTGAAGGGGAATTTGGTGGTTCTGGAGGGAACCTCCCTCAATCAGGAATTGGACGTGTTCGTCTGGCAATTGCTCCTTCTGACCCGAATCACGCGTATGCCTTGTACGCAACTACCACTGGTGGTTTCGCGGGTGTCTATCATTCGTCTGATGCCGGACAAACATGGGGTGTTATTTGGCCAGCAGGAATCGCTAACGTGACGCCGCTGCCACGTAACCAAGGAATCTATGACTTGTGTATCGGTGTTTCTCCTCAAGATCCCCTAATCGCATTTGTAGGAGGTATCGAATATTGGAAGTGTGGACCGAACTACCAAGCTGAACTTGCAGCGCTTCCTTTTGATATCGCGGGCTTGAACATCGATATGCACGTAGATATGCATGAAATCGTTTATTCAGATAACGGCGTTATGTGGGTAGGTTGCGATGGTGGAGTCTACAAATCAGAAGATGACGGTGAAACTTACATCGAATGCAACCGTGGGTACAATGTAACTCAATACTACGGAATTGCGCATACAGCAGGAGTTCCTGTAATAGGTGGTACCCAAGATAATGGTACACACTTGATTCTCAACGATGGCACACAAGTAACTCCGCAATCATCGCAAGAAATTTTTGGTGGTGATGGTTTCGACTGCGCATCGTCTCAAGTTACTGCTGGAGAACGCAACGCGGTTTTCGTTACTTCTCAATACGGAGTACTCACGCGTTATGATGAGAATGGTGGCGGTGGAGCATTTTACGATGATGATATCTCAGAATTGCAGAATGCTGACGGTGAAATAGGTCAGTTTTACACATTGGTTAATCTTTATGAAGATACAGAAGATGAAAACAGCCAACAATTCATCACCCTGGTAAACCCATACACTGAAACAGTTACTGACTCTACTTTCATTCTTGAAACGCAGAATTTGAATGTTTCATTCGAATATACCCTTCCTGAAGGTGTTGAACTTCGCTTTTGGGACGAGCTTATCCGCCCTGAGCGCACCTTGTCTGAAGAGTTAACTGCAGACCCTGACTATTTCTGGTTAGATCCACAAGCTCTAACTGATATCATTCAAGACTGTGATACGGTGTTTACTCAAATTGGTGAAGAACAAATCATCGATGAAATCATTCCGATCGATAGCTGTTTCTACTTCGAACCTTTAGATGATATCATTTGTGTGACGTATGATTACGATACAACATACATCACCCAGCCTATTTTTGACATTGATATTACATGCGTAGATTCTTATTTCTACGCTAGTGATACCCTTTACAATGTGCGTGAGCGCTTGCTAGTTCAAGATCCTTACACGTCTATGTTCATGATTGGTTTCGCAGGAAGTCAAGGACTTTGGATGACTCGCCAAGCGTTAGATTTCAATTCAACACCTAACTGGTTCCGTTTAGGAAATGCTCCAGCTGGTGGTGGTACAAAAGCCATTGAGTTCGTTGTAGGTGATCACCCTGAAGCTGGTGATGTGGTATTTGTTTCTGGATGGGACGGTACAATATGGCGCGTGTCTGGTTTGTCGCAACTTTGGGACGATGAATCGGCTGTTGACTTGGTGAATAATAGCAACGAAAATGCTGTGCCTGATGGTGTTCCAGATGTTTTGACATGGACGCTTATGGCCGACTACGCAAGTGTGGTGACGGGTATCGGTGTTGATCCAAATAACCCAAATCACATTGTTTGTACTTTGGGTGGTTATGGAACATCGTCTTCAGGTAAAGTAATTGAGTGTAACAACGCGCTTTCTGCGAACCCAACTTTCGGTAATATCTGGTTTACAGGATCTAATCCTCTTGCGAAAATGCCTTGTTACGACGTGGTTGTAGATGTTAACAACAATACCGGTAACTGTATCATTGTAGGTACTGAATACGGTGCTTATGTAACCAACGACGGCGGAGCTACCTGGGTGCCTTCAAACTTAGGCATGGCTGCGAATGCAGACGATATTGCGTGTCCAATTTTTGACTTGAAACAACAGTGGAGAGGAAACACACGTTGGAGCAACCCAACCAACTCTGGTGTTGTCTATGCCGGAACGCACGGTCGTGGTATCTTCAGTTCTTCAGATCTATCTTTTGTTAACGTAGCTGAACAGCTACCAACAGTGAACGAAAATAGTCTGTTGATATTCCCGAACCCTGTTACGAATGGCACTGCGAATTTGGAGGTGAATTTGAACGCTCGCGCGGATGTGAGGTTCATGGTTTTCAACATCAAAGGACAAATCGTTCAGCAGTTCACACGTCAAAACTTGGTTGCAGGTACGCACATGATCCAAGTGGATGCCTCTGAACTTAGCAACGGAAATTATATCATTACCATGGATGCTGGTGGCAAAATGCTAAACGGCCGATTCATTGTAATGCAGTAATTGAAAATATCTTTTATGAAAAAGCCGGCTCAATTGAGCCGGCTTTTTTACTTTCGGCCTGTAAATAGTTTAGCTCATGAGAATTGCGATAAATGGATTCGGGAGAATAGGGAGGATGGTTGCGCGCGTGTTAGCCAATGCCGATGATTTAGAGTTGGTTGCCATCAACGATATCCACGATTCTGCATCACTCGTCCATTTGTTTAAGTACGATTCTGTTCACCGGACGTTCCAAGGGGATGTCGGTTTCAGCAATGGGAAGCTGATGTTCGGAAAACAAGCACCTTTGATTTTGAACGAAAGGGAAGTTGAAAATTTACCATGGAACAGCCTAGATGTTGATCTGGTACTAGAATGTACAGGTAAGTGCAAGAATGTTGTCTCAGCAAGTAAACACATCCAAGCAGGAGCAAAAAGAGTAATTGTTAGTGCGCCGCCTGAAGATGACTCAATGAAAACGATTGTTCTGGGCGTCAACGAACATCTCTTAACTGCTGAAGATTCGATATTCTCAAATGCTTCGTGCACTACCAATAGTGCCGCCCCCATGATTCAATTGCTCAATGAGCTGTGTGGTATTGAAAGTTGTTACATTACAACAGTGCACTCATACACGGGTGATCAGCATCTGCAAGACACACCTCATCGTGATTTAAGGAGAGGACGGGCAGCGGCACTTTCAATAGTACCTACTTCAACAGGGGCTGCGAAAGCATTGACGCGAATTTTTCCTGATCTAGCTGATGCTATGGGTGGGTGCGGCGTTCGGGTGCCAGTGCCCGATGGATCACTAACCGACATCACGTGCATTGTCAGGAACCCATTGACCGTTGATTTGCTTAATAATGCCTTCCGAGAAGCGGCTGTAATTCGCTACCCGCGGATTGTTCAATATACCGAAGACCCCATTGTTTCTAGCGACATCATCGGGAATCCACATTCATGCATTATCGATGGTTTGCTAACTTCTGTAATCGGGAAGATGGTGAAGATCGTTGGGTGGTACGACAACGAAGTGGGCTATTCGAACCGATTGGTGGATATGGCCCGCTATGTTAAGAATCTTTAAGGTGCCCTGTGCGCAACACCTGTCCGTCAAACCATGCATAGGTGTAATGTTGTATCCAATCACCTAAGTTTACATACCTGCTGCTCGCTGTCAATTGAATATCGAGAGGCAAGTGCCGATGTCCGAATATGAAGTAGTCGTAATGCTCGCGCACAAGTTGCTCTTTGCAATAGATGACCAGCCATTCGTTGTCTTCTCCTAAGAAAACACGGTCTTTCTCAACGCTCGCCTTCCTGCTGGTTTTCGACCAAAAATTGGCCAGTCCGATACCGAAGTTCGGGTGAAGTCGGGCAAATAGCCACTGACAAACTTTGCTCTCAAAAACCTTCTTGATGAATTTGTATCCGTGATCACCAGGCCCTAGTCCGTCTCCATGACCGATATAAAATCGCTTGCCATTCCAAATGCGTACAATCGGCTCTCGGTGCACTTTAACTCCTGTTTCTTTCGGTAGGTAATCGAAAATCCACATGTCGTGATTTCCTGTGAAGATATGCACCGGAACCCCGCTATCCGTTAAGCGCGACAATGCACCAAGAAATCGAGTAAAACCTTTTGGTACTGCATGTTTGTATTCAAACCAAAAATCGAAGAGATCGCCTACAAGGAATATTTCGGCTGCATCAATGGATATTTCATCGAGCCATTGGACAAGTTTTTTCTCCCGTTGCAAACTGCTTTGCGGATTTGGAATCCCCAAGTGAAAATCACTTGCGAAATATATTTTCTTTCCGTCAGGTAGAATATTGTTCAGCTCAGCAGTCATATACAATCAATGGCCAAAGATCGATGCCAATTGAGTTTCCAACATCCCACCTCGCAGGTGCGTTTGTATTATCTTCCCTTCTTTGTCAATGAGGATGGTATGCGGAATACTTGATATACCGTAGGTTTGACCGGCTGCGTTTTTCCAGCCCAGCAAGTCGCTCACGTGGTTTTCCCAAATCAAACCGTCTTGCTCAACAGCTTGTTTCCACTTTCCCATGTCTTGGTCGAACGAAACCGAAAAAATTTCAAATCCGTCTTTGTTGTACTTCTTATAGGCAGCAACAACGGTCGGATTCTCTCTTCTGCAAGGGCCACACCAGGATGCCCAAAAGTCGATCATTACAACCTTGCCACGCAGGTCGCTCAACTTTCTTTGTTTCCCGTCGAGGTCATTCATCACGATATCTGGAGCTGACATGCCAACAGTAAACGCACCGTTCTTCACCGTGTTCATTTCTCGCACTTTCCCTTGTTGACCGGCATTTTGAATTTGCGTGTCAACCATTTTGTAATAATACGAATGACCAAAATTGTCTTTCAGTCCGTCTCGAACCTTTTTGTAAGTCTCAATGTCTTGGTTCATATTCAGTTCAGAGAGCGCCGCCAAGGTAGCTGGTGAACTGATGTTTTCCTCGATAAATGCTAAGCACTTTTCGCGTTTCGACTTGTTCAAATCTACCTGTTGGCTGAAAGCTTGTGCGCGCTCTTCCTCAGACAACGATGCATTTTGTGTTTGCGCTTTCAGCTTTGTTTGTTGCTCAACGATCGGACGCATTTCTGTGTAGAACTGCATTAACACATTTGTGTTCGGAGATCCTGTGACTTTGGCCTCTTTGTCGAAGCCTTCCAGGTTCGTGCACAGTTTCAGATTTTCTGTAGAGTCTGTTATTACCACCAAGGCGTGTTCTTGGTCGATCATCAGACGGTAGAAGTTGAATTCCAAAGGTGTGGTTAATTTGAATGCAAATTCCCCACTTGGATCTACAACAGCCGAATCAGTGATGACTGGACGGTTGTTCACAAAACGTTGCAGGTAGACGGTGCTTCCTTCGGCTCCTTCAATGGTGCCGTATATGTCGCTGTCTGCATTTCCTCCGCATGCAACAAGAATTGCGCACGTGCTGAAAAAGGTAATTATGTTCTTCATAGTTCAGTTCCGGAATCGTTCCTTTTGCAAATATCCTGAAAATCGAGCACTTAACAGTATCTCACGTGTGAAGTTGGCAATCTTTTGCAGTTTCAGCACTATTCGTACAATTTTTCAGAAATAAGTCGCAACAGATTTTCGTGTTGCTCAATGTCTATTTCAATAGGTACAACAACAATTTGAATCGATTCAATGCCTGGAAGTCCTTTCAAGCGCATGGCATCTTTTTCAGTTGTCACAAGCATCTTTATGCCTGCCTCTAGCATTGTCCCTTTCCATTCAACGACGTCTTTTTCACTAAATGGAGCATGGTCGCGGTATGCGCGATGTAGAACTTTACAGCCGAGACGTTCCAAATGCTCAACAAGCGGTTTTGGGTGGGCAATGCCCGTCACCAAAAGTATGTTTTCATTGATGTCTATTGCAACCGGGCTATCACTGAGAAGGTAAGGAGTCCCATACCTTATGAGGCTATAGAATATAGGTGTTTCGCTTGTTAGTCCAAGTGAGGTCGTTAAGCTCTCCCTACCAGCGATCAAACGGTCAGCATGTGTAATAATTACGGCATCCACTTGTTTTAGTCGGGTTTTGGAATCTCTGAGTGTTCCTGTCGGAAGATAAAAGTCGTTGTCAGGCAGTTTGTCGGCGCGCACCAAGGCAATGTTTACGTCGCCTTTCAATCGGCGGTGTTGCAGGGCATCATCAAGTATAACTAGGTCGGGATTCTGACTTGATTTGAGTTTTTTTAATCCCTCCAACCTGTCTTCGCACACAGCTACAGATGCCTTCGTTCTGAAGGTGTACAACAGCGGCTCATCGCCGGATGTTGACCAATGTGCAGATTGATTGAGTTCCACATAACCTGTCGACTTTCGTCCGTAACCCCGACTCAAAATGGCAACCTTATATATCTTTTCTAGGTGCTGCGTCAGAAAGATTGTATGTGGTGTTTTCCCGGTTCCACCGACGGTAATATTTCCAATGATGATGTTTTTTACCGCACCCTTTTCACTTTTAAACCAGTCCAAATTGTACGCTATGTTTCGCATCCGCACCGTGAGTGCGTACAGCCAAGAGATGGGCAAGAGTATGTATCTTAAAATCTGCATGCGTACCTTTAAGGCCGAAAAGTAAGACAAATGAAGCTTAAAGATATAATTGCAGTGCTCGAACGTTTGGCGCCACCGTCTTTGCAGGAGGGGTACGATAACAGTGGATTGTTGGTTGGTAGCGGCGATGATGCTGTGAATGGAGCAGTAATAGCGCTTGATTGCACCGAAGAAGTAATTGATGAAGCGATACGTTTGGAAGTTAATCTTGTCATTGCACACCATCCCATTGTTTTTTCTGGATTGAAACGCTTCAATGGGAAAAATTATGTCGAACGCACCATCATGAAAGCCATACGCCATGGTATTTCCATTTATGCCATTCATACAAATTTAGACAACGTTATAGCTGGGGTGAATGGGTATTTTGCGAAGCAATTGAACTTGGCAGACACCGCAGTCTTGCGGCCAAAGGAAAACATACTCCAAAAAGTCATCGTTTACGTTCCTATTGAACATCAAGAGCAGTTGCGCAGTGCCATGTTTGCGGCAGGTGGGGGCCAGATTGGGAATTATGATGAATGCAGCTTCAATGTTGCGGGAGAAGGAACTTTTAAGGCCAACGATGACGCAAATCCATTTGTTGGAGAGCGCGGTGAGCGACACATTGCCGCAGAAGTGCGCATTGAAATGATTTGTGAGGTTTTCAAAATGGACAAAGTCATAAGTGCCATGAAAAAAGCGCATCCGTACGAAGAGGTGGCGCACGAAATCATCTCGATTCAAAATTCATACAATCGAATAGGTTCCGGAATCGTAGGCAATTTGGAGCATCCCATGAAAACTGATGCTTTTTTGAATTTGGTGAAAGAAAAATTCAATCTTTCAATTATTAAACATACACGCATACTCAAAGAAGAAGTTCGTAGGGTAGCGCTTTGCGGAGGCTCAGGTGTTTTTTTATTGGGAGATGCCAAGCGCGCTGGCGCGGATGTTTTTATTACGGCTGATGTCAAATATCACGAGTTTTTTGATGCCGATAACGACTTGGTTTTGGCGGATATCGGACACTATGAAAGCGAACAGAAAACAGGAGAATTATTAGCTGCCGAATTGAAGCATAATTTTAATACCTTTGCCGTTCATTTGAGTACCATCAACACCAATCCGGTAAATTATTACTGATATGTCGAAAAAGGCGATTACTGCTGAAGAAAAGCTGCGAGCATTGTATGCGTTGCAGGTCATAGATTCAAAAATTGACAAGATCAGAATCATCCGTGGAGAGCTTCCATTGGAAGTTCAAGACCTTGAAGATGAGATTGAAGGTCTTAGCACCCGTTTGAACAAACTGAACGACGAGATCCGCGAGATTGAGCAGAATATTTCTGACCGCAAGAATGCTATTGAAGAGAGCAAGACACTCATCAAGAAGTATGAAGAGCAGCAGAACAATGTTCGCAATAATCGTGAGTTCGATTCTTTGAACAAGGAGATCGAGTTTCAAGGTTTGGAAATCCAGCTTTGCGAGAAGAAAATGAAGGAGTTTAGCGCTATGAAGGCTGCTAAGCAAGAGATGATCGACGCTAGTACCAATCGTTTGAGCGAGCGCCAAGGTGATTTGGAAGCGAAGAAAGGTGAGCTTGATGAGATTATTGAAGAGACGCGCATGGAGGAAGAAATCCTTATGGCCAAGTCTGATAGCATGAAAACAAACATCGAAGAGCGTTTGGTTACAGCTTACGATCGTATTCGCATAGCTTCTAAGAATGGTTTGGCGGTAGTTCCAATTGAGCGTGAAGCTTCAGCTGGTTCGTACATCACCATTCCACCTCAAAAGCAATTGGATGTTGCTGCACGCAAGAAAATCATTATTGATGAGCACAGCGGACGTATCTTGGTAGATAAGGAGTTGGCTGATGAAGAGCGTGAGCGCATTGAGTCTGAAATAGGTAAAGAATTAAAGAAGGCGATTAAGTAATTAATTCCTTAAGATAAAAAAAGAGGCACCTCATTGAGGTGCCTCTTTTTTGTTGGAATGTCCTTTCCTAAGTTGACATGCAATCAACTTACAATGACAGGTTCTAATATCTCAAACCTACTCCGAAAATAACTTCACCTTTTACCATGTCGAGATTGGCAGGGGAGGTGTTGGCAGGGTCGAATAAATATTGTTCAGCTGATGAGCTGCGGTGCTGGTAGCCAAGGTCTATAAATAAATGGTCGCCTCTGTAGCCAACGCCACCTGAATAAGTCATGATGTTGCTTGTGTAATTGGTGGCACCTTTGGCAAAAGGGTTTTGCTGGAAGGCATAGCCGCCGCGCACTCTGAATACTTCGCTTATGCGCCATTCTGTTCCAATGCGGACATTGTTTGCGTTTCGGTAAAGGGCTTCGATGGTGTTGTTTTCTGCCTTGAAATCGTAATCGTCGAGAAAAGAATTCGACTGTCGAAGTCTGGCGTTGCTGTAATTTATCATCTCATAGTCTGCACTAACCAAACCTGCTTTTCCGATAATGAATGCTGCACCAAGAAATACCCTACCTGGCGTTTTCAGACGGTATTGATACACTCCATCAGTACTTGAGCTGTAAGTGCTTCCGTCTTTAAATTCTGAGTTTATAGCTGTTGTCCATGTATCAGTGAGGCTTATGCTCGAAGCACTGTGCCATGCTCCGTGCAAGCGCAAAAGGTCATTCACGCGATAAATAGCGCCCAGTTTGATGTTCACTCCACTACCAGAGGTGGTGAGGTTTTCAGACCATGTAAAATTATCAATGGGCAAAGCGGCATCAACATCTGATTCCCGATACGAGGTAGTGCGGTTGAATCTCACTACCGGCAGTCCGAGTGTAGCCCCTACAAAAAGATTGTCGTTGTAGTTTCCGCCGACAGTAAAAACCGTCTCACCCATGTGTCCGCTTTGCCTCACATCCATGCGTTGTTGCACATCGCCATAGGGAATGGCGGCCACAAACTGGTTGTTTGTATTGGTATCTATCGGATCAATGAGGTACGTTTCCCATGCCAGTCCAGCACCGTAGGGAAAGCTATTGTAGAGTTCTTCTGAGTTGGTTCCGAAAGCTTGATCAGCAAACAAACGCGTCATTGATATGTCGTTCACAGTACCCGAAATAACATAGCTCTGATTGAAGTTTTGGAGCTTGTTGTATCCGATTCCGTAGTTTACGTATTTCCAATTTCCGGTGCTTTCAGACACGCCAACCATTCCTATTTGTGGGACATGGAATTGGAATTCACTTTGGCTGTTTTGTACGTTTTTATAGTCCGCATTCGTATTGAAACCGCTAACTCCGAAAGTCAGTGCCATTTCGCTTCTGCGGTACACGCCAATACCAGCGGGGTTGATAGAGAGCGAAGTGAAGTCACCGCCCAAGGCTCCGAAAGCGCCGGCCATTCCCGAGGCACGCGCTGTGCCAAACGGTTCAGTCAAGCTGTATCTCAGCGCATCGGTCTCATTTTGTCCGCGAAGAACAAGGGTAGCACAAAGCAGAGGCAGTATTCCTGCCAGTTTAAAGTAATGCGTCATGAGCGTTATTTTCTTGGTGTACGTCCTGAACCACCACCTGAGCCTGAACCTCCGTTCGTACGCCCTGATCCACCCGAACCGCCACCGCTTGGTGTCCGGCTGCCATTGCTAGGAGGAGTAGGTGTCCGATCAATTCCTCCGCCCTTACTACCAGAGTTGTCGCGATTCCCGCTATTGCCATTGTTGCCATTGTTGCCTGGCGTCGTCCCAAAGAAATCCCACACACCGCCGCGGTTTTTCTGTCGATCGGTTTTAATATCAGGAGTAGGATTGGTAGCTGGCAGCTTAGAATCTCGCGGCGAAGTAGCTTCCGAGGCAGGTTTTCCGACTTGATCTGAAGGGATTTTAGAGTCCGCACCCAAACGATTCGCTGGGTTGTAAAGCGTGCCACCGGTATAAGTGCTGTTGTATACAGAGCCACTGCTCATTTGTGGACGGTGACCGTACACAGGCATGTTCACCCCATTTACATCACCAAAATAGTTGTTGATGAAGTAATTGTTCCCATAGCCACCGTATCCGCCAAAAGGGTAAAAATTATTGTTCCAAGGGTTATTCCACGGATTGTTCCACGAGTTGTTCCATCCATTATTGAAGCCAAACATATTGCTGCAATATGGATTGTTCCAACTGTTAAACATACTGTAACCGTAGTTGTAATTGTTTCCAAACGGATAGTTGTAGTTGAAACCGAAGTAAGTTGAAGGCATTCCAAACGAAGACCAACCGGTTGAGAAGCCCATGTTCCAACCTGAGTTGTAGCCTGGGTTGCCATAAGGTAAACAGCTATTGAAGTTGTTGAAACCATTGTATCCGTTGAAACCTCCGTAAGGGTTGTAGCTAAATGGCGCGTTGTAATTGTTGATCGTCATTTGATCAGAAGAATAGGTAGAAGAACGACCGTCATCCCAATAATCATCTGACTGCTGATTTTCTTCTAGTGTTTCACTTTCAGCGCTCGCTTGGGCATTGTAGTAATCGGTAATGTAAACGTCACCCGGAGAATAATAGAGATCGTCGTTTTCATACGAAGTCATCATTTGTCCGCTCTGACAAGCGCTTAAAAAGACCCCAAAGAGTCCGAATAACGCGATGAAATAAATTGAATTTTTCATGATGCAAAATTTATGGTCGGCATCGTTACAAACCTACAACTACCAAGGTAATAAATTTGTTACTTTGCAACTGTTAAAAACCCTCAATAATTATACCAGCGATGGCGAACTTAACAACCCGCGAGGCCGATTATTCGAAATGGTACAACGAGATAGTGGAGCAGGCAGACTTGGCTCAGCACTCGGATGTAAAAGGATGCATGGTTATAAAGCCTTATGGTTATGCGATTTGGGAGAACATGCGCGACGTGTTGGATCGTTTTTTCAAAGAGACAGGACATCAGAATGCGTATTTCCCATTGTTCATACCGAAATCGTACATGAGTCGTGAGGCTGCTCACGTAGAAGGCTTTGCCAAAGAATGTGCAGTAGTGACGCATTACCGATTGAAAGTTGATGAAGCAACAGGCGGAATCATTGTAGATCCAGATGCGAAACTCGCTGAAGAACTTATCGTACGACCAACCTCAGAAACCATCATTTGGAACACCTACAAGGGGTGGATTCAAAGTTACCGCGACCTTCCGATTTTGATCAACCAATGGGCGAACGTTGTCCGTTGGGAAATGCGCACCCGATTGTTTTTGCGTACTTCAGAGTTTTTGTGGCAAGAAGGACATACCGCTCATTCCACCAAAACAGAAGCGATACAAGAAGCACGTATGATGCTGGATGTCTATGAGAAATTTGCTGAAGAGTGGATGGCGATGCCAGTAATCAAAGGCGTGAAAACAGCCAATGAGCGTTTTGCAGGTGCTGAAGATACCTATTGTATTGAAGCATTGATGCAGGATGGTAAAGCTTTGCAGGCAGGCACTTCGCACTTTCTAGGACAGAATTTCGCCAAAGCGTTCGACGTGAAGTTTGCGAGCAAAGAAGGAACCATGGATTATGTTTGGGCCACCTCTTGGGGAGTGTCTACACGATTGATGGGCGCCCTTATCATGACCCACTCCGACGACAAAGGATTGGTAGTGCCGCCAAAATTGGCACCATTGCAAGTTGTAATCGTACCAATATATAAGGACGATTCTCAACTTGAGCAGATTGGAGAAGTAGCTCATGGTATCATGAAAGAGTTGAAGGCGAAAGGCATCAGCGTGAAATACGACGACGACGATTCGAAACGTTCGGGATGGAAATTTGCGGAGTACGAACTCAAAGGAATACCAGTCCGCTTGGCCATGGGTCCACGCGATTTGGAGAATAAAACCATTGAAGTGGTGCGACGAGACACAGGTGAGAAGCAACTCGTTGCCCTCGATAGCGTTGTTGGTCTCGTAGAGCAGTTGATGGTTGATATTCAGCAAAACCTCTTCAACCGCGCCAAAGATTTCCGCACAGCCAACATCACCAAAGCTGAAAATTGGGATGAGTTTTTATCTATCTTGAAAAACAAAGGTGGATTTATCTCAGCACATTGGGATGGGACATCTGAAACAGAGGATAAAATAAAAGAACTAACCAAGGCGACAATACGCTGCATTCCGCTTGACGCAGAACAAGAAGAAGGGATGTGTGTTTATTCAGGAGCACCTTCTCACCAGCGCGTGTTATTCGCAATAGCTTATTGATATGGATGAACCGAGAGATTTGATCTTAAACATGATCAAGGAACGTTCTGTTTTGAAGCAAGACGTTTATGCATGTACGAAATCTGTTTTTGAAGACTTGAAGACAACTTTGAGAGAGGTTGTTGACGAGATCAGAGAACGATTTGGCGAAACAGATAGCCGCGTAGAATTCTACTTTAAGGAGAAAGGTGAATATGAAGCGGAAGTAAAAATCGCCGGCGACGTATTGGTTTTCTACATGCATACCAACGTTTTTCAGTTCGATAAGTCGCACAGTGTATGGCAAAGCAGCTATTTGCGCGACAACGAGTTGAATGGTTATGTAGGAGTGATCAATATCTACAACTTCTTGGCAGATTCGCTTAAGTACCAGCGATACAATGACTTTGGGTACATGATAGGAAGGTTGTTTGTAAACAAAGACAACCACTTCATGGTGCAAGGAAAGCGTCAGTTGGGCTATTTGTTCAACGATTTCATGAATGCCACCATCACGAAAGAGCAACTCAGGAGCATTGTTGAGTCGGCCATCATTTACACCCTCGGTTTCGATTTGTACACGCCTCCATATCAGGCTGTTCAGGAAGTAACGTTGGGCGAGATTGAGGCGGCAAACATGCATTTGCGCATGGCAACTGGCAAGCGTTTGGGCTTCAAGTTCAGCTTCGACGACGAGATTGGTGATTAATTGTCCTCTTTTTTTGCAAATATGAAAAGAGTGCATATATTTGCACTCCGAAATTTTAAGGCCCGTTCGTCTAGGGGTTAGGACGCCAGGTTTTCATCCTGGTAGCAGGGGTTCGATTCCCCTACGGGCTAC
>WGNM01000017.1 GCA_016124575.1 Cryomorphaceae bacterium
ATGCTGCTGCATCATGTGATGATAGCTCATGTGAGTTCACTTCATGCGCTGGTTGTACCGATCCAACTGCCTGTAACGACGATTCAACTGCAACCATCGAAAATGGTTCATGTGAATACGGCAGCTGCGCTGGATGTACAGACCCAACCGCTTGTAACTACAACCCTCTCGCTACTTCAGATGATGGCTCTTGTGCTCAGCTAGATGCGTGTGGCAACTGTGGTGGTTCAGCAACTGCTGGATGTACCGATGCTGCTGCTTGTAACTACGACGCTGCTGCATCTTGCGACGATAGCTCATGTGAGTTTACTTCATGTGCTGGTTGTACCGATCCTACCGCTTGTAACTACGATTCAACTGCAACCATCGATAACGGTTCTTGTCTGCAACTAGACGAATGTGGCAACTGTGGTGGTTCAGCAACTGCTGGATGTACTGATGCTGCTGCTTGTAACTACAATGCTGCTGCATCTTGCGACGATAGCTCATGTGACTACTCATCATGCGCTGGTTGTACTGACCCAACTGCATGTAACTACAACGCTGCTGCAACATCTGATAATGGCTCATGTGAGTTTACTTCATGTGCTGGTTGTACCGATGCTACTGCTTGTAACTACGATTCAACTGCTACCATCGATAACGGTTCTTGTCTGCAACTAGATGCTTGTGGCAACTGCGGTGGTTCTGCAACTGCTGGATGTACCGATTCAACTGCTTGTAACTACGATGCTGCTGCATCTTGTGATGACGATTCTTGTACATACGCTGCACCTTTCGAAGATTGTAATGGTGTTTGTTTGAATGACTTGAACGAGAACGGAATTTGTGACGAACTTGAACAATCAGGTTGTACATACTCATGGGCTTGTAACTACAACCCGAATGCTACTTCTGATGATGGTTCTTGTGAGATCACTTCTTGCGCTGGTTGTACCTATGTTGATGCTTCGAACTACGATGCTTCTGCAATCTTTGATGATGGCAGCTGTACTTTCATATTCGTTTCATCATGTCCTGGAGATCTAAATTTCGATGGCATTGTGAATATCAACGATTTGATGTTGTTCTTGTCATACTACGGGAACATCTGCTCAACGAATGTTGAATGATAGGATATTTCAATAATAATAGAAAAGCCCTCTATCTCGGAGGGCTTTTTTATTTGTCAAACTTTTATTTTTAAAATCAACCAGGGTATACGTTCACTTCTACATATTTACTGCTAGGAGTATTGCTTCCTTTGGCTTTACTATGTAGCGGCACAAGAGCATTGCATTCTGGGAAGTAAGTAGCAATGCATCCCTTTGGAATGGAGTAGGGGACGATTTGAAAACGAGTTGCTTTGCGGACAATTCCCTGAAACACGCTTTCTAAATTTACAACAGCTCCCGCCTTCAACCCTTTGGCTTCAATATCCTCTTGGCTCATAAATACCACGCGGCGTTCGTTATAAACACCGCGATATCTGTCATCCATTCCGTAAATGGTTGTATTGTATTGATCGTGGCTGCGAATGGTCATCATCACAAACTCAGCTTCTTGAGGAGATACTTGCGGTAATTCATTAATCGAAAAAGCAGCTTTACCATCGGTGGTGTTGAATTTTCGTTCGCGTGCGCCATTGGGCAAGTAAAAACCCAAAGGCTGTCTAACCCTTCTGTTGTACTCTTCAAAGCCTGGAATAACAGCTTCTATGTCATTTCGAATTAAATCGTAATTATCTTTCCATGCAGCCCACGAAAGGTTGTCGGCTCCAAAAAGTGCCATAGCCAAATCACACACTATTGCAGATTCGCTGCGAAGTAGAGGAGAAGGCGGGGTTTCGCTTCCTTTGGTGCGGTGGACAATCCCCATTGAATTTTCGACAGTCTCAAATTGCACGCCTGCTTTTGTAACATCTACATCAGTTCTTGCCAAACACGGAAGAATGATCGCCTCTTTTCCTGTTACGATGTGTGAACGATTCAATTTGGTACTCACCTGAACGGTCATGTCGCAGCACTCCATTGCTTTGGCCGTAAACTCACTATCTGGCGCCGCACTGATGAAATTTCCTCCCATTGCGAAAAATAACCTCACTTTGCCTTCTGCCATTGCATCTATGGCTTCTACTGTATCATAACCAATTTCGCGAGGTGAGGAAATCTTAAAGTGGTTGTCTAAACTATCCAAAAAGCTTTTCGATGGTTTTTCATAAATACCCATGGTGCGATCGCCTTGCACGTTGCTATGTCCGCGCACCGGACAAGTGCCAGCACCTGGTTTGCCAATGCTGCCTTTCATCAAAAGCAGGTTTACAATTTCGCGGACGTTCTCGACGCCGTTTTTCTGCTGTGTAATGCCCATGGCCCAGCAGATTATTATTTTCTTTTTTTGCGCCAAAAGGCGGATGATAGGTGTGAGCTGTGCTTTCGTTAATCCACAATCTTTTAAAGCTTGCTGCTCATCGATTTTGAGCAATTCACTGCGGAATTCTTCAAAAGAGCTTGTGTGTTGAATGATGAACTCGCGATCCAATACATGTCCGGGATTCGATCTCTCTTCCTCAAGCAATCCGAGCATGAGCAGTTTCAACAATGCGATGTCGCCATTTATGCGTACTTGAAGAAAGTGATCCGATAGTTTTACTCCACCTTTTAAAATAGACATCGGACTTTGGGGGTCAACGAAGCGCTGGGTTCCAACTTCCGGAAGTGGATTCACTTGAATGATGGTTCCACCGTTGCTCTTGCACTTTTCCATGGCACTGAGCATTCGCGGGTGATTGGTGCCTGGGTTTTGTCCCATTACCATGATTACCTCAGCCTCATAAAGGTCTTCCAAAGCCACAGATCCTTTGCCGATTCCAACTGTTTCCGTTAGTCCAACGCCGCTCGACTCATGGCACATATTCGAACAATCAGGCAAATTGTTGGTGCCGTAATTTCGAATCATTAATTGATACAAAAAAGCAGCTTCGTTGCTGGTGCGCCCGCTGGTGTAAAACACAGCTTCATCGGGGTGTATGGATTTCAATTTATCCGCGATGCGCGAAACAGCGTCCTCCCAGCTAATTTCTCTGTAATTGGTATCGTCAGGTCCGGCATACATGGGGTGGGTGAGTCGACCAGATTTCCCCAAATCATAGTCGCTCCATCCACTCAATTCTTCAATGGTGTGTTCAGCGAAGAAATTTGGAGTGACTCTTTTATTGGTTGCCTCCTCAGCGATGGCTTTGGCGCCGTTTTCACAATATTCAAATAGTTTTGCACGGTGATTAGGGTCGGGCCAGGCGCAACCCGGACAATCGATGCCGCCTTTTTGGTTGATGCGTGTCATTAAGGACATTCCTTTCCAGAAACCCATTTCCCGAGAAAGGTGCTGCATCGCAACAGTGACTCCTTTAATTCCCGCTGCCTTTTCAGACGGACGTGTGATGCGAAGTCCGGTTAGTTTGTCAGGTGGTATGAGGTGTACCGATCTTTTCATGGGGTGAAAGTTTAATCATGTGTACAACGTAACTCTGTCATCTCTGCAAAAGGCTGCAAGGGTAATTCCAAGCTCTTTGCAATAATCAACAGCGAGTGATGAAGGTGCAGAAACTGCTACCAAGGTAGAAATTCCTGCCATAAAGCACTTCGATACAATTTCATAACTAACGCGGCCACTCACACTGAGTATTCTGGCTTCATTTAATTTGCCCTGTTGCAGCAAAGCGCCAATCACTTTGTCTGTGGCATTGTGACGGCCAATGTCTTCGCGTAATATCAATAGCTCACCGTCATATCCAAACGCGGCAACGCCATGGCAACCGCCAGTTTTTTTAAACAAAGGTTGATTTTCAGCTAACCGCTGGATGGTGCCCAATAAGAATGGTGCGTCTAAATTTTGATTGACCAATTTTTCCCCAACGCGGGGCTCAAATTCCGTTCGGCCACATATTCCACACGAAGAAACAGAAAGCAACTGCCTGCTATTCAGATAGCCTTTTCCGATTGCTGATGTTGGAATGGAAACGTCTATTTCGTCAATGACCCCATTTTTGTTCTTGGTCAGCTTGAAGCTTAATAGTGAGCTGTCTTTTCTGAAAATGTCTTCAGAATACAACAAGCCGATCACTAAATCAACCTCATCCCCAGGGGTTTGCATCGTTACCGATAATGCTTCGCCATTTATTTTGATGGCCAATGGTTGCTCAACAACCAATGGGTCATCGACGTTTATTACGGCTTTATGGGTGTGTTTTTGAGCCTCATATGTGAGGTAGTTGCTCACGATAATCCGCTTATTCTTCCTTCGTTATCTATATCCATGCCTTCCGATGCAGGGTTGGCAGGCAATCCGGGCATGCGCATCATCTTACCTAAGATAGGGATGATAAATCCTGCGCCAGCAGCCATTTCAAATTCACGCACGGTGATTCTAAATCCTGTAGGTCTGCCAATAAGACTTTCGTTGTCTGAAAGAGATTTTTGCGTTTTTGCCATGCAAATAGGCAATTCTTCCAACCCTAAGTCTTTGATTGTTTTCAAATCGGTTTGCGCTTTCTTGTCGTAGTCAACGCCGTCGGCACCATAAATGGTTTTCGCGATTTTCTCGATTTTATCTTTTACGGACGATTTCCAGTCGTAAAGTGGGACAAAATTCGATTTGCCCGATTCAACAGCTTCTACAACTGCTTTTGCCAACTCTTCAGTGCCTTTTCCACCATCGGCCCAGCCGCGTGAAACAACAGCTTTTACTCCCATCTCAGCGCACACTTCAGTAACATACGACATTTCTTCTGCTGTATCTGAAATGAATTGATTGATGGCTACAACGGGCTGCAATCCAAATGTTTGGATGTTCTCAATGTGCTTTTTTAGGTTTTCGATTCCGGCTTTTACGCGGTCCAACGATGCTGTGTTGTACTCATCTTTTTTCGCTCCTCCGTGGTGTCTCAAAGCACGCAAGGTGGCTACCAAAACAACGGCCTTGGGCTTAATGCCTGCGTATCCGCATTTGATGTTCAAGAATTTCTCTGCGCCAAGATCAGCTCCGAAACCAGCTTCTGTAACTACGTAGTTGGCGAGCGACATTCCCATCTTCGTAGCGATGATGGTGTTGGTTCCTTGGGCAATGTTCGCAAACGGACCTCCGTGAATAATGGCAGGGTTGTGCTCCAAGGTCTGAACCAAATTAGGTAAAATTGCGTCTTTCAAAAGCAACGCCATTGCACCTTCGGCCTTCAAGTCTCTCGCGAAGATTGGTTTTTTATCGAAGGTGAATCCCACAAAGATGTTCCCAAGTCGCTGTTTTAAATCTTCTCGGTTTTTCGACATGCACAAAATGGCCATTACCTCTGAAGCGGGTGTAATGTTAAAACCATCTTCTCGCGGTATCCCGTTCTCACGTCCACCCAAACCAATCACGATCTGGCGAAGCGAACGGTCATTCATGTCCATAACTCGTTTCCAGTAAATCCTTCTCGGATCCAATCCCAAGTTGTTGGTTGGACTTTGTAAGTTGTTGTCTATAAGCGCTGAAAGCAGATTGTTCGCTTTTTCTATGGCAGCAAAATCACCTGTGAAATGCAGGTTGATGTCTTCCATGGGCACCACCTGTGAATATCCGCCACCGGCAGCGCCTCCTTTGATGCCGAAAACAGGGCCCAGAGAGGGTTCGCGCAAAACGACAACTGCTTTCTTGCCTATGCGATTCAAGCCTTCGTTCAATCCAATGGAGGTCGTTGTTTTTCCTTCGCCAGCAGGAGTAGGGGTGATGGCTGAAACCAAAATCAGGTTCGATTTTTCAACTTTGTCTTCGTCAATCAAAGCGAGTGGAAGCTTGGCTTTGTATTTACCATACATTTCTAGGTCATCTTCTTCAATTCCTAGTTTTTCCGCTATCTCGCGGATGTGAAACATCTTGTTCGCTTGGGCTATTTCGAGATCTGATAGGTATGTGGTCATTTCCTGCATTTATTGTTGGATTGGGACCAAATTACTCGAATTCTTGCAGAGAACGCAAGGGGTTTACGCTTTTGGTAAACAAAACATAAATGTAGTGCCCTTTCCAATGGCAGACTGTACGTCATATTTGAAGCCATGGAGCTCAAGAATACTCTTCACAATGGCCAAACCAAGTCCGGTTCCTACGCTGTTGCCTGCTGGCCGGGTATGAAATCGGTCGAATATTTTCGGTAAATCTTCTTCGGAGATACCTATTCCATTGTCTGCAATTGTAATGCAAATATCACTGCCGATAACTTTTAATTCGATGGTGATTTTTTGTCCGTCATGGGTGAACTTCACAGCGTTCGACAGCAAATTATTCAACACTCTGTCTATCAATGCAAGGTCGGCAAACACCATGGGTAAGTCTCTGGGAATGTGCTCAATGAGATCTACGTTTTTAGAGGCGGCAGTCAATCGGTGATTGGCAACTACGTCGATGGTGAGCTCAGACAATGAAAAGTGTTCGCGGTTTATTTTCCGCTCTTTCGATTGTAATTTTGAGAGTTCAAATAGCTCATCGACAAGGTTTTTGAGCTTTTCTGTGTTGTGAAGCGAGATGGCCAGGTATTTCTCAAGCTTCTCTGACGAAATGCTATCGCGTTTCATAAGCACGGTTTCAAGGTAGCCTTGAATAGATGCCAACGGTGTCCGCAAATCATGACTAACATTGGCAAAAAGCTCAATGCGCAGTTGCTCTATTTCATGCTTTTCAGCATCGAGTTTCGACTGAATCCTATAAAAGGTCCTCAGCAATAAGTAGATCGCCACCGCGATTAAACTTGTAACAATAAGAGAAATGAGGGTGTTGCTGAAAATAGATTTCCGCGCTTGCGTTATGAAACTGTCGAACCGTTCGTCGACCTGAACGATGCCCACAACGTGTTCTTTGGAGTTTCGAATGGGTTTGAAAGCAGATAGCCATGTGCCATTGGTGTCTGAGTAAGATGGCAACACTCCTCCAACTTCATATTGATCCAACAGTTCTGGCGGAAAGTCGGTATACGTATGTCGCCAAAACGGCTCATCGGCACTCGAAATTCCGAAGCAAAACAAGCTGTCGCTCCAGCTATACATCATTGTGTAAATCTGCGTGCCTAAGTTATTGGCGTCTTTGGTGTTGTGAAGGATGTCGTGAATCCTCATGTACGAGGAGTCGTACTCGTTGTAGGGGATGTCGTCTTTTTGAGGATATCGCAAATACAAGGAATCCATCAAGTCGCCGTCGATTTGCAAGACAAGGGTGGTGGCAATTCCGTCTAAGCGTGATAATTCTTGCCGTTCATACAAACGAAGTTGCTGCTGGTAGTTGTTGATTATCAGTATCGTAGCGACAAGTACAACCGATATATAGGTTATAGCAAATACGTTTTTTGAATAGGATAGTATTCTTTTAAGCATCGTTAAAGCGGTAGCCTACGCCCCAGGTTGTCAATACGTATTCCGGTGCGGCAGGGTCTTTTTCAATTTTTGATCGAAGTCTGTTAATGTGACTATTCACGGTGTGCTCATAGCCTTCAAAATCATAACCCCACACCAAATTTAACAAGTCTTTGCGGTCGTAAGTTACTCCAGGATTGGAAGCCATAAGGTACAAGAGGTCGAATTCTTTTGGCGTCAGTTCAATGCGCTCATTGGCAATGGATACTTTTCTTTTCGATTTGTCGAGATGAATATCCTTATAAGCGATGATTTCACTTTCCTCCACATTCGTATCTATGTCTACACGTCGCAACATGGCTTTTACTCGCGCAATCAATTCGCGTATGCTAAATGGCTTGGTGATGTAATCATCGGCTCCTGTTTCTAGTCCCAAAATTTTATCGATCTCTTCAGAGCGGGCAGTGAGCATCAGAATCGGACTTTTAATTTTATTGGTGCGAAGTGATCTGCAAATATCAATGCCGTTCATGCGCGGTAAGTTGATATCCAATAGCATCAAATCAAATGGATTGTTCAATGCATAGTTGTATCCTTCTCGCCCATCGCGAAATGAGGTAATGTTGCAATCCATGTCTTCGAGGTGAAGCGCTATCAGCTCCGATATGTCTTGCTCATCTTCTATTATGAGTACTCTTTTCATGAAAACAAAAATCCGATTTTCAAATGTCGAAAGAATAACGAATTTGTCACGATGTTCCTATCAGCGTTTTTCTAAGAGAAAAAAAAAATAACATGAAAACAAATTTGTGATAACTCGGTTATAATTTGCATGTATATTTGACCGTCGAGTGAAATCGATGCTTCTATTTTATACTCGTAGAGAGTAGTTTAAGTAGTTAGGTTAAGTTTAGTTGTTAGTTAAGAATTGTCCCTGCATTTTTGCAGGGACTTTTCATTTTAAGTTTGATCTCATGCGCAATCATCTCATATTAGGCTTTGTCTTGGTTTCTTGTTTAACTTTTGCTCAGTCGAGCAGCGTCGATCGTGATTGGTACAATGCCGATGTCGTTCAAGATAAAGTGGCTGGTATTTCTGTAACGCGTTCGTATGAGACGCTGCTAGAAGGACGAACAGCAAAGCCTGTTATTGTAGCTGTAATCGACAGCGGTGTTGAGATTTCACATGAAGACCTACGCGATGTTATCTGGGTGAATATTGATGAAATTCCAAACAATGGTATTGATGACGATAACAACGGCTACATTGATGATGTGCATGGTTGGAGTTTCATTGGTGGTGCTGAAGGTGATGTTGAACACGATAACCTTGAATTTACTCGTGTATACAAGTCGTATTACGATCGCTTTAGCAAGAAGTCGGCCTCTGAAATTACTTCTGCTGAGAAGAAAGACTATGCGCGCTACCTGGAGTTGGAGAAGCAATACAAGAAACGCGTTGACGATGCGAAAAATGAATACGAAGAGATGGTCCAAATACGCGACTTCTTTTACCTCTGCAAATCATTTTTCTCTCAGGTATATGGTGATGTAACGTTGACCAAAGAAATGGTCGATTCGTTCGAGCCTACAGATGATATGACTACAGCAATGCAGAAGTTTATGCAATATGCTATAGACAACGATTTTGATTCCATGCTTGACGAGTTTGTTCAAGATGCAGAGGGCAATGTCTTGTATAGCTACAATTTAAATTTCGATTCCCGAAAAGTAGTTGGCGACAATCCAAATGATGTCAATGAAAGGTTCTATGGCAGTGCCAATGTTACTGGTCCAGCTGCTGAACACGGTACGCATGTAGCCGGTATTATAGGTGCTGTTCGTAACAATGGGTTGGGAATCAATGGTGTAGCTGCCCCTGTGTTAATCATGCCTATCCGAGCAGTGCCTAAAGGCGATGAGAGAGATAAAGACGTTGCGAATGCCATTCGCTATGCAGTCGATAATGGAGCAAAGGTGATCAATATGAGTTTTGGTAAAAGCTATTCACCCGATAAAACAACCGTCGATGCGGCGGTGAAATACGCTGAGTCAAAAGGGGTATTGATGGTGCATGCTGCGGGCAATTCGTCGCATAACAACGACAAAAGCAACAACTTCCCGAACCCTGTTGATGAAATCACAAGAGAGCAATGTACGACTTGGATTGAGGTGGGTGCCAGCGGCACCGATGTCAATGCCCTCGCTGCACCTTTCACAAATTACGGTAAGCGATCGGTTGATGTGTTCGCTCCAGGTGTCGATATCTTGTCTACCTATACGAGTGGAGACTACAAGTCACAAAGTGGCACAAGCATGGCCGCTCCGGTAGTGAGTGGTATGGCCGCATTGATTATGGCGTATTACCCTGAACTTTCAGCCAAAGATGTGAGAGAGATCATTGTGAACTCGTACACGGATTATGGTAAGAAGAAAACGCCGCTTCCTCAATCAGGTGGCAAGAAAACGAAAATGGTGAAGTTTAAAAAACTATCCCGCACAGGCGGTGTGGTAAATGTGTACAATGCTATCAAAATGGCCGACACTTACCGCCGCACTAAGGGCGTTGGTATTTCCGAATAATCAAACGAATGTCGCGGGCATAAATGAGGTAGTTATAAAACCAATTGAGGATGACGAGCATTTTATTCCGAAATCCGATCAATTGCATAACGTGTACTATCATCCATACAACCCATGCTCCGAACCCTTTGAAGTGTCCGGCTGGCATATCTACAACAGCTTTGTTTCGCCCTATTGTCGCCATCGATCCCAGGTCTTTGTACGCGAAAGCTTTCACATCCTTGCCGCTGCGCAAGCGTAATAAGTTAGAAGCCAATAACTTACCTTGTTGAATGGCTACCTGCGCTAACATAGGATGTCCGCGTGGTAAATCAACACTTTCCATCGATGCTACATCGCCTATAGCATAAACATTCTTCAATCCATTTACACGGCTGTGCAGGTCAACAATTAAGCGTTTCCCTCTATTTAACTGACTTTCCGACCATCCTTGAGGTACACATCCTTCAACGCCAGCAGCCCAAATGAGGTTGTAGGTTTGAATCTCCATGCCGTTGCTTGCTTTCATTGTTTGTCCGTCGTACGACATTACCCGAACATCCGTCCAAACCTGCACATCACGCTCTGTTAGTGTTTCCAATGCCTCTTCCGATGAACGTGGATCCATGCTCGATAGCAGGCGTGGTGAGGCTTCAATGAGGTTTATCGACATCCGACGGACGTCGAGATCTGGATAATCTTTTGGTAAGACGTGGTGGCGTAGCTCAGACAAAGCCCCAGCGAGCTCAACGCCTGTAGGTCCGCCGCCAACAATAACGATGTTCATGAATGCTTCGCGCTCTTTGATGTCGTCGGTAATCAGCGCTTTTTCAAAGTTTTGAAGAATGAGACTGCGAATGTTCAATGCCTCAGGCACGCTTTTCATCGGCATGGCATACTTTGCAAGCTGCTCATTTCCGAAAAAATTTGTCGCCGAACCGGTAGCAATTACAAGGTGGTCGTATGTCAGCGTTCCGATGTCTGTTATCACTTCATTCGCCGCTGTATCAACGCTTTTCACCTCCGCCATTCGGAAATGAAGGTTTTTAAAATTTTTGAAAATCTTACGAAGCGGGTAAGCGATGCTATCTGGTTCCAAACCTGCCGTCGCCACCTGATACAACAAGGGCTGAAATGCGTGATAGTTGTTCTTATCGAGCATCACTACCTGGAAAGGTTTGTTGCGTAGCGACTTGGCTAAATTCAACCCGCCGAAACCTCCACCTATAATAACGACTCGTGGCTGATTGCTTATCGGAATGTTCACTTTGTGAGATTCTTTAAATTACTACTCAGTTGTGCCGCTATCTCGCTATCTTTGCACCAATGCAGCAGTTTAAAGCCACAACCGACGGACCAATTCTCTACGCAGTAATTGCGGGAATGCAATACAAGTCGGTCAACAAAGGAAGAAAAGCCATTAAACACGGCTATGTAAAGGTAGGAGGTAAGGTGATAGTTGTCCCAACTTTTGAAGTAAAAATGGGGACAATCATCGAAGTTCATTCCGAACCTCAAATGTTTTTCACCAACGTGCGATCCGTGCCGTTCGAGATTCTGTATGAAGATGCGAATTTGCTGGCGTTTGAAAAGCCCGCTGGCTGGCTCACAGCATCGCCAGATCCGCGCAAGCGATCGGCTTTTTCGTTGATGAAGATGTGGATGTTCGGAAGAGACCCCAAGCTAAAAGAGGTACATTTCGTCAATAAACTACCGAAAGACGCAAGCGGAATTATTGTAATCGCAAAAAATAGTTTCACGCGCTCCAAGCTGCAAGAAAACTGGAACAAATATCCGAAACGCTACTACATGGTGGCTGAAGGAACTCTTCCGGAAGATGGTATTTTCGGAAAGCAAAAAAAGGATGCAGAAGACGGTTTCTCCATTCCCTATCGCCGAATGAACCAAGGTGTGAAGTACGTTTTGGTGCGTTTCGAAATGCTCAAAGAGGCATTCAGTGAACTGCTATCGTACATGGAAATGATGGAGATGAAGGTTCCCGGCTATGCTCGCCGCGGCAAAGCAGATCGATCAATGGGCCGATTGGGATTGCATTTCTTTGCTATCGATATCATGGATTTAGAGGGTAAGGATATCAAATTGAAAACGGCTGTCCCACGCGAGTTTTTGAATCTTGTGAAAAAGAATCTGATCAAGCCGCAATGATTCGCTGCACAGATACGATAACTATATAATGGACTCTGTTTCAAGGAAATGTCAGCATTGTGGCACTTGGAACACAGGTGATTCTTCGCATTGCATCACGTGCCAGCAACTTATTGATCCCATTGCTATTCGGCAGCAAGAAGACGAGGTCAGGCGCATACAGCGGGAGAACAATCCTCCCGGCTGGCTCGATAAAGTAATCAATCGACTAAAGGCTTCGCGCAATCCATTTGTGCAGGTATTTGTTATGATGTTGCGCGCTGCATGGTTCGTCTATTGGGTCATTCTATCGTTTATCATATGGCTAGTGGCAGCTACTCCCGGCTAAATTTCCACGTCCACGCCATTTGGTTCAATGCCATACTGGCCGCATACCTGCTTTTTAAGCTTCTTTCAGCCTTTTGGGTTTTTCCGTCGATAGTGCAGTTTTACCTCGCAGATTTTTTTGCTCTCCCAATAATTCTCGGCATCAGTGAAGATGCTATGCGGTTTTTATATGGCATTCATTTTCGCCTCAACCGGCGGATGTTGATGCTTTCTTTTCTGTATGCCGCACTTATGTTTGAATGGGTATTTCCCTATTTGGGTTACGAAATGGTGAGCGATCCGTGGGATGTAGCGGCCTATGCCGTGGGACTGTTGTTTTTTGTAAGCACAAAAAAAACCGCCTCAAAAAAGACGGTTTCGTAGTTGGTTATATGTAGCTGCTATCTTTCAGCCAATCTCTTAAAGCGATGCGCTCTGTACCCGCCAATTGACGGAATGCTTTTCTTAGTTCCTTGCGAAATAGGATGGGATCAAAACTTACTTTTCCCAACACAGTTTTATAATATTCCAGCATATCAACCCTTCTTATCGTTATTAAACTTTCCTTTCCGGTTCTGATGTAGATGCTGTTTTCAAATGTTTACAAGGTCGTTTACGGGACAGCCTAAATTGAAGTTTCAATTGACGCGTAAAAAATTTTCACTCTGCTCAATGGCGTCCATAACCTGCTTCAAAACTACATCCACTGGCGCTTCAAAATCTACGTCCAACGGAGGTTTTATGGTCATGCGCAATGGCACACCGCGCTTTTTTTTCTTCAAGCCTTTTTTATCGAATGCTCTTCTAAAGCCATCAATAACGATGGGCACAACCACGGGCTTTTCGTTTTTTATTATGTGCGCAGTTCCTTTTCTACCTTCCACAAAAGGCTTGGTGGTTCCTTGCGGAAAAGAAATCACCCAACCGGTACTCAGGGCTTTGATAAATTTTTCGGTGTCTTTGAAATCTACCGGCCTTTTGGTGTCTTCACCGTCTTTTCGCCACGTCCGCTTCACAGTAATAGCTCCGCCTGCCCGCATGATTTTCGGCAGTAGTCCCGATTTCATTGTTTCTTCGGCAGCTACAAAATAGATGTTCTCTTTTTTCGGACATAAAAAACCCATGTGTCGGATGTTGTTGGGATGTCCGCTCAATGCCGATTCAATAACATGAAACATGAACATGACGTCTGCAAAATAGGTTTGGTGGTTCGAAACAATGAGTACTCCAGCATCGGGCAGGGTTTGGAATATTTCAGCTCCGGCGATGATGGGGTCGTAGTGGTGGTTGAATCTCCGCCAACTGGCCAATCCGAAGATTCGGATCAAGGCGCGTTTAATAAATCGTGGTTGACCGAAGACGTCTCGTTGCATCAAAGTAATTTGGTAGTGGGAAGGTAGTATTTCTAAACGAAAATGCGCTGAAATGGCTAAAATCATTGAAAAAGAAAGGGTGTCAAACAAACGGTCGACACCCTTTCAGAGTAGTTAGTGTAGTAAACTTTTCTGCGTTATTCGCAAACTTCTCCAATTAACCCGAAGAAGATTAATAAATCTGCTGAATTGACCACGAAGTCTCCGTTCAAATCAACGGTGCAATCGCCCGCACTTCCAAATCCACTGAGGAAAACAAGCAAATCACCAGAACCAACCGTTCCGCTCCTGTCGAAGTCACCCGTACAACCTACAACAATTTCATTGGGTGTTACGGTCATCGGAATTCTTGTAGGTATTGACCATATTCCGTCTTCACTTACTGAGCGGACATACAAGTAGTGTTCGCCTACTGAGAGTCCAACGGTCGATACTTCATCGCACACTTGAGCAGAAGTTCCAATCGTTATCGTACCCAATGGTTCTCCGTTGCCCACTCCAGGGTCTAAATCCCAAAAATACTCACCTCCAACTATGGCCCTCGCCACATACACCCGTTGCTTGGCGCTCATACCATACGATCCGTTCAATCCTCTGATTCTTGTATACAGATTATGCCAGCCTGGATCTATGCCCACAGTGCTAATCGGAACGGTCGCATTCAATGTGTCGACATCGGATGGTAGGGAAAAAGATATGCCGTTTCCAACTCCTGGATCGTTGTCCCAATAGTATTCTCCATCTTGAAAGGTAGTAGCTATCCGAACTTTTTTCCATGTAACCGGCGACCACTTTCCACCTACGCCTTTGGTGCGCATACCTAGCTGGTGCAAACCTGGTGATACCCCTTCTGAACTGATACTGATATCTTCATCAATGGCATTGTCGGTGGTTGATACAGCTACCTGATTGCCATTTCCAACCCCTGGATCTTTATCCCAAAAGTATTCTATAGCAACCAGTTCATTCAATACCACACGTGTGATGATCGGAACCGACCATTCATTATCGGTATTTCTAGTGCGAACACCCAATAAATGAGGTCCTGCAGACAATCCCAGTGGATTCACAGCAATGGTCTCATTCACCAGTTGTCCAGCCGAAATTGATGTTCCAACACCGTTTCCAACTCCCGGGTCATTGTCCCAGAAATATTCAACGTAGTTGACTGTTTGACCAGGCAACAGTTGGTGCATCATTCCCAGCGCTAATATTAGTGCGAGTTTTTTCATAGCATTTCAATTTTAATTCAGAGAAATGCTCACTCGTGGGCTACACTTGTAATGTTGATATTGAACGTTGCGTTGGCAGGTACCGTATTTCCACCAGGAATGTTCACAGATCGAATGATTGGTATTGAAGGCTCACAATCTTGACGATATACGCCATCACCACCATACAAACCAATGTCTTCTCCGTTTGCACCAGCATTCAAACAAGGCGAACCAGCCCCTAAATTTAAGTCTGCATCCCAAGCAAATTCAGGAGCTGTAAAATTGACGAACTGTGGATCAACGTTCACAAGGTTTACTCCCGTGCCCTGGAAGTTGTTATTCGCAGACCCGAAGGAAGAATTGCCATTGATGGTGTTAGTGCCAATTGCATAATTGGCGTTTCTTCCAATTAAAATGTTATTGGTGATGCTGCTATTCGATACAGCCGATAGCCAAGTTTCATTGCCATTGCCAGCAAAGATATTCTGAGAAATTAGGGAGTTTGAAACAGAGGAAATCAACCCTCTAAAAAAATTATTCTCGATAGAACTGGCTTGTATGTTGCAAGTTTGAAAATTCGAAGTGCCAGGAAAGACACAACCTTGAATGACTGCGTTGCTTAATATGTCGTTGGAGGTTGATAAATACTCCCCTATAAAACAACGTTGAACAGTTATATCACTAAATATAATGTTCGTTGCAGACCCATCTTCAAATGTAACGCGCTTCACTTTCAAACTTTGTAAGGTGCTTCCTGTTGTTGCAGGTCCATTTTTGAATGAAACAATGCCCACTTCTGCAAAGTTTCCTAAAATTCCACCATTAACAATGAATCCAGGACCTGTAATAAACAATTGCTTGGTGATGTCCACATCTCCATAGCTCAAATTCGTTGCCGCTAAATAAATCGAATCTCCATCTGCAGCTGCTGCCATTGCCTCATCGATGTTATCAAATTCCCCTGGACTTGGGGTAGCGTTATTTACGTTAATAATAGCTGCTGAGGCAGTTAAAGATGCGGAAAATGTAAATAAAACCGCAAGGTTTCTAAAGAATTTCATAGTATCAAGATAAATTGGTTATTGGCACGAAGTTCTGCTTTTGTGTATGTCTGCAAAACACCCTATTTGGTAGATTCAATACTACCCTTTGTAGTAGGTTTTCATCAATCCATTTTTGCGAACTTTGATAAATGGTAGGCAAGCTGTGTGTTCTATTTGCTTTATTGGTCGGACAAATTAATTCGTTCTCGGCGGAGCCATTGCATTTCAAGCATTTAAGGGTAAGCGACGGATTGTCGAGCAACCGTATTAATGCCATTGTTCAAGATGTTGACGGATTTATATGGGTTGGAACAGATGAAGGTATAAACAGGTATGATGGCAATTCATTCCGCACTTTTCCCCTTTTCAACAGCATTTCTGGTCGGTCGGGAAACATTGTCACTAAATTATTTATTGACGACCAATTGAGACTTTGGGTCTGCACTGCTGATGCAGGTCTATTCTTGTACAATCCTAAACGACTAACTTTTGAATCATACTTTCTAGGTGCCGAAGCCCAAGAAAAAAGCATCAACGATATCATTCAACACAATGATGGGTCATTTCTTGTTGGGTTTCAGCGCCATCCAATGCTTCAATTTACTGTTGGAGGCGAGGCTATTTACCCTTCAACTGATGCTTACCTTTTCCGACACAATGTCATTTTGCACTTTTTTAAAGACAACAATCAATCAATCCTAGCAGCTCCTCTAGGCACTCAGTTAGTGCGGCAAACAAACAATCAATGGGAATTGGCGTTCGGGTCTGTTGAAGACAATTACGAAGTTCCTACAATCAATGCTTTTGTCCAATTTGGCTCACGTTCCTTTTTTGGTGGATGGAATAATAAAGTATTCCAGTACGATTCTGAGACAAAAAAACTGTCGGAAGTATTGACCGTTGGATTGGATGTTGCAGACGACGAAACGAATTGTTTACACATTCAGGGAAATGAACTTTGGATTGGCTCACGCCGTTCGGGTCTCCAGATCTACAATCTGATAACCGGTGAGATAAAACATTTTCCAACATTACTGTGGGACAGTGAATCGATTAGTTCCCAGCAAGTTAATTGCTTTTTTAAGGATCGAAACAATCGCGTATGGATTGGCACTGCAAATGGTATTTCCATCTACGATCCTTCTCTCTTTCAATTCGATGTCAACTTCCTTCCAAATGCTCGATTTGAGGTAAATGGCACTGAAAAAGTACTATGCGTTTACGACGATGAAGACAAATTGTTTATCGGGACAAGGAAGGGGCTCTATCAAAAAATGAATGGAGCAGTAAAAAAAATGGAACTCTCTATTCCTAAATTGGCTGTTTATGATGTGAAAAGAGACAAATACAATAAACTGTGGATCGGTGCTGAAAACACGCTGTATAGCTTGAATGAAAACAATGGTGAGCTATCTTTTATTAATACCTATCATTCTTTTTCTAAGTATGGGATGAGTGCAACCACCGTTTTCGATATCCCAAGTTCCCGATTTACCAGCATCCTTAATTTCAAACTGAACAACGATGATTGGTTGCTAGCTTCTGTTTATGGCTACGGATTTGTTGCCGTTAACGGAAAGACTAGGAGCGGAGCACTTTATATACCTGCTGTGCAAGAGGGTGCAGACACGCTTTATGAAAATTTGATAAGAAAAATTCATGTCGATAGTGAAGGCGAAATGTGGATCATCGGTTACTCCTTGGGAGTAATGAATTCGCCAAAATTCGATAGCCATTGGATGGAGGAACTGAGTTTTAATAAAGGCTATAAAACACAGTTTCATCATTATGAAGACTGGCAAAAGAATGCAGTCTTTCCAGTGGTAGAGCAAATTGAAGGATTGCCAAGAAGGTTGAAAGCCTATGATATTTTTGAGTTTCAAGCTCAAAAGTTCTACCTGTCGACATACAGTGATGGACTTTTCGTAATCGCTAAAAAAAACAACAAATGGGTAGCTGAAAAAATCCCTTCTCCACATCAAAGTTTGGAAGGAATTCGTGCCGATTCAAATGGCAATATATGGATAATTTCAGGTGGTGGATTTGATTGCTATCGTCCACAACTTAACATTTGGCAGCGATTTGATTACCGCGATGGATTTCCAGAATACGGTGTTAGCGGCGATATTTACACTTTAAAAAATGGTGATTTTTTAGCCTGTGGAGAGGGCTTTTTCATCACTTTCGACCCTCTGAAATTGATTCCAAACAATGAAATTCCGCAGGTGGTATTTACATCTATTTCAGTTAATAATCATCGAATTGATAGCTTACTGATGGAGATCGACCCCGTTTTTCAATTCGACAAAAACTACATCTCTTTTGAATTTTCTGCACTGAACTACACCAATCCTGAAATGAACCAATTCAAGTATAAACTTGTGGGCGCTGATGACGACTGGGTGAATAGTGGCAACAGAAACTTCGCTACATATTCAGATTTGTCGCCTGGAGAATATCAATTTATGGTGAAAGGAAGCAACAATCACAGCGTTTGGAATGAAGACCCGACTGTGTTTCGTTTCACCATAGAACCTCCTTTCTGGCAAAAAAAATCATTTGTGACTTTTTTGGCGGCGTCTATTTGCTTAATACTGATTGCAGCTTACAACTTGAGAATTGGACATCTGCAGAAAAAGCAAAAGGAGAATTTATCAATCGCCATCCAAGCACAAGAGAATGAACGTTTTCGGTTGGCGGGTGAACTTCACGATGATTTGGGGACCAAAATGAGCACGTTGAAACTGTATCTAAACTCTTTGCAAGAAATAAGCGGACAAGAAACAACGGCAGTAGCAATCAACCAACATGCGCAAGAATTGCTCGATATGAGTATTTCAGATTTACGCGTAATTCTCTCCGATTTAAGTCCAACCTTACTTCAAAATTCAGGTATCATCGCCGCAATTAGTCGTTTGGTATCAGATATTTCTAAAGTGGCCGAATTTACCATTGAATTCAGTCATCCTGAAATCGAAAAACGATTTGAAAATGATAAAGAGCTGGCCGTTTTCAGAGTTGTGCAAGAGCTGCTCAACAATGCAATGAAACATGCGGAGTGTTCTAATATCTCATTGAAGATGAGTTATTTTAATGCGTATATTGAATTTACTTACCTTGACGATGGCGTTGGTCTGCCCCCAAATTTGAATAGTCAAGGTTATGGCATTCGAAACATCCAACAACGACTCGACCTGCATGCTGGTGCAGCAAAATGGTCAAGTGCCAAGCAATTCGACAATCGTGGAACAGCCGTGGTTATCAATTTACCAGTTACTTTCATTTGAACATGAAAAAAATCAAACTCCTACTGGTCGATGATCATTCTATATTTTTAGACGGTTTGAAGATGCTCATCTCTGCAAAAGAAACGCTGACAGTTGTTGATGCGGTCACAAGCGCAGATGATGCTTTGAACGTGCTAAGAGAAAAAGATATTGATGTGGTTATTACCGATATCAATATGCCCGAAAAGAATGGTTTGTACCTGATTAAACAAGCACTATCTGAAGACTTTCAAGCAAAATTCATCGCCCTAACAATGATTGATGATGCAGGAACTGTAGTTCAAGCTCTTGAGGCTGGCGCCGATGGTTATCTGCTGAAAAACACGAGTCTAAAAGAAGTGATGAATGCTATTGAGGTGGTAAGTAAGGGTGATTCTTTCGTTAGTCCGGCCATAAACTCTATGATGGTGAGCTATTTGCGAAAACAGAATAAATCTTTTCCAGAACTCACTAAACGAGAACGCCAAGTGCTGAAATTGGTGGTTCAAGGTCTCACTTCCAAAGAAATTGCTGATGCCTTGATTTTGAGTGTCGATACCATAAAATTCCATCGAAAAAACGTTCACAGTAAATTGAATCTTTCAAATACCATTGCGCTCGTAAATTATTGTCAATCAAATCCCAATATCCTCGAAGATTAGACAAAAAAAATAAGGCTCGAACGTTTTCGAGCCTCATTAACCTTAACCAAAATCTAGTAACCAAAACCAGAAATTACTGAGAAGTAATTATTCCAAACATCGCAAGATGCGTGCCATTGGATGATCAGATAGCGCTTCGAATGGTGAAGGAGTGTTAAATTCGAGGCATTTTGCATCTTTTGCCGCCTTTTCTGCCCCTTGGCTAACAATCAGTTGGCTACTTTCACGTCGGCCATTCACTTTGGTTCGCTAACAGTAGCTCCGTTTATGACGAAATCATCTTTCCACCTGCTTGTTTTTTTGCTTGCTGCAAGCAACATCTTATTTTTCGATTCCCAAGCTTTCGCTCAACCCGGTCCAGATGTCGTTTTTGAGAAGGAGAAGGGAAAGAAGGTTGTTAAACAGTTCTACACAAACGGTACGTTGCAGTCGGTTGAACGAAAAAAAGACGGACAACTCGATGGAAAACAAGAGTCGTACTATCCAACAGGGTTGCCAAAATTGATTAGATATTTCAAAACAGGATTTCTGAATGGGAAGTACCTAGAATACTACGATAATGGTAAGCTGAAATTGGAAGCGACATACCAAGATAATCAGCTCGAGGGAAGCCACAAGCGGTACTTCAATAACGGACAACTTCAAGTCGAGCAGAGTTACAAAATCATGGCTCAAAATGGGAATCCGGTTTCTCAATTAGATGGCGCATACAAGGAGTTCGATCAGGCTGGAAATCCTGTGAAAACTGGGAAATATGTGCTGGGGAAGTTCGATGGCGAATGGAAAACGTTTAAAGCGGGTGTGTTAAATGATGTTGCGACCTATAAGGATGGAAAAAGACATGGGAAGTATGAACGCTATTTTGATTCGGGTGAACTGAAAGAATCGGGTAAATACTATGAATTGTTGGTTGTCGACAGTATCTCTTACCAGTACATTGAAGATGGACCGAAAAAGGTGATGTATGCGAATGGTAGGCCCGAAAGAATTGAAGAGTACATTCTCGGAAAAAAGAACGGTGACTTCATCCGATACTTCGAAGATGGTTCAATAAGAGATAAACAACACTTCACAAACAATGAGTTGAATGGGCCTTCAGTGTCGTTCGATAACAACAAAAAGAAGACGCTCGAAGTTACCTACAAACTGCTGGAAGTTGATGGCACGTTGAAGGGGGTCAAACATGGCTCAGAAATGATGTGGAAAGATGGTCAATTGATCTTTCAAACGCAACATGTGAATGGCATAGAGGAGGGTGAAAGACGAAGCTTTTATCCGGATGGTAAACTGTCGACGTTGAATAACATGAAAAACAGCAAGCTGGATGGGAAAACAACGGAGTACTATCCAAACGGGGCGCTGAAGGCTGAGCGAAATTATGCAACGGTTCCGTATGGTAGCTCCGAAAAGGTAATTCAAATGGGGTGGGCCAGAAACTATGATGAACAAGGGAAATTGGTGTCTTCCTATTACCGAAATAGTGCTGATGAAATTCTATTCAGTAGTAAGTTATATAAAGACAAGCTTTCACTTTTCGAGGCCAACAAGGCGTTCAATATCTCATACTTTCCAACTGGTGAGGTTATGTCGATAACGGTTAGCGATCAACACAACCGTCCGATACTTGCGAAATACTACTACCTAAACGGAAATCTGAGGAAGCTTTCGTTTCAATCGACAAAGAATAAACACATCAATCATGCAGATTTTACTTCTGATGGACGTATGATCTCGATCTATACCGATGCGCACGAAAATCCGGATAGTCTGAAGGTCGATGAACAAACGGTGCTGAAATACAAAAACGCGGTGGGCATGAGCGTGCCCAGCAATAAGTTGATTACCGATATTAAAAAAAATGGTAAGTATGAACTGTTGCATGGCAATGGTATTCCTTTCATTCGGGCAAATTTTTCTGATGATCTGCTAAACGGCGAGTTTCTGGTTTTTGATCCAATTGATGGCGATACGCTGGTCTACAAGAATTTTATCGATGGCCAAATGTTGGGTCCTTTCTTAGAGAAGTATGCGGGCGACGTTGTTCTGAACAAGGGCTTTAAACGCAATACTCAAAATGAATCTGACTTTGAGGAGTATTCTACTACGGGTGTCCCGGTGCGCAAGCAGTTCGTTCAAAATGATGGTTCGGTAGATTACAGTGAATATTATCCGAGTGGTGCGTTGAAACTGAAGCGCAACCATGAAAGGAATATTCATTACAACTACTTCGAAAATGGCGACATCCAGTCGTACTCTGGTCCGCTGGCTGATGATCCGAAACGTCGGGTATACCGCGATTATTACAGCGAAACACATACGTTGCGATCTGAAAGGTTTAGCACCAATAACCTCAGTGATAGCATTCAATACCAGTATTTTGAGAACGGGAAGTTGCAGTATTTGATGCAGTACATAAATGGAAAGAGGAATGGAGAATACAAGGAATTTACGAAAGAAGGTTTGCTGAAAAGAAAGGGTATGTATGTGGATGATAAACAGGAAGGTGAATGGGTAATGGATATAGATACGAAGCCGGATACTGCGTATTTCAAAAACGGAAATCGAACGGTGAAAATGCCCGACATTCCTTGCGCTTGTGTTGATACCACACACAGTATGTCGCGCATAGGGTTTGCACCGTCAGTAGACGCACTTGTAGAATACGCGGTGATGAAAAACTATCTTCCAAAATACTTGATTCCTGCAAATGAGTTGAACTACAAAAGCATCTTCTATACGGGATTGCAGATAAGTTCTGGACACGATAACGGATTTGCAAGCATGAATCTGATGGTGATGAAAGAGATGGCTTTCAACATGCCTGCAGATGAGCAGATTCAATTGCTCCTCAATCCGTGCATCACTCCAGGGTACATTCCTCGGATGCAGGTTACTATTAACTATGCTCCAAATCATCCGGAGAATACGTACGCAGATTTTGATGTCGCGAAGATGTCTGTGAGGTTTTTAAAAGGGCCTATAAAAAGCAGACATGATGGTCATGAGCATTTCAATGCCTTATTCAAAATGAAGGAGTTTTCGATGAACAGGGGACAGGAAATGGTTATCGAGACCGATGATGCTGAGCCAGCCTGTTTCACTCCGGGTATTATTCGCCATTACCTGAAATTCGATATCGTGACGGGCGAATTGGATCTTTTTCGTGACAACAAAGTGGGTTGGCCTTATCAACACGATACCTACGATTTCAGCGATGCGAGATCGTTTTTTGGTGTCCGGTCTGCCGATGTCGATTACCAGTTTACCGTTGGCGAGAATCAGTCTTTCACGGTGCACGGACATTCAAATTATTCAATTTTTGGAGGATTGTATGCAGCAGGTGTTATCAAGATCGAGTGCGCCAGTGGAAATGAGAATGAGGTTTCGGTGATCGATGATTCGGGCGCTGAAAGGGTAATCGTCATCGAAGACCTGCGAAACGAATGGCTGAAGCTCGGATTCACCCGCGTGAAAATGAGCTATGATGCTGAAGAAAAGATGCTTGTAATTGGCTATTTCGCCGAATAACCGAAGACTATGACACGCAAACATAACATACTTACAATACTGGCGATTGCTGCCACATCCTTGCCGATGGCAAGCACACCTTTGTACGATGTATTTAACCATACCAGCATCTCGTTTTCGAACTATGTGGTTGAGCGAAAGGCCGATAATAATTTTGTTCGGGTGCCAATAGATTTGGTCTACTTGCACATCACATCTCCTGAAAATGATCGTGTTAAAGCGTTCAATGATAAGATGTTACCGCTTTTACATAGCTATTTGGATCGGGAAGGGGAGTTCATAAAGGTGCTCAATGATTTGCGCCGAAAAACGGATACCTACAACCGTATAATAGGAAGCAATGCCAGCGAGTTTGATCGCGACGGAGAGATTGCCCCGGGTGCTTTGCCAACTTTGCAAGGCATTGATTCTAAGGCGATTTCGTATGTGGCCGATCGTGTTTTCTTTGAAGTAACCTTTGATTTTGAAATCCCTTCAGGTCAGGGATATAGCTCGAGAGATGATCGGGAATTTACGGTGCGACATCTGTATGTCGGAAATCTGCAAACGGGAAAAATTACCAGGCTCAACGATGTTTTGTCGTCTGCTGAATACGAGAGTTTGGAGCTGCGGCTTTCAAAACGTATCAATGAAATGTATGCGCTGGCGACTTCGAAACTGAACCCCTATGAGCTGAAATTGATTGATGATTTGTACGATGAAGAGGAGGAGGGTGAGGAGCAACAGCAAGTAGCCGCATGTGAAGATATCTGTCCGCGTGTTCTGATGCAAGAAGCCGAAATATACTGGTCTAGCTGGGGCGTTCTGGTCAATTTTCCGGAGTTTTCGCAGACCAGTGAGATCTTTGGCGGACGAGGTTTCTCGATTTTTGTCGATTACAAGGAGGCAAGGGAAATACTCGGTCAGAAAGAAGCATTTTCATTTTTAAATCAGTTGAATGTTGGTGCTACAACGCGCCGTAATTTCAACTATTGGGATGTCATTGAAACGATTGGGAATATGCGTAAAATTCCAACCGCCAAAGATGTTGCAGAGATGAATGGCGCAACGCCAAAACCACGGTCTATGTCGCTTAAGAGCTACCAACTTTTTAAAGACTACGCCAGGAACTACCGCAACAACACGGTTTTTACTTTCAACCCCTACGGGGATGTCGTTGAAGAGAAAATGTTCAATGAACACGGAGGGCTGTATTACGTTAAGAACTTTACTTACGATGCGTTCGGTAACAAAACTTCGGAGACACACAAAGCAGAGCACGGCAGAGAAGATAAAAAATCAGAGATGTATCTCTATGATGATCGCGGTAACCTGCTAAAACGCACAATGATAGATGAAGAAGACATTCGCTCTTTCAACTATTTCTACAACGGCGATTACGTGTATATGATGGAGCACAACCTGTTAGACACCGACCACAGTGAACAGTTCAATCAGATTAAACTTGGTAGCGGTGAGATGTGCATCAACGATAACTGCTATATCTTGAATGCGGCGGGCAAGGTGATGGGCATACGCGCTAGAAAATACATCTACCAGCAAGGACAAATTGGATACGATTCAAAAGGACGTGTAGTTGAAACGCACTTGGAGAACGACCGCTACAATTACTATTTCGTGTATGACGACACCGATCGATTGGTGCAATACCTCGGGTTCGAAAATCAATCGCCCACGTTGGAAGTAACGTATGCCTACAATGGCAATGGTAAATTACCGATTTCACAATTGAAGATTTCGCGGAACGGGGAAACCGTAGAATTGGAGGAGTACGAGTGGGAATAGCTCGGCCTCAGCACTCTTAAGCCGGCTGTTTACCAAGCTTTTTAACCTTGCTTATTGAATAGGTGATGTACAGACTTCCAATTACGCTTGGCAGCAACCATGCAATGATGCTATGAATCCCAATTCCAGCCACAATGAACGCCGTTATTGAAGCGATAAAGGCACCCATCATTTTCGTGATATGCTTGGTTAGCCAGGCTTTTTTCGATGTTTGAAAGGTTTTGTAAAACTTGAAATCTTGACGGGATAGCGACATGCCAATGCTCCCGAAAACCAAGGGAAGGATGTCGATGACGTTTTCATTGAAAAAGGTCGTAATTCCGCGTATCACCATGAAAATAGACCATGCGAGCATAACGGCAGATATGAGGTAGTCGACAACAGACGCCTTATCTTTCAAATGCGGTTTGTATCGCAACGCGCGATTGCCTGTAATAACCATGTAGATGGTGAAAACCCCCAACAACAGCAACAATGAATTCACGTGATTTGGCATGCTAGCTACCACAAGCGATAATACGCAGCTAATCAGCATAGATACAGTAAATGCGATGCCAAATCGCTTGTGGGTGGTGCTGCCTTTTTGGGTCAACACACTGCCCAAGCCAGATATTAATCCCAAGCCGCCAAAAAAGGCGTGAACAATGATGAGGTATTGGATGATTTCTTCGAGTTGCATAATTGTAATTTTCGACGAAGAACCGTGATCTCTTGCGCCGCCGCAATTAATCTCTACCCAAGTGTTGAATTTGCCCGATGAACTGTCGATCTGCTACTTTTTATCGTCTTTCTGGCGAATGCGATCGACCTCTTTCAGAAGCAGCGGTATTCCAGGTGCTATGATGTTGTGTCCGTACCCTTGCAGCTCATACAACACGGTTTCGGGATGTCCGCAAACGAGCATCATGCGCATGAAATAAGCATTTTCTTCATACCGCCCGAGGAGTTCGAGTGAGCGGTCGCCAGTGAGCAGGAGCAAGGGGGGAGCATCGGGGCGGACATGATAAAGCGGTGCGAGGTCGTCGACAATGGGCTGTGTGCCTTTTATGCCGCGCTCTTCACGCACTGTGAAATGGGTTATGGTATGTCCGCTAAACGTTATCAACCCCGCGATGCGATCAGCATCGATGTTGTGTTTGCCTAACCACGACTTATCGAGTCCGACCATGCTCACAAGGTAACCACCGGCAGAATGTCCCGAAAGAAATACCGACGATGCATCACCGCCATACGATTCAATGTGGTTGAAGACCCAAGCCACCGCTGCTGCTGCATCTTCAATATAAGCGGGGGCCTTTACTTTTGGGTACAAGCGGTAGTTAACGGCCACCACACAAACCCCTTTTTCGCGCAAGTCTGCAGGTATTTCTTTTTCACCACCCGACAGTCCACCACCGTGAAACCACACCACGGTAGCAAAATCTTTAATGGTTGCAGGATAATAGATGTCGAGCACGCACCGCTCTATTTTGTATGCGTTGAGAGCATCGTTACTGAGCGCATCGTAATAGGGTATGTCAAGCTCTTCGATGTATACGTTTCCTTGTCCGTAACCACCTGCAGACAACAATAGAACAAATAGAAAAGTAGCAAAGCGCACCATCACCATTATAATTCCGATTTTACCTCTCGAAAGTAGACAATCCTGCCCTTTATCCCTTTTTTTTCGCACCAATTGTCGCATGAGCTTTGTCCGCTCTACATTTTACACCTCCCCAATAAAACTGCATAAATACACACTTCACTTTTCAAGTAGAATATGTATTTTGGTGGTGTGAACACCAAGACCAAAACTCGGCGTCACCTAACCAAGATGCTTGTTGTATGACATTTCGGATTATTTCAGGGGTGTTGCCGTTTGGGCTGATGGAGGGGAGGGGTTGAGTGTGTACCAGTATTTTGGGTTGGGTTAGGGGGGAAGGTGTGCATATATGACGTTATGTGGCATTTTACAAAGACACGAAAACGACAGAATAAATGAGCTAAGGAATAAAACCAATTAATATGACAGAAGACCAAAAAATATATCACTTAAACAATCTTAAAACCGCATTACTGAGTGTTGCTCCTGAATACTTTGGAATCCCAGCAATTCAAGGACAGATTCATTTGAATGAAAGAGCTTTTGCATTTGAATTATATCACCAACTAAGATTAATTTATACTGGTCATAACTGGTATGTACATGGAGAATTACGAAAAGGGTTAACCTTTCTACCCAATTATCAACTCGAAAACACCTTAGTTCCTGATTTAGTTGTTCATCATCACGAGACAACTGACAATGATATCATCGCAATTGAAATAAAATCGGACCCAAAAGTAACTGGGCCAGAACTTATAGAAGATCTAGAAAAATTAGAGATATATACTCGACCTGGTGATGGACATCTTAATTATCAGATAGGTATTTTACTGGTGACCAATTGTGACTTTCGAAATAAGTTTTCAAACATGAGAGTTGAAAACAGGAATAGGATAATTGAACTTTTGGACTTTCACAGAATTGCGATTTGGAATATCAATATTCCTATACCAGGTGACGACTACGGCGACAGAATTAGATTGAGAGAAGACTGCTTAGAGATAATTATAAGACATAACATTGAATGATAAAAACGCCACATAACAGCACATTGGTAATAGGCGGGTTTTCGTGCTCCGTAGACAGTTTTGTGCAAGCCGAAAGTTTTGTGCTTCCCATAAAGTTTTGTGGTAAAAGTCCCGCCATTCGGGTATCTGCGAAACGTTAACACAAATTGAAAAATTAAATGGAATTAGCCACAATTAATCAGATCAGAGACAAAAGAGATTCTTTAAGAGAAAAAATTAAAGAGGCTGATCTTAGTGCCGACAGTTCTCAAACATATGGTGGTGAAAATGAATATAATTTTAAAGGGTTAGTTGGTGGAATTGAAGCCTTACTGACAGACTTATCTACTTTAACAAAAGCTCCGAATAAATTCATCAAACTTTCCACTAGTTATGAGAGAACAAGTATTGTTAATCATTTAACTAGTATTGAAACTTATTTTGACTCTCCACAAATCTATTTGCCTCAATTTGAAGAATTAAAAACATTATTAAGAGGCTATAATGTTCGAAGCTTTTCGGAAAGACAAATTGAATTTGAAAGTGAAATTGATGAAACACGTAGAATAAAACTTCAACTACAGCAAGAACTTGTAGAAGTCAAGAAAATAAGAGAAGAAATCGAAAGTAATAATTCAACAATAGATGAAAATGTTAAAAATACTGCGGCGAAGCTTACAGAAATAGAGTCTCAACTTGAAGAAATAACAAAAAGAAAAGATGAATTAGTTTCGCAATCAGAAACTCTTGAGGAGATAAATACTGATTTAGGAACAATAAAAGAAAAAGCAAGTGAAAATTTAAATGAGATTTTTGCTTCAATGACGGAGAGTAAGTCAAATGAAAAACTCATTTCGCAATTTGCTTTGAAGGTCCAAGATAGAGACAAGAGACTTGATGAGTTAGAACAGAAAATTGATATATACAATGAAAAACTTACTGATTACCAAACAGAACGAGTTAAAATATTAGAAGAAGCAGATAAACTTATTGAATCATCAAAAAAAGCTCTTAACTACAAAACTCCTGAAGGAATTAGTGCCTCTTTTCATGTAGTACTCCCCAAAATCTCGACCATTGGTTAAGTTAATAGAATTTAATAACTTAAACAAATGAAGTCATGAGAATGAAACGAAGAAAATTCACTGCAAAATTCAAGGCCCAAGTGGCCATTGAAGCCCTTAAGGAACG
>WGNM01000009.1 GCA_016124575.1 Cryomorphaceae bacterium
CGTTCCTTAAGGGCTTCAATGGCCACTTGGGCCTTGAATTTTGCAGTGAATTTTCTTCGTTTCATTCTCATGACTTCATTTGTTTAAGTTATTAAATTCTATTAACTTAACCAATGGTCGAGATTTTGGGGAGTACTACAGTGCGCACGGCACGGATGTGGAACTGAACTATGCAGAAAAGTGATGCCCCGACAAGAATGCACTTCATTTTCAGTGCAATCAAACAAACGTCTAATAAAGACTGCCGCAGCTTTAAAAAAAAGCGACAACTTCAAAAGAAGTTGTCGCTAAGTAGGACAAATTTTAATCGAACTGGTAGTTAGTTACAAGATTGTCCGTATTGACTTAAGAACAGTATAAAATCGGCGCTATTTACCACATCATCGCCGGTCAAATCAACGGTGCAGTTTGAAGAACATCCAAAATCAGAAATAAAGAAGATAAGATCAGCAGAATTGACCACAAAGTCGCCATTCAAATCACCCAAGCACGAGATAACTGTCACGGTTGCGGTGCATTGAGCAACATTTCCAAGGTTATCAGTAACCGTCAGTACAACAGCATTCTCACCTATATTGGTGGCATCAAAGGTGTCGATATCAACCGTGATCGAAGACACTCCACCTTCGGCGGTTGAACCACCATCTAACTCAGATGCGGCAATAGTTACCGAATTGCTGCTAGACAAGCCAACGGTAATATCTTGACAAACAGCAATTGGTAGATCAGGGCCGACAGTATTTTCATACCACGATATCTCATCGATATTTGAAGAAGTTGAGAGTATATCGAGGTCACCATCACCATCGAGATCTGCCGTATTCACACCCCAGCTATTGCTGTAAGTGGTCGTCACCTCGATTTGTTGTTCAGTAAAGTTTCCTGCACCATCGTTATCAAACCACAGCAATTGTTCTCCTCCTCCTGATTGTGCGAAACGTAGAATAAGGTCGAGATATCCGTTACCGTTCAAATCGCCAACAGCTATTCCTTTTACTTGTAGGGTGTTATCTTGAATAATCTGTCGGGGTCCAAAAGCTCCCGTACCATCGTTAGCGAACCAAGAAACAATACCATCCAACTGAGCCAACGAGATAACATCAGTATCGCCATCACCATCTAAATCAGCCACTTCAAGTCTGAAAGCTCCATTTTCCTGTGTAGAGATTACTTGCTGCGCTCCAAAACTTCCAAACCCGTTGTTTTCATACCAGGCAATCTTGTCGTCGTTGCTTGATGCAGAAATAACGTCAAGATCTCCATCGTTATCAAAATCTGCGGCCAAAACATCTCTTGGAGTATTTACCTGAGATGAAATTATTGCTTGAGTAGAAAAAGACCCTTCCCCTAAATTCTCGAACCACACAATGAGGTTACCTGTTTTGGAACATGAAACTAAATCCAGCTCTCCATCCCCGTTCAGATCCGCAGCAAAAACTCCCTCAGCACCATTAAGAGTTCCAATAATGATTTGGGGACCGAAATTTCCAACTCCATCATTTTGATACCATGCCAATTTATTATCCAACTGAGAAGTAGAAATCAAATCCATATCGCCGTCTTTATCGAGGTCAGCTGCAAGCACATCGTTGGCATTTCCTGCCGTTGAGGTTACAATAGCGTTTGAGGTAAATTGTCCCGTCCCATCATTTGAATGCCATTTGATGTCGTTACCAAAAAAATTCGCTGATACGATATCCAAATCACCATCACCATCAATATCCGTTGAAATGATCTCGTATGCACCGCCATCAGAGGTAGAAACTATGTTTTCAGTTTCCATAAACACACCCGGACTGTTTATACTCACACCAACCCTGAAACTAAAAATATAAGGTTGGTTTATACCAAATTCTTTGGTAATAGTAACTGTTACTTCCTCTCCAGGTTTGAAATCACTAAGAGGATCAAAGGTTACTTCAATACCCGCAATGCTTAATGTTCCTTCTATGTAACCTGATTGGGAGCCATGAACCAAAATGGACGTTGGATCAATGGTTTCAGAAGACAAAGCCTGATTCAAAGTGAGAACAATATTTGAGTTTAAAACTGCATCATGGGAATTCGCAGTTGGATAGCTAGAAACTATGTATACGTTAATTACATTTTCGAACCATTGGAATGTATCGGTCCAGAACGAACCTGAGAGAATATCTAAATCATTGTCTCCATCCAAATCAGCTGCAAATAGAGTTGCAGCACCAACAGCTGTAGTCAATACATTTTGTTCGCCAAAGCCTCCTACCCCATTATTCAAGTAAAACGCCACTTTTCCATCTCCGAATGATGCAGAAATGACATCCGGCATTTCGTCACCATTCAGATCAGCAACATAAACGCTTCTCGCACCTATTGCTTCAGTAGTAATAATCTGTTGAGCGCCGAAATTCCCTTGTCCATCGTTCGCATACCATGCCACTTTATTGTCGTCGGATGACGATGACACAATGTCCGTAAATCCATCCCCATTAAGATCTGCAGGATAAATGCTCGTCACAAAATCCGCCTCCGTTGAGATGATCTGCTGAGCACCGAAATTACCGTTTCCGTCGTTGGGATACCAAGCTATTTCATCGTCTACTGACGAGCCTGCTAATACATCTAAATCGCCATCACCATCAATATCTGCAGCGCACACCGTTCTTGCTCCCAATCCCATAGTAGAAATGATCAATCGCGGGCCAAATACACCTTGTCCGTCGTTTTCAAACCAAGCCACTGTATTGTCGTTGATGGATGCTGTGATTATATCTTGATCTCCGTCTCCATCGAGATCAGCATTTACAAAGTTATTGATTGCCTGAAACGCCGTACTAATCGTTTGTGCTGAGCCAAAAGCAGACTCTCCGAGGTTTTCACACCAAGCTAGAATGTTGTTTTGAGCAGAGCAAACAACGATATCTAAGTCCGTATCACCGTCTAAATCACATGCTCTTACATGCTGTGGCGATAAAATTCCCGTATTAACCATTTGGGGACTACTTAGACTACCGGTGCCATCATTGAAATAGATAGAAACCGAAGCTTCTGATTGAGAAACAGTTAGAACATCCAAATCACCATCACCATCCATGTCGGCAGAGAAAAGACATCGCGGTCCGTCAGACGAAGAAGTAATAATCGTAGCTCCGTTATCGAATTTACCCGGACTCAATGGATCAACGCCGACTGTTAAGACAGAGTGAACCGAATGGTTTATTCCGACTTGATCCTTCACAAGAACCGAGACTCTCTCTCCAGGTTTTAGTCCTGTGAGCAGTGTAAGTTCAATATTGGCATTTCCCAAGCCTGCTATTTCGTAGTCTATTTGACCAGATTGTTCACCGTACACAACAATATTGTCTTCATTTAAAAGTGCAGGATCAGGATCTTCATTAAAATTGATGGCTATTGATGATTCGATGGTAATCTCAGTGTAAGAGGTTTCGGTTGAGATGTTATCCAGAACCAAAAGTTCTCTATTCTCTAACCAAGCCAATTTATGATCGTTATATGAAATATAAACGACGTCCAAATCGCCATCGTTATCCATATCTCCCAAACGAATTCCAGTAACAGCAGTGCAAATGGTAGAGATCGTCAACTGAGGACCAAAGGACGCATCCCCGTTGTTAGCAAACCAGCCAATGGTATTATCGAGTTCTGAGGAAAAAATAACGTCCATATCACCATCACCATCCATATCTGCCGCCTGCACATCGACAGTGCCAAGGGTAGCATTTGTGAGAATTTGTTGTGAGCCAAAAGTTCCTACACCTAGGTTTTCGTACCACGCGATTTTATGATCACTTTTTGACGCAGAAAGCAAGTCTAAGTCGCCATCGTTGTCTAAATCTGCAGCGAATATGCTTTGAGTCCCATTAATTGATGTGGTGATATTGATCGGAGCTCCAAAGTCACCGTTTCCATTGTTCGCACTCCACTGTATGCTGCCATTAAAACCAACGATTGCATCGAGGTCTCCATCGTTGTCCAAATCTGCCAGGTAAACCTTCTTTGCAAAACTGTTAGAGTTAACTGTCTCAGCATCAGCAAATGGCCAATTCACGTTATAATCAAGATCATCGGACTGATACTCATTCCAAAAAACATAATCTTCGTTTATTCCGACAATATCCTCTTCACCATCACCATTTATATCACCATTGAATACTTCCGTTGGTTGTTCATCTGGTTCAATTACTTGTGTGATGCGCTGAAAGGGCATAGAGAGATAAGAACCTGTAGTATTATTTTTTGAATATAAAATTTGGTACGTATTAGGTGTTGTCCCTCCCGTTTGATTATTGGGTGAAAGAAACCATGATGCAAGGCTGAGGTCTAGTTTACCATCTAGGTTGAAATCCGCAGTATGAATTCCATACGTTCGATGATATCTTTGATAGTTTGAATAAAAGCCATTGATCGCAAAGGTTCCATTTCCGTTATTTCGCCATATATTCATGGCCATTGTGTCAACACTTCCAACGAAAATATCAAGGTGATTACTGCTGCCAAAGTCACCCAAAACAAAATCTACCGGATTAAAATAGTACGTATTTATTGTTTTGGGATAGCTAAACGTAAGAGGACCGTCAGATCCTGTAGCTGCTGTGAAGCTAAATACACGCTTTTGCGGCGTTGCGAGCAGGTTGTGTGTTGTGAGTGTAATGATTTCACCACGCTTGAAATCTCTGGATGGATTGAAAACGAGTTGATTGGTTCCAAAACCGGTTAACGTGCCTGGGAAATACCCGGATTTATCGCCTATCAGCGACATGGACTTAACATCAATGAATTCGTCCACGACGAGGTTATCGAAAGTAAATACAATGTTCTCATCGACAGGAACACTCGTAGCGTTTGCCTCAATGGATACGTCAACTATTGAAACTGGAAATGCGTTTCGAATCCATGATAAACTACCAGGCCCAATAGTAACTATATCCAGATCGTTATCACCATTCATGTCTAAAGCTTGGAGTTGTTTTACTTGGCTCGGAGTTGTCGTGATGTAATTTTCAGCGCTGAAACCACCTTCACCATTGTTGGTGAACCAAACCACTTGCTTGTCAGTTTCAGATGATCCAACAATATCAAGGTCACCGTCACCATCAGCGTCAAATATGACAAGCGCATTAGCGCCGATGGCAGTAGAGCTGAGGACATTTTGGACACCGAAAGTACCTGTTCCATCATTTTCATACCAAGCAAACTTATTATCACCTACAGAAGCAGAAATCAAATCTAAATCACCATCACCATCTAGGTCAGCAGTTTCGACATCTCTAGGTGAAATCACTTCATTGGTTACGAGTTCAGGTAATCCGAAATTACCCAATCCGTCATTTCGATACAAAGAGATGGAGCTTGAAGATCCATTGTTTGTTGAAAACAAATCCATGTCTCCATCGTTGTCGATATCTGCAGAATGGAGTGAAAAGATACTCGTAGCTGACGTCGAAATAATGTTCTTAGGGCCGAAATTACCCAATCCATCGTTTGCACACCAAACCATCTCGGCAACACCGAATTTCGTCGCAATAACATCTAAGCTTCCATCACCATTGACATCAGCGGTAATTACATGTGTGCAATAAGTAACGTTGTCGGCGATCAGAATCTCTGTTCCGAACTCGCCATCTCCTAAATTTGGAACCCAATAGACTTTTCCAGCATCGAATACGGAAACAACAATATCTACGTCACCATCATTATCTATATCGCCAGGCACTATGTTCGGCACCGTACCTGCGAAAAAACCGATTGTTGTATAATTATATTCACCGAATAGACTATATTCTTTATAGTTTGGGTCATTAACATTTTCAAACAGTCTCAAACCCGGTGTCCCACCTATACCTATCATTGCATCAAAAAGACCATTTCCCGAAAAATCGGCCAAGAAACCGCTCCAAATTAATACCACTGCCCCGCTAATGTGATCTCTATTTTCAAAAAAGCCGCCCGCACTTTCCTCACTAACAGCACAATTGAAACTAAAATTGATTCCTTCGGTTTGCGTAAGATCAGAAGAAACAGCAACTGAGATCTTATCCCCTACTTTAAAATTATTTGTAGGATTAAAGGTGATTTCGTTGGTACCACCTCCTGTAAACGTTCCATTGACTCTTCCATAGACATTGCTCATGATGCGGATGTTCGTATTGTTCACAAGACTTATATCTGTCGGTCCACTAAATGTGAGGACAATATCGGCATCTATGGGTACACTTGTAGCATTGGCCGCAGGACTAGAAGCCACAAAGCCAATTGGAGGGAGCATGTTAGAAGTGGATACTACATTTGTCTCTGAAGTTGCGGATGCCTGCAAAAGAAAGAAGAAACAAAGGGCTAAAGCGCATGCTTTGAAAAGGTTATCAGTTGGTTTCATAATTAATTGATTAGGTACACAAATTTAGCTTTACAAAAAGTGTCATGAAATACGTATACCTACGTATTAAAACATTGCGGATTTTGTACAATCCACACCAACAGAGCGTTCTGAGACGGTTGAAGCTGAAGCTTCTTCATAATATTGCTGCGGTGTTTTTCTATAGTTCGAGGTGAACATTTACGGATATTCGCAATCTCTTTTGAGATATATCCTTCTCTGATAAGGCGCAAAATCTCCATTTCTACTGCAGAAAGCAATGGTTCTTCTCGTGAGCTATCTGAATGCGGATCATTTTTATAAATATCCATGCCCCAAAACTACTTGGAGACAAACTCATAAAAAATGCGTAGACCTACGTATTGATGTCATCCAATGATAAGAAGCAATAAAATCAGGTTTTAAAAAGCTCCGCTGCTAAAGTGATCTGCTGATTCGAGTAATAAATCGTAACAGCAAGTCTGATTACCTGATCGCAACAAAATTCATGGTTCGGTTCGGAAGGAAAGTATCCATTCTTTCTAAGCGTTAATTAAAACCACAGTGAGCCAAGGATACAAAGTTTCAGGGCATTGAATCTACCGCAGGCGATTTCCATGCGCTGTCGCTTTGTAATCCTCAGTCAATGTGTTTATTATCTTTACTTTCTCAGACCTGGAGATTCTCAACATTCCAACCTGTGATACTCAGGCTTGAAGGTTTTCTGAGTCAAATCTTTGCCAACGACAAAGACACTTGCCTCCCCTGAACGGACGTTCGGTATGCGCGCCAATTCATTCAAACAGCACCGCAAGCGGTAGAAACGTTGTCCGCTTTCTACCCAACTTTCAATGGTCTCAGCATCTGTAAGTTCAGAGCGGAAATCGTTGCCAGTGCGGACAATCACTTCTTCTATTTCGGGTGTCGACTTCGCCTTTGCGAGTTTTCGTTTTTTGTACCGAAATCCTTGTGACCATGCTTCTAAATCATTGAACAATGCCGTCCCCGTTGGCTGTTTTCCAGCGCCCTTGGCCTTGAAGAAATAGCTCTCCCCTCCTCTATCAGTTATCGAAACAGCATTTTCCTCATTCAAAACCTTGGCAAACGGATGTTCCGCCGCCACCAATTCAGGGGCCACGCGGGCTGTGATTTTACCATCTTCAACAGTGGCAGTGGCTATGTAGCGCACGACGAGATTGTTGCGACGTATAAATTTCACATCGACATCGTTGAAGCCTATAAGCGGAAATACAGATACATCATCCGCGTGTAAGCGCAAACCAAATGCGTGTCGACATAAAATCCGCAACTTGGTCGCCGGATCTCCTCCATCCAAATCCAACCGTTCGTCGGCCTCTACAAATCCTGCTTCTTTGGCAATCAACAAGCCGTCGTTGAATGTAAAACCATCGACAAATATGCGGGTCAGAATATAGTTCGTGCTGCCATTCAACACACCTCTTATCGACGAAACACCATGAGGGAAACATGTTTCGAGCAGACGAACGATCGGCAATGCGCCGCCGCACGACGCTTCGTAAAGCAGATTTTGATTGCCGAAAGCATTCAACTGCGAGACCAGTTGCTTGTTGGCCGTAACAAACACTTGCCGATTTTTGATCGTCGCATCGTACCAAAGTTTGGCTTCTTTCACGTTTCCTGTGGCCTCTACAACGACATCCACAGTGGGATCATTGATGAGGCCAAGAACATCTGTTGTGGCATTCAAATGAAGTCCGTAGCGCTCTTTCTCTCCATCTTTCACGGCAACGCCGTGGATGTTAAAGCGGGTAGTTCCCAATTGTTGCCATGCTTCGTAAAACCCTCTACCTGCGGTTCCGAAGCCGATCAATGCGATGTTTAACTTCTTCATTTCCAATTGATATTTGCAGGGTTAGTCACTTTTTTTCTTTGGCGAACAAATGCTTGATCGAGGTCATCGATGAGGTCGTCGCCGTTTTCGATGCCACACGACAATCGAATTAATCCATCAACTACGCCGGCTGCTTCGCGGACATCACGCGGCGTGCTTTTGTGCGTCATGGTCGCCGGATGACAGAGCAAACTCTTCACCCCGCCAAGACTTTCTGCTAGTTTGAACAGCTTTGTTGAAGTCACAAAATCGGTAGCATCATCGGTATTTCCATTTCTGATGACAAACGATACCACGCCCCCAAAGTACGCCTGTTGTTTTGCAGCAATGGCGTGGTTAGGATGGCTGGAAAGTCCGGGAAAGTGCACCCGTTCAACCTCTTCCCTGCCTTCCAACCATTGTGCAACAGCAAGGGCATTTTCGCTTTGACGCTGCAACCTAAGCTCGAGTGTTTCTATGCCGCGAATGGTCAACCAGCAATCAAACGGTCCAAGCACAGCACCCGTTGCATTTTGGATGTATTTGATGCGCGCTGCTACTTCTGGGTCTTTGGCTATTACCGCCCCTGCGATGACATCTGAATGTCCGGCCAGGTACTTCGTCGCACTGTGAATCACAATATCAGCACCCAAAGCAATGGGCTGCTGACCAATCGGCGAGGCAAAGGTATTGTCGACCACCAACAGCGCATCGTGAGCGTGAGCAATATCGGCCAAAAGTGCAATGTCACTGATCTTCAGCGTCGGATTGGTAGGCGTTTCCAGCCAAATAAACTTCGTTCGCTCAGTGATTGCCTCCGCTACCTTTTCAGGTTTCGACGTATCCACGAACGTGATTTTAACGCCGAATTTTTCGTACACCCCAGCATAAAGTCGGAATGTACCGCCGTAGATGTCGTCAACAGCCACCACTTCATCACCCGATGAAAGCAGTTTCACTACCGCATCTACTGCCGCTAATCCGCTCGAAAACGCGAAGCCTCCTGCTCCACCCTCCAGCTGAGCAAGCAAGTCTTCAAGCACCTTACGGGTTGGATTGTTGGATCGCGAATAGTCGAACCCTTTGTTTACGCCAGGGGCATCTTGGACAAAAGTTGACGTTTGATGAATAGGAACACTGATGGAACCTGTAGCCGCATCAACAGGAACGGCATGGATTAATAAAGTACTGTTTTTCATGGTGTTACGCATGTTTTAAAAATTAAACATTCGCACCACTCAACGAGAATCCACTTCCGGAAACAGACTTCTTGAAAAAAGAAATCCCTTCCGGATAAGCCGAAAGGGATGTATATCTCGAGAATTATATATCTACCTTACGCGCTTATCTTCCCTCTTGCGAGGTAGGAGTTGGCACCTTAATCGTTTCCGACCAGGTTGCCAAGGTTTCACAGGGCCTAATCCCTCCACCTTTCGTGATAAGTGTTGCATTAAAAAGAACTGCCGCAAAGGTATTTCAAAAAGCAACATGAAATCCAAGTCTTTTTGAAAATAAATTTTATTTCATTGATATACAGATATTTAGATCGAATAACATTTTGTTAAATCATCTCATTTTTACTCCATAAGTGCGAAAGCTGTCGCCTCGGTGTTGCAAAAAACAGCCGACCATTCGGTTATGGATGAGTCTGGATTATAGCAACAGTTTTAGTCTTCGTTTTTTCTCCACAAAAACAGCAGAAAATGCGCATCTACAAAGTTTTCATCAACACTCACAAAGTGCCTATTGACAAGTTTTTCCAGAGAGCTTACCTTTGCAGTGCACGGTGTTGACGGCGCGGGGGAGGGAGGGCCCGCAGGGCGCAAACCATTGAATTTCAGGGACTTAAAAATAGCTCCCAATCTCTGTCAAAAACATGGACTTAACGCACAGGAAAAAACATCAAATTTTCCTGAAAAAAGAGATCGACAATGGCAATCGCCTGAATGCACACAATCAATACCAATGACTATAATTTTTGAAATGTAAACCCAAGGAGCGAAGTCCAAAACTCATTTCTGACTTCTGTTGTACCGCTGCATTTCATTCTCTTCGCTGCCGCCTTGGCGTTGTTTGAAAAGTTCGAAACGTGTTGGTTGTTGCACTGGTGGCCAGTTGTTGTTGCTCATATCGACATCGGCGATCTCCATATATGGGTCTAGTGCGATGCTTTCGACTTCTTTTTCGGTGATGAAGACTTTGGTGATCGTCTTTTCAGACATTCTCCAAACTTCTACAGGTATCTTCCTGATTTCCTCTGTGCCATCCACATAAGTGAATTTAAAAATCAATGGCATCACCAATCCGCCGAGATTCTCAACCGTAACCTCGTAAAACTGCTTGCTGCTCTCTATTAATCTGCGCTCTTCGTCGGTGAGTTCGCCCATGTAACGCTCGAATTCTTGGGTATCAAGGGAGAGTACTTCATACTTGTTGCGGGTTGTATAAAAATCGTTCAAGCTTGGGTCAGCTTCCAACATGGTTTGTACGATATATTGCTTGTCTCTTTCGAGGGAGATATCGGCTGGTTTGGCTTCATCCTGCGCTTTATTAAATGCCATTTCCTCCTGTGGATTCTTGGTGTCCATTTGGAACCAACGCACCTTTTTCAAGCCCATATCTACGTGGTCGTTGCTGTAAAACCATCCCCACCAAAACCAATCGAGATCAACAGCGCTGGCGTCTTCCATCGTCCTGAAGAAATCAGCAGGAGTTGGATGCTTGAAAGCCCAACGGCGTGCATATTCTTTGAATGCATGATCAAACAATTCACGTCCCATAACCGTTTCACGCAGAATGTTCAACGCTGTTGCTGGCTTGCCATACGCGTTGTTTCCAAATTGGTATATCGACTCTGAATTGGTCATTATTGGAGAGATCTTCGATTTGTCTCCACCCATGTACTCAGTAATATTGCGCGCAGGACCTCTCCGGGTTGGGTAGTTTCTATCAAACTCTTTTTCAGTGAGGTACTGACAAAACGTATTCAATCCTTCATCCATCCATGTCCACTGACGTTCGTCAGAATTGATGATCATCGGGAAGAAATTATGTCCCACTTCGTGGATGATAACACTGATCATTCCTGTACGTGTCCGCTCAGAATACGTCCCATCTGGTTCCGGTCGTCCACCGTTGAAACAAATCATCGGGTACTCCATCCCTATCCACTTCGAATGCACAGAAATGGCTACTGGGTAGCTGTAATCGATGGTGAATTTTGAATAGGTCTTCAGCGTTTGTGCAACCGCTTTGGTGCTGTATTGCTCCCAAAGTGGATTTCCTTCTTTCGGGTAAAACGACATCGCAAGCGGACGGTTTTTACCGACCTCAACGCCCATGGCATCCCAAATGAATTTGCGGCTTGATGCGAAGGCAAAGTCGCGGACATTCTCTGCTTTAAAGACCCAGGTTTTACGACCTTTCTGTCTGTTTTTCTCTTTTTCTCTTGCCTCTTCTTCTGTTACGATGATAACGGGCTGATCAGCATTCTTTGCTTGGTCGAAGCGTTTCTTTTCAGTAGCTGTGAGGACATCATTTGGGTTTTGAAGGACACCAGTTGATGCTACAATATGATCAGAAGGAACAGTGATCGAGACATTGTAATCGCCGAAGTTGAGCGTAAATTCACCTCGTCCTAAAAATTGCTTGTGTTGCCATCCCTCATTGTCGCAATACACCACCATGCGCGGGTAGAATTGAGCAATTGTATAGAGGTAGTTGCCATCTTCTTCGAAAAACTCATAGCCTGAACGTCCACCCACTTTCATGCGGTCGTTGACATTGTACCACCACTTGATAGAGAAGGTCGTTTTCGCTCCAGGCTTCAGCGCTGCGGGAAGATCGATGCGCATCATGGTTTTGTTAACCGTATACTTCAAATCTTTGCCACTGCCATCCTTTACCTCTTCCAACTTGAAACCTCCGTCGAACCATGGCTCCATCCCAAGCACCGACCCGAAGTCCATGCGCGAATCCATTGTGCTCTGTTCAATCAAGTAAGAGTCAGAATCCAATGCCCTAACGTTCTGATCCAACTGCAACCAAAGGTATTGAAGAGCATCGGGAGAATTGTTCGTATAGGTTATCGTTTCATAGCCTCTCACCCGCTGCAGATCATCATCCAACTCAATCTTCATCACATAGTCAGCCTTCTGCTGCCAGTATTCATGTCCGGGTGCCCCCGAAGCTGTGCGATACGTATTTGGAGTCGGCAATTGAGTGCCCAATTGCTTGAATTTGCTGTGATCACCATCTACCTGGCTCCATCCGGCAACAGCCGTAAATATTGAAATAGCAGTTAAAAACTTCTTCATCATTTCTCGAAACATTGTGTGTGCTAATATAAGACTTCGAAATCGTTGAAAACAAAAAGAGATTACAGATGGAAAATGTAGCCTATGAAAGGCAATAAACGGTTGCTATTTTTCTTAGCAAAGCTTACCGATTCGATCTAAAATGCAAAATAAATTTGCATTATTCAGCAAAAAGGTTATTTTGTCCTTCACCAATCTTTATAAAATGACAGAAACAGCCATTTACAACACCACAAATCGACCCAGTCAGCTATCGAAGAAACAGCTTATCGATTTTCTATACGAACACCTGCAGGAGTACGGTGACCCCAGGGCAGACATAGAGAAAGCGGTCAATTATGCTTTGAAAGAAGTCCCTTCGTTTGGTGGATTCATCGTCGTTTCTCGCCAAGACAAACAGTTGACTGGCGCTGTTGTGGTGAATCAAACGGGTATGGTAGATTATATACCAGAAAACATTTTGGTTTACATCGCTACCCACAAAGCCCATCGTGGAAAAGGTATAGGAAAGGTGTTGATGCGCAAAACCATTGAAATGGCGAAAGGCGCAATCGCTTTGCATGTAGAACCCGACAATCCCGCTCGCCGACTGTATGAAAAAATGGGATTTGGCAGTAAATACATCGAAATGCGATACAAGAAAGAGGAGAACTGATGGCTTTTATAACTCTTGACGTCAAAAAACTGAAGTCGAATTTTGATTTTTTAGACAAGCACTTTCTCAGCAAATCAATTGAATGGTCGGTCGTATCGAAAATACTTAGCGGAAACAAAGAATACCTTACTGAACTCTTAAAATTCGACATCCGGCAGATTTGCGACTCCCGCGTGTCGAACCTGAAGATGATCAAATCCATCAATCCGAAGATTGAGACCATCTACATTAAGCCTCCTGCCAAACGATCAATTGCTAGTATTGTTCAATATGCCGACATCAGCATGAACACAGAGATTGAGACCATCAAAATGCTCTCAGCAGAAGCGAAAAAGCAAGACAAAATCCACCAAGTCATCATCATGATCGAATTGGGTGAGCTGCGAGAAGGGGTCATGGGCGACGATTTTATGTCGTTCTACGAACGCGTTTTCCAACTTGAAAACATCAAGGTTGTGGGGGTTGGTGCGAATTTATCTTGTCTGTACGGTGTTTTACCTAATCACGACAAACTCATTCAACTCAGTTTGTACGAGCAACTCATTGAGGCTAAATTCAATCGCCAGATTCCTTATGTGTCAGGGGGGACATCGGTTACCATTCCATTGATGTTTCAAAACTTGCTCCCAAAAGGAGTGAACCATTTTCGAGTTGGTGAAACCTTGTTTCTCGGGACAGATGTTTACAACGACACAAAGCTTGAGGACATGCACAACAACGTCTTCAAGCTTTATTCAGAAATCATTGAATTGATAGAAAAACCTTCAATACCACGAGGCGAATTGGGAACGAATTTGGAAGGCGATAGTTTTAATTTTGATCAGACGAATGGTTCCGATTTGTCTTACCGTGCTTTGATAGATATCGGCCTATTGGATGTGGAAATCTCTCATCTCCACTTTGTGGATCCTGATTTAACAATGGCTGGGGCCAGTTCAGACATGATCGTGGTCGACCTCAAAGAGAACGATAAAAAATACAAAGTTGGCGACCTCCTGGAGTTTGATCTCGATTACATGGGACTGCTGCGGATCATGAATTCAAAGTACATTGAGAAGAAAGTGAAGGACTAGCAACGATGATGAATAGACTGGATTCGACAAAAAAAAAGGCAATCTTTCCAGATTGCCTTTTATATGCTCTATTTCGGGAACGCATCTGAAACTATTCCTTGATAATCTTTTTACTTGCCAATAGTCCGTCGAAGTCGATGTTCAACATATACACGCCACTTGCCAATTTCGAAAGATCCAACTGTACAGTTGTTTGGCCATTCATGCGTTGTTTTTGATTCGATAAAACCAATTGCCCTGAGATATCTGTTACGGTAATCGAAATATCTTGTGCCTTTGTTAAGTCGAAATTGATTGTTAAAACTTCGTCTACAGGGTTTGGGTAGATGTTGAAAGCTGCCTCTAGTTCAGAAACATTTTCGCATATCTCCACTGTTACAAAAGTGTTAGTTTCGAATTCCCATCCGAATTCATCGGTAAAAGCATAGGTAATTTGAACGGGACCTACACCAGCGTCGGCAGGGAAGAATTGACCTCCTATAACTCCAAAACCTGAAAAAACACCTCCTGAAGGAGTGCCTAACATGTTGTATGCGTTGGCGTCTTGTATGCAATAAGGATCGCTACTTAAACCAACAATACCCAACAATACTTCTGGATGCACGGTAACTGTAACTTCTCCGTTTGCTGAGCAATTGAACTCATTTGTTACCTCAACAGCATAAACTGTATCTTCTTCTGGACTCACTGAATGCTCTGCTCCTGCTCCAACGCCTTGATCCCACAAATAGGTAGCACCACCTGAAGCGGAAATGGTTGTCGATTCACCAAAACAAATCACCACGTCATCGCTCACCGTTGCTATTGGAGTCGGATTCACTGCTATCGTCACGGTATCCTGCGATGAGCAGCCAAAATCACTGCTCACTGTAACGAAGTAATCTGTTGTTTCTTCTGGGGCAACAGTTTGTGCTTGATCTTCATTGAAAAAGCCTGTCCATTGGTAATTGGCACCGCCGCTTGCTGTGATCTCCGTGCTTTCACCAAAACAAATTGTCTGATCTGGTCCAGCATCGGCTATCGGAACTTCATATACCACAATCAATACCTCATCGCTGCTTGCACATCCGTTCTCTCCTGTAGCTGTCAAATTGAATGTTGCAGAAGCATCAAGATCAAACATTTGAATAAGTGATTCACCGGGGAATTCGAGCCACTCTACAGTGCCTTCGCCAGAACCAGAAATGGTGACCGATTCTCCAGCACATATTTCAACATCCGCGCCAGCGTCAACAAGCGGAAGTGGCAAAACCTCTACCAATACTGCTGCTTCGGTAGTGCAGTTGAACTCGTTTGTAAGCGCCACTGAGTAATCAATTGTGAACTCAGGATCGACTACCACAGATGAAGTGGTGCCGAGTCCATTGCTCCATAAAAAATCTCCAGTACCTAAAGCTTCGAGGGTTATTGGAAATGCGTCAGCACAAAGTGAAACATCATCAGACACTGTGAGTTCAGGAGATGGATTTACTTCAATATCAAAAGAAGTAGTCGATGTGCCGACAATATTGGTAACTGTTAGAGTTACCGTTTTCGTTCCTGGTGTGGAATAGCTAACATTTTTATCCCCTCCTGTGTTGGATGTCGCTGGTGAAGCGCCTGCTCCAAAATTCCACGAATAGGTGAGCCCTGTTCCAGTTGTGAGATCTTCAATCACCAAATTCTCGTCTTCACAAACGAGAACGGAACTTGGGTTGGCGCTAGCTTGTGGTGCGACAATTTCTACATAGTCGAAATTTACAGATGCATTGATGCACGGATCGCTGACACCGCTGCAACCAACACCACCCGGACAAGAATCGGTGATTACAACGCGAAAGCGAATAAACCCACCAACAGGATCTATGGAAGAATTCCACTCGTTTGCTGTTATTACATCTGTATCGGTGACCCATGAACAGCCATTCCCTGAATTGCTCTTATTGAATAGGTCAACCCATGTTCCGTTTTGCAAAACGTCTACGTTGAGCGATCCTGAATTGCTACTGCCCCACGGACCGCAATAAATCCACTGAGCAGTCATGGTAATACTCGAAGTTAGGTATGGTGCATTGTCGAATTGCCATTCTCTGTAGGTGTAGGCTTGACAAACTTGTCCTGATGTGGCGGTGTAATTCTGCCCAATCATGGAAGTAGATATCCACAACAAAAGGAGAGTAAGAATAAAGTTGCGCATAATAAATCTTGGTTGTAGGTGACTAAATCGTATGCAAAAATCGACTTTTTTTTCGGTTAAGAACAAATTGTTAGTTAGGCATATCTTAACGGCAGCGCCACATTTCTGATTATTACAATCGGTATATTTCGCTCATGAAAAGCATATTAATAATCTTGGCGTTCATTTTTCCAGCTATCGCGCATTCACAAATCGAGGCAGGACCAATGATTGGGCACACCAGCATGACCGAAGTAACCATTTGGGTGCAACTTCAAAGTGAGAAAACGGCGACGCTTTGGTATGGGCCACAAGGTGCTGATACCATCCTGCACACGGCAGGGATAGAACCTGATTTGGATGACCTGCTCATCGTGAAATTTGTCTTGACCGATTTGCAGCCAGGTACTACCTACACCTATTCTCTTCAACAGGGCGATAAATCATCGCCTGGATACCAATCTAAAAGCTATACGTTCAGCACCCAAGAGCTGTGGCAATGGCGCACCGAACCTCCAGCTTTCACTCTCGCAACGGGCAGTTGTGCCTACATAAACGAGGAGCGATTTGATCGCCCTGGAAAATCCTATGGTGGTGACTATCAAATCTTTACCTCAATAGCCGATGATCAGCCTGATATGATGCTGTGGTTAGGCGACAACACGTATTTGCGAGAGGCCGATTACGGCAGTCGCTCAGGTGTCATGCACAGATACAGCCATACCAGATCTTTGAAAGAACTGCAACCGCTGTTGAGCTGTTGTCCGAACTATGCCATTTGGGACGACCACGACTTTGGTCCCAATGATTCCGATCGCAGCTTCGCGAATAAAGGGTGGACCAATGAGGCCTTCGATTTATTCTGGGCGAATCCAGGCTGTGGCATCCCCGCCGTTGGCGGGATTGGTACTTCGTTTACGTTCAACGATATTGATTTTTTCTTGTTAGACAACCGTAGCTTTAGGACCCATCCTGAGATCCAAGGCGAGCGACAGATTTGGGGAAAAGCGCAGTGCGATTGGTTGATTGAAGCCTTGAAGTTTAGCAATGCCAGTTTTAAGATTGTGGCCAGTGGCGGACAGTTTTTGAGTGATGCGCCATTGTACGAAAACCACGTGCGGTGGCAAGAAGAGCGCGACTACGTTATCAAGAGATTGAGTGATGAAGGCATAAAAAACGTTGTTTTCTTAACTGGCGACAGACATCACAGCGAATTGAGTGCGTTGAAGTTAGACTCAGGCTATGTGGTGCACGATTTAACAGCATCGCCACTTACTTCAACCGCTTATGACCACAGCAAAGAGCCGAATACGCTACGTGTCCCTGGAAGTATTTTCGGACAACGCAACTATGCTCTCCTTCAGTTTTCTGGCGCGTTGAAAAAGCGAAATCTCACTTTTGAACTATACGATAGCAATGGCGCGAAGCTGTGGGATTATACTATTGAGCAGCAATAGTTATTCAACCTCAAGGATTTGAAATTCGCGCATATTGAAAGAGAATTTGTCGCCCTTTTTTAAACCATTCATCAACGCTCCTACTGGCGATTCCAGTGAGAGCACGAAAACAGGGTCGTTCCCAATCATCACTTTCCCATGAGCAAAGGCAACGAAGTATTTGCCTGTGCTGGTTGTAACCAATGAACCTTGTCTAACACAACCATCGGTCTCCACCAACGACATTTTCGCAAGTTCAGATAGGTTATTCAGACACATAGTAAGTTGACCTTCAAGCTTATTGATCTCTTGCTGTGTCATTTCCCGCGACGTTTCGAATTTATCGCCAGCACTGCTTTTGGTGTCTTCAGCAAGCGATTCTTGCAATGAACGCAGTTCGACATTGAATTCATCAAGTCGTGCATTGAGTTGGTGAGATAGTTCGGCGATTACCTGTTTTTTCATGTTGGTTGTTACAGGTGGCTAAGGTAAATAACTTCAGACAACTGTATTTTGAAATGCCGAAAATGAATTATCCGCATTCTTACAACACCAGTAAAATCAGGCTTTTGCCAACTACCGTAAATTCAATCGATGTTAAAATGAATCGCCACAACCGAGCCCAAATACCGAAAGGAAGGTCAATAAATCGACTACATTCACCTCACCATCGCCACTGAGATCTGCAGTACAATTTGAAGCATACCCAATTTCGCTCAACAAGGTCAGCAAGTCCGATGATTTTCGCGAACTATAATCGTTGTAATCTCCACGCATCCACATTGCGATGGAATCGCAATTATGCCGACTTTAAGAAACGCAGCCTGATCATTGGCCCCTTCTGCAACCCAAATCTTTTCCGTTCCTTAGAAAGCATCCAACCCGTTTTGGACTAAAGTGAATGCATTCGCCCAGGAACTGCCATCATTCAAGCCAACTGCGTCCTTATCGACATAAATGATGCTAGACTGTGCACGAAAAACTGGACATAATGACTGTTATCCGAGTAATAAAGTGAAGTCAGACACTTAACTTGTGTTTTAATTTGATTTTACCGTTTCTTATCTTAATCGCAATTTCCTCCGAAAAAGGAGAAGAATGCCAGCAAATCACCTATCGACACGCTTCCATCGTTATTGATATCTGTAAAGCACCCTGCTGAACAGCCCAACTCACCTATGATTAATAACAAATCTACAGAGGAGAAAGACCCGTCGTTATTGAAGTCTGCCTGACAACCGACATCCAAAGACTCAATTCTAATGTCGAAGAACCCTATCTGCTGATCGACCCCTTCGATTCTGATTCTAAAAGGGGTACCTGGTTGCACGCCTAGTACATCTAGTGTTTCCGACAATCCAGATCCACTCGAATTCTCACACGATATCTCCTCTAGGTTCGAGCAGTTGTTATCGAACAAACCAATTTTCACGTTGAAGCTATTCGAAATGGGTATAACATTGTCTACAATAATACGCACAGCTCCCTCCGCAGGGGCGGTAAATCCATACCATACTGAATTCCCATTTGATTGAGAGCATGACAATAGTTGATCATTACCTGCAGAAGCGCATTTGTTCGTACTAAACAATGGTTCTTCGTTAACATTCAAGATAATTAAACCGGTACATTCGTCATTTACCGAAGCACATGAGCTAGATTCAAAACATCCTAAATCAGGCAGCAATCCTTGTACTGCTGGATTGTTCGCGAGATCAAAATCAAGTGTTGGCGCATCTAAACCAATATCAATTCCCGGTGATTCTGGTAAGAGTGTGAAGTCGTTAGCTGCGGCATCACTGAACAAGGGGTCAATGTCCAAAACCAAACTACCTGATCCCCCTCCTTGTATAATGCAGTGATCAAGCGATGGTCCGTTCACATTCTCGAAATTGATGTTGTCCCAAAAAATGGTATTAAAAGCACTCGCCGTAGACCCTGAATATACATGTACTTCGTGACCGGCTTGGTCGTCATGTGTGTTTTTTGAGAATGTTGAATTCCGAATAGCAATATCAACCGGTGATGTAATTGATGAAATCTGCCCTCCCTCAGCTATGTGATTATCGAAGAGTAAACAATTGTCAATTACCGCTGTCCCATTTGAAATCGCTAAAGCGGATGCCGCAAAACCTGTGTTCAAATTGAAGTTGCAATGACGTATTGAAAGGTCTCCTTCTTCACAATGGATGGCTCCTCCAACGTAGCCTTCACCTTCAATGCTGTACACTCTTCTGAACTCAAATCCATCGATCAATACTTCACTGCCTGCATCTAAAATATGGATGAGCTTTTTCGAATTGTCTGTGATATCGGTTTGATTTCCTATAGCTCCGGAAAAGATTGTCTTATTCAATGCCCAATTTCGCTGTGTTCTCACAGTCTCTGTACCATCAAAACCACCAAAAATCTTTGTATCGGCAGGTACCTCGAAAGCGATATCTCGGTCATTCGTTGTCGTTGGCTTGTACAATCCCTCTGCTACCCAAATCTCTGCCATGCACTCTACCGAATTCAATGCAGTTTGCAAATCGGTGTAGGCATTCGCCCAGCTTTTTCCATTGTTATTTCCAGTTGCATCCTGGTTAACGTAAATAAGGATTTTGTCGTTCTCATCGGTCTCAAATGCTCCGATTTCCAATCCCGCTCCAAGCTGACGTGCAGTTCCATTTAGGTCATGAGTGGATAAAAGTGGATAAGAAGCTCCTGCATCGATTCCAACTGAATTCAAACAAAGTCTGTAATCATTATTCAACTCAGAAATAAACGTTGGAATTTCTGTTATGCAGTCTATTGAATCGATTCCAGGAAAAAGGTACTCTGGTTGGACGATGCAATTCAACACACTTGATGGTGCATCAAAAAAATAGCCAGAGGCGATTTGATTGCCATAAAAAAGTGAATTTTGAATCGTACATGATCCATTGCTATGGATCAAATTTCCTGGATTCAAAGTAATGGACGAATCATATGAAGTATTGTCAACAAAGGTACAATTCAAGATGTCTACATCCAGGCCATACAATGCTAAAACATCAACCTTTGAAGTATTATTGATGACCAAACATCCTTCCATGTAAAATTGATAGTCAGCCTTGAGGGCAGAACCTTGAATGGCTGTATTGCCAATCAATTCGCAATTGATCATATTCAATGGTCCGACAATCAACAGTCCACCTCCATCTGAATGGGCAGCATTTTGAGCAATCACACAATTTGAAAGGTTTGTAACAACATTCAAATAGTAGTTAGGCAAGTAGAATCTACAACCAGCACCCGATCGTAAATCATAAGTATCACCGCTTGTGGCAGTGGAATCGAATGCATGCCCGTCTCGTATTATTAATCCATCCAGTGAGACTTGATAAATGTGATTTGCTACACGCTGCACGAGGGTAACAACATGAATTGAGTTGTCTGTCGAGTCGTTCAAATTCCCAATATTTCCAGACAGGGTTGTTTTGTGCGATTTCCAATCTCGTTGCGACAAATTTGTCTCTGTGCCATCAAAACCGCCGAAAAGAGATACGCCAAGTGGCAATTCGAAAGAAGTATATCGATCCGATAGACTGGGTTTGTATGTACCTTCTGCTATCCAAAGCGTATCTTCTTCACTTGCGTTCAAAAGGGCGTTGTTCAAATCTGAATAAGCATTGAGCCACGATGTTCCGTCGTTTGAACCTGCTGCATCCGCATCCACATAAATCCTACCTCGATAGTGTTTTTCGTAGGCTCCGAGATCAACAGATTGACCGTAAATTCGACCTAATCCTCCTAAATCTTTACCTGCTGTTATAAATGAATCATCTCCAGCATCCATGGCCGCTGAGCCAACTTTTAACCGCTGATCGTTGGGTCCGGCAAACATTGGATCTCCACTAACAATATTTGAAATGCCTGTTCCTGTATACGGTAGGTCGATGAGGACGTGAGACCCTGTAACATGAGAAGGTAGAGAAATCGACATATCGTTTCCGTATACTATTGAATTGTAGATCTCTACTGTAGGCAAATCACCAGTATTCCCAGCTATTCCAGCAGTCAAACCTGTTGCTGAGTTGTTCGTAAATGAGCAGTTTTCAATGCGCAGGTGATGATCTGATTGGACTTCAATCATGTGATTATTCCCTGAACCGTTGTTCTGAAATGCGCAATTTATAAATTCAAGATCCCCATCAAAATCCCATGCAATGGCGCTGTATCCTGATATGTTATTCTCAAAAATACAATGGCGAATAATCGCATCAACATTGTTCGGTTCAACGGCACGAAATACCCCTGCTGTCGTATATTCTGCTCCAAGGACTTCTGAGTAAGTGTTGGTAATGGTAAAGCCATCAATTACAATCCCTGAACCTTCTAAGTTGAACAAGGTGTGGAAATAATCTTCCTGATTCAACACTCCCGGATTGCCAGAAAGCGAGGTAACATTATTCGCCCAATCTCGCTGATTTCTGAGTGTCTCCGTACCTTTAAATCCACCGAAAATCTTCAAGCCTTGTGGTAATAAAAAACCATCATCATTCGGATCTCCGAAGTAAGGTGGATGGGCTCCTTCTGCTACCCAAATCTCATCGTTCGCAGAAGCATTGTCAATCGCTTCATACAAAAATGTATATGGTGAAGACCAAGATGTACCATTCCCTGATGGGAAAACTTGGTTGTTTACATAAATAATGGCGGATTCTCCTCGGAATGCGAGAATAAGAAATACCAGAGCAAAGACAAAACGCATAAACTGTTGGTTAAAGGTTGATGCGAAATTGCTGTTTTACTGTCACCCGCTCCTCACCCAAAAAGGTGATTTTGGAGGTGCTCCTCTACTTCTTCTTCAAAAATTCCAATGCCTTTTCTAAGCCTACATCGCGATTTTTCTGGTAATCGTCTATTGTAGTCTCCACCAATATATCCGGCAATATGCCAACCCCCACAAACTCTCGTCCGTCAGGATAACGGTCTTGCTTGGTGCAAATGCGCGCAGTTCCACCACCTGGTAAATCGATCAGCATGGGCTGTCCGGTGCTGCCAAATGTCGGCTCCCCTATCTTGGTCATGTGCTTTTGTCCGTCTGCCCATATCAAAAAATCTTCTGCCGCAGAGGCGGTGTTGTGTCCAATCAACAAAACGGTTGGCAACACCAAGCGCTCCACTTCGCCGTAAATTGTATCGGGTGAATATTCGAAATCATAGTACATTTCATCTCGATACGCTAGGTAAGATTTCCGAGCCCACTCGTTGCCAACTGTATCGGCAGCTTCTACCCAGTTTCCCCACGCTTTGTATGATGGTATGTGCTGTCTGCTCCGCATGGTTGATCCAAAAAGGACACTGTCGTTGGTGAGGTTCTTTAATATCTCTCCGCCAATTTCAGAACTTCCACCTCCGTTTAAACGCAAATCGATGATTAGCTTTTTCGCTTTCCTAAGCTCGGGCATGATGGCGTAAAACATCGAATCGATGGCTGGGTCGCTAAATGAATTCAGCTTTAAATGCGCAACGCCCTTTTCTGGCCATGTTAGCTGCAGCAGTTGCCAGTCGTCCCAGGTCGGGTATACGTCTTGTTCTTGGGTTCTCTGGTGCGTCAATTTCAATCTCTTCTTTTCGCCTTTTGGTGTAACGATGTCGACGTCAAAAACTGTCCCCTCGGGTGATTCAAACATGCTCATTACCGACCAATCTTCCAATATATGCGCCGTTGATGAAGAAATATAGGGTTTAACATAAAGCGATCTATAAGTCGTCGCAGACATTCCATTCACCGCTACGATCTCCGTTCCTATCGGTATCTCACTTTTCTTACTCGGATTCACTCGCGTTATGATGGCCTTCCCGTCTATGTTCGTTAAAAACAATCTGTACTCTCCAAAATGGGTGTTGAACAACTTTTCTTGAATCTGCTGCGGAAAGTATACGTTGGTATGTCCGTCGCTCAGCATTGCACAAAATGCTTGCAGCAATCGGTAATACTGGTAGTCGTCTTCTGTTTCTTGCACTTCATCTATCAATGCGCGGTAACGTGTGTTCCACGCTTCTCTGTCGACTTTGCTCAAATAAACGAAGTTGTAATTCACTTCTTGCCAAAAAAGCGATAGTCCATATACTTTTTCAGATTTGCTCAACGTATTCGGCATCTGCGCTAAAGCGGATGTTGCAAGCAGAAACCCAAAAATTGTAATTGCAAATGATAGTTTCTTCATTGGTTAACTTATTGGTTGCTGTAATGACATAAAAAATTCTTATTTGCTGCACCTCACATTCATTTTCTCTATTCTTTTTGCATTTTTACGCAGCTTTAAAGACAATCAACAGCAGAATATGGATACAAAGCTAACTTCAGTTGATGCCTACATTTCTTCTTTCCCTTCTGAGGTTCAAGAGAAGCTAAAAGCTATGCGCACTGCGATTCTAACCAACGCTCCCTTGGCAACTGAAGGCATCTCTTACGGAATGCCAGCATACAAATCAGATGGTAAACCGCTGGTGTATTTCGCGGCTTTTAAAAATCACGTTGGGTTTTATGCAACGCCAACCGGACATGCGGCATTCAGTTCGGATCTGTCGAAATACAAGCAAGGAAAAGGGTCTGTTCAGTTTCCTATAAATGCTGATCTTCCGCTCGAACTAATCGCACGCATTGTAATGTTTCGTGCTGAAGAAAATAGAGGTAAGAAGTAAATCATCAAGCGGTTCACCCACATACCATAAACATGTAATCTCCTCCCCGATTTTCATACCGCTGCTTGAACTTCCAAAACTGTCCGCGATCTATGTCATCACTCAATTGGGTCAGTCCGCTCTCCAACTCTTCAGCCGCAGCCATTGAAAATGACGAGATTCCTTTTCTTATTTTTTCGTCGAAATACAATTCTGGATTGTGTTTGCCGACATACAAAAAATGATCCTGCAAATTGGCTGTTACGGTGTAGTTTTCTTGTCCAATTACGCTCATACCAGCCGATTTGATGAGGTTGTGCAACGATAGCTTGGTCGACATCTGAAGCATCGCCAACTGCATCATAGTAGGAAAATAATGGTTCAACCAATATCCTTTCATCTGCTCCGGGGTGCTGGTGAAAATTACAATTCGTCCTCCCGGCTTCACCACTCTCCGCAATTCCTTCAATCCTTGCTGCACATCCGTCCAATGATGCGTTGTCAACATGGCTATGGCCCCATCAAACTCTCCTTCTTCTGCAGGTATGCTCTCGGCACTCCCCAATCGCCAATCTAGGTCCGAACCATTCGCGCGGGCCTGCTGCAGCATTGTTTCCGATGGGTCAACACCCACCATGCGAAATCCTTTTTCTGTGAAATGCATTGCGTAATTACCGGTGCCACACCCAAGGTCCAAATAATGCCCTCCTGCATGCATTTCTGCCAATGTTTGCAGGCGTTCAGCTATAAATGGGTCGGCTTTTCGGGTGTTGTTGTAAGAAGCTCCGAGGTCGGTGTAATCTGGTTTAGACATCAGTATTGTGGGTGTATGTAAGTGCGCCAGACGGACATCTGTCGATTTGTTCAATGAGTTCAGCGGTGCTAGCCTGATCAATGGTAATCCATGGCACTTCTCGTGGATGATACACTTTTGGTAATGCTCGCACGCAAACTCCTGAATGAATGCACTTTCCGGGTTTCCAATGTATGGTGATTTCTCCGTTGGTATAGTTTTTTTCCATGGCTATATTTTATTCGTTAAGCACCCTGAACTCTCTGTAAATGTATATGTTTCAAACGTTTTTTCTTCGTGCCAGCGGCACGGATGTGAAAGCGTTGTTTTCTTTTTATAACTTCTTAAATTTCGAACATGAATAAAAACACCCCAAAGGTAACAGGTATCGGCGGTATCTTTTTCCGTTCTAAAGATCCGTTGGCTTCTCGCACGTGGTACGCAGAACATCTTGGACTGGCTGTCAACGACTATGGCTCGAGCTTCGAATTCAGAAATGCTCACCGCCCAGATGAAATCAACTACCTGAGCTGGTGTCCTTTCGATGAGAATACCGACTATTTCGATCCGTCTAAAAAGGAGTTTATGATCAACTACCGTGTCCAAAACATCGAGGCGCTGGTCGATCAATTAAAGGCAAAAGGCGTTTCTGTTGTTGATGAAATAACAACCTACGAATACGGCAAATTCGTCCACTTATTGGATTTAGAAGGAAATAAAATAGAACTTTGGGAACCCGTAGATCAGGTTTTTACTGAAATGGGCGGTGAAACAACAAAATAGGTAGACTCAACTCGCTGTATTATCAAAGTATGGAGAATAATGAATTGAACACTCAACCAAACAATCCGTTGCATGGTGTAAAACTGGCCGATGTGCTAAATGTATTGCTCGATGTCTATGGTTGGGATGAGTTAGGCCGTAGAATAAACATTCGTTGTTTCAATTTCGACCCGTCTATCAATTCTAGTTTGAAATTTCTGCGCAAAAATCAATGGGCACGCGATCAGGTAGAAGCATTGTATTTGCGGACAATAGCGCATAAAAAATAAACCGCTTTAACATCCGTGCCGTGCGCATGAAAACACATTTTTAAGGACGCACCGCGAATTATACGCATACTTGCAAAACGCAGTAAAATAGGGCTTTTCAGGACGATTTCTCTTTATTTCAACCGACCTTTTTTTTCTTTTTAGGCTTCGGCGGTGGCAGTTCACTCACTGTAATTTTCACCAATTCACTCAACCATTCGCGGTTTTCGATTTGATCTTCAACCAGGAGGTTGTTTTTTGCCCCTGTGTAAGGCGGTGCTTCGGCAATTTCTGGTGCAAATGCCCTGCCCCCAGCAGTGGGTTTTATAAATAGCTTGTTGTCGCAAATCGAGCCGAATATTTTATCGTCAACATACAGGCCGTATTCACCAAACATTTTCTTTGCTGATACCGCTCCTGTGCTGTCTATCTGCTCCAACACGAAGTCTACAAATTGTTGATCCGATGCCATGTGTTTTTTGTCTAAATAACAAAAAAGGCTGCCTAGTCAGACAGCCTTTCTCAACTTGTTTAGGTAAATCACTTTCCTACTACGATGTTCATCGCGTTTGTGAAAGTAGAAGTCGTTATCGACACGGTGTAAACACCCGCAGCCAAGCTGTGCTCCAACACTGCTCTGTTGCCGTTTACAATCATGCTGTTCGTTATGCGATGCGCCATTACGGTTTTTCCGCTCTGGTCATATACTTGAACGATCAATGGTTCTTTTGTTAAATCCAACGCTTCGTTGAACTGGAAGTTGATGATCCCATCCATTACTGGATTCGGAAATATCTCAACCGCCGCTTTGTCTGCTGCCAATTCACCAACGGTTAATGCTGTGCCCGATTCGTTGAACAGACAAGATCCGTCGTTAAAAGTAGCTGTTGCATTGTAGTTAGATGCATCAGACATTGTGCAGCCAAATACTTGCGCGTTGTTTGTGCTAAATGTCAAATTACGAGCTTGCCAAACGCTGTTTTCAGCTTCCCAGCCCTGCATGTTCAATGTCCCGTGCGCCTCACCTGTTGTAGTGAACTGCATCAAAAGCACCAAGCCGTTGTTTGATGTGGTACGCTCGTCGGTTGGAATCAAAAACCACGCTCCGTTGTTCGAAGTGATGGCTCCGCCGTTTGTAAAGGCTTCAAAATCAATACCGATGTTCCACAAGTTGTTTTCAAAGCTGTTTTCTGCTCCAATGGTCACCCATGAATCAAAAGCGAGCGATGGCTCAATATTTACAACAGATGGCTGAATGTCTACACTCTGGTAACCACCCAAGGCATGCTGGAAAAATCCGTTTTGAGATACAATCTCCATTGGCGACTCATCGTCTGCAAATACTGCATGAATACTCTGGTCTGCAGATGGCAATTGTGCGTAAACACGATATGTATTGCCCATTACCACACCATTGTTAGGTACCGATTGTACCACCAGTTGAACGTCACTAGCAGATGAGAAAAGGTAGACTCCCATCGCCAAAAAGGTCATTGTAAGGTTTTTCATAGTTTCTAATTATTGGACATTTATACTCTAAACTAATAAAAAGGTTGCAGCAAAATGTGCGATTTCGGTTAAGTTACAAAAACATAACGGTTTGGCAATGACAGGTTGGTCAAACCAATCGGTTTACTGTAATTTAGCCGGACAAGGTTGAATGATATGAAATTTAAAAATTACGCCCTCGGTGAATGGGTTGCTGGAAGCGACGAAGGACAAACTTTATTCAATGCCATAAACGGTGAGGTCATCGGGACCGCGTCGTCATCAGGTTTGGATTTTGGTGATATGTTCACCTATGCGCGCGACAATGGGTATCACTTGCGGAACATGACGTTTCATGAACGCGGACGCATGCTAAAGGCGCTCGCACTCTACCTGAACTCGAAGAAGGAAGATTTTTATAAAACAAGCTGGGCCACAGGTGCTACGCGGGTCGATAGCTGGATCGATATCGAAGGAGGTATCGGAAATTTATTCGCCTATTCTAGTCTGCGCCGGCAATTCCCTAATGAGACGTTCTATGTAGATGGCGATCTGGTTGGTTTGAGCAAAACGGGCTCTTTCATCGGTCACCACATCGCTGTACCTAAAGAGGGTGTGGCCGTGCACATCAATGCTTTCAACTTCCCGGTGTGGGGCATGCTCGAAAAAATTGCAGTGAACTTGCTCGCAGGGGTGCCGGCAATAGTGAAACCTGCAACCATCACTTCATACCTTACTGAACATGTGGTGCGCGAAATAGCAGCCAGCGGCATTCTTCCAAAAGGTTCGCTGCAACTGATCTGCGGCTCTGCTCGCGGCATCCTCGATCATGTTGAATCGCAAGATGTGGTTACGTTCACAGGGTCTGCCTCAACCGGCAGGATGTTGAAGTCGCACCCGCGTTTGATCGATCATTCGGTTCCGTTTAACATGGAGGCCGATTCGCTGAATGCCTGCATTCTCGGACAAGATGCAGTGCCTGGAACGGAGGAGTTCGATCTGTTCATCAAAGAAATTCGGAAGGAAATGACGGTGAAAGCCGGACAAAAATGTACGGCGATTCGTCGTATCATGGTGCCCGAAAATTTAATGGAGGATGTCCAAATAGCTATCGGACAAGCTTTATCTAAAACCACCATCGGTGATCCGCAAATTGAAGGTGTACGCATGGGCGCTCTGGCCGGTAAAGAACAAGTAGCCGAGGTAAGTAGCAAGGTTTCTGAACTGCTTAAATCGAGCCAGCTGGTATACGGCAGCCTCGATCAGTTTGAAGTTGTTGGCGGTGATAAAACGAAGGGGGCTTACCTCTCTCCTCTCCTGCTGCGAAATGATGCTCCGTTTGAAAATATGGCTTCGCACAATGTAGAGGCCTTTGGTCCGGTAAGCACCATAATGCCGTACAAAGAGCTGTCGGATGCTGTTGCTCTTGCTAAGCTGGGCTTGGGTTCTCTGGTGTGCTCTTTTGTGAGCAACGACAGAAAGGCGGTGCGCGATTTTACCATCGGCGCTGCCTCGCATCACGGTAGAATTCACATCTTAAACAGAGAGTCTGGAAAAGAATCTACGGGTCACGGTTCGCCAATGCCGATGCTGGTGCATGGCGGACCAGGGCGCGCAGGGGGCGGTGAAGAAATGGGTGGAAAACGTGGTGTTGCACACTATATGCAACGCACCGCCATTCAAGGATCACCGTCGATGATAACGGCCATCACCAACCAATATCAATACGGTGCTAAGCAGGTTGAAAGCGAACCGCATGTGTTCAGAAAGCATTTCGAAGATCTGGTGGTTGGCGATACGGTGACAACGCATAAGCACTCGGTAACTGAAACAGACATTACCAACTTCGCCAATGTGTCAGGCGATAATTTCTACGCACACATGGATGCCACAAGCCTCGAGGGTACTATTTTCGAACAGCGCGTGGCACACGGCTATTTCGTGCTATCCAAGGCTGCTGGCTTGTTCGTAGATCCCAAAAAAGGTCCGGTACTGTTGAACTACGGTATCGAAGAGGCGCGCTTTACGAAACCTGTTTACCCGGGAATGACGATTGGTGTGCGTCTGACAGTGAAAGAAAAAGTAGATCAGGAAAAACGAAGTGAAGACGATATCGCAAAAGGCATCGTTAAATTCTTGGTAGATGTGTACGATGAAACGGGTGATACGGTAGCCATCGCAACCATTCTTACCATGGTGAAAAAAAGAAATCAAGATTGAAGAAGTTCGCACTGCTGTGTTTCTTTGTGGGGCTGACGTTTGTTAGCGCTGCTCAAATGGCTTTGGAAACAAGACTAACGGCCGACCAATGCTCTGAAGATTTGAAGCAACTCAAATCAATCATCCTCCAAGCACACACCAACCCATACACGTATTGCACCAAGGAGCAATTCGATGCGTCGTTTGATATGGCGCTTGATGGTGTGAAAGAGGGTGCTACCTACAGTGAATTTGTGAAAATCGTTGGTCGCACGGTTCGCATCATGCGCGATAGCCATACTTCGGTGAATTTTCGACAGTCTATTGCCACCTACCGCGAAGAAGGTGGTCTGTTTTTTAACTTTCGAATATGGAGCGTTGGTGATGATCTGGTGGTGTCTGAAGACCGCGAAGATCGCTTGCCACCGGGAACCATCATTGAACGCATCAATGGTGTAAATGCAAAAGCCATCTACCACGCTGTTTCTGATGTGAGTGTTTTTGAAGGTGCTTCAATCTCGAGCTTTATCCGCATCACCGATGCGCTGTATCCGCAGTTGCTCTGTTTGAACATAAATATTAAATCGTGGAATGACATTCAGGTACGCCGACCTGGCGATAGCATTTCGACGGTGGTGAGATATCCGGGACGTACGTCGAAGCAAATAGAGAAGTTCAACAAGAATAAAATCACGCATCCGGTGTATGATTTGAATATTGATGTGGAGAACGATTTGGCGGTTATAAAAATTGGTTCTTTCTTTTATGGTGGCGGTGGCAAGTACTATCGTTTTCTTCGCCGTTCGTTCAAGGAGATAAAAAAATCAGGGGTGCAGCGCCTAGCGGTTGATCTTCGCTACAACACGGGTGGAAATTCGGGCCGCATGAAATCGCTGCTATCTTATGTTGCGAACGATAGTGTACTGATTCCTTCCAATATTATCGCGAAGCAAAGTGCCACGTCGATAGAATACTTTAACCGCAGCTTCGGTGGCTTGGCGAGGTTCTACATCCGAAATTTTAAACGGAAATCTGTTGATGCTCAGAATTATCTGCGCATTGCTGAAAATCCGAAGGGTATGCAAGACACTGTGTTCTTTTACGAGCGAAGTCCGCTCAACAAGGCTGCCCACTTCAATGGTGAGCGTTTTTTGTTTATCAATGGCTTGTCTGGCTCAGCTAGTGTCAACTTTGCAGCGGCTTTTCAATCCAATGGTATCGGCACTGTGGTGGGTGAACCGTGCTTGGGTCCGCTCGATGGTACGTGGGGAAACCCCTCTCCGGTGAAACTAAAGCACTCAGGTTTGGCGCTGGTAGTTTCTACAATTCGCTTCAATACCAACAACAATTTTCAGGTGTCTGCTCGTCCAATCATCCCCGATGTTTCCATCCGCGAAAGCGTAATCGATCTCACAAATGAGGTCGATCCGTGTGTGGAGTATGTGAAGCAGCGCAAGCGATTGACTGAGTAGTTGTCAGTACTTGACAGGTGTGAGGGTGTATCCTGCTACATCCAATTGGTCTATCAATCCCATGTACCGCGGTAAATGAAGGGCGCCCACAGCACAAAAAACGGGTGCTTTGTCTTCCAATTTCTCCAATAGCCTCTCGCCCATCCGCAAATTGCGCATTTCAATAAGCGCCTCTTCGGCAGATGTTGATAGGGTGTGCTCTTCATACACGTCTACCAAGCAATTCAAGTCGTGCGATTGATAACATTTCTCAAGCAGCTCTTGTGGATCGATGCCTTCTTCATGCATGCCAACGACTTCAAGCAATGATTTGGCTTGATCCGCTAGGGGAATAGAATTCACGGCGTCCATTTGTTCGATGGGGGTCTCTAGCGGACGAATCGGCATGCCCATGCTCATAGCTTTGTTGCACAATAAAACATCCAAAATCAGCGCTACTTCGCGGACGTTGTCATCCGCCGCAGGCGACTGCATGGATTTTATGTTTTCTGCCATTATCATTGCCCAAAAAGGTTTTAGCAGATATACTGATCCGCGCATTGCTCCTATCTGTTCGGTGAAATATGCATCGATAACAACCCATTCGTCTTCGGTATACAATGAATTCAATCCTTCCATGAACATCATCATTGGAGCGAGCTCAGCAGCCATCTCTTCGGCTTTGGTCAAGTCCAATTCGGGAATGAATACTGAACACTCTTCCATCCTATCGAAAAGAAAGGTTGAATCTGAATTGGCAAAAGATGCCGAACTGTGATAGGTTCCAAACAGGTAGCCCTCAAATTGCCCGTCTTTCTCAATGCGCCACAATAGCGATGATTCTTGTCCGTAAACTGCCGCACTTGCAAGAAATAACCCGAATGAAATAAGCTGTCTAACCATGTCTAATCTCTGTAATAAAATGTCCGCGGCGCCACACCAACCTCATGTGTCTCAAGCATTTGTCCGCTCGCACTGTACAAATATACGTTATCGTTATCGATGTAATTTGGCACCGATGTGAGCAAAAACTCACCGGTCGCGGGGTGTACAACCATTGCGCCAAACTCTCCAGTTATGAGATCTGAAACGAATGTACCAACTGCAATGGGCATGCGCATGATGCCGTGGTTCAGCACGTACAATTCATCTTTCTCTGGGTTCATTTCGAGGTAACGGGGGTGGTCACCTGCTACGCCTACGTTGAGTATAGCTGTTACGATGAGTGCTTCGCGATCGATGCGGTTGAGCTGGGGCACTGATTCAGATACGATGTTCCAGTCGGCATCAAATAGGGTTTGTCCGCCTCCCAATACCCATACATTCCCTTGGTAATCGACTTCCATAGCAACAGGATTTAGTGTTACATCAATGGTTTCTACTACGCTGTCGGTCAAGGGGTCAATAACGGTAACGGTTTGATCGTAATCCCACCCTCCGCTGTTGCACACAAATACGTACTGTCCGTTGTAAACAATTTCTTCTGGTCCGTAACCTACTGGTATCGAGCCTATTATTTGGTTACTAGACAAGTTCACGATCATCAATTCTCCGTCTATGCTGCCGTTCGACAAGTAGGCTTTTTGCTCTGAAACAGGCAACAGATGGCGGGGATAGTCGCAACCGGTAATAACGGCCAATTCGGTAGTGGATGTGGCATCGGTAATTACAACTTTCTGGCTGTTGTTCATCACCAAATAGCCTTTGCCTTCATACTCGGTGTACGATTGCATGACGTCGCCTGGTCCGTAACCGTTGGCTGCTGAAAAGGTGTTGCTCCGCAAGGTGCCGTCGTCGGCTAACCAAAATAATTCGGCGTTGTTGAATCCAAAGGTTCCTTCGCAGCCTATCACAAAGCCCGATTTGACGGTGGTAGTGATCTCTTCTTCAGGAGTTTCTTCTTTCTTACATGATGTAAATGCTACGACTGCTGCCATTGCAAGCATCGCCACTCGTTTGTTTATCTTTTCCATTGCCATTGTATTGATAGGTTCAGGGTGCGCCCGGGTGATGCGATGGTTGTCATCCGATAATCCATCACATTCCCGATGTTAAACACGCCGAAACTATAGTGTATGTTATTGTTTTTCAGTGTCTTTTGTCCGTTCAAAACGAGGTCAAAAACCAAAAGTGCGTCTTGCCTCCCTTGGTTCACATTCAAATTTTCAGGCTGCATGTGCATCGATGTGTAGCGCGAAATCATGGAGATCCGCCAATTGTTGATTCCTCCACTCAGTTTCAAGCGGAGGTTCATGGCTGGAAAAAGTCCTGCATGGACTTCAGATAACCCGCTGACATTCTGAATATTAACACTCACATCTTCACTTATTACTGCACGATTGATTTGTCCGCTATTCTCGATTCGCATCAACAAGCCATTCATTTTCACACTGTTAGCATTGTGTGCTGCATAGTGTCCAATCGCCGGTTCCCAAACGATCAGCGACTCCATGGCTTTTACAAAAGGAGCTATGGTAAATGTCGCTTTCTGTTGGTTGAAGCTTTTGACGAGGTAAGCGTTAAACGTCACACCCAGTTCTGGCGCGAGCTGTTGGTTTCCTCCTGGTTGCCAGAAGAGCTCATTCAGGTCGGGATAGCGAAATATACGGGCAGCGCCTGCTCCCACTTCCCAGGCAGAGCGGATAAAAGCCAGCGAGAAATCGGGGACGAAGACATTAGCTCCTGGACCGAAATCGTAGCGAGCGCCGACGTTTACTTTCCACGATTTTGGTTGCCAAATGAAGTGCGAGTCAGGTCCGTACAGCAACCGCGACGACGTATGCGATTGGTAGTTGTCTGACCGTGCCGATTCGCGATTCACCACAAAAGCAGCATTCAAAACCCACGTCTCACCAAAATGCCGGTATTCTGCCTTGCCATACCATCTTTCAGATTGAATTTTTGAATCAATGAGTGGCACTTCATCGCCGGCTACCCTATCTGTATAGTGTTGATTTTCATTAAAGTAAGCACCATCTACAGCTATCACACCGCGTTTAAAGCGCGACGATAGCTTGGCAACCAAACGCACACTGCTATCGCGTTGTGTGGCCAACGAGGCACCGTAGCTTCCAAGTGGTTCGGGCAGCTCCAACGCACTGCTTTGCAGCCAGGCATGCACCTCTGCTTCTATCCGCTTTTGAACATGGGAATAAAATCCAATTCGCACGGCGCGACGTGAAAAATCATTGTGCTGCTGCACCGCTGTTGGAGTGCCACGTTTGAAAGGATCGCTGTATGAAAACTCGTTGGCCAAATGTTCCCATTGCACATTTCCATCTAAAAAACATTTCCCTGCGGGGATGTTGAAGCCAGCGCCAGATCGAACGTTCATGAATTGATTGAACGAAACTCCTGCTGATACCGATGGCTTGCTATCTCTGCCATTTTGTAATGATAAAACACCTGAAGCACCGCCGGGATGCGGACTTTTAGACACCCCATCATTGAACTTAATCGAGGAGAAAAAACCAGCAGGCAGGGTTGAAAGATCGGTCATTCCGAGTGTCGGACTGTTTAGGGGCACTCCCTGCCACAATACCAACAAATGATCTGGAGACAGTCCACCAGCCAAACCTGATATCAAACTCCCCGGCGCGCCGTAGGTCCGCAAATTCACTACCGACCCCATGCTGAGCTGCTCGCCAACCGAAGAAAATGGCAACGCAATATTTATCAGACTGTCGATGTGATAGTGTGCACCCATCCCCCCTTCAGAAACGGCTATGGTAGCGGCCGACAGCGATACGAAGGGAATCGAGTCGTTGCTGCTCGCCTTGCACAACTGTGGCAGCAGTGCACATAAAAATACGATACATGAATATCTCATACCTTGCAGCGTGTTTGCACCGAACACACTTAAAAGCGTTAATGCTAAAGGCAGGTCTTCTGACTTGTTCCGTTGTTGCGCCTTCCCAATCAATGATCAGTGGCAAAGAATACAACAACACAAAAGGAACTTACAGCTGCGGGCACAGTTCCGGACTTTTACCGGATTCCCTATTAAACTCTTGCGAGTACCAAAAGCGGGACAAAAGTACATAAAAATCCATTGTGCAAGCTTTCCTTGCGAATACTCCACAGAAAGGTGTATTCGTTGTAAATCCTTTGAAGTCGTCTAAAATGCGATTGTTTGTTTAACCACAGATTTACACTGATTATCGATCTATGTTTTCTGTGGTGGTGGTGTTTGATTAACCACAGATTTTCACAGATTAACACGGATTATTGATCTAGGCTTTCTGTGGTGATTTTCTTTGTTTAACCACAGATTTACACAGATTATGTGCTACTCCCTAATCTTCCGACCATTGGTTCTATGACCTAAGTTATTTTAGGCGGCATTTTGGTACAAGTTAATCGGTTTATTTCGATTAATCCCTCGATGATTGCGTCGGTTGTATTTTTCCATGAACTGAGCAACAC
>WGNM01000034.1 GCA_016124575.1 Cryomorphaceae bacterium
AGGAGCCACAATCTCGACAGTACAACCCTTGCTGTTCTCGTAGGCCCTTGAAATAATGAACAGCAGATTCATTGGTTGGGAAAATGAGGTCAAACTCTGCCAATTTGGAGGTGTTCTTGCACATGTTTTTAGCTTATGTTAGTTCAAACATACTGGCTAGAAACACAGCTCCGACAACGACTTTGTGGGTGCTAGCTATAACTTTGTGGATGCCGTTTTTCGGGGTCAGGAAGCTTTGCGGATAATCAAAAAAGGATGACAAAGGTTAATTCAAAATTGGATGTCCATGACATTTTCAAGAATTTAGAAATATCTTCCGTTCTCAAAAAATGAATCATGAAGTACCTTCTTACACTAACACTATTCTGTTTCTGTTATATCGTCAACGCACAAAACATTTGTGGAGTGTTTGAAGCAACAGGAGCAAAGCCAGTAAAAGTTACCTTTTATACCGATTTGAGCGATTGTTTTGTACTTACCTACAACGGACAACAAATCAATCCAGAGCCGTCAGGAAGGGTGGTTTATTATATGGATTATGAAATAGGAAAAGCTTTTGTAAAACTCGACAACGGAACGGTGGTGGAACAGAAGGTGATGCTAACCAATACGGCACTGGCAGAAGCTGTTTATGAGCTGACAAAAAATGAAAAGAAGGGAACATATAATTTGAAGTTCAGAGCTTCTCAAGGAGCTCTAACCGAAGAAGGGAAAGCGAAGCAACAAAGTGATTTGGCCGCCATGACCGCGGCCAACAAGCAAAAGTTAGCCGACGACCAAAAAGGATTTGATGAACAACAAGGAAAAACCCAGCAGAAGCAACAGGAGGAGTTAAAAGAAGAATTGACATTCAGCGAAGCCAAAGAGCCTGAACCTGCCAAAGAAACGACGCCAGTAATAAAGGAAGAAAAGCCTGTGGCCGATTCTCACTACAATGCCAAAAATGGGTACTATCCTTTTCAGTTTAAGTTCAACGGTAAACCTATCGCCGAACGTAGGTTTATCGTTGATTACCGCGATACTGAGAATCGCATGATGGGCGGAATGAGTGATTTTAACGGAGTGGTGATGATGGAGACAGACTTGCCATGGTCAACCTACGCTGTCGATATCCGCTTCTGGGTTGCAGATGGCGTTGAAATCAGTAAGTTGCAATACACAGTCACCCTCAGCGAACACGATGGCACCCCAACCGTAATCGATTTTAGAGAATACGTTGAAGTGATGGCTGAAATGATGGATATGTCGATTGATTCAGCCGAAAGTTTATTGGGGTTTGGGAGGTTGAAGTGATAAATGCTACTAATGTCATAGAAAGCGAAAGCAAATGGATTAGTTAACGCGTTGCGCTACTGAATATGTGTATAAGTAAATGATGAAAATGTCGTGCAATGTATTGGTATTCAGTATTATAAAGTTACGAAAATCAAAACATTGAGCACCATGCATGACCTGAGAGCAATGTTCGAAAAGACCCTAGAAATTGCACAGGAAGATTCCATGAAGATGTGAATGAACGAGGTGATTTTAACTTCAAACCAAGACCTTCAAAGTTGACAGACTTACAAGTGATCGCTTTAGCAGTATTGTCAGAGTCGGCCGGTATTGACAGTGAGAACCTATTATTCAGCAAGTTGTAGACTGATTTTAAAAGTAGATTTCCTGAGCTCATAGAACGAAGCAGATTCAATAGGAAAAGAAGGTTGCTTCAGCCATTTATTGTAGAGCTAACAAAGCGGATCTCAATGACGATCGGTGTTTCGTGTGATATCAACATCGTGGATTCGATGCCTTGTCCTGTACCGAGATAGTTGGCAATCAACTTTATAGGCTATGACCAGAATTGCTTAAACGAACACCTTTCTCACCCCCCAAAACGATAATGCCCGATAATGCGGTAGGAAAATAGACAATCTTCTAATTCTTGTCCGCTGCCGATGTTGTGGACAATCATGAATCGGTGTCCGTCTCTGGATTTTTGATTTGAGACGATTCCAATGTGTGTTATAGCTCCACCTAAGTTCCAACATACAATATCCCCAGGTTGATAGTCAAGCGGGTTGCCGGTAATTTCTATTTCCGCCCCTTGCCGAGAAAAAAAAGTCATGAGGTTGGGAACTCTGCGGTGGTCGATGTTTTTATCTGGTTTTGAAAGACCCCAGATTTTTGGATATCTGGTAAAATTGCCTTTCATGTCTTCATGAACTTCTTTTTGTAAATCAATGCCAAGTTTTCGGTAAGCACGAATCACAACATCTGTGCAGACACCTTTTCCAGCTGGGATATCTCCATTAGGATAATCAATTCTAAAGTAGGAGGGATCGTATTGCACATTCTGGTTGGTCAACAACAAGGCTGAATCTGCGAGACGATTGTAGAAAGTGCTTTGGCCAAAGGCTTGAGGTAGCCAAAAAACCAACATGAGACTTATCAGAACAATTCTTATTTTCATTTCGAAGAAACGTCTGATGCGATTATTTATTTTTCACTAGCTCGGAATCATTAAAAGGTTGTTTTGTAACATTCTCGTGATATAAAACTATGAGTGGTGTATCTTCGAATTTCTAGATTTTGGCTCTCATTTCTCCCAATCACCAAATCTCCCTTATGACTACAATCGTCCACTCTTTATAAGTCGATTCGCAACGCTCTTTGATGATTTGTTGTTTGTCGTTACGAGTATAGGTGTAACGGTTGTTGAGAACGACATCCCTTGAGTTTACATCGATGTTGCAGCTGTACTTTATTTCAAGTTTATCGAATTTGTTGTTGAAATTGTAATAAGCGATAGATTGGAAATGGTTGGATGGGTCATCGACGATCACTTTTTCACAAAATCCATTTTCACCAAAATAGGTGGTGGTTTTCGTTGGATATCTCAGCCCATTTTCGACAATTCTTTTCAATTCCTTATTTTCTATTAGGTAGGTGGTCCTTATCGATGACCTTGTGTCGTAACTGCTTTCGAGTAAACCACTCGCATTGAAGTCCACTCGCAGCGTGTCTTTTCCATTGATCTCCATTACCCGAACTGCAGCTCCACGGATCTTGAAATCCTCCCGATTCTTCTCTGTTTTCTGTGCATTGAGCTGGTGTAGCTATGGTTGCACAGGTTCCTCGCTCTACGAAAAAGCGGAGAAGGAGAGGAGAAGAAAAGCGACGAAAGGTGCAGTATTCATTTTGAAAGAAGATTTATTTACCTAATTCAAGTTGAGTATAGATTTTAATTGGAAGGATTAGTTCATTTTATGACAAACTACTAGGGAATTCCTGTGCTATTAGATCATCAATAGTTTTGGGAGGTGTTTGTGTATTGAGCTTATCAAGTAAAGCGAGAGTTTCTCTGTATTCCATTGCTTCAGGTAATCTTGAGAATTCAGCTTCAAGACCAATTTCTTTTACCTTTTCCTCTATCTCATCTATGGTTACATTGAAGAACTCTTTGCGATAATTTAGCATGTTGACCTTTTTATTGGTAAATGCTTTGTGCAATTCATTTTCTAGAGTAGGTGCCTCATCTGAATAAATCATTGCATGAATGTCGAATTGAAAAGGTACTGATGCATCGCCAAGCTCTTTCACCCGATCGGTTGGTTCCAAACGTCTAGTCATTCCTATTTTATATACGTTTTCTCCGAACGACCCAATGTTTGAAATTACATAGACATGACCTCTTTTGGTTTGCTGAGCCATAGATAAAGCCCGTTCCTTTTTCTCTTGTGCTTCTTTCAATTCTTGCTCTAATTTTTCAATTTGGGCCTGTAACTGATCATGCTTTTCTCCTGTAGATGCTTCAAATTCTTTTCTGGCTTTATCTAAAGCTTTTTGATAAGAGTTTTCTTCTTTTTCAGCTTCTTTTTGCGCTTGCTCAAATTCTCTGCGTGCTCTTTCCTCTTCCCTCAATTCTTCTTGAACTGCACGCAATTCTTCTTTCTCTTTTTGTCTCTTTGATTGGTATTCGTATTCCAGAATTAATTCTTTTCGCTTTAGATCTAAATATTCATCGTTCAAAAAAACATGAAAGCTCTCGCCGAGTTTGTTTAATGCGTCAAACAATTTCTGCATTCGTTCTGTCATTTGATTTACATTATTCCACTTTACTTTTGAAATTAGTACATCACACTCTCCATTGAAGGCTCTAAGAATCAACTTTTTGTAGACTTTGACCATAGCCTGACCTTTTGATTCACTGCCTTCTACTTTCCAGTTTGTATTACAAATCGCAGCAGTATCGAGCGAAATCAATTCTTTTTGAAGTTGAATAATTTTGTTTTGTTCTTCCCTATAGTCATCAGATTTTTCAAAATCATAAACAGGCTCATATATACCATATTCTATGATGTCTAATTTGCTTTCAAAAAGGCTTACTTCTTTACGCAGATTTTTGTAAGTTTCTAATGCGGTTAGGTAGTTCTCATTCAAAGTGCTATAAACGGATTCAAGTTTTTTAATTTCTTGATTTTTCGAAATAATAACTCCGTCAAGTTCCTTTTTTTGTCGATTAGCTTCTTCTTCAATGTCGGAAATCAGTTTGTATCGTTCGAGCTGTTCCTGAAGTCGCTTGATTTCTGAAAACTCTTTTTTCTTTAGAAAGTCAAATAGACCCATGACTGTAGATTTAGAAATTTAAATGTCGGTAAAAATAGTGTTTTTATTTGATTTCGAACTTAAATCACAAATCGAAGGACAATTTACTCAATACCTAAAAGACAATTCACAATAGACTAAGGAAAAGAAGCTACTTCAAAAGTCTCAAATACTTTTTCTTTACCGCTTTCGAATTGCGCAAACATTCCAAAAGCTGCTGGTAAAGCTCGGGTTTCAGCCTTCCGAAAATTGTGTAATCGGTGCCTTCATGTCGATAAATATCTTTAAAGGTCTTAATGGAATAGATATCAAGTTGATGACCGTAAACGAATGTATTCACATGAAATCTTTTGCCGCATGTTGTGACTATTGTGTCTGTGTTGAATACAAATGAGTTCAGGTTGATATCTGGTTTTTCAATACACCCCGCCAACGCCAGGCCGCTCGGAATAGAATCTTTACTCGTAGGCAAGCTGGCAATGATGGTTTCGTTGGTCAGGGATTTGATGACAATGCAGTACTTCGGCTTATTATCAGACTTGCCATTCGAAAAATAAAAAGGCGTGAAATAAACAATGTTCCCTTCTTCGAACATCAATGTCTGGTCTTGAAATCTTTATACAATAGCAGTTTTCGCTCGTCGTCTTGAATAAGCTCTTCCATATCAACCACAAACTCGGTGTTGTTGATTTCTTCATTATTCAAGTATCCGAGGACGCCGTTTTTTGTTGCTGATATATACCATGGAGCACCTTGTCTATGGGTGTAGCTGATTAGCTCTTTCGCCGTTTTATTGCCAAATTTAGATATCACTTCATCCATCAAGTCGATATCGTTTTGAGAAAACTCGTCGTCGGTGAAATCTGCGGCGGGCAATATATACATGTGCTCACCTTCAGATATTTTTTTCAAGTAACCCTTTAAAAACGTCGCTTCAGATGATAATTCTATAAAAATATCTTCCGAAACCGGTCCGAACTTCCATGTCTTAAACTTTAAATTCAAAACTGGAATACCGCTTCGCTGAATAGAAATCTCCTCGAGAATGTACAAAAGCTTCAAAAGCTTGGTCTTTGAAAGCTTGTCGATACGCTCACTGAAGTAGATGATTGAGTTGCCAATCTTAGCTACCTGGTCGGGGCTGAATTTGGTGTAGAACTCAGACATGATCGTTTTTTGGGATAATCAAATGTACGGATTTCTGATGGAGATTTGGTAGGCTTTTCGGGATTTAAACGTTTAAATTTCAATATCCCATCCCACACATTTTAACAGCTATTTATTTAATGGCTTTTGATTGCGTGGTTCTGAAATCCCCCCCCCCTCATCCGTGCCGTGCGCACGAAGACCCCACCTGTTAACCGCTTGTTCATAACTCGGTTTTCATAGACAGTCGTTTCATCCGATATTTGTACCCTATGTCTGATCAGCAATTTCTTGTTTCTGCCCGCAAATACCGTCCGCAACGATGGGAGACTGTTGTGGGTCAAGAGAGCGTTACAACTACGCTCCGACAAGCCATTGCCCACAATGAAATTGGTCAGGCATACCTGTTTTGTGGCCCACGTGGAGTAGGTAAAACATCGTGCGCTCGCATCTTCGCTCGTGCAATAAACGAAGGGGTGCAGGCCGGTAGCAGCGATGATCTCGATATTCTCGATGACAATGCGCAAGATTGGTCGTTCAACATCTTTGAACTCGATGCGGCTTCCAATAATAAGGTTGAAGATATCCGCACGCTCACCGATCAGGTGCGCATACCGCCAGCCCAAGGGAAATACAAGGTGTACATCATCGATGAGGTGCACATGCTATCAACAAATGCGTTTAACGCGTTTTTGAAGACCCTGGAAGAACCGCCAGCTCACGCGATATTTATTCTTGCGACTACCGAAAAACATAAGGTGATACCAACCATCCTTTCACGCTGTCAAATCTATGATTTCCAGCGTATAACGGTGAAAGATATAGTGGTGCATCTCCAAAAAATCGTAGACGAAAAAGGCATTTCTGCCGAGCCTGAAGCACTACATGTTATCGCTCAAAAGGCCGATGGCGCCATGCGCGATGCACTGTCGATATTCGATCAAGTTGTGGCTTTTACCGATGGGAAATTGACCTACCAGGCGGTGGCAGATAATTTGAATGTGCTCGGACATGATCTCTATTTTGAGATGACCGACATGATTCTCAATGAAGACATCCCCGGTGTGCTTATGAAACTTGATGGGGTGGTGCGAAAAGGTTTCGATCTCCATCACTTTGTTTCTGGAATGGGTGAGCACTTTCGTAACCTGCTCGTGGCGTTTCATCCACAAACCATCGATATCCTCGAACTGAGCGATGGGGTGAAGGAGCAATTCAAAGACCAAGCGAAACGCGTCGAACTGTCGATCATTCAAAATGGGCTGAATGAACTCAACGATGCCGACATAAACTACAAAAACAGTCGGAACCCGCGACTGCTCGTTGAACTGTCGCTCATGAAACTCTGTTCGCTACCTGCTCGCATCAGAGAAAAAAAAAAGATTCAGCTAGCTTAATTCCAATCATCGGTGCAAAGGTGCGCAAGATAGCTACCGAAGCAGCAGTAGTCGTCGAGTCTTCCGTGCGAAAAACTGTAGCTCCACAACCACTCTCCGCACCAGCCGGTTTACTCAAACGTGAACATGTCCGCATCTCTGAACAAGAGACGTTTCGCATGAACGAAGAATTGCTTCGCCGACGCCGTGCCGATATCGCCGGAAAACCGCTGGTAGAAGAAGAGGTGACGCAAGATCAAGCATTGCCAAGCCACGACTTCGACCTTGAAAAAATGCTGGAATCGTGGAATGAATTCGTGAGTAAATTGCGCGCTGATGACCGTTTGAGCTTGGCTGCAACACTCTCTGCTGAAGCGCCGACGCTGGAGAATACTACCATTCATTTCAGAGTCAGCAATGATTTGCAGTTGCGCGATATCGATGGACTACGCATGGAGATGCTCGAATTTTTACGCCGAAAACTACAAAACTATACTGTCGACTTAAATGTGATTCTCGATCAGGAAGCAACCATTAAGCTGAAGTTGCTTACCGATAAAGATAAGTACGAGAAGTTGCTTGAGAAACACCCGTCTCTCGAAAAGCTACGCCAAGCGCTGAATCTCGATATACGCATGTGATTTTTAGGTCACAAAAAAAACCTCCCAGGAGGTTTTTTTCTGATGGCAATATCTATTTCGTGGCTGCTTCGTTCTTAGTCATCCACTGTTTGAATTTCTCTTTTTGCTCGTGATTCAACAACTTTTGCATGTCGCGTTCGAAATCGTTTTGCAACTTATCTTGCATCTCAGAACTGCGGTTTATTTCCATAGAGCGTGAAATGTAGTAGTCTAGGCTCAAGCCTAAGATGTCGCTCACCTCTCTGCGGTCTTTGATGCCACAGACGCGGGCTATGTTATAACCATTTTGCATGGCCTGTTCTTCGACAGTCAATTCAGGCAAGGGAGTGGTAACTTGAGTATCTTGCGCAAATATTGACGCAGATATAACAAGAAAGACAGCGGAAAGAGTGATTTTTAACCTTTTCATCGTGTTGTATTTTGAACCTTTATGAAACTTCGTTGTTTACTTCGCGACACCACAACGATATGAAGCATCTATTTACTTTTCTACTCCTGATTGTTGCCGTATCGGTCTATTCTCAAAACGGAATTATTAAAGGACAGGTTACCAATAAAAGGAACAATGAGTCTGTACCTTTTGCAAGTATTGTCCTACAAGGTTCAGATCAGGGTGCGAGCAGTGATATGGATGGAAACTATGAAATTACTGGTTTGAAGCCCGGTGTCTACAACATTGAGGTGTCGTTCATCGGGTTCGAAAGGCAGGTGGTTTACGAAATAGAAGTTACCAATGCACGCGCTGCAACAGTAAATGTTGCCCTCAACGAAATGGCGGTTCTAGTGGGTGAGGCCGAAGTTACCACGAGTGCTTTTGTAAATAGGGAGGATGCACCTGTGTCTGTCCGCAACATTGGTGTAAATGAGGTGAAGCGAAATCCGGGCGGTAACCGCGATATCTCACGTGCCATTCGTTCTTTACCAGGTGTAGCTTCAACACCGTCGTTTAGAAATGATATTTTAATTCGGGGTGGAGCTCCGAATGAGAACCGTTTTTATATCGATGGAATTGAAATTCCAAACATCAATCACTTTGCAACGCAAGGTGCAGGTGGTGGACCGGTGGGGTTGATAAATGTAGACTTGATAGACAATGTTGAATTCTACAGTGGTGCCTTTCCGGCAAACCGCGGCAATGCGTTGAGCTCTGTGTTCGACTTCGGTTTTAAGGACGGTAGAACTGATAAATATACCCTCAATGCAGTTGTCGGTTCAAGTGATATCGGTGTTACCATTGAAGGTCCTACAGGTCCGCGCTCTTCGATAGTTGCCAGCGCTCGTCGCTCGTACCTACAGTTTTTATTCGAAGCCCTCGGTTTGCCTTTTTTACCAACCTACAACGACTTTCAGTTTAAATGGAAGTTGAAGGTTGACGACAAAAATCAACTCACGGTGTTGGGTATTGGCGCGATAGATCAATTTGCGCTAAATCTGGGGCTGGCGAACGATACCACGAGTGAAGATTTTGCAAGCAATAGGTACATCTTAGATTTCTTACCTGTAACTACGCAATGGAACTACGCTGTGGGTGCGAAATGGGAACATTTTGCTGAAAATGGATTGTGGACGTTTGTGGCAAGTAGGAATATGCTGAACAACAGGACGTTTAAGTACGAGGATAACGATGAGTCTTTGCCACTAACAACCGACTACTTGAGCCAGGAAATGGAGAACAAGTTCCGCATCGAACATAAGCTTTACCTGGATAAGGGTTGGAAGTTCGCCTATGGTATCAATTACGAGTTTGCGAAGTACAACAACAGTTCTCAGTTTCAACAGTTTTCTTACGCGTCAGGTGAACTGGGTACCATAAATTTTTACTCGGAGTTCGACATGCACAAGTACGGTGCGTTTAGTCAGGTAAGTCGCACGTTGTTGGGACAACGCCTGGTGCTTTCAGCGGGGTTGCGGATGGATGGCAATGAGTACAGCGCATCGATGGAGAATCCGCTTGAACAGTTGTCACCTCGTTTTGCTGCCAGCTACTACCTCGCTCCGGGTTTGAGTGCGAATTTTAATACGGGCATATACTACCAATTGCCTACGTATACCATCTTGGGTTACCGCGATCAGACGGGGTTTGTAAATCAACGCAATGATATCAAGTACATTCGCAACAAGCAATTGGTGGGTGGTTTGAGATACGATTGGGATGAACGCAACACGGTTGTTTCTGTTGAAGGTTTTTGGAAGGGGTATGATCGCTATCCTTTCAGTGTAGACAAACAAATCGCTCTTGCGAATTTGGGGACCAATTTCGGGGTGATTGGAAACGAAGAGGTGACGTCGACGGCTAACGGACATGCTTACGGAGCGGAGGTGCTGTACCAGCAGAAGTTGTACAAAGGGTTTTATGGCATCGTTGCCTACACCTGGGTGCGCAGCGAGTTTTCTGATGCTTCAGGTACGTTGATTCCGTCAAGCTGGGATAGTCAGCACCTGGTCTCGTTAACGGGTGGAAAAAAGTTTAAGCGCAATTGGGAACTCGGTTGCCGTTTTCAATACTCAGGTGGTTTGCCGGCCACTCCTGTTGATGTCGAACAAAGTATGCTCATTCCGAACTGGAATGCCACAGGGTTCGCCATTACCGATTTTTCGCAGTTGAATACCCAACGTTTGGGCGCCTATCACCAGTTGGATGTGCGAATCGATAAAAAATGGTTTTTCACGAAGTGGAGTTTGAACCTGTTTTTCGATATCCAAAACCTGTATGGCTTTGAGGCGCAACAGCCCGATGAGCTCGATGTGGTGCGTAACTCGCAAGGCACGCCTATCGAAGACCCGAACAATCCTGGGTCTTATCAACCGGTGTTTTTGAATACCGCGGCGGGGTCGACTTTGCCAAGTATTGGTATCATCATCGAGCTGTAATCGCGCGGAACTTCTTATTTTTGCTGCATGCGCGTCGACAAGTATCTTTGGTCCATTCGTCTGTTCAAAACCCGCACACTGGCTACTGACGCCTGTCGTGATGGTCGAATCGCCATCGGCGAGGATGTGGTAAAGGCTGCACGGGATGTCAAGGTGGGCGACAAAATTAGCATCCGCCGCGGCGCCATACATTTCCAATGGAAGGTGGTGGCGATTCCGAACTCACGGGTTGGAGCGGCTTTGGTGCCGACGTATGCAGAAGACATTACCTCGGAAGATGAACGTCGGAAGTTGGAGATGATCAGGCTCGGACAAGAACAACGTCCGCGCGGCTTAGGCCGCCCAACAAAGAAAGATCGACGCAATTGGGACGACTTCTTTTTTGATTCAGATGACGATGAAGATTGAACGGGTGCCATCAATAAAAACAAGACCTCTGCGTTACGAAGTGCTTTGGCCACATCGCGAGAGCGTGGATGCTTGTTTTATAGACATCGATGATCGCCCGGATGCGATTCATCTGGCGGCATATCACAACAATGAGATAGTGGGAGTTTGTTCTTTGTTTGAGATGCACTCACCGAAGTTAGCCGATATCAAACAATACCGTCTTCGAGCTATGGCGACGCATCCAAGTGTCCGCGGTAAAGGTGCCGGTAGAATGCTGATAGATCAGGCGTTAGCGATTGTAGAATCTTCAGGACACGATGTTTTGTGGTGCGATGCCAGGGAAGTGGCTCTAGGGTTTTATGAGCAACTGGGTTTTGAACGCATCGATGAGTGGTACGATATCCCGAATATCGGTAAACACCAGTTCATGTTTTATCGGTTCAATCGCTAGAATACACGTCGATACGTGGCTGGGAAATAGCGGTCACGAAGCGATAACATAGGCAGTTCTATCAGACGGTAAGCCAGAAAAGCAAAAATATACGCCAACCCTGATGCCAACAACAAGACGAAGGCTTTGGGCATGTTTTCAGTGTAGTGAAAAACCAAATCGAAACACATGGGGTGAATGAGGTAAAGTCCGTAGGTGAGGATACTCGTTTGGGTGACGACTAGTAAAACGACACTGTTTGATGTCGTAACTGTGCTAAACCAAGGAAGCATCAGGGCTATTGTGAAGGGCAACAGCGTGAAACCGATGGTACGCGGAATGAATGATTCATTTATCGCACCTGCGTTGCTTGAAATTGTCCAATAGTAGAAGATGTAGCCGATAAATGTTATGGCTCCCAACAAGGCAGTGCGGCTGTTGGTTAGCATGTCCCACATGGAAACGGCGTAGTGCTTGATCCACGCCAAGAGAACACCCAGAAATAGGGCGTCGAACCGCAACAAAAACTGGCTGTTTAAACCTTCATAAGGAGTATCTCGCAGCACCACCATCAACATCCGCGCAGCGAGAATAAAAAAGATAAAAACTGAAATGCCTACGGGTACTGCAGACTTGTTTTTAAGGAAGTACAACAGCAAGAGGGGCAAGGGTGCAAGGAGGTAGAACCATTCTTCGATGACCAAACTCCATGAGACATCGAAAAAGGAAACGCCGTAGAAATTGTTTTGAAGAAATACCACATACCAGCCGATGTTGGCGCCGACGTTGTTTTCGATGAAGAAAAAACGAAAAAGCAAGACTGTGTAGTAGAGTGGGAGTGTGCGCAACCAACGCCGCGCCCAGAACTCTTTTAGAATTGGACCTTTGAATTCGTGAGAAGAGAAGGTTTTGAAAAGCAGACTACCGATGAGGAGTCCGCTCAGGACAAAGAAAAATTCTACCCCCACAATGCCAATGCGAAGCGGTGCCAAGCCCGGAATGTTTATGTGAGCATGCTGCATGAGAACCAGCCAAATACTCACCGTCCTCACCAAATCGAGTCCGAAATTGCGCACCATCAAATGATCAATCGCACGCCGCCCAATTCTTCAATTCGATATGGGAATTTGTTTGTCGGAGAGCCGATGAACATGAAGTTGATGGGAATGCCCCATTCATTGGAAAGTTCTTTGATTAAGTCAGGACCAAAAGCACCTTTTTTAACGATGAATTCGATGTCAATTTCGGGATACTCACGATCAAGAAAATCGATTTCTTTGTAGATGTCTTCTGGCAACTCATCGCCCTCTTTCAATACGGTTACGATCTTGATTTTTCGGGTGTGTTCGTTGTTTTTGATGTAGAGCATCACTCGGTTTAGAGTAGCGATGTTTTCTCCTTTTGTGAAGAAAACAAATTCTTGCGAATTGATGCGCTCAATGAGAGCGATGATGCCACTGTTTACCTTATATACAAACCGTTGAATGGGTTTGAAAAAAGCTTGGATGACGCGGAAGGTAAGTCGCAAGAGTGCAGTTCTGTTCAACATCACGGCAATGAAGATGATGAATGGAATGAAATATTGCATAAAGACGGTCAAATTGCTTGGGGAATCGCCTTTTGGTGGCATAATGACGTTTCCATACAAGGCAATGCACACGGCAGTGATTGCAATGAGAATAGAGATCCACGAGGCTTGAACTGGCCTTGGTAGCTGTCCGCGTTTTACCTTCAAAAAGATGTTTCCAATGGCAAAAAGTGCCATCACCGACAAAAACGAAATCGTATAAACACCTGCCAAAAGGGTCACATTGCCACCTGTGATGAGCAGCACTGAAATGCTCAAGATCAAGAATGCTATGATGATGAGATACGAGCTTCCTCTTTTGTTTCTTTTAAGGAACATTTGGGGTAAGATGCGGTCGAGGGCCATGCGTTCGAGCAAACCTGTTACGCCAACAAAGCTTGTGAGCACGGCACCGCTCAAAACCAGCACGGCATCTATCGCGATGAGCACAGAAAGCCATTTGCCACCTGCCTCTTCTCCCATGTGGATGAGCAGTGTGTTTTGAAAACTATCTGACTGAAGCACTGGAAGGGCAAAGAGGGCAAGTGCGAAGATAGCCGTGAGTGGATTGATGACTGAAACAATTCCCCACATGTTGCGAAGCGTTTTTGGAAAAACACCTCTTTCTTGCTCCTCAACGAAGTTGGCAGAACTCTCAAAACCAGAAACGCCGAGCATGGAGGCGGCGAATCCGAGGAAGATGGCAGTCATTATGCTTCCTTCTCGTACAGGAGCGTTTTGGTTGGTGATGAATTGATCAAAACCATGTGTCATCAAATACCAACCTACAGCGCCAAATAAGACAACCAACGAAATGAGGTGGAAAAAGAAAATGCCGATGGCAACTTTGGCCGATTCGGTTATTCCTCCTATAGTTAGCGCCGCAAACAAACAGAGTAAGACAATCGTCGCAATAATAACAGGCATTTGTGGGAGTAAATGTCCGAGATAATGCATGGCTTCATTCGCCGAAATCACGGCCGTCGCCATGTACGAAAGTATGGTGAGGGTGGCAGCAAAAGACGCCATCGATTTACTGGTGGTGTTCAATAAGGCGTTGTAAGCGCCGCCGTTGAGTGGAATGGCGCCAACGACTTCGGAGTAGATGTTTCTGAAGAGAAAAAGGACAACCCCTACGATCAACAAAGTTATCCATGCGTATTGTCCGGCCCAGTAAATAGACAACGCCGAAACATACAAAACAGATGAGCTAATATCGTTTCCGCAGATAGCAGTTGAGGCGAGTTGTCCGAGTTTGGTGTGTGGCTTCTGAATAGGTTCGATGGTTTTGGCCATAATTTTATTTTCGCTTTGCGCTGAAAGATACAAATTGAAGCGCGGAATGGTTAGTCAATTCAAATTGCTTTGCATAGTTAAGAATTTGTGATTTCCTATCGCCATAAGTTCGTTACTTTTGTCGCTCAAATTGTTTTGAAATGCCGTCAATCTCACAGAAAGGCGTCGCCATGCCGGCCTCGCCAATACGTAAACTGGTGCCTTTCGCTGAAGCTGCAAAAGCAAAGGGAAAAAAGGTGCATCATTTGAATATCGGACAACCTGATATTGAAACGCCAGCGGTTGTGCTTGATAAAATGCGCAACCTGGATAGAAAAGTGATTGAATATTCAAACAGCGAGGGCTTTATGAGCTATCGCATGGGTTTGGCTAAGTACTATAAAGACAATGGCATTCAACTGAATGTCGAAGATATCATGATCACCACCGGTGGTTCGGAAGCTTTGATTTTTGGATTTCAAACGTGTTTGAATCCTGGCGATGAGCTGATTATTCCTGAACCTTTCTATGCAAACTACAATGGTTTTGCAGTGATGTCGGGTGTGAAAATCGTTCCCGTTACCGCTACCATTGACGATGGTTTCGCTTTGCCTCCTGTTGAAGCATTTGAAGCGATGATCACACCAAAAACAAAGGGGATTTTGATTTGCAATCCCGGCAATCCAACAGGGTATCTCTATTCGCAGGCTGAGTTAGAAAAGCTGCGTGATATTGTTTTGAAACACGATTTGTACCTGTTCGCTGATGAGGTGTACAGAGAGTTTTGTTACGATGGCGCGAAACCTTTTTCTGTGATGAACCTAGCGGGAATCGATAACAATGTGATCTTGGTAGATTCGGTATCGAAGCGCTACTCTATGTGCGGAGCACGCATCGGTGCATTGATATCGCGCAACAAAGAAGTGATGGCTGCCGCTTTGAAATTCGGTCAAGCCCGTTTGTCGCCACCTACTTTTGGTCAATTGGCGAGTGAAGCCGCTTTAAATACGCCAGCTGAATATTTCACTGCTGTAACAGCTGAATATGTGCACCGTCGGGATGTTCTCGTAGATGGTCTCAATGCCATACCGGGTGTTGTTTGTCCGAAACCTAGCGGTGCGTTTTACTGCATCGCCGAGCTTCCTGTCGACAACGCTGAGCGCTTTTGTCAGTGGATGTTGGAGGAGTTTGATTTTAACGGCCAAACTGTGATGATGGCTCCTGCAGCGGGTTTCTACGCTACCCCTGGAGCAGGTGCTAATCAGGTGCGTTTGGCGTATGTGCTTGAAATTGCAGCGCTTAAAAACGCGGTGGAGTGTCTTAAAGTGGCGCTCACGGTTTACCCAGGCAAGCTGGAAATCGTTTCTGAAAACAGTGCAAATCATTCGTAACACCTATCATCCCGCATAGCGGAAAAGAAGAATTGAAAGTGCCTGTTGTTGATGTTGTAATCCCTGCCTGGAACGAAGAATTGAGCATTGGGAATGTGGTTCGCGACATCGATAAAACGATGGTGCGTCATGTTTTTGTTGTCGATAACAATTCGAAAGATAAAACGGCAGTGGTCGCTCGTGAATCAGGTGCTACGGTTGTTACTGAAACCCATCAGGGTTACGGTGCTGCTTGTCTTAAAGGCATAGCTGCCGCCAACGGCGCCGATGTCCCAGCTGATATCATTGTCTTCATGGATGCCGACTACTCCGATTATGCTGAAGAGATGATTTCACTCTTAGACCCGATCTTGAAAGGTGATGCCGATATGGTAATTGGCTCTCGAGCACGTGGATTGCGGGAACGCAAAAGCATGACAGTGCCCCAGGTTTTTGGAAATTGGCTAGCAACACGCATGATCCGCTTGTTTTACGGTTTTACGTATACCGATTTGGGTCCGTACCGAGCTATTCGACTAGAATCGTTGAATGCATTGGGGATGAGAGATAAAGATTTTGGTTGGACGGTGGAAATGCAGATTCGAGCCCTTAAAATGAAATTGAAAATCTCTGAGGTACCTGTAAATTATAGACGTCGTATCGGTGTGTCGAAGGTTAGCGGTACCGTGAAAGGGACTATCATGGCGGGATATAAAATTATTACAACCATACTCAAACATACGTGGAGCTAATTGTAATCATAGTCTATGGGTTGTTGCTGATGTTCATTCTGGCGTATAGCCTGGTGCAACTGTCGTTGGCACGCACCTATGCGCGAAGTTTCAAAAGCCATCACGCGTTGGTTATCCCTGATGTGTTGGAAGCATGGCCCCCAGTTACTATTCAATTGCCTGTGTTCAATGAGTTGTATGTTGTTGAACGTCTGATAGATGCCGTTGCAGCAATCGACTATCCTGCTGATAAACTGGAGATACAGGTTCTCGACGATGGAAATGATGATTCGGTTGAATTGGCCATAAACCGTGTGGCTTTTTGGAAAGGCAAAGGAATCAATATAGCACACATCCAACGTCCTGATCGGGTGGGATACAAGGCCGGTGCGCTGGCGTATGGTTTGGAAATTGCCAAGGGTGAGTTTACAGCGATTTTTGATGCAGACTTTATTCCTGATCCGCTGTTTCTTAGAAAGACAATACCTTTTTTAATGGCCGATTCTTCGTTGGGTGTGGTGCAGACAAAGTGGGAGCATGTGAATGAAGACTATTCGATGCTGACGCGTATGCAAGCTTTCGGACTGGATGCGCATTTTTCGGTGGAGCAGGTGGGGAGAAACGAAAAAGGACATTTCATCAACTTCAATGGTACTGCGGGTGTATGGAGAAATGCGTGCATTGCGGATGCTGGGGGGTGGCAACATGATACAATCACCGAAGACTTAGATCTTAGCTACCGCGCGCAATTGAAAGGGTGGAAATTCAAATACCTCGAAGAGGTTGGCTCGCCGTCGGAATTGCCGGCAGAAATGAATGGTCTTAAATCGCAGCAGTTTAGGTGGACGAAGGGTGCGGCTGAATGCGCAGTGAAGAATCTAGGCAAGGTTATCAGAAAAAAGGGCTTGCCTTTTTCAACTAAGCTGCACGCTATTTTTCACTTGATGAATAGCTTTGTCTTTTTATGCATCCTCGGCGCAGCAATGCTCAGTCTGCCAATACTCTGGGTGAAAATCAACAGGCCTGTGTATGATTTGCTCTTCAACCTGGCTGCCATATTCCTCATCGGTTTTTTAATTCTCGCCTATTTTTATTGGATGAGCAGAAAGCGGAAAAATGAATCGGGCCTGAAATTTTTAGGATATTTTCCGCTGTTTTTATCAGTTTCAATGGGACTTTCTTTGCATAACAGTATTGCAGTCATTGAAGGGTATATGGGTAAGAAGACACCGTTTGTGCGGACGCCAAAATATGCGTTGACAGAGAAAAATGGGACATGGACTGGCAAACGTTATGCTGCTTTGAAAGCCAATCCGCTGACCTTGGTAGAGCTGCTTTTGATGCTGTATTTTATTTTCGGAATGGTACTCGGTATTTCAAATTCGGAGTTTGGTTTGTTGCCATTTCATTTGATGCTCTCTTTCGGTTTTGGATATGTTGCATACATGTCGATAAAACACTCTCGTGGTGTCGAATAAATCACAGTTCTACCTGGCCATGTTTGTATTGGTGCTAGGTACCATCTACATGGGCTACCAGGTTGATCGTTCAAACAGTTGGAAGGTCATTGGTGGCTTCGCTGTGATGTTTGTGGCGATGTTTTTTGTCCTCAAGAATGCAACAGGTATGACTTTTCGCACTTTGTTGCTACTTGGAATAGGGGTGAGGGCAGTGCTTCTTTTTTCTACTCCTCAGTTGTCTGACGATTACCATCGTTTTTTTTGGGATGGCTCCCTTACGTTGCATCAGGTAAATCCTTATCTGGTGCTGCCAGAAGGGGTAAATATGTCGGCTGATTCTACCGCTCCTGAAATGCAAGTTGCCTTGGAGCGTATGAATTCGGCAGAATACTACACGGTGTATCCTCCCATCAGTCAGGCTTATTACGCAGCAGCGGTGCTTTTCGGAAGCCACACGATGTCGGGGTTTTTATTTTGGATGCACGTTTTTCTGCTTGTCGCAGAGTCGTTTTTGCTCCTCTTTATGGTTTTTCTCCTAGTGAAAACCGATAGAAATCCGCAATTGATGGCGCTCTATGCCTTCAATCCGCTCGTCATCATCGAATTTTCGGGCAACCTGCATTTTGAGGGTGTCGTGCTTTTCTTTCTTGCCATCACTGCGTGGATGTTGATGCACAGCAGGGTTTATCTGGCTGCTGTGCCTTTGGCAATGGCCATTTCAGTAAAGCTTCTTCCTTTGATTTTCCTGCCGTCAATCTGGAATTGGCTCAAGAACAAACGTTACCTTTTTTATCTGCTGGTGTTTGCATTGTTCGCGGTTACTTTTGCTCCTTTCGTTTCTCGCGAGTTGCTGCTGCACTGGCATTCGAGTCTGAGCCTGTATTTCAAAACCTTCGAATTCAATGCCTCGCTGTACTACGCAGTGAATCGTGTGTGTGGCGCTTTTGTGGGTTTTAATCCAATAGCGGTGGTGGGACCGTTGATGTCTGTTGTGGCTTTTGCAGGCATTCTGTTCGTCGCATTCAAAAAATCGTTTTCAATTCCTGAACGCATCTATTGGTCTCTCTTTATTTACTTGTTGTGTGCCACTACCATTCATCCGTGGTATGTAGCTCCACTCATCGCATGGATGATCTTTACCAAACGACGTGAGGCTGTGGTGTGGACGTTCCTAGTAACCCTGAGTTACATCCATTATCACAACAATGCATTCTCAGAAAACTACGTATTCATCACGTTGGAATACATCCTTCTATTTGCTGCCATCTTGACCCACAAGCGTTGGGCTCATCGGATGCCTTTGATGATATAAGCATAAATAGGATCATTTAAATCGGGTCGCGGATCAGCAAAGGCTTGGGTGATATACTTGGGCTGTTTCAAGATGCCTCGATCAATCAATTCTACAAGTGTGGTGTAGTATTCGATGGAGGTTTTGCCGATCAAAAGCGGACGGATATCATTTCCAGAGCTCCAAAAATTGTAGATTTCTTTCAAGCCACGCAGGTACAAATGATCTTTGGTAAATCCACCGCCGCGGTAGATGCGCGTAACCAAATAATAGGCGTCATTAACATCCATGCGAAGCTCTTGCACCATCCTTTGATAGGTTTGCACGAAAGTCGCTCCGTTCGAAAGCATTTCGGTAGCAATTACGCGCTGGCCGAGTTCTTTCAATCGTTTCATCATGACGTTGCCCGAAAGGTACTCACTCAAAACAGCTAAGCCTTCTTGTGTCTTGGTGTTCACGGGCATGCCTACACTAAGAATTTTTAAGGGCTGTTCGGCGCAGTTCATGGTGGTAACCATGTGGACGCCAATTTCGTGGTGCATGAGGTATTGCAGTCCTTTTTCACTAAAAGTAGCCCCCTTTTTCAAGATCACTTTCTTCTGACTGTTCGATACCATGGCATCGGCAACAAGGTGTTTTGAAACTTCAATTTTTCCTGTAAAACCATATTCATCAAAGCTCTTTTTGAAAAGTGCAATGGCGTCGTTTACATCGAGTTTCTTCTCCATCCGAGGCTCTTCAACTGGAGGTAGGTGCTGCAAAAACCAAGCGTTGCGCATATCGGCTTCGTTTGGCTCTCCGAAGTAACGCAGTGAGTTGTATAAAAAACGCTCTGTGCCAAGTGAAGCGAGCATGTCGATCTTGTCGCTAAACGCATTGATCACTCCTTCATACAATCGCTGCAAGTGGATGTCTTGAATCTTCTCCAACTCCAAGCGGTGCAATTTGCGCTTTAACCCAAACGTATCAATGTTTATTGGTCGGTATGAAAAGTCTGGATTCTCGGTACAACGGCTATCGAAGAATTTTTTCTTCTGCTTTTCAACGTTTGTGGGATTGACAAAACTAAGCAGCTCAAAATTTTTCAACATGGCGTGCAATTCGTTGTCGATCTTCTTTAAATCTTGTCCGACATCGTGCGAAAGCAATTTCGATTTTTTGTTGTGCTTCCAGTTGGTGAAGTTGTCGGCGAACAATTGTGCATGTCCAACAATGGCCTTCTTCAACGCTTCCTTCAGTCGCTTGATGATTTCTGGATAGGGCTCGCCATTCTCCTCGTTGCAGTATATTTTGCTTACTTCGGTGGCCAGCACCAAGGTGTTTTCAAAATTCTTGGTGATGAATTCAAGGTTGTAACCACGACCAAAGAAAACGTCGTTGATGGCCGATTTGTTGACAATTCCATTTGGCAATTCAATGCCGCTCAACTCTTTTTTCCATGCCTTAACCATCTTGCCGTATTTCTTCTCATCAATGAGCTCGGCGCCAATGTTGAAGACTGGGACATCTCTTTCCCAACGTTTGTAGTTGTAAGAGTGCATGTCGTAAACAACACAGCCATCAAACAAGCTCTCTAACTTCGAAATCAATGCATGCGTTACGCGGTAATAGTTCCTGTGCTTAGACAAACTGCGCTCTCTTTCGGCTTTGGTTAACGCTTGCTTCCAAACTTTTTTGCCCCACGCTTCTTTGTAAATACAGGTTTCTGGCTTGCGGTTCAAATCGTATTCGAAACGAGAATCTTTTCCAGCTAGCACTATCGGCATCGATGATATAAAGTCGGCGGTGTAAGGATCTTCTTCATACCACCGTTCATAATCGGTTAGGGCTGTTTTAAGCTTTAACTCGTTCCTGAAGGCATGTCCGTCGTGAATCGCTGTGCACACATAAGGCACGTATTCTTTGATGGCTATTCTAAACCCACCGTCTTTGCTCGTGGCTTCAAATATTTCACCTTTTTCTATGCGGCGGATAATGTCGTCAATGGTTAAACTAAGCATCCTTCACTGTTTTTCGCAATTCCCCCCGTCTTACGCTTGATGTCTCTTTCGATTTTACCGAATCATCACAATAATCGATGACTTTCTTCTGCAAATTCGTTTTGTTTAGCTTGTTGATGTAGGTAATTCCACCCGGACTAAGCACGTTCACTTCGATGAGTTTTCCTTCGATGAGGTCCAATCCAACGAAAAACAAGCCGTCTTTCACGAGTTTTGACCCGACCACTTTACAAAGTCGTTTTTCTGCTTTGTTCAATACGTGCTTTTCATACGTTCCTCCTGCTGAAAGATTTGAACGTGCATCGCCTTCGGCAGGAACCCTGCGCATAGCTCCTATTGGTTCGCCATGCAGCATGAGCACACGTATGTCGCCTTTTTCAGCACCTTCTACATACTCTTGAACAATCACATAACTGCTGTCGTCTTTCCCCGTGTTGATATAAAAATCAAGGAGTGAACTGATGTTTTTATCTGCTCCTTTTTCTAAGACAATTACCCCGCTGCCACCATAACCGTTAAGCGGCTTCATGATCATCTTGTCGGCGTTGCTCTCTTTGATGACGCGCTGCAAATACTCTTTGTTCTTCGAAACGTGAGTAACCGGTATAATCTCTTTCTTCGGGTCGTGAAAGGCGGCGGTGTAGAGTTTGTTGTTGGCTTCTCTCAATCCTTCTATGGAGTTGATGATGAAAACGTCGTTTTTCACTGAGTCCAAAAAGTTCAACACAATGGAATCAAGCGGTGGATTTGCTCGCATGAAAATAACGTCGAATCCTGCCAATGGCAACATCTGTTCTTTGAATTTCGCTGCTTTGTAAAAAGCGGGTATCGACTTCGGGACTTTTCCTTTTTCGAATACTTTACAAAACGCCATCGGCGTGGAGTCGCGAATGGTGAGGTTGGCTCCAACAGTCATGGCCACAGTATATCCGCGATCAACTGTTTCGTGAATCAATCTCAATGTGGTGTCGTTTAACGGTTTCACGCGCTCCCACGGGTACATTATGAATAGGTAGTTCATTCTTTTCTGTCGTTTTTCTTTCGGGCTAAATGTATGCGATTTACATAAACCCGATGTAAATTTTGTCCCAACTTATAAGCGAATCTTAAATTATTCGCTGCTCTTCTCTGATCGCTGTCTGTGGTAGCAGTGGTACGCAGTTTTTAAGTTTTGGTTTTACCATTGAATTAATGCGGTTATTTTGTTCTTCAGACACCCAAACTGCTTGCTGATTTTTTCAGATATTGTGACTCCTTTTATACCTAATTATGAGATTTTCAATCGTTACTACTCAGCGCCTCAAAGCCATGAAATACGTTTTTTCTTTTCTCTTCCTCGCAGGATGTTTAATGGGTGCTGCCAATCCCGGTGATACTACCATTGTTCAGACATTCTCTTTTGAAGAACAAAACAACCCCAACACGGCATACGATTCACCCGGTCGTCGCTGGTTTTCTTTTCCCGACGACAATACCTCTTACCGAAAAGTGTTAATGTACCACAAGCTGAAGTGCTTTGAAGATGGTGGAGCAGGTGGTTTGGCTTTCCCATGCGGTGAATGGGATTATCTGACTTACAACTACCTTTTTGAACATACGGGTGAACTTGACTCTGCAGCTTTGCAACATCCGTTCTATCTGCTCGATAATCAGGATTTTGAATCGGTAGATCTAATTGAAACGCCGAGGTTCAATTTTCTGACGTTGCAATACGACGCGCTCGATATTCAGGGGGTTGCAAACATAAACGATTATCAAGTTGGCGCTGCTAATGGCGATTCACCAGATGTCTTTAAGGCCGATAATTCACAACATCGCTATCAAGCAATATATACCGCTGAAGAGCTTTTGAACGCTGGCCTAACGGCTGGAGATATCAATCGTATCTCTTTTCCTGTTGTGTCTGGTGGGGTGATGGATTATGTTTGTATAAAATTAGGAGCGCGCTCTGGTTTCGCATTCAATGGTTTCGATAATGGGACTTTCTCCACGGTTTTCGAAGATGATCTTACGCTGTCGGCAGGTACCCAAACAATTGCACTGACCAATGCATTTACTTGGGATGGAGTATCGGATATTCTTGTCGATATATCGTCTTTCAATAGCGATCTCGCTCAAAGCATTCTCATCGGTGCAGAATCGTCGATGAGCCAAGCCATCGCCAGCGGAGGTGCAAATGAAAGCTATATGCGCTTTAATTGGAATGATGAAATAAAGGTTCCTGCTTCTGTTTTTTCTACCATTGATGAGGCTGTTACAATTTCTTTTTGGTTGCGTGGCGATGCCGATTTCCAGCCAGAGAATGGAACTGTATTTGAAGGCGTGGATGCCGCTAACAATCGTGTTCTAAACAGCCATTTGCCTTGGAGCAACTCACGTGTTTACTGGGATGCTGGATGGGATGCTGGCTACGACCGCATCGATAAAGCTGCAACCGAAGCCGATTTTGAAGGGGAATGGAATCACTGGGCGTTCACCAAAGACAATGGCACGGGTGATATGAGGATCTACCTGAATGGTGTCCTCTGGCACAGTGGCTCTGGTTTCGATAACCCGATGTCGGGAATTGTGAAGTTCTCCATCGGCGCTGCCACGGGCTGGTCGAACTTCTACCACGGCGACATCGATGAATTCCGTATTTTCAATGCCGCGCTCTCTGAAGCTGAAATCGCTAGCTCACTTGCTGCAGATATCGATGTCGCTCACCCGTTATACAACCAAATGGTCTTGAACTATACGTTCGATCATCCTTTCGGAACGGAAGCTATCGACTTGAGTGCGTCGGCAACAAATGGCATTCTCGCTGGTTCGCCGCAACAAAAACTATTTATGCCGTGGGAGCTTTCTAATACGTATGCGATGCTCAATGAGCGGGCTGTGCTTTCGTTCGGACATGCTGATTATACGGTGGCGGTTGTTCCAAGTGCGATAAATATTCCTATGCTGGCAGAATATTCAATTTTAACTGAGTGGGAAGTGGCCGACAATGATGTTCACATTGTAAGTGCTATCGCGCATTGGTTGCCGGGTGATGTGTTGTACTTCTATGAAGATGGAGAAGTGTACGATGCCGTGCAGGATACAAATCCAACGGAGACGTTTACAAATGATGTATTGGACTATTTTGGTGCGCCGTTCGAAGTGATAAACCGCTTTGAGCTCGGTCGTTTTATTACTCCATACGGTATTCAATTGGATCTCGAGGAGGGGTGGACCTGGGTTTTTGATGTTACCGATTACGAAAAACTCCTCCACGGAGAAGTTGAACTGGAAGCCGGTAACTGGCAAGAACTGCTTGACCTGAAATTTGTATTCATTGAAGGTACCGCTCCGCGGGATGTGAAACGTATCGAAACGCTTTGGAGAGGATCTTTCGGGTTAAGCACATTCGAAGAACAAGTGGGCGTGAAATCGGTAGATGTTTTAGATGGCGAGACGATGTTTCGATTGAAAACAAGGGCGTCGGGTCATGGATTTGGAACAGGTAACAATTGCGCTGAATTTTGCTTCAATCAACACAAGGTGAAGGTAAATGGCTCTCAACAATGGGCGTGGGAAATCATGCAAGAATGTGCAGATAATCCGCTCTATCCGCAAGGTGGGACGTGGATATACGACCGAGCTGCCTGGTGTCCGGGTGCTCCTGTGGCAACACAAGACCTTGAACTAACGCCTTTTGTTTCGGGTGATCAGTTTGAGGTGGACTATGATATTACGTATGATCCGTATGGGAATTATGTCTTTGAAGGACAAATCGTTGCATACGGCGATATGAACCATCAAAACGATGTTGAACTCGATTGGATCATTTCTCCAAGTGATTGGAAAATCAATAGCCGCGTAAACCCTATCTGCGATGAGCCTGTGGTGCGCATCGAAAACGCTGGCGCGCAAACGTTGACTTCGTGTGTTATTACTTACAATGCGGGTGGTAGCAATGAATCGATGACATGGACTGGCTCGCTGGAACCTTTCCAAACTGAAGATGTGACCCTCGAAATTAGCGATCCTGCTTTCTGGTCCGGTAGCCCCGATGAGGTGCAGTTGTTTACGGTAAATGTGAGCTCGCCAAATGGTGTGGCTGATGAATACGAGGCGAATAATACGGGGACAAGCACCTTCAATCGTCCTCCTGTTTATACCTACGGCACGGGTGCCGACGATGATAACCGTCTAATCATTTGGACCAAAACGAACAATGCTCCTTGGGAAACAGAAGTACGCATCGAAACGCTTGATGGTGAGGTGGTGTTCTTTCGCGACGATTACAGCACGGCAAACACGAACTACCGCGATACCATTCAGTTGAATGCGGGCTGCTATAAAGCAATTCTCAGCGATTCAGATGAAGATGGCTTGAGCTTTTTTGCCAACAATGATGGCAGTGGTTTCTGTCGTTTTAAGAAGGTTGCAGGAGCGAATTTTATCGCTTTCGAACCTGATTTCGGTAAAGAAATCATCCACTATTTCCAGTTTGAAACGGGGCTCACCACGGTTGAAGAATGGGTTGCTGATAAGCCGTTTTTAACGGTATACCCAAACCCAGGTAACAATGAAATGATGGTGAAAACTGGTCGGTGGAAGAATGATTTGGTGTGGACGCTTTTTGATGTCAATGGTCAAGCTGTAAAGGCCGGTAGCCACCGGTTAAATAGTGGTGATTTTTTCAGTGTGAACACACGCGAAATAGCTGCTGGATTGTATTTCTTGGTGGTTGACGATGGTAAAACACGTGTCAGCTCTCGCTGGATGAAAGAGTAGGTCTTTCTATTCGAGTATCGCACGCACGGTGCGGATGCGGTGGTCCTGCTCAAATTGTAAGTAGTACACGCCGGCTGATAGTCCGAGTGAACGTAAATCAAGGGTCCCAATTCCACGAGACGAGTCAATGTATACGCAGGGAAGGTCCGCTAGGATTCTTCCCTGTGTCTCATATATGCGCACGTTCTCGCTTGTGATGCCCGATACTTCAAAGCGTATCAATCCATCCGATGGATTGGGGTAAATGAGTATCCCGTTTGCTTGCGCTGAAAATTTGTTCAACAAGTACTGGTGTGCTTTGCCGAAATCTGGAATGCCATAGCCAAGAGAATCATTGGGATTCGCATATAGGTGTGCACTGCGCTCTATCGCTTCGATGATTTCCATATTTGTAGCTTGTGGATGTGCTTGCCACAAGCAGGCTGCCGCGCCACACAGTATAGGTGATGAAAAACTGGTCCCGTTTCCCTGTCGAATGGTGCTGTCGTTGGCAGCATACGAGGCGGCTTGACCCATAGCAACAACGTTGGGTTTTACCCTGCCATCTGCCGAAGGCCCGAATGAACTGAAAGGGGCGTGCTCACCTAAATTATTGATGGCCCCAACGGTAAGTATGCTGTCGGCATCTCCAGGGGTTGAGATGTAATGCCAATCACTACTCCCAAGGTTTCCAGCACTGGTAACTACCAACATGCCCCTGCGGGCTGCCATGGTTGCGGCAATGGCAATGTGTGTGGTTCTTCCGTCCATGTCGAAATAGCTGTGGTCTTGCAGTGAATCGTCAAAGGTGCTATACCCCAATGATGAATTTACGATGTCGATGCCGATGCTGTCAGCTTCTTCAATGGCTGCTACCCAGTTGTCTTCTTCTATGATGTACTCTGTTGCCCCATCTTCTGTGCGGAAAAGAAAATAATGGGCGTCGGGTGCCGTGCCCACAAGGCTGTCTTGCAAATATCCACCCATGGTGCTTAACACGTAAGTGCCATGGTAATGGTGATCGGTAACGATATTGTCCCAGTCTACAAAGTCATGGACTTCGGTTATTGTCTCTCTTTCATACAGTCGTTCAAAAACTGGGAGGATAGGCACTCGCCTAAATCCTGCATCTAAAACGCCTATCCACATGCCTTCTCCACGGTATCCGAGCGCATGAAGATAATCACCATTTATCTGTTTCAATTGATCCAGGCCTTCTCCGTATATGCTGCTTTCAAATTCTGTTGCTGTGCTTCTGATTATCGCTTGGGGTGCAATAGGTGAGTGGAAGGTGCGCACTTGCCGAACCTGAGAAACGAATGGCAAGGCTGCTATGTCTGCTAGCAAGGTCGAATCTGTGGTTTTTATGGAAATGGCGTTAAACCACTTCGAGCTGTGCAGGTGCTCGATGTTGCCGATGGATAAAACGGCTTGAATGTAATTCGAATTTACAGGAAGATCTTCTAAAGTAATGGACTGAGCGCTTTTTGCTCTTCGTGCTAAAGCACGCTCTGAAAGGAATTCTGAGGGATTATTGGTGCTGAATGATGAGTTGTCTTTGTCTGAAAAGCGAATCCAATATTTGTTCGGGGCGGTTTGACTGAAGCTGCAAACAACCTGCAAGAAGAAGCTTATAAATAGCAATAACCTCATTCAGTGCCGTAATCTATAACACGCATTTCGTATGATACACCTACAATCTCTTGGTTTTGAAATGTGAGATCGGTGAGTTTTTTATGTATCAGTCCAATTCCTTCAGCGTATATTTCCCAAGCATCTTCTTGGTCAATGAGGTTGATGTTGTTCCGCTGATTTACCCGTAGCGTTTTCTCAAAGGTTTGTCCGTTCAGCTCGTAAGAAACCCCAATGTTTTCATAGCGATAATTCCATGCATCCTCGGTATTGTAAACGTTTCCATCCCAATTGTTTTCAGGCTTGATGGGGAAGGTGAGGCGCACATAGCGTATGTTTTCTTCTACACGCTCTGCGGTAGTGGTTGTTCGCTTTTGAAACCAAACATCTGTCAATGTCCAATCAGCATCTAAATTGGGTCTTTTGTAACGTTCAAATCGGGTAGCAAGCTGTCCCTCATTGTCTACAAACTCTTCGGCAACTTTCTCTCGCAAATAGAAATGGGAGGTATCGTTAACGGTGCCGTATGAAATTGAATCCACTTCATAGTCGATGAATGTGGCTAGAACGTTTGGGAAGTATTTGTACCCGAAGTCTATGGCTTCGTAGTCTGTATTCTTTTTGCAGCTAAAAACGAATGCTCCGCATATCAGCCCTAAGAGGAGATGTTTTTTCATCGTGTTTCTACGGATTGTAATTTGCCTTCAAGATAGTGTTCAATTTTCATGATTCGACCTTTTTCGTTGTACCATGTCACCGGCCCATCCAACAAGTCGTTTACATAGTCGCCTTCGCATTTAACCTGCGTGCCCACCAAACGTTCTTTGAATTGTATGCCGCCTCCAGGCAGGGGCTCTGTCATTTGCTCGCGAATCCACTCCCCTTGGTCAAACCATTCTGTAAATGGACCGTTCTTTTTTCCACCTTCGTAGTTGTAGGTAGCACTCGGAATTCCGCCAGCAAAGTAGTCGGTGAACTCTCCATTCTCCCGGCGAGTCGCAACTTCTGCTCCTTTGTCATACTTGATGTTTAACTCTATCTCTCCTGATTTGTTGAATTTGATCCACAAGCCATCTTTGGTGCCTTTGTGGTAGCTGCCCTGAACAAACGGACGTCCATTGGCTTCGTAGAGTTTATACGGACCGCTGAGTTCATCGTTTTCATAATTTCCTTCGCCTTTTAGTCGTCCGTTTTCAAAGTACTCTCTCCATGCGCCGTTCTTTTGGTCGTGCAAATATGAAGTTTCTGCGAGTACTTTCCCCGATTCGAAATATTCTATTGATTTTCCTTCTCTCAGGTTATCGACATAGGTCTCTTTTGTTTTCAAAGCGCCCGATTCGGAATAAAACTCCCACTCGCCTTGTTTGATTTTTTCCGCTTTTCCGTCAATCATTTTTTCAGAATAGCTCCCAACAGAAAGTTTTTTTCCGTTTTTGTGAAAGTTTATCACCTCCATTTTCTTGGTGCCATCCAGGTGATTTACTTCACTCATTTTCTCACCTGAATCGTAAAAAAATATAAATGTCCCAGTCGGAATTCCATCGGTAAACTGTCCGCGGTAATAAAGCTTCCCAGTTGGGTAAACCCGCACCCACAGCCCTTGTCGGCCATTGTCATTGGTTACATTGTAGTCTACCCCAGCTTCTCCTTCTGGTAATGTATTATTGCCTGGTTGTGCCATGCTCACAAGGGAGAATAGGCAAAAAAAAGCGGTAATAATTGTCAGTTGCATTGCATCATTCATCGGCTTCGAAGTTACATAATTTGTGTGCCTAATTTCTAAGGGCAAACGGCGGGTTCTAAACAAAAATTGTTTCGTAATTTTGTCGAAATAAATAGGGGTAACCCTTTTTGTTGAAGCACTCAATTTGAAAACCATAATTCGTTCTTTCATGAAAGTAACAGTAGTAGGAGCAGGCAATGTGGGCGCAACATGCGCCGATGTATTGGCCACCCGCGAAATCGCAAATGAAGTAGTACTTCTAGATATCAAAGAAGGCTATGCCGAAGGTAAAGCTCTCGATATCTGGGAAACAGCTCCTATCAATTTGTACGATACGCGCACAATCGGTTCAACCAATGATTATTCCAAAACTGCCGATTCTGAAGTTGTTGTTATAACTTCTGGTCTGCCACGTAAACCTGGAATGAGCAGAGACGATTTGATCGCTACCAATGCTGGCATCGTAAAGAGCGTTACTGAAAACGTGATTAAATATTCTCCAAATGCGAAAATCATTGTCGTTTCAAACCCGCTTGATGTGATGACTTACTGCGCTTATCTAAGCGCAAAGGTAGATAGCAGCAAGGTTTTCGGTATGGCTGGTATCCTCGATACCGCTCGATACCGCGCATTCCTTGCTGAAGCGTTGGATGTTTCTCCAAAAGATATTCAAGCTGTTTTAATGGGCGGTCATGGCGACACCATGGTTCCACTTCCACGTTACACTACTGTTGGTGGTATTCCCGTTACTGAGCTTATCGATAACGAAAAATTGGATGCTATTGTTGAACGTACAAAGAAGGGTGGCGGTGAAATCGTGAACTTGCTCGGAACTTCAGCTTGGTATGCACCAGGAGCTGCAGCAGCCCAAATGGTGGAAGCTATCGTTCGCGACCAAAAACGTGTTTTCCCAGTTTGTGCTTGGCTTGATGGTCAGTACGGTTTGAAAGACATCTACTTGGGTGTTCCGGTGAAACTCGGTAAAAATGGTATCGAAGAAATCATCGAACTTCAATTGAATGATGCTGAAAAAGCCCTTCTAGCAGAGTCTGCAAAAGCTGTGCGCGAGGTTATGGATGTGCTCGACAATATGAATAGCGTTCAAGCGTAATCTATTGTTAGAAAAATATGGAAGGGTGATCTCAATGAGGTCACCCTTTTTTTTGTCGCTACCTTTTGTGTGGATTTTGTGTTTCTTTACTTTTTTCTATACAAATGAAGATGCACATTCTTTACCTCATTTTGTGTTTGACTTTTATCTGCAATGCTCTATCTGGTCAGCAATTCGTTGATCTTGCGAAGCTGGAATACCGCATCTCACCAAACAATGTTGTGCTCGATTCTACCAATGCGAATTTCAACATCGCTTACGCGGATGCTAGCGCTCTCGTTCCGTTGAAGGTAGATTCTGCAAATTATGTTCTTGCCGGCTTTGCGCACTCTACACTGGTGCTCGATGGTGATGTTTTTCAAAGCAATACGCTGCAAGTGGGCTGGCAACACAACTGGAATGCGGCATGGAAAAGTACTTTTTTGCTGCTGCCGAAGTCGAGTGCTAAGCGTGGAAATCTCGGAAGTGGTGATTTTCAATTTGGTGGATTGGTGATTGTTTCAAAATCGAAGTCGCCAACTTTTCAATGGAAATTCGGTGCCTATGTCAATGGTGATAAATTCGGACCGTTGACGGTTCCTATCTTTGGCTTCAAATGGCAAGCGTCTACTTCTCTTCAAATAGATGCTACGCTGCCTCTAGGTGCTACTGTTCGTAAAACTTTGAATGATAGACTGCATGCGGGTATTGTTTACAGTGGCAGGAAATACTCATACAATGCAAATGATGCCTACCTGGAAGTGGGTGAAAACAATGTTTGGGGCTTCGCAGATGTGTATGTAACGCGTTCTTTGGTGCTGAATCTTCGAGCCGGACATTCCATACTGCGCGATTATCAGTTTTTCAAGAATGCAGATTTGGTTGATGTCTCTTTTGGTTCTTTTGAACTGGGCGACAACCGCTCTCAGCTAACGGGGTCGCTGAGCCAGGGGTATTCGTTTCATGCTGGACTGATTTGGAGAATCAATCTCGATAAGTAACCCTCTTTTTGGTTAGTGATGTTAATTCACAAGCACTTTTGCCGTCAATGTGGCTTTTGCGGTTGGGACAAGAACCGTATAGAGCCCAGAACTTAAAGAAGATACATCAACGGAAATGTTGTTGCTGCCAAAACCTTCACTCACTTTTTTACCCAACATATCGAAAATGAAGTAGTAATGTACTCCATTAGCCGGCAGCACCACTGTGAATTGGTCTTCAGCTGGATTTGGGAAAATGGTAAGGCTTTCAGCATTGAAGCTTTCAACTGTGGGAACGGGATCAACAGCATCTCCATCAAAGTATACCAACCCTCCATTGATGATTCCGTAAAACATGTCCCACTTGCCGTCGTTGTCTATATCCTCAACCCAAACAGCTGAACGATCGCCTTCTCTGAATCCATCCAGACCAAAAGGTTCTGCATCGAATAAGCCGTCGATGTTGTTGTTGATGTTGTTGAACAATTGTATGGTTCCTGTTTCATTTCCTAAAAATAGGTGCATGACATCATTGGTGTCGCGTACCATGTTCGGGACACTGTATCCATTAATTCCGAGATATGTTGTTGCCGAAACACCTCCCAACGAATCACCTGCAGCACCCTGAACCCTTGTCCACAATGGGAAGCTAGCAGTACCTGTGTTCCTGAAGTAGTTCACCAAACCGAGTTTTTCTCCTATCAAAAGGTCAAGCTTTCCGTCGTTGTCGACATCAAAAATTTGAGGTGTGGCAAATTGACCGATGTCGATAACGGTTCCTTGTGAGTCAGTAATGGCGGCTGCTTCAAGCACGAAGTTGGCCTCATTACCCACTCCCGCGGTATTTTCGAAATAGTGCAAAATTCCTGTCTCTTCGCCGAGTATCATATCAAAATCGCCATCTCCATCGAGGTCACCGAAACTAGGGTAGATGCTTTCGATAGCATACGATGGAATATCCAGCCAATTCAGATCTACCAATGTATATCCAGGTGCTTCGGCAGTGCCTGTATTCCGAAACAATGCGAGCTGCGATGGCAAGACGTCGATTTCTTCATAGTACTCTTTGTTTGCAACAACCAAGTCTTTCAATCCGTCACCATCAAAGTCGAATAAAACGGGATAGGCGCCACGGCCTAATTCAATCATTTGGTCTTGTAAAAAGTTGTCTTTGACAAAGGTGAAATCTGGTAGGTCTTCTTGTCCTTCATTGATGTAAAACCAAACACTGTGGTCGTCGTCTCCATCAAAACGACTATTTGGTGCTACCAATAAATCAGAAATCCCATCGTTGTTGATGTCTTCATAGTACGCTGCCGGAAAACGTTGCAGTGCCACTGCAGGTCCACTTCCATTGTTAACGGGAAAGGCAGGGTCAACAAAAATGGCGCTGTCTTGTCCGTCAACGGCATCTTCCAATTTCAAAAGCAACAAGTTGTTGTAAGTCACATCGCCTATAATAATGTCTTTGATGCCATTTTGGTCGACATCGATGTCGCACAAGGTACCCCCAGCATGCAGCGCTCTGGTTTGGGCACTGCGTGGATCGGCAACTTGAAACGGACATTGAAAATCATCGGCGTAGATTACAACGTTGCTCTCGGTACTTTCGTTGAACATGCCGTAACAACGGTTTATGCACTCAAATTGAAGCAGCGAGCAATCGCCTTGGTCGACGCCAGTGCCGCGGAAATAGTAGAGCGTAGTGGCCGATTCTGTGAACGTTATGATGTCTATGTCGCCGTCGCCGTCATGATCGCCAATAATCGGTAGGTCCATCGACAGACATACCAGCGGTAACTCCGTATCGCCAGCGCCAAAATCAAAAGTCCCAAAAATTTGATTGGTGAATAGCTCAAATTGAAGTCCAGACTCAGGAGTGGAAACGTTTCTATAGACTTTGATGCTCGATTGAAAATTTGTAAAGATGTCTTCTTTTCCATCGCAGTCAAAATCGCGCAGCAGCGCCCATTCTTTTAGCACCGGAAATGCATCAGCATATTCTGGGGCGTACTTGTAGTTTATCGCGCCGGGTGTTGGATCCATGTTCAAGAAAACCAATTTTCTTCCGCCATCACGATCGAAAATAAACAGGTCTTTGTCTCCATCTAAATCGACGTCGATGCGAGAAAATTGAGGAGCCGTTAATCCACCCGTCCAAGCGTTTGTCAAGGTTCCAGCATCATCGTTTACCATCAAACTCAAGTCTCTAATGAAGTTGATTTGCGCTGTACACATGCTTGCGAGTAAAAAACAAGTAAGTGTCAATCCGCTGCTAATCTTGAAACCCATATCTTCGAAGTTGAATATTATAGACCAATTTATTTCTGAAAGTTAAGCAAAATGGAAGCTCTTACGTTGACTCTGACGGCCCTAATTCCTTCAATTATTGTGTTTCTGGTGGCGATTTTCTTTTTCTGGAAGATGCGCGATGACCAAAAGGAGTTTCAGCAACTGGTTGTTGGAGCTGAAGATCGCCGACAAAGTTTACCGCTTAAGTTGAAGGCGTACGAGCGTTTGATCATAATGCTAGAAAGAATTACTCCCTCTGCACTTGTGATGAGAATGAATTCAAGAGGAATGACCTCAACGCAGTGGCAGTTTGAATTGTTGAAAGCCATTCGCGATGAGTACGATCACAATATATCAATGCAGATGTATGTCAGTCAACCTGCCTGGGAAGCTGTTCGCAAAGCACGCGAGGAAGTGGCTGAAATGGTTAAAGTAGCAGCGAAACGCGCCGGAAATGAAGCGCAAGCGATGGAAGTTAACCGCCACCTGTTCGACTTGGAAGCTGCAACCAACAACGGTGTTATCAAATATGCTTTGGAAATATTGCGGGTTGAAGCGCAACGCTTGATGTAATGGAATTATAGCCCTTCGGGGATGTAAAACAATTCATTCATGGTTAAAATCAGTCCGTCGTTGGTGTAAATTTCTTCTGACCCGATACTCGCCTTATCTACGGTTACTCCGCCATCTGTATTCACGCGTAACTGACGACCAGCATGATTCGAAACCACGGACTCATTTTTCAATGTTTTGTAGCTGTAGCTCTTGTCTAACACATAGTTCGAAACAAAAAGATCCAGTTTTTCAATGTTCGATGGATCCATGAGTTTTGTGTAGGCAGGGAAGCTTTCAAATGCTTCATTCGAAGGAGCTAACAAGGTGACATGTCCGCTATGTATGTGTTTGCTAACACCAGAAGCTTTCACCAATGCCCCAAATATGCTGTATTTCTCTGATGAAGTGATGTAGCGGTACGGACTGGTGATATTGTCAACAGATTGAGTGACCTCTTCTTTTTTGCGATTCATTTCAGCCGTTGCGGCTTCGTCTGCTGCATCAGGCAGTTTGTTCACCAAATTCGCTGGGTCGTTTGGGTTTGATTCAATACGCTCTGGAGTCTGCGTTTCTGTATCTGTGTTATTGGTACAGGCAGTAAATATGGCAACTATCGCTAAGCCGAGTAAAAAGGTCTTCTTCATCTCCGTAATTTTGGGCCTAATATACAAAATAGTATCGCCATGTTGATTTCGAAAAAGGCTGTCGTGCTTTCATTATTCCTCATCATTACAGGCATCACAGCCGGCGCTTTGGGTGCGCATATGCTGAAATCGGTGCTCTCTGCTTCTCAGTTGCAATCGTTCGAAGTGGGTGTGAGGTATCAGATGTATTCGGGCATTGGCGTTTTGGCTTTGACTGCTTTGTCTCAAGTGTTTAAAGGTGTCTCAAACGCTTCGCTGTGGTTTATTTTGGTGGGGACTGTGTGTTTTTCATGGTCGATTTATTGCCTGTTGGCTCTTCCAAATGGCCATTTTTTAAGAGGGTTGCTGGGTCCGATAACCCCGTTGGGAGGCGGACTGATGATTTTTGGTTGGACGTGGGCTTTGGTTGGTATACTTCGCCGACAAAGTGTATAATAGACACTTAGTTGAATGGGTGCGGAATTGAGGAAAATGTGCGTGAATTGTGGAAAAGCATGATAAATATTAGGGTTTTAGAATTGCTTTTGTCCCGCTGAAAAAGGGTAATTTTGGAGCCCAAATACAATTATCAAAGGATTGTTTATGAATCATTACGGAAGAAAAGCAGCAGAGGCCGGACTAGAGTCAATAGGTCTAGGTGGTGTTGCGAACGTTAATTGGAATTTAACTCCGGCAGAGCTCGTTGAGGAAACCATCATTCAAGGACAAGGGATCTTGACAAACACTGGAGCACTGGCAGTAGACACTGGCGAGTTCACAGGTCGTTCACCTAAAGATCGTTTTGTCGTTTGTGATGCAGAAACTGAAAATTCAGTTTGGTGGGGAGATGTAAACATCAAGTTTACAACAGCTCAGTTTGATGCACTTTACAATCGCATGGCGGCTTACCTTTCGAATCGCGATGTTTACGTGAGAGATGCGTACGCTTGCGCAGATGAAACCTACCGCATGAACATTCGTGTTGTGACCGAGTTTTCTTGGTCGAATATGTTTGCCTACAACATGTTTCTTCGCCCGAATGCCGATGAATTGGAGAACTTCACTCCTGATTGGCACATCGTATGCGCTCCTGAATTTATGGCTATTCCAGAAATTGATGGCACGCGCCAACACAATTTCGCAATATTGAACTTTACCCGCAAGATGATCATCATCGGCGGAACAGGATATACGGGCGAGATCAAAAAAGGGATCTTCTCAGTTTTGAACTATGTACTCCCTCATCACAGAAATGTGCTTTCTATGCACTGCTCTGCAAATGTCGGAGCCGATGGCGACACAGCAGTATTCTTCGGCCTTTCAGGTACTGGTAAGACAACCTTGTCATCGGACCCAAATCGCCGTTTGATTGGTGATGATGAACACGGGTGGTCTGACAAAGGTGTTTTCAACTTCGAAGGGGGCTGCTACGCAAAAACCATCGATCTGTCTCGTGAGAAAGAACCGCAGATTTACGACGCCATTAAGTTTGGTGCCATTTTGGAAAACATCGGTTTTGAAGACGATGGCTGCACTCCTGATTACACTGATAAGTCGAAAACTGAAAACACGCGTGTCTCTTATCCGATTGACCACATCGACAATATCATGGTGCCATCTGCCGGTGGTGTGCCTCAGAATATTTTCTTCTTGACGTGCGATGCATTTGGAGTTTTGCCTCCAATCTCTCGTCTTTCAAAAGGTCAGGCGATGTACCACTTCATTTCGGGTTATACTGCTAAAGTGGCTGGTACCGAAGCTGGAATCACTGAGCCACAGACGGCTTTCTCAGCTTGTTTTGGTGCTCCTTTCTTACCATTGCACCCAACGAAATATGCGGAAATGCTAGGTCGTAAGATTGATGAGTCGAATGTCCGTGTATGGCTTATCAACACAGGATGGAGCGGGGGCTCATATGGTGAAGGGAAGCGCATTAGCTTGAAGTATACGCGTGCTATGATTACGGCAGCGCTTAACGGGCAGCTCGACAACGTAGAATACAATACCCACAAAGTGTTCGGTTTGCAGATGCCTGCCGCTTGTCCGGATGTGCCTGCTGATATCCTTTGGCCTCGTAACACATGGTCGAACAAAGAGGCGTACGATGTTAAAGCAAATGAGCTTGCGCAGAAATTCGTGACCAACTTCACCAAATACAGCGAATTCGCAAGCGAAGAAATTTTAGCAGCAGCACCGCAAGTAACAGCCGCTGTCTAATTTTAATATTCAGACTATTCATAAAAAGAGGCTTTCTAAGCCTCTTTTTTTATTCCTTTGCACCATGCAACTGTACTATGTAAACGAAGTATATCACTTCGAAGCCGTTCTTCCTCCAGATGAGTCAGCTCACGCTATAAAAGTGATGAGATTGGGCATAGGAGACATTATTTATGTTACCGATGGCAGAGGTTCACTTTATGAAGCAACCATCATGGATGCTTCGTATGTTTCTTGCCGTGTGCATATGAACAGGTTGCAAAGCCATGACCGCGATACTTCAGACTTGGTGATAGCCATTGCTCCAACCAAGAATAAGGATCGTTTCGAATGGTTCATTGAAAAAGCTGTTGAGCTAGGATGCACTGAGATACAACCTATTTGGTGCGAGCACTCAGAACGCCGTCAAGCGCGGACAGACCGATGGGATAAAATCGCTTTGGCAGCTATGAAGCAAAGCTTACATCTGTACTTGCCAACCATACACGAGCCAATTGAATTCAAAGAGTTTGTGGCAGCAAACAAGAAGAAAGGCTATATCGCGTGGGTAGGTGAAGAGCCTTCTCCCATGTTCTATGGCGAATACGATGCTGCAAAACCAGGTGTCATTGCCATTGGTCCAGAAGGTGATTTCTCAGAAGATGAAATCAAGTTCGCTCTAAATGCGGGATGGAAACCTGTAGGTCTCGGCTCATATCGGCTGCGCACAGAAACGGCTGGTGTTACCGCGATGTCGCAAGCCATGCTGAAAGTAGAGATCAGCTAACAGTCTGCTGTTACTTCATCGTTTTATTTTCTCGAATTGTGATGATGTGATTGGCTAACTTTCCACAAAGGTTTTGCCATGAAAAAAATCATCCTGATCGTTGCTTTGCTGATGGTGGCGCTGCTGGCGACAAATCCCAATGAAAATGATTTTCAAAGGTTTGTTGAAAATGCACTGCAAGACAAGCTAGAAAAGAAAGCCCTGCCAGATAATCAAGTCAGTGAACTTATCGAAGAACGCATCGGTAAATTGGCTGCAAGTTTTGCAAAAGAGATCGCTGTACGCCACAATTATTACGTGTTTTCAATATACACGGTGTCGATGGCTGGCGATGATTTCCACTATTTAGGTATCGCAAAAATCTTCGTTCCCCTTCAATCTACTCAGCCAGGAAATTTATGAGAGCAATTGTGCTTCTTTTTGCCGCGATACTTCTTTTCGCATGCACACCAGAGCTGAATGTTGAACAGCCAAGCTTGATTCCGATTCCTCAACAGGTGGAGTGGAAAGATGGTGCCTTCTTGCTAGATAGCAAGGTGCCTTTGTCTTTTGATACGCTGTTTGCCAACGAAGCGGAATTCTTAAAAGCAATGGTGTCTGAGTCGATGCAGTTCTCGCCTGTTGTCGGTTCGTTTCCAAAAGCCATGATCGCGATGACCTACAATGAATCGCTAGGCGCTGAAGAGTATCTGCTAAAGATCAATGAAGCAGGGATAACTATTTCAGCATCTGATCCTGCAGGAATGTTTTATGGTGTCCAAACTTTTCGTCAGTTTTTACCTCATAATTCAGGACAAGATGAAATCCTTCTACCTTTTGTCAGCATTGACGATGCGCCGGCATTTAAGCACCGAGGAATGCTGCTAGACTGTTGTCGGCATTTTATGGATCCAGACTTTGTTAAGCGCTATATCGATTTGCTGGCACGGTTTAAAATGAATGTCCTGCATTGGCACCTCACTGAAGATCAAGGGTGGAGATTGGCAATTGATGCCTATCCAGATTTAACGAATGTAGGTGCCTGGCGGATAGAGGATAGCGGTGAGCGATATGGTGGCTTTTACACGAAAAATGAGGTTCGTGAAATAGTGGCTTATGCGGCAGAGCGTCATGTAAAAGTGATTCCTGAGATTGAGATGCCCGGACATTCTAGTGCTGCCATTGCAGCATATCCGTGGCTAGGCTGCACAGGTGAGAGTATTGAGGTGGAAACTGAATGGGGTGTTTTTAAAGACATTTACTGCGCAGGAAATGATTCAACCATAGCATTTCTTGAGACTGTGCTCGATGAGGTAATGGAGCTTTTTCCCTCAGAAATTATCCACTTGGGAGGTGATGAAGCGCCAAAAGCACATTGGGAAGAATGTGATAAATGCAAGAAGCGAATCGCAGAGCATGGCTTAAAGGATGCCCATGAACTGCAAAGCTTTTTCATTCAGCATTTTGCCAATTACTTAAAGCAGCATGGCAGAAAAGCCATTGGTTGGGATGAAATTTTGGAGGGTGGATTGCCGGAAGGTGCCATGGTACAATCATGGAGAGGCATGCAAGGCGGAATTGAGGCTGCAACCGCTGGGAGAGATGTGGTGATGTCGCCAACATCTCACGCGTATTTCGACTACGATGTAAAGTCAACCGATTTGGCAGAAGTGTACCATTTTCAACCGGTAGCGGATTCTCTCGACAAGGAAATAGCCAAGCACATCATTGGCGGTGAATGCAATATGTGGACAGAACATGCGCCGCAAGACAAAGTTGACGCGAAGATGTTCCCAAGGATGTTGGCTATGGCTGAGGTGCTTTGGACAAATCAGAAAGTCCGCAACTACGACGAGTTTTTGAATCGGGTGCAAGGCATGTATCACTATCTCGATTTTCTTGATGTCGATTATGGCCCTGAAGGTGTGCCATTTACTTTCGAGTCGGCCATTAAAAACAATGGATTGGAAGTGATATTTAATACGTCTTTTCAAGATGGATATTTGGCGCTTGAAAATGGCGTTAAAATGACCTCAGATACACTCTTTGTAACTGAAAGTTTTGATCAATATATATACGCCGTTAGAAACGGAGAAAAATATGGTGACTCTACACAAGTGTCGTTGAGCTACCACTATGGAGTTGGTAAACCCATTGTCCTTCAAAATGGTTATTCGACGTACTATACAGGGGGAGGTGATCAGGCATTGAACGATGGTGTACGGGGAAGTTTTGATTTCCGTGATGGACATTGGCAAGCGCTTACTGGTAATGATATGGAGATTCAAATTGACTTGTTAGAAGTACAATTTATTACACGTTTAATTACCTCGTTTTATACGTATGCGAATGCATGGATATTTATGCCTTTGGAAGTGAAATTTGAATCATCAGAAAATGGCGTTGATTGGAGTGTGCTCGGCGTTTATAGAAACGAACTTGCGGAAGATGATAAACGACAAGAAATTGTTCCAATTGACCTGAGTTTAAAGGGGAGGAATGCACGGTACATTCGAATGACCGCCAAAAACCGCGGTGTTTGTCCGCCTTGGCACGACGCGCCCGGTGAGCCCGCTTGGCTGTTCTGCGATGAACTCATTATTCGTTAGGCCCATTTGGTATTGGCATCCAATGGGTGACGTCACCGAAAAAATGGTTGCTATTTCCTTCTCCTTGCCAGAAGTGGATACCGTGTTTTTCGGCCTTGTCAGGACGATCGGCGTAGAAATTTTCGATAAAACGCAGAACGATCACTTCACGAAGTTCAAGTCCAGACAACCCCGGTAGCACAACTTTGTTGTTCGGGATAAATGCCAAAATACGCTCTTCGTTTTTCGGCAGTCTGACGTTGATGTCAATCCATTCCAAGCAAGGAGAATTGTTGAAGGATGATGTTTTGCTCAATTTTTTCCTCCGTCAAAGGCTTGTGGATGTAGCCTTTTATACTGTCTTTGGTTTGAGCAATTTGAATGTCGTCGGCATGAATCGATGAACTGAGGATGATGATATCAGAGGTACGTCCATGTGCTTCCAATTGACGAACAAATTCCCATCCATCCATTTCAGGCATGTTGATGTCGAGAAGGATCAGGTCTGGTTGTTCGATCTTACCCTTCTTAAAATAGTCGATAACAACGGCAGCATTTTGAAAAGCTGTAATCGTGGCTTTAGGTATCGAAAACGTTAAAAACTGTCGGTTCAGCAAGTTGTTGATCAAGTCGTCATCAATCAACATAATCGTACGGTAGGGAGAGGTCATAATAGTATGATTAGTGCACTTAAAGATACAAAGCACGCTTTGATTCTTTAAAGCACATCATGCTACTTATCAAAACAAAGATGTGTACTATTGCCCAATGAAGGCCGGCTTTCTTTTCTCAATAAAAGCGGCAACTCCTTCTTTGTAGTCATGTGTTTGACCAGCAGCAGTTTGCAATTCACCTTCGAGATCGAGTTGGGTATTGAGATCGTTTTCAAACGCCATGTTAAAAGCCCTTTTGGTCATGCCCAATGCTTTGGTTGGCATGGTTGCAAGTTGGGTTGATAGCTTGGCGATAGTCTCTTCGAAATCATCATCGGCCACAGCTTTGAAAATCATTCCCATGGCCATAGCGTCGGCTGCAGAGATCTTTTCTCCTAGCATAGCGAGTGCAGTAGCACGTTGCAAGCCGATCAAACGAGGTAGCATCCAAGTACCTCCGCTATCGGGCACCAAGCCAATTTTAGAAAAAGCTTGGATAAATGTAGCCGATTCTTTTGCTATGCAAATGTCGCAGGCAAGGGCAATGTTTGCTCCAGCACCAGCAGCAACACCATTTACAGCGGCGACGATTGGTTTTTCAATCGCACGCAAGCGGCGGATGATGGGGTTGTAGTGTTGGTGAACGATGTTTGGAAGGCCTGGTCCGGCAGGATCAATGACTTCCCCAAGGTCTTGACCCGCGCAAAAAGCCCGTCCCTCTCCCGTTAATACAATGCATCGCACTGCATCATCGTTTGCGGCATTGTCGAGGGCGGCATGAAGTGCCAGCGCCATTGACCTGTTGAAACTATTGAAAACAGCAGGACGGTTTAAAGTGATTGTCGTGATGCCGTTGTTGTGGTTTACAAGAAGCTCTTCCATATCGTTTGAATGAGTGGCAAATATAGCGCACTCGTTTTTGGATGATCGGTTTTGGGGAAAAAACAAATCGCCTCAATTTTAGTTGAGGCGATTTGATAGTTAATTTGTGGACAACTGCTTTACACAGCAGCATTTTCGTGTGCCAATTTTGCGGCTGTAACGACGCTTTTTAACGACACTTTGCCTGTAAGGGAGATGTCTGTGATTTCAATCAATTCTTTCACCAAATCCTTATTGTGATCGCGATATATTTGACCAATTGCGGATTCGAGGAACGGGTCAGCTAGCGTTTCGACATTTTGAAAAGACAGGATGACTTTTTGATTGTTTTCAATTGCTTCTTCGAGTAAAACATGCACTTTCTCACCATCTTCTGCAGACAAGCAAGAAGCACTTCCAACGATATTGTAGATATTCAGAACTAAAGTTTCCATGATGCCAATCTTTAGGGGGTTCATGCATACAATGTACAAATTCAAATTCATGAAACATATAAAAAGCTTACAAACTATGTTCAACATAAGTTCCAAACGTGCAGCAGCATTTACATCCGCCGATTGAGGCGAGAAAGCATGAGAAATCACCACAACGTACTATCTTTGCGCCATGGCGGTGGAGATAAAAAATAAAAAAGCCCTGTATCGATTTTTCTTGCTCGACGAGTTTACGGCGGGCATGGAATTAACGGGTTCAGAAATTAAATCCATTCGCAATGGCAAAGCCAGTATCGTTGAAGGATACTGCAAAATGAAGAAAGGCGAATTGTACGTCATCAACATGTACATTGCTGAATATGAGAATGGTGGGTATGCTAACCACAAACCGAAACGCGAGCGAAAATTGTTACTGAACCGCACCGAGTTGAGCAAGCTAGAACGGAAATTGAAAGATCAAGGATTGACCGTGGTACCAATTGAGTTGTTCATCAGTGAGAAGGGTTATGCGAAGTTGAAAGTCGCACTTGCCAAAGGTAAGAAGATGCATGATAAGCGTGAAGACTTGAAAGACAAAGACATTGCCCGCGACATGGATCGAAAAGGCGAGTAGGAATGGAATACCGAATTTGGCATCCGTTTACTCAGCACGGACAAAAAGCCGAGTTGCCCGAGATAGTTGCCGCGAGCGGATCATGGATAACCGATAAATCAGGAAAACGGTATTTTGACGCCATTTCGTCGTGGTGGGTGAACCTGCACGGACATTCACATCCGCACATAGCGGAGCGTGTTAACGAGCAGATGAAAACCTTAGAGCACGTTATTTTTTCGGGTTTTACACATGCTCCTGCGCAAGAACTCTGCAATCGGTTGATGAACCATTTGCCGAAGAACGATTGGAAATTCTTTTTTTCAGACAACGGATCTACCGCAATCGAGGTGGCAATGAAGATGGCCATTCAATATTTGCGTCAGCAGGAAGCAGGTACAAAAGTGAAAGTGATTGGGCTTGAAGGAAGTTATCACGGCGACACGTTTGGTGCTATGTCGGTTGCTGAGCGCAGTGTCTTCACCACTTCATGGGATGATTTCTTATTTGATGTCGTGCATATCCCCGCTCCTTTGCCAGGTTCTGAAAATGCTTGTTTGGAAGCTTTGGAGCGCCATGCCGACAGCAATACCATTTTCATTTATGAGCCCTTGGTGCAGGGTGCAGGAGGTATGCGGATGTATTCTGATGAAGCCCTGCATCAGATGCTATCGGTGGCGAAGTTGAAAGGATGTGTATTGATAGCAGACGAAGTCATGACCGGTTTTGGAAGAACGGGGAGGTGGTTTGCTAGCAGCGCATCGGCGATTGTTCCAGACATTATTTGTTTGAGCAAAGGACTTACTGGCGGGGCCTTGCCTATGTCGTTAACGGTATGTGGTAACCACCTGTACGAAGCATTTTTGGATGAACGGTTTATAAAAGGCTTTTTGCACGGACATTCATTTACAGGCAATCCGGTAGGGTGTGCGGCAGCCTTGGCCAGCTTGGATTTGATGGAAGAAAACGAGACTTGGATGGCAATCTCGATGATAGAGAAAGAGATAGCGAAGATTGCTGAAAGGCTCACTGTCTTGGAGAGAGTAACCGATATTCGGCACAAGGGGACCATTTTAGCATTTGAGTATGCGGGTGCAGGTAGTTACGATCATCAGATGCGTGAAGTATTGTATGAACGGTTTATGCATGCAGGCCATTTGATTCGTCCGCTTGGAAATACAGTGTACATCATGCCCCCTTATTGCACTACAAAAAAAGAGCTTGAGGTCGTTGGAACCGTGATTATTGATGTGATTCAAAGCATAGAGGAGGAGCAGTTTTGATTTCGATTTCGTCGTATGCTTTTGCTGGTGCATCTTTTGACAAACTAGAAAGTTTGCACTCTATCTTGAGTTCAGCAAATCACGGTTTAGTGGCATGGGATAGCGAATGGGCCGGACGATTGCCTGTTAGCATTGAGAAAGCCATTGAGCGCATGCGTAGCATTCGAAAAGACTACGCTGTTTTGGATAGAGTGACATTGTTATCGATGTTATTGGCGCAATCAGCAACGAATGGTTTCGATTCAAAAGACATGATTGTTTTGGTTGGTTCTGCTCGAGGAGCAACTGCAACTTTGGAGGCTGCGACGGCATCGTTTTTAAAAGGTGAGCGTTTGGCACCGCAGACATCTCCTATTACTACAGCAGGTTCAATTTCGGCCATGACTGCCCGTCATATTGGTGCAGAGCGCGGCGCGATGTCGATGTCGATGACCTGCGGCACCGGTCTGCAAGCCGTTGTCCACGCATGCCATTTACGCAAATACGGCGTATCCCAAAACATCCTTGTGGGAGGTGTAGAAGCGCCGCTAACGCCATTTACAAAGGCTCAGTTTCTAGCCTTGCGTTTGCTATCTAAAGAACAATCAAGATATCCATCGCAGCCACTGGTGTTTGAGGGAAATCGTGTTGTATTGTCTGAAGGCGGCGGATTTTTGCTTCTCGGCGAAGGCGGTAGATTTGAGATTATTGGTTGGGGTGAAGCCATGAGTGTGGAAGGGTCGGCAGTGACTTTTTCTCAAGAAGCAATGGAGCGATCGATGGGGTTGGCATTGCACATGAGTAAATTGGATGCTGTAGACGTTGTTGTTCCGCATGCGCCAGGCACTCAATTGGGCGATAGGTTTGAGTTGGATGCTATAGAAAAGTTGTTTCCGCAGGCGAACGTCTATAGTTCTAAGTGGGCAACAGGTCATTCATTGGGTGCGAGTGGAATGATAGGGGTTGCCACAGCGATGCTTATACTCGAAGGCGGAGATTACAACATGCCTCATTTAAATGGATGGGCTAGCACCAAAATGGCCAATACAGTGATGGTAAACGCTTCAGGATTTGGAGGCAATTGCACCTCTGTTATACTCAGAAAACGGATTTAGGCCTGTTGCGGAATAACCCGAAACTTATCTTGAAAAGCCTTCCAATCCCAAATAAAGTTCTCGAGCAGGTCGCTCAAATTCTTTTGGAAAATTGGGTTAGGAACATTTAATCCACGGAAATATTCTTCTTGAGCGTGGTTCAAATTGTATTTGTAGAATACCGCGCGAGACATGCCGTACAGGGTGTTTTTGCTTGGGTGGCTGACACGTGAAATGAAATCTCTGTATTCTTTCACCTTTTGTGCGAAAACATCGGGTTGTAATCCTACAACTTCAGAAAATTGCACCACCAATCCTTGAATAATCTCTTTGTCTACCCCTTGGTCAAAATGCGTTGGGATAAAGTTGAAGTTACCGGCGACTACAAGAAGCAGGAATTTTCCGTAATCTTCGTGGTTGACATTTGGTCGGATTTCAAATTCCGGACTGTCGTTGATAAACCCGGCAACTTCAGGCCAGCCTTGCTCAACAGCGTTTAGAGTTGTGGCAACAACATGTTTTACCACAGCATCTACCGAAATTTTTTTACGTCCGAATATCACCATCATACGAAGGTCCCTTTGAGGGTCAAAGTTAGGAGTGAGTTTGGGTTTAGTTAAGTAGATATGAAATCAACTATCAACAAAGTTATTCACCGAGCTTAAGTCATCAACAAGGCAAAAGCTATGCTAACCAGAACCGCTACAGCTACACGCTTGAATCGTAAAGTTGCTGTCATGAGATTAAATTAAGTTAATTGGTGGCGCAAATTACCATCTTAGTTTGCGCGTTTTTAGCGTGTTAAGGTTGAAGCATTAAGACCGAATGGTTAATAACCCTAAAAATTGTTGATAACATTGATGTTTCCCGTTGTATTTTTGCGGCATGTACAAGTTTATAATCAAGCCAATTTTCTTCTTATTTCGTCCAGAAGTAGCTCATAACATGAGTTTTTACTTGTTGAGAGCCACTCTTTTGATACCTGGAATGAAGTATTTGTTTCACAGTCGCTTCGTGGTTAACGACGATCGCTTGAAAAGAAGAGTCTTTGGGTTAGACTTTCCGAATCCAGTTGGCTTGGCAGCAGGCTTTGATAAAGACGCCACATTGTTTAACGAATTGGCATGTTTGGGGTTTGGGTTTGTTGAGATTGGGACAGTTACACCAAAGGCACAACAGGGCAATGATCAGCCGCGTTTGTTTCGCTTGCCAAAAGATCGAGCATTGATCAACCGCATGGGATTTAACAACCACGGCGTTCATGCTGCAGCAGAGCGTTTGAAGCATCGAAAGACCCGAATTATTTTAGGGGGCAACATAGGTAAGAACAAGAATACGCCCAATGAAGATGCTATTTCTGATTACGTTATTAGCATGGAAGCTTTGCATCCGGTAGTCGATTACTTTGTTGTAAATGTAAGTTCACCGAATACGCCAAACCTTCGTGCTTTGCAGGAGAAGGAGCCGTTGAAGGCGTTGCTAAACGAGCTTATGCTCCGCAACCGCACCACGGGCGCCCCTCGGCCCCTTCTCCTGAAAATCGCACCAGATTTGACAAATGAACAGCTGGATGACATTGTAGAAATCGTTTTAGAGACCGGCATTGATGGAGTGATTGCGACCAATACCACCATTGCCCGCGAACCGCTAACGACAGACGCTGCGGCTGTTCAAGAGATCGGGGCGGGCGGATTGAGTGGTTTGCCTGTAAAGGACAAGAGCACTGAAGTTATCCGCTATTTGCATTCGAAATCGAACGGAGCATTCCCAATAATAGGAGTGGGTGGCATATCGAATGCGAGTGATGCGAGAGAAAAATTAGACGCCGGTGCTTCATTGGTACAGGTGTATACCAGTTTTATTTACGAGGGACCGGCCTTGGCATCGAATATTAACCGCGGATTGCTTTCTTAGTCGAATTGTTGCATTTCAACGAGCGTTTTGTAGACACCGTTTTTCTCAATCAATTCAGCGTGTGTGCCTTGCTCAGCGATTTGTCCGTCTTTCACCACAACAATCAAATCAGCCTTTTGAATTGTGCTTAAGCGGTGCGCTATTACGAGTGCCGTTCGGTTTTCCATCAGATTCGTAATCGCTTGCTGTACAAGTTTTTCGCTTTGCGTGTCTAACGCAGATGTTGCTTCATCCAGAATCAGGATAGGTGGGTTTTTGTATACCGCTCGTGCAATGGATATCCGTTGTTTTTGTCCGCCCGAGAGCTTGCCACCCCCATCTCCAACAACAAAGTCATACGTCCCTGGCAGATCTTTCACGAACTCTTCTGCGTTTGCTATCCGCGCTGCATGCGCGACCTTTTCTTGTGAAATTACATCTGCGCCGAGGGCGATATTTCCTGTTACGGTATCGTTGAAGAGTATTGAATCTTGCGTAACGACCCCCATCAATTTCCGAACATCATTTATTTTGCAATTTCTGATGTCGACACCATCAATTTTTATTGCCCCTTCAGAGACATCGTAGAAACGACCCAGCAGGTTTGCTAGAGTAGATTTTCCGCCGCCCGATGGCCCAACAAGTGCTACCGTCATGCCCTTTTTGAGCGTCAAATTAATGCCTTTTATTACAGCGTCTTCGCCGTATGCGAAATGGACATTTTCGAAAATGATTTCATGTTCAAAGTTTTCAAGACGTTCAGGATTTTCTTGATCCATGATATCGATAGGAGCGAGCAGTATATCGTTCACACGTTCCATAGACGCTGCACCCTTGTTGATTCTGAAGACAGCATCAGAGATAGCGCGAGCGGGTTGAATGATTTGAGAGAATACCACCAAGTAGCCAATAAATAGGTCGCCACTTAGTCCATCGGTGCCGCTGAGCACCAATCTGCCACCTACATAGAGTAAGATAGCGATAACAGAAAGCGAAATGAATTCGCTCATAGGAGATGACAGGTATTCACGTTTGTACAGTTTCCTCATCAAGCGGAAATAGCGACCATTAACTTCATCGAAACGATCATTAAACTGTTTTTCGGCATTAAACGCCTTGATGACTTTTAGTCCGCCCAATGTTTCTTCAATAACCGAAATCAGCTCACCCAATTGAGCCTTCCCGCGTTTGGCTGCATTTTTCAGACTTTTAGCAATTCTACTAATTAGAAAACCACTTATGGGTAAGAAAATCAGTGCGAAGAGGGTTAATTTCCAGGATATGGCGAAGAGCATTCCAAGCGAAATCAGCAACATAATCGGTGATTTGAATATCACTTCTACCGCACCAATTACAGAGAATTCTATCTCCATCAGATCGTTTGTCATACGAGATATGACATCTCCTTTTCTTTCATTGGTATAGAAACCAATAGGCAGGTCGACAACCTTTTTGTAGAGCGTCTTTCGCAAGTCTCTGGCCACACCAGTGCGGATAGTTGCCAGGCTATAAAGCGCGAAATAGTTTACGATATTCTTTACAAGAGCCAAGATTACAATCCACAAGCACATCCACATTAGTGCGGCCGGCGCGCCATTTTCGACGACATACGTATCGAGTTTTAAGGCGATTACATGGTACCAATATTCGCCACCAGAAGTCGCATTCGTAGTTGTTGGTTGGTTTCCTGCCGAGAAAAGGATGCGGAGGAAGGGCACTACACTGAGGAAAGTGAACAGCGACAGAATCGCATTGAGAAGATTAAAGAAAATGTTCCCATAGATATTCCACTTATATGCAGTGGCCAGCTTGAACAATCCTTTGAACTTCTTCATTTCAGATTCCGGTATAATTGGCAGGTGAGATCGCTTTCAGTTCGTCTTTTAGCTCGTCTGAGATTGGCAATTCATTGATAAATGCAGCGATAGAATCTTTATTAATCGCAGCATTTGTCCGTGTCAAACCCTTCAATGCCTCGTAAGGTTTTGGGAAACCTTCACGGCGCAAGATGGTTTGAATGGCTTCAGCTACCACTGCCCAGTTGGCTTCAAGATCGCGTTCTAGAGCGGGTTTATTAAGAAGCAGTTTTCCAAGACCTTTCGCCGTTGAAGCGATAGCGATTAGCGTGTGAGCCACGGGGACACCGATGTTTCGAAGGACAGTGCTGTCAGTGAGGTCGCGTTGCAGACGAGACACAGGCAGTTTAGCGGCCAAGTGTTCGAGCATTGCGTTGGCGACACCTAGATTTCCCTCACTATTTTCGAAATCGATAGGGTTCACCTTGTGCGGCATAGCAGAAGAACCGATTTCACCATCTTTGATCTTTTGCTTGAAGTAATCCATTGATATGTAAGTCCACATATCTCTGTTCAAGTCTACAAGTATGGTGTTGATTCGTTTTAGTCCATCACACAAAGCAGCCATATTATCATAGTGCTCGATTTGCGTTGTTGTTTGCGAGCGATCAAGGCCTAGCGTATTATTTACGAAAGCATTTCCGAACTCAGTCCAATTAATATTCGGGTAAGCGACATGGTGCGCATTGAAGTTTCCTGTTGCTCCTCCAAATTTCGCACTATGCGGCACCGATTTAAGGGCATCTAGTTGTTTTAACAGACGTTCTTCAAAAACCTTAAATTCTTTACCAAGCCGTGTAGGAGACGCCGGTTGTCCGTGTGTTCTCGCCAACATCGGCACATCTTTAAAATCTACAGATAGTGCGTGGATTTGCTCAATTACCTGATTGATAGCAGGATAGTATGTGCTTTCCAGAGCATCTTTCAGAGAAAGAGGAACAGCGGTGTTGTTGATGTCTTGAGAGGTCAGTCCAAAGTGGATAAATTCACCATATTTAGACAAACCTAGATTGTCCAATTGCTTTTTAATGAAATATTCTACTGCTTTAACATCATGGTTCGTTGTCTTCTCAGTTTCTTTGATTTCTAGCGCATCATTTTCAGAGAAATTCAGATAAACATCGCGCAGGTCATCTTTCTTATCAGAGGGGAAGTCAGCAAGTTGCGGCAGTGGCAATTCGCAGAGCGCAATAAAGTATTCTACTTCGACCTGCACGCGGTATTTGATTAGTCCGAATTCAGACAAAAAAGTAGCCAATACAGCCGTTTTATTTCGGTAACGGCCATCGATAGGAGATATCGCAGAAAGTTCAGAAAGATTCATTTCCGATAAATTGAAAAGCGCAAATGTAACGAATTGCAAGGTGTTAGCGGTTATATTTGGGCCCAGAGAGACATCAAGTTTACCCAAAAACTGCAAATTGCGATATGAAATTACATTCGATACCAACAGGGAATTTCAAATTAGACGGAGGGGCGATGTTTGGGGTAGTACCCAAATCGCTTTGGCAGCGCACCAATCCTGCCGATTCCAATAACATGTGCACATGGGCTATGCGGTCATTGTTAATAGAAGATCAAGGGCGGCTGATATTGGTAGACTGTGGGATTGGCGACAAGCAGGACGAGAAATTTTTCAGTCATTTTCATCTTCATGGAGAAGACAGTTTAGACAAGTCGCTGAACAAGCTAGGGTTTCATAGAGATGATATCACCGACGTCTTTTTAACCCATTTACATTTTGATCATTGCGGCGGGGCGATAGGCAGAGAAGGAGATCAATTTCGGCCAACATTTAAGAACGCCCATTTTTGGAGTTGTGAGCGACATTGGGAATGGGCAACCAAGCCCAATGCTCGGGAGAAAGCATCTTTTTTGAGTGAGAATATTCGTCCGATAGCTGACAGCGGACAATTAAAGTTCATCGACAGAGCATCTTCTGAAACAAAGTCTGTATTTCCTGGCATTGACGTTTATTTCATGGACGGGCATACAGAGAGTCAGATGTTACCGAAGATAGAAGTAGGGGGTAGGACCATTGTTTTCATGGCTGATTTGTTGCCAAGTGTAGGTCATATACCATTACCGTATGTTATGGGATATGACACGCGACCATTGCTCACACTCGATGAGAAAGAGAAATTTTTGAATGAGGCAGCCGATCGGCAATATATTTTGTTTTTAGAGCACGATTCAGAGAACGAATGTTGCGTTGTAGAGCATACAGAACGAGGAGTAAGGCTAGCACGGGCGGGGAAGTTGGGAGATTTTTTAGGTTGATGATTTTTTTAGAAAAAATTGAAACCTTACAAAGGAAGGTGTCGTTAAAGAACCTGTAGAATGTTTCATTTGAAGTTCTATAAGCAAAAAGTTAAGCAAGCAATCTCACCCTTGAGAAAATTAAAAGTCCGGGCGCGGACTTTTTTTTGTGCCCATTTTTTACTGTTAGAGCCAATCTAGTTGATTGAAATGAAAGATTTTAAAGGATTATGTGAACCATACCTTTCATTTTGTAAGTGAATGTATAAGGTTGGGTATCTTTGCAGACAATCAACGAATTCAGAAGTTTGTGACTTAAGTCATATTATTTCATCCCCTCCAATCGCTACTTTTGTCCAATGGCATTCAAATCCTCAAAACTCTACCCAATCCTATCTTTTCGATGTCCTAAGTGTCATCAGGGAAAACTATTCATTGAGCCAAATCCTTACAAATTCTCTGCTATGACCACAATGCATTCCAAATGCAATTGCTGTCAAGAAGATTTTGTGAGGGAACCTGGTTTCTTTTTCGGAGCGGCTTATGTGAGTTATGCGCTAACCGTTGCTCTGTGGGTTGCTGTTTTGGTGGCGCTGATGACCTTCAATGCCCTTGGTTGGATCTCCTTTTCTTTTTTTGAGAACCCTGCAACGTTTCTAACTGTTGGAGTAACAACTTTGGTTGTTTTGCTCCCAGTCTTATTCCGTTTGTCTCGCGCAATATGGATCGCAATGTTTGTCCATTACGACAAAAACGCAACTTGCAAATCTGAATCTACCAAATAACCTCGTCTTCTTTACCGGTGTTCATTACAGTACTTTGAGTCCGTATCGACGTAGAATGCGTTAACTGCAGATATTGCTTGATGTACTCGGTGTCTAAACCCATCTCTGTTGCCCATTTTATCCTCGTTTCTACAATCTCACGCCAGCGCTCAAGCTGAAGGATGGTTAGGTCATGCTCTTTTTTATAGAGTCCAATCTCTTCTATTACGGATAGCCTTTGCTTCATAAAGCGGAAAATTTGCTCGTCGATTGTGTCAATTCGCGCTCGCAAATCCTCAAGTGTATGGGTCACGGCCGGGTCTTCCAATCGTAAACTGCGAATCTCCAATCCCTCTGTTAAGGTTTTGAAGACGTCTGGGGTGATCTGCTGTTGTGCATCACTCCATGCTTGATTGGGATTGGGATGAACCTCAATCATGAAGCCTAACATGCCCAAATCCATCGCTTTTTGAGCTATAGGGAACAACAAATCTCTGCGACCACCAATATGGCTAGGATCACACAAGACCGGCAGCTTCGGCAGCATTGTCATCAGTGAAATCGGAATCTCCCACATAGGTGGATTTCGGTAGGCATCCGAACCATAGTTCGAAAATCCGCGGTGCATAGCCATCAACTTTGTAATGCCGCTGAGTGAAAAGCGTTCTATTGCCCCAAGCCATAGCTGAAGATCGGGATTGATGGGGTTTTTGACAATTACGGGAATGTCTACTCCTTTCAACGCATCAGCTATCTCTTGAACTGAGAATGGATTCACTGTGGTGCGCGCTCCTACCCACAAGACATCAACTCCTGCTTTAAGGGCAGCTTCGACATGGGCTGAATTTGCGACTTCAGTTGTTACTGGAAGGTTGGCGTTTCTGCCTGCTTCAACAAGCCATTGCAAAGCTGGCTCGCCTATGCCCTGGAAAAATCCTGGTCGGGTTCTTGGTTTCCAAATGCCGGCTCGAAATAAACTTACTTTACCTGTCTTTCCCAATTCCGCAGCTGTTTGGAATACCTGCTCTGGGGTTTCAGCGCTGCATGGCCCTGCGATGATGAGCGGACGAGCTGTGTTGATAGGCCATTCAGAAAGTGGTTTGATCTCGATATCCATATTTGTATAACATCACGGTTTGTGTGGTGTTCTATGGTTACAAAGATATAGGAAGAACGATCATGAAGCACTTAAATGATGGATAGTGCTTGCTGTGAATCTGAAATCATTTCAAGCGAACAAAGCTTAATAATGAAGTGTGAGGAGGATAAATGAAAAGTGCCCAGAGCGGGACTCGAACCCGCACACCCTTTCGGACACATGGCCCTCAACCATGCCTGTCTACCAATTTCAGCACCTGGGCAGATGCCTCGACCTTCAAAGGCTCGTGATTCATCGATTACCTAATCAAAACCGAGGCGGAGCTCGGCAAGAAAGCCAACCGGAATGGTTTCACAACCTGACCTAGCCGAGATCAAATAATGTAAGAAAAAGAAAAGGCAGATTCATTAAACTGCCTTTTTTATAAGTGACCCCGCTGGGACTCGAACCCAGGACCCGTACATTAAAAGTGTACTGCTCTACCAGCTGAGCTACGAGATCATTTTCCCCTTTCTTTAGGGGCTGCAAATATAAAGGAGTTTCTGTTAAATCTGCAAATGGAATTCAGATAAAAGATTAAATAACTGATATTCAATATCGTACATGTTTATCCGACAATCGGTGCACGGTTAAATGCACGGTTTTCGTCGAACAAAACACGGTATGTTGCCAACGTTCTATACTTAATTGCACCCAAATTCTCAGCAACATGAATCATTTTCGGATTGAAATCGCCAATCCATGTCAGTGTGGTGGTGTGATAACGATTCAGACTTACGATGTTATCTTCCGTCCACTTGATCATGGCACCCTCCAAGCCTTGTCCGTGATAGGCTCTATCAACGCCAAAGACAATCCCGACCATAATTTTTGAAGTCTTTCTCCATTTGTGCCAAAGAAATTTCAATTTCCCAAGCCAATTCAAGTTACCCCCAACATGTCGGAATATCTCATTCAATTCTGGGATGTTCACGTAGAAGGCCACGGGCTTATCGTTGTGGTAAACGAACACAATTATGTCTCTGTCTATAATAGGTTTTAGACTGGAAATAATGCGCTTCGCTTGCGCTTCGGGCATTGCCTTAAATCCATGGTGACCACCCCAAGCGTTGTTGTAAACAGTTCTGAAGTCTTCAGCCAATTGATCCCAATTGTGATTTCTAACGTTGCTGATACGGAAAGCTGGATCCTTCATCAAATGATTGTACTTTCTTACGAAGACCTCTTGAGCAGGCAGATGTAAATCACGCCAATAAATGAATTGGTTGTAATAGCGCTGGAAACCGTAGTTTTCGAAAAGGCCGACGTAGTAGGCCGGATTGTAATTTAACGCATAGCTGCTCAAATCTGTAAAATTCTCAACCAACAATCCCCAAAAGCGATCTTTCTCTCCAAAATTTATCGGGCCATCCATGGCTTCTGCCCCTTGCTCGAGTAACCATTTTTTACATGTTTCAAAAAGCAAATTCGCAGCTTCTTGATTGTCAATGCAATCGAAAAAACCCATTCCTCCTGTGGGCTGCTCCATGCCTTTCGAATATTTGGAAGAATAAAACGCAGCGACTCTTCCAATGCATCGGGTGCTATCCATTATTATCCACTGTTTTGCTACACCATCCCGATACGATCTGTTCGCTTTGGGGTCAAACACTTTTTGGATGTCCTGCTTCAAATGAGGAATCCAGTTCGGATCATTGCGATATATATAGCTGGGTAGGTCAAGAAATGCTTTCACCTCAGCCGGTGTTGTAACTTCAACAAGCTTCATATATTGGTCGGTTTGCGACGCAAAGAAAAGGAATCAGTTTGTTTTCACTGCGGTTAGAATTGCCAAACAATTTGAAAATTCAGCATAGAATACCTCGTTTTGCAATTTCTTGAACGTGGTTTCTGTATAAGAAGAGGGCTCTAACCGACGAAAATTGGTATTTTTGACCTTGGAGGCAACTTCTTTCGAACGTTTGTCATCTATGAAATAAACCTGAAATAAGTAAACGATGAAACAGTTCTGGAGCGTCTTAGGCGCAGTTCTCATGGTTTCTTTAGTGAATGCACAAGACTTAGGTGCGTCACGAGTAGAGGCCGCATTCTCTCCTGCAGAGCTCGCTGCAATGGATCAATTACAGTCGGATCAATTGGCATTTTGGTCATTGAGCGGTTGGCAGTTCATAGTGGATGCGAAAATTACTGACGAAATGTTGAATATCGCTGATTTGACACCGAAATCAAATGCGCCAGCATTGACTGCTGGAAATTTCAACCCGGAAACATTCAATCCACTTCTATACAATGTGGAGCTTTCCGATGACAAGCCAACCTATTATCGTGTGGGAGATAAAGGAGTACTGTTTTTCTTCAGCAATGATAGATTTAACGTGCTGAATGAACGGAATAAAGTGAACCAAGCCGCGGCTGCAAATCGTCAAGGGAAATGAAAAAGTTAATCGGATTGCTAATTGCAATTTTGCCTTTGTTTTCTTTCGCTCAAGAAATGTCGGTTGCAGGTCCAGATATCACTGCGTGTGTCGGCTTCCTTGTAGACTCTGGTATGACCGCCGGCGACTACACAGCGAATGAAAACCATACAATCACAATCTGCGCCGAAGCGCCTGAAACTGTGATTAACCTGTACTTTAATCTTTGCGACCTTGGTGATGGTGACCAAATTACAATTTATGATGGCCCTGATAATACTGCGCCCGTAATCGGCACATACACAGGTTTCACGCTACAAGCTCAGAATGTCTTCAACTCAGTTGACAATACAAGTGGTTGTATAACTTTGAATTTTACCAGTGATGGCGCTGATAACGGTAACTTTACTGCTGAGATTTCTTGTGGATATCCATGTGAGCCTCCTGTTGCTGTTGTAAACACAGATGGAGGTTCGCCTGTGCTTACTTGCCCTGGAACTGAACTATCGTTCGATGCCTTCCAGTCTACTGTTGCCGAAGGTTTTCAGATCGTATCTTATGAATGGAATATGGGTAACGGTGATGTAGTTACTACAACCATCCCTGAAATAAACTACACTTACGCAGAACCAGGTGGATACAAAATCCAGTTGCATGTAACTGATGATACAGACTGCGAGAACAACAACTTGACTGATTATGTAGTCATGGTGGCTACGGATCCTGATTTTACTGGAACTTCTGAGGATGTTCAGATTTGTCTCGGACAAGAAATTGATTTGAATGGTGTTGTGAATGGTGTAATTTGGGATGGCTCGCCAAGTACAAATTTGGGTGGACTCTTATTTATTCCAGATGATCAGTCGACTTGTTTTGAAAGTGATATTACGTTTACGGCCTATGCTCCTGGTCAAACGTTGGAGACTATTTCAGACTTACAAGACATATTTATAAATTTCGAACACTCTTACATGGGAGACTTAACCATTTCGGTTATTTGTCCGAACGGTCAGTCTCTTGCACTGCATCAACAAGGCGGAGGTGGAACCTATCTTGGTGTTCCTGTAGACGATGATGGTCAGCCAAATGAGCAAGGGGTTGGATTTGACTACTACTGGGCCTGGGATGCCACCAATGGAACTTGGGTTGATGAATCGATTTCGTTTACTACTCTGCCTTCTGATACATATGCTGCCGCTCAACCATGGGATTTGTTGCTTGGTTGTCCGCTCAATGGTAACTGGACCATAGAAATTTGCGATTCTTTCGGCTCTGATAATGGATTTATTTTCGACTGGACAATTAACTTTAACCCAGATCTACTTGCAGATCCAATTATCTTCACACCGACTTTTGGAGCTGCTTGTGACTCCACTTTTTGGTCGAATGATACGTGGGTAACAAACACTTCAGCCGACTGCAATGATCTCACAATCCTGCCAACTGAATTGGGTGCTCAGGAATATGTTTATAATGTAACGAATAACCATGGTTGTTCTTACGAGGAAACAGTAACCGTTACTGCAGTGCAAGGCCCAATTGCTGCCGCTAGTGCGCCGGCATATTTCTGCGGTAACACAATTACCCTGAACGGAACTGTGACCAACCCAATGGCTGGTCAGCAATATGTTTACCAATGGGATCAACCTACGCTCCTCAACAACCCGAGTATCGCAACGCCTTCTGTGAGTAACCTTACATCAGAAACCGTATTCAATGTCACGGTATTCCCTGTTGGTGCACCTGAATGTTCTTCAACATCTTCTATAACAGTTGGTATTCCACCATCAATTGCCATTTTTAATCCGGATACATTGTTGGAATGCAGCGGACAATTGGTATTGTTAACAGCACCAGAGCAAAGCAACATTGGCGAGTATACTTACCTGTGGCAGGTTTACAACGAAGAAACAGAAACGTTTGATTTTGTGAGCGACAACCTGTGGGCAGAAGTGGAGGAACCAGGGCTATATCAGTTTACGGTTTCAATGACCGAGCCTTGTCAGTTTGTTGAATCAAGCACTCACCTTGTTGAACTGCAACTGTGCGAAGTAGGCGATATTCCGAACGTCATCAGTCCGAATGATGATACGAAAAACGATAAGTTTTCGATTGAAGGTTTGACTTACTTCAAAAACAATACGCTGCAAGTCTACAACCGCTGGGGAACGCTTGTCTATGAGTCGTTAAATTACGACAACAATTGGTCGCCTCGTGAAGAAGATGTTGCTGATGGAACATACTACTTCATACTTGGCATCAACTTCCCAACAGGTATGCACATGTACTCAGGTGAGTTGACCATCTTGAGAAAATAAAGCTTGAATCTTTAGGGTTCATAGACAATACATTTTACTTTTAAAGCCCGTTCACCAAGTGGACGGGCTTTATTTATGGAAAAAACTGCCGTTGAAGAATTGGGAAAGGTAGCGCTGTTGCTGCGAATGGAAAGAGATGAAGAAGAGCGTCGACTTGAAAGCGTCATTTCCAACAGAAGCATCAAAGAGAAGAAAGAAGATGGACTTTGTTGGTACCCAATTGAATTTAAAGAATTTGGATTTGGAAACGGTGGACAAATTTGGGTCGTTTTTAACCGTGTTCACGGTGATCATCCTGCCGATAATTTCCAAACGGGAAGTCCTGTTTTTCTATATAAAACCGATGATGCTGGCGACAAGTTAAAGGCCCTCATTGCTTGGATCAAATCGGATTCAGTCAAACTGATTTTTTCGACTGATGAACTTCCTGATGGCATCCGTGACGGCAGATGGGCCATGGACGTCCGTTTCGACGATCGCTCCTTCTTCGAAATGGAGAAAGCAATGAGCGAAGCAATAAATGTCGAGAAAGGGCGATTGAAGGAAATCAGAGATATCCTCTTAGCCTATAAATCAACAACTTTATTGAGAGAGGCTCAGCATGGCCTCGATCTTTTTAATGATTCGCAAAAGAACGCGATTGAAACGATCATTGGTTCTGAAGATGTAATTGTTGTGCACGGACCTCCAGGCACAGGGAAAACCACAACTCTTGTAGAGGCAATCCGCCGAATGGCGCAAAAAGAAAAAATCTTAGTAAGCGCGCCAAGTAATGCGGCTGTGGATCACCTTACTTTAAAATTGCAAATGGCGGGTGTGAATGTGCTGCGACTCGGACATCCTTCGCGGCTGAGCGAAGAAGTTTTAACATCTGGGTTGGATCATAAATTAAGTCTGATGCCAGAGCAAAAGGTCATCAAAGAATTGCGAAAAAGGGCGGATGACAGCAGAAAGGAGGCGGATAAATACAAAAGAAATTTTGGCCCGGAAGAACGCAAACAACGCTCGGAAGCGAGGGCTGAAGCGAGAAGTCTGGATAAAGAAGCACGGGAAATATCAAATTTTGCAGAACAAAGTTTGATCGCTAAAGCGGATGTGATTGCTTGCACATTGATTGGTGCCTCTGATCGTCGGTTGAAAGAAGTTGAGTTCAATACGGTGTTTATTGATGAAGCTGCACAATCACTTGAACCTGCCACATGGATACCGATTTTAAAAGCCAACAAAGTGGTTTTGGCAGGCGATCCGTGGCAGTTGCCGCCAACCGTAAAGTCGGCGAAAGCCGCGAAAGAAGGGCTGGAGATAACATTGATTGAAAAGGCGATAGGAAGAAGCGAAGATGCACTATTATTGAACGAACAGTACCGCATGAACAATGAAATAATGGCGTTTTCGAACCGCTATTTCTATGGCGATAAACTAATTGCCAATGCTGATAACGCCATGCGTAAATTGGGCATTGATGAAATGGCAATTGAATTTATAGATACTGCAGGATGTGGGTTCGAAGAGAGCCGATCAACATCCGGCGAAAGCCGAAACAATAGTGAAGAAGCAAGTTTGTTGTGCCGTCACCTAGCTGCTTTAATGAATCAATACCCGGATTTGGCTGATATTGGTGTTATTTCGCCATACCGTGCACAAGTTGATTTGTTGGATGAGATGCTGATAAAGGATGACAGAATTGCTGTGCAAACCGTTGATGGGTTTCAAGGACAAGAGCGCGAGGTTATTTATATATCGTTGGTGCGAAGCAATGACGACGGACAGCTTGGCTTTTTAACAGACTACAGAAGGATGAACGTGGCTATGACTCGAGCTAAGAAGAAACTTGTTGTGATAGGCGATAGTGCCACCTTAGGAAATGATGCTTTTTATGCTTCGTTTCTTGAGTTTTGCGAAGAAATAGGGGCATACAAATCGGCATGGGAATTCATGGGTTAAAAGCAAATGACCTGGATAAACAACGCAACTGCATTATTACCCAGGCCACTTTTGCTTACTTTACACACAAAAACAACTAACTATTTGGCGAACTCGCCACTTTTCAAAATCGTTTTTTCGGTCTGAATGCCATACGTGTATAGTCCTTGATTCAAACTCGAGATATCAATGGTTGTAGCGCCCGCTGGAAGTTCATTCATCGTTTTATCAAAAACCAATTGACCTGTTAAGCTATTGATTTTGAGAACAATTTGTCCCTCAATGGCTACTTCAGATAGAATTTGTAACTGATCGGAAAATATTTTCACATCCATGGATCGATTGGTTAATTGTGGATCTTCCTGAATGGCGGCCATGGCTTCGGTTGAATTGTTACTTCCGGAGTTTCCAACGCCACTCACCTGAACAATCATCTGCGCTGTGTCGGTGCAAAATGCATTGTTGGCAATCAACTTCACGTTGTAAGTCCCCCAGTGGTTGTAAATATGCAATGGAGAAACATTTGTTGAATCAACTTCTCCGTCGCCAAATTCCCACTTGAAATTGGTACAATTCGTTGAAGAGTTGTTTAGAAAGGATATTTTACCACCTTCGGCGATGCTTGTTGAAGTGCAAATTGCTGATGGATTTGAATACACGGCATCAGGATCTCTTAAGTTCAAGATTTGTGTTTCAAGCTGATTCGGACACCCGTTGTCGGCGATTAACGAGTATACTCCCGCTCCCAATTGAGTAATTAAAGTATCAGATTGAATATTCGTTAATTCAATGACTTCGTTGTTTTCACCGTTGGTAATTGTGATATAATAGCTAAAATCATCGTTGATGTTCAAAGCTATGCTTCCATTACCGAGGGTGTTGCAATTTTCTGGAGTACATGTAGATACGATATCTGGCAGTTGAGCGGCTTCTACCTGCACAACTTCAATGGCGGAATTACATAACTCATTGTTATTGGATACCTCGATGGTATAAAATCCAGGTGAGAGATTTTCAAGTTTATCGGCTTCATAGGCGTTTTCAGTTGTTTTGATTATGTTCCCCATCTCATCTGCCCATTCAAATGTCCACGGAGCCTCACCATAACCCTGAGCAGTTATTTTTGCGTTGTCGTCTCCCTGACAAGTTTCGCCCATCACGATAACATCCATCGGGGCACCTACAACCAATGCGAAGCGATACCGAAGATCAATTTCTCCTACACTAAATTCATATTTTTCACCTAAGTTAAACGCATAGAGTTGGTCGGTTTCTCGATCGAGCAGCTTCAGACAAAAGTTGTCTTCGAAAGAATCAATCATACCGTTTTCAATTGAGAATGTCGTTTGATTTCCTGCCTTGATCATCAGGTTAATAACGGTTTCATCAACCGGAACTGGAAATGTCGAAATACTCATCGATTGAGAAGTAAGGGTGTCGGGATAGATGGCAATGTTCGGTACGTTCGTATCGTTGGCGAAAAGTTTTAGTGCATCGAGATTCTCATCAAAAAATTCTGAAGCGAGGTAGTTGAAGCCAACGACACAATCGTCGATAGGGACGTTGTTTTGATTGTTCAATATCACACGCACCAGACTTTCCGTGTTCGCGTCGGTGCTTCGAAGCATAACACCCGCTGAAGTGGCTTTGGCATTTTCATTCACAGTAACGTTCATGCCTGTGCCATTTGTTTTAACCCAAAATGCCTGAAAAGATTCGATTTTTCCATTCATTCTTCCTGTAGAAACGCCATTTACGTAAGACGAATACTGACCTGTGGTGGGATCGAAGGCATAAACAGCATTTGAAATATCGTTTTTCGACCAGCCGGAAGATTTATCCCAGTCGATCGGACAAGGATAAGGATTGCCCAACATATGCCAACCGTTGTTTTGGTTGAGGGTTGGACTGCCATTTGAGCGGATCCATGTGTGATTGCCTTTCAAAAAGGTACCTGTCATATCTATCGTAGTTTCCGACGGAATAAAGTAAACGAAATGACCATCTCCTAAAGGAATGGAATCAGTGATGTTTTCAATTGATTCAAAAGTTTGAGACATGGTTTCGTTGAGGTTTTCCCCATCGTATGTCCGTATGTTAGACCATGGATTTGAAGCATTTGGGTAATTTGGATAGTCAGCACCTAAAAACCCGGTTGTAGGAATGTCGTCGTTCCATTGCTCGTATGTTGCATCATTCAGCGGTGAACTTAGCATTCTCCAATTTCCGGATCCTGCCGGGAAAAAGCGATGGTATTCGAGTGAATCCCCAATGAATACGCAGGTGCTTTTAATCTGTCCAATAGCCCCTGTGAAATCTGCATCAGAATATATCCGAAGCTTATGCCCGTTCATATCAAATGTGCCGCGGTCGGGTTGAAGAAAACCGGATATTGAAATGTCTGAATTGAGTGTAACTGTTGAATATGAATTGATTCTTAAGTTGTGAAATGTAGTTAATGATGTACCTCCAATAAGTTGAGGGGTTCCTCCTTCAAGAGATATTTTACCTTTCAAAGGGTTAAATTCACCATCGCTGATAATATCGCCTGTCAATCTAACATTGATTGAATTGTCGGCAATGCTTGCTGAGCTTCCAGCTTCTAAGATGAGGTCTTTGATACAAATGTTTTGGCTTATCATCATGGGGTTTTGAGCTTCCGAGGAAACCAGAATGTCTGATCCAGAGTAAGGGACAACAGACTCGTCCCAATTCAAAGGATTTGACCAGCTGCTATTCACCGTGCCCAGCCATTTCGCTGTATTGTTAGCAGGTGTTTCATAGCTATAATCCTGAGAAATGGTTTGATACAATATACCAGGGCCACTTATAAGAAGTTGCAATGTATTGCACCCTATAAGATCGGGTGTGCTTTGCTCACAATTGCAATGATAACTAAAGCCTGTGCCAGATGTTGTTGTGCCGCTGCCTGCTGTTTCAGGAAGTTGAAAAAAGTGAGATCCTGCATCACAGCCAACATATCCTTGCATGACCCATAAACTAGCGGGAATATTTGTTCCCGAGAATGAGATTGTGTAATCAAGGTCAACTTGATAGTTGTAACCGTTGGCACAGGAAGTAGTTGCCTGTACCGACGTCGGTAATAGTGTCACATGAACAGTATAGCCATGGCTTGAAGGAACTTCGAAAGTTGCTTGGCCGCTCAGTTTGCTTACTACTATGATAAGAAATGCAAGCGCTGAGATGGTTTTAAAAAATTTTCGACTTTTTTTGACAGTTGATTCCATAACTAAGTTGTTAGGTTCTTAAAAACTTGGGGTATATGTTATTTGGCGAATTCACCACTCTTCAACATTGTTTTTTCTGTTTGAATCCCAAATGTGTATAATCCTTGATTCAAACTCGAAATGTCTATCGCGGTGCCTTCTGTTGGCAATTCATTCAGTGTTTTTTCCATCACAAGTTGTCCTGTAATGCTGTTTATTTTGACAGTGATCTGTCCTTCAACAGCTTCTTCTGCTTGGATCATCAAGCTTTGATCTGTAAATGTAACATCGAGCTTTAGCTCTGAAGCAGTCGTTTCTTGATCGGTCAAGTTTGCAAGCATTTCTACACCTGAGAAATCGCCTGTTGACTGCACTCCAGTTACTGATACTAAGGTTTCAAATGTATCCGTGCAGTTTTCGTTTGAAGCAGTAAGTCGGACGTTGTACTGCCCCCAATGCTGATAGCTGTGTGCTGGCATTGTGCTCAAACTATCCGATGTGCCATCGCCAAATTCCCATTTGAATGAATGACAATTTGTGGAGCTTGTGTTATTGAATTGAATGAGCCCTCCATCAGCAATGCTGACTACAGACTCTGATGCCTCGAAACTGGCGGTTACAGCGTTGTTGTCAATCAATTCTATAGTGGATTTTCTGAATGAATTTTGACAAAAGTTGGAAGCCGTGAATTCATAAATACCACTCGAAAGTCCTGAAATTAAGGAGTCCGACGAAACATCATTTAGCACAATTGTCGTCGCATTTTCAAGATCAGTTAACGAGATGTCCCATGACCTATAATCACCAATTTGGAATATAACAAGTCCGTTTTCTTCGCTATTGCAAGCAGGTGCCGAGACATGGGTTATAATATCGAAATCTGGTGCAGTATCTATTTGAATGATTTTTTCTGCGCTGTTGCACACTTCGGCATTGTTGGTAATGCGCACTTCGTAAAATCCTGGGGCAAGGTCGTCGAGAACATCTGCAGACGTTGAGTTCTCTGTTGTTCTAATGATATTTCCCATCTCGTTGAGCCAAGTGAAAGTCCACGGTGCTTCACCAAATCCTTGCACAACAGCGGTTCCGTTGTTGGCATTCGGACAGTTTTCAGACATTACCGTAACATCCAACGGAGCGGTTACGTGCAGTGCAAAACGCTTGCTGAGGTCCATTTCTCCCACTGAGAATGCATATACATCACCCATGTTGAAAGGTTGCATGGTCTGCATTTCGCGGTCTTCGAGTACCATGCAAATATCACTATCGAAGCTATCGACTAAGGTGTTCTCTAGTGTGAAAGAAGTTTTATTGCCTGGTTTAATGAACAGGTCGTATGAACTGTCTTCTACTGGTATTGGAACCATAGCAATGCTGTATGGGTCATTGAGTGTGGTGTCAGGCACCAAGGCTATGTTTGGCAAATTGGTGTCAGCAGCGAACATTTTAATTGCATCCAAATCAGGGTCGTACTCTATAAAAGCACCGTCGTGGAATCCGATAACAGCCTCGTCCCAAACATTTGGTGCATCAGTTTTTAATCGAATACGCACAAGTGTTTTTGTGTCGTTGCTTCCGCTTCTAAAGAATATTCCGTTGCTACTCGTTTTTGCTTTTTCGTTGATTGTCAATGTAGCATTGTTACCATTGGCTCTTACCCAAAATGCTTGAAATGATGCCACTTGACCGTTCATTTGTCCGGTAGAAACACCGTTGTTATAGCTTGAGTATTGCCCTTGGGCGGGGTCAAACGCATATACGGCACCTGATATTCCTGTTTTCGACCAGCCATCGGTGTTGGCCCAATCGATTGCCGAAGGATATGGATTTCCGATGAGGTGCCATCCAACATTTGCTGGCGAACCATTTCCCGGTGTATTGGAGAGTTCCCAGGTATGCTCTCCTCGTTTGAAGGTTCCTTCCATATCGATAACCCCTCCAGAAGGGATGAAGTAGGTGAAATAGCCCCTTCCATTTTCGATTTCTTCTGTAATGTTTGAAATCGGAACGAACCCTGTACTCATTTCCTCATTCATGACACTTTCGTCGTATTTCCGAATGTTTGGCCATGGGTTACCGGCGTTGGGATAATTCGGATAGTCAGATCCTGGAAATCCAGTTGTCGGTATGTCGTCGTTCCACTGCTCGAATGTGGCATCTGTGAGCGGTGAACACATCATCCGCCAGTTTCCAGACGCTGCAGGGAAGTACCGGTGATAAATAATCTCATCGCCGATGATTTGAGCTCCATCGCTAATTTCTCCTATGCTACCAGTGTTTTCGGAATCTGAAAGCAACGTTACTGCATGTCCGTTCCAATCAAATATCCCTGAATTGGGTTGCAAGGCCCCGGTAAGGGCAATGTCTGTTTCAAGCGTAACTGTAGCTGTTGAGGATATCCTCAAGCCATGAAAAATGGGTGGGATATCGCCAGAAATAATTTGGGGCTCAGATCCTGAGAACGTTATCTTTCCTGCAGCAGGTGCGAAATCTCCGTTGTTGATGAAATCTCCATTTACAACCAAATTCGCAGAACTGTTTTCGAACAATATGCCGCTCCCGGTTTCAATGATGAGGTCATTTACCTCGATAGAACCACTAATGGTAGGGAAATTCGATCCTGCACCGATTGTTACATTCGCACCAGGAAATGGAACTTCTCCAGACAACCAGTTGGTGGCTTCATTCCAGCTATCCGAAACGGTCCCATTCCACGACACGTCGACCACCGGTGGATCTACTGGAGGCAAATCGAAATCGACGACCCCCGTGAGTGTTTGATATGGTATCCCCAAACCAATTAGTTGTATTTGCACATTTCCGCAATCCAAAGATTCAGGTGTTGCTGTCGCGCAATCAGAGACTGCACGCCATTGATTTGATAAGGTTGTTATCGTTCCAGTTCCGCCAGATGAAGGAAGTATGAAAAAGTGAGAATTATTTCCACAACCAATTGATCCGCTTATGAAGTACAACCCTGATGGTATGTTACTCCCGCTAAATGTCATACTGTACTCTAGAACAACATTGTAATTGTAACCCCAAGTGCAATTTGCATTGGCAGAAATATCAACGGGGAGTATTTCAATGTTTACGGTGTAGCCCGCTGAGGACGTTGCTGTTAGATTTAGTTGTCCGTTGATTGCTGTTGAGGTAATCAAGAATATCACGAACGCAATAAGCTTAGCCTTAAATAGGTTCTTTACCTGCATAGTTATTGGTGTTACTTAATGGGGTGCTGTCACACACCTAAGTCAACCATAACGACATGTTGTTTTTAAGGTTATAGGTATTTCGTCTTTTAGGAATCGTCTGACAAATGGATTTCTAATTATCTTTCGAAAACAATGCATTTACGAGAAAAAAGGCACCTAAATGCACATTAATGAGTTACTATGGAATCTATAAATAGCTTCAGGAATTTTTTAATATTCTTTGGTGCAATCACCGTGTTTTCAGTTATCTATGGCTGTAAAAAGGACAACGAATCGCCGATAGTCATCAACGAACCAAGTATAATTTTCCGTTTTGCTTTCGATGAATCGCAGCCGCGACTTGATAATTTGGGTAATCCATCTTCAATGCCAGCCGGACATGCAGCGCAGACGCCATCGTTCAATTCGATTTCTGCAAATTACCTGGAGTTGACCCCCTCAGCTTTGACAGCGTTGGGAATGGGGGAGATACTCTACAACGGTCCGCAGACTAACGCTGGGGGCGATGCTGCCATCGATTTTGATCAAGCGCGTATCTTATCTGAAGGACAAAATTTCGTGAAACGGCCCATTTCAGATCTCGCTCCAGGCACCTATACCTACGCACGTGTATCACTTTCATACCAAAATTTCAATATTGACTATCGGACATCTGGTCTCGACTTAACAGGCACATTAGCAAGCTTTGTTGGCTTCAATAACTACATCAACTCGTACACGATTTCTAACGAAACGGTAGAGGTAAATGCAAATAAGCTGCAAGGATATTGGGGGTTTGAGACCTTTGGCAATGTGTTCACAGGACAAGCACCTGCGGGAGCAACAACGGTGGTTAATCCTATTTGGGCAACTTCGCCTGTTCCGGCGGGAAGCTGCGTCGTTACAGGAGAGTTTACTTCACCACTCGTAATTACAGGCAACGAAACGTCAGACATCATCGTGACGCTATCGCTTTCAACCAATCAAAGTTTCGAATGGGTAGAAAACACGGTAGATGGAAAATATGAGCCGGGCATTGGTGAACAGGTAGTCGATATGGGAATCAGAGGGATGATTCCTTCGGCTCAGTAATTTTCCTCTTCTGCAATGCTTTCGTTGTTAGGTGCGGCTGTTAATCCACGTTCACGGACTTCACGCAAACCAGGCTCCTCTTCTGATAGCGGGAACACATCAACAAGTTTGGTATACGTAATAGAAGGAATGACACACGTTGAAATGGTGTGCTTTAAAAAGTCAGTCACCTTATCAAACGCGTCGCGTATGTCCAATGCCGAGATAAGGAAATTCTGATTCGACTCTTTCTCATTCCCGCTTTCTTCATCAAAAGAAACAAAAGCAACTTTCACGCGAAACCAGTGATCCGCATCGTCGTAGCGCAGCACTTCATTGAAATTAGACTTGGTGATTTGAAGTACTTCAAACGGCCCTACACCCATCTGCTCTAAGATGTACGAAATGCGCGTTTCAGCCTCGGTATAGTTATAAGCGTCTAATAAATATTGCTCGGTAACTTTACGCTCATCGCCTGAGCCATCAATTCGCATGTAACGAACTTTGCAGGTAAACCAGTACTTATTCATCTCTATTCTTTTATCCCGCGCTAAAGCGGATGTCAAAGGTAAGCGTTCGATTTCAGTCGTCACCTCACTTTCTAACCTCGGTTTTTCACATCTTATCACCATGAGGAAAAAACCTACAAAGCGATAAGGGACTGCCGTACATCGTAACAATTGGTATGGGTATAGATTGCACTCAAATTGAAAGACATGAATAACAATCTACAAATCAACGACGACCAATTCGACCCTTCTTTTGACTTACAAGGTGCGGCACCAGCAAAGAGAGCCTCGCTTGAATTCGTGAACGACGCAAAATCACTCATTCAAACAGGTCGACTTTATTTCAACTCAGGACGATACGATGAAGCCATCACTTATTACAACGAAGCGCTGGCTATTGATCCAAAAGAAACCGGAGTGTTTTACCATCTCGGTGTTGCGAAGTTTAAAGCCAATAGGCTAGAAGAGGCAATTATAGATTTCGAAAAAGCACTTGAATTCAAACCGTGGAATAGTTTGGATATTTACAATTATACTTCTTACATCTATTTTAAACTTGGCTTGTACGACAAGGCCAAGCAGTCGATCAAGAAAATTCTGACCGTAAATCACGGCATGATCAACGATCTTTTACTCAATGCAACACAGTTTTTTCAGCTTATGGAGTCTTGATCAAAAGGAGTTTTAAGCTTTTCTAAAATACGATGCGCAACATCCAAAGCACGGTATCCATCACTTATCGTTACTTCGGGTGTCGTGTCGTTTATGATCGCCTCGGCAAATGATTTTAACTCGTCACGAATGGCATTTCCCTCGTGTACTTCAGGCTTGTCGAATAGTATCTCTTTGAAACCTTTTCCATTTCCAAGATCAATGGTCATGGCAAATGGGTCAGGTTCACCTTCTATTCCGCGCATGCGGACAATTTCTGTCTCTTTTGTAAGGAAGTCGACGGAAATGTAGGCATCACGTTGGAAAAAACGAGCTTTTCGCATCGCTTTCAATGAAATTCTGCTCGCGGTGAGGTTGGCTACGCATCCGTTGTCGAATTCTAACCGCGCATTCGCTATATCTGGGGTGTCGCTCAAAACCGCAACGCCGCTAGCACTGATTTTTCGAACGTTGCCACCCACAGCGTTCAGCACAATGTCGATGTCATGGATCATCAAATCCAAAACCACTGAAACATCTGTCCCTCGCGGATTGAATTGCGATAGGCGGTGAGCCTCCACAAATCGCGGTGAGTCAAAGGCTCCACGCGCTGCTACGTATGCAGGATTGTATCGTTCCACATGTCCAACCTGAATTTTCACATTCGCCTCTTCATTCAACCGCACCAATGCACGCGCTTCATCCAAGGTGTTGGTAACGGGTTTCTCAATGAAAACATGTTTCGTTTTCTTCAATGCCGCGGTGGCACATTCAAAGTGAGAAAGGGTAGGGGTTACTATGTCTACAACGTCACAAGCATCAATCAAAGCATCGATAGAATCGTAGGCTGCATAACCGAATTTCTCCGATACTTCCTTTCGCTTCTCTGAATCAGGATCGTAAAATCCGACACATTCATACACGTCTTTCAATTGCGAAATGCAATTCAAATGAATCTTACCGAGATGGCCGGCACCCAAAACTCCAATCTTCAACATGATCACTTACTTTGCTACAAAATTAATCGTGTGCTTATCGACATGGGGTCGTTTACTTCTTACTTTTCAACATTAACAATTGGAAGCGATGTAATTGTAGTTTTGGGGTATGACGAATTTGATTGATACGTACCGACACAAAGGGCTGAGGAAACGGCTGATAGATGAGCTTCGGGAGATGGGAGTGAAAGATGAAAAGGTGCTTGGTGCTATGCTGAAGATACCTCGACATTATTTTTTATCGTCGGCTTTTCTTGAATTTGCATACGAAAACAAGGCGTTTTCTATCGCTGCCGGTCAAACCATTTCACAGCCAATGACGGTTGCGCGACAAACGGAATTGCTCGAATTGAAAGCAGGTGAAAAGGTGCTTGAGATCGGCACCGGTTCGGGATATCAAACCTGCGTTCTTTGCGAACTCGGCGCGAGGGTCTACACCATTGAACGACAAAAGGAATTGTACGATACTGCCGGTCCGCTTATTCAAGCCCTAGGCTATCGTCCACAACGATTTTTTGGTGATGGTTATAAAGGGAAATCACCTTTTGCACCGTTTGATAAAATCCTTGTAACATGCGGTGCGCCTTTTGTCCCTGAAGATTTGCTCGCTCAACTAAAAATCGGGGGTAAAATGATTATTCCTGTAGGAGAAGGAAATACACAAAAAATGATCGAACTTGTGCGTGTACAGGACAAAGATATTCTGACACGTGAGCACGGTGATTTTGCCTTCGTGCCCATGCTGAACGATAAAGCCCGCTAACCAATGGCTGACAAATTATTTCAAGTGGAGCAAATCCGTCAATGGGATGCTACAACAATTTCGAGCGCTAAGTTATCTTCTCTCGATTTAATGGAGCGTGCCGCTGCTGCCCTTTGCCGCTGCCTGAATGCTCGATTTCCAAAGGCGAAATCCATTCTATTCGTCTGCGGCGCTGGTAACAATGGCGGCGACGGATTAGCAATGGCAAGGATACTCGCGAATGAAGGAAAGACCTGCACGGTGTGGTTCAGTGGTCGCGCTAGCAGCGCGGATGCAGAAGTAAATCGTGAACGTTTAGTGGGTTCTGATGTTTCAATTGTCACCTCAGCTCCAATTGATCTAAAGTTTGATCTCATAGTTGATGCGATTTTAGGAAGTGGTTTGAAAGCTGCCCCGAAAGGAGAAGCCAAAGAAATGATTGCGTTTGTCAATCAATGCAATTGCGATGTGTTTAGTGTCGACCTGCCATCAGGTCTTCCTGCCGATGGTATCCCCGATTGGGAATGTGTTCACACGACTATTACAGCAACCATTCAAAGCATGAAAAGAGCATTTATGCTCGATGAAAATGAAGCGTTCACAGGCGAGGTTGAGGTGGTTGATATTGGACTAGATATAGCTTTCGAAAAGGAAATGTCGTCGGATTGGCTGCTCACCAAAAAAGCAGATTTCGCAGATGTATTTAAATCCAGAAGCAAGTTTTCGCATAAAGGGTTTTACGGACATCTAGCGATTGTCGGAGGAAGCGAAGGAATGGTTGGCGCAGCTATGCTCTCAGCGCTTGCAGCTATGCGCTCAGGTGCAGCGCTCACTTCGGTTTATACAACCGAATCTGGCGTCGATGCTGTGCATGCTTATGTGCCTGAAGCCATCGTTCGGGTGGCTGGTCAAGGTGCTATAAAGGTGTTTCCAAGTCCAGGCAAATACACGGCCTATGCAGTAGGACCTGGACTCGGAACCAGGGTAGATACTGCAAAACACTTTGCTGCGTGGTTGAATGCTGTCGATAAGCCCTTGATTGTAGACGCCGATGCGCTCAATATTCTGTCTCAATACAAAGAATGGCTCGATCGCTTGCCGAAGAACACAATCATGACCCCGCACCCCGGTGAGTTCGATCGCCTGTTTGGAGAGCATAAATCGTCGTTAGATCGCATATCAACTGCTATGGCTGAAGCTAAAGAACGCAAGTTGATCATTGTCTTAAAAGGCGCTTTTACGCGTATTGCTTGTCCTGACGGTTCGCTTTATTTCAATCCAACAGGAAATCCTGGAATGGCAACAGCCGGCAGTGGAGATGCACTAACAGGCATTATAGGTTCTTTGTTGGCGCAAAGATATGATCCAAAAACAGCGGCCATAGCAGGTGTTTGGCTGCACGGTAGGGCTGGCGATTTAGCCGCCGAAGAAAAAGGAGAAATAGGCTTGATTGCGCGCGACTTGATCAATTATCTGCCGCAGGCTTTCCGCTAATTACAGCAGTCCTTCAATAGGTCCCAACCCTTCACGTATCACCTCTACATCACCTGTGGTGCAATCAAGCACTGTGGACGCAAAAACATGTCCGATACCGCCGTCAACAACGATGTCTACCAAATCGGCATACTTCTCATGAATCAATTCAGGATCGGTGATGTACTCAATGATCTCATCGTCGTCGTGAACTGAAGTTGATATAAGTGGATTGCCCAATTCATGCACGATGGCCAAGGTCACCGGATGATCTGGAACGCGAATACCAATGGTTTTTTTGTTCGATTTAAATATCTTCGGTACACTGCTGTTGGCATTCAAAATGAATGTGTAAGGCCCTGGTAAGGCACGCTTCATCAATTTGTAGATGTGATTTTCTACAGGTTTCGTGTACTCAGATAAGTGACTGAGATCCCGGCATACGAGCGAGAAGTTTGCTTTCTCGAGTTTTATTCCACGCACACGCGCAACACGCTCTACCGCTTTCGATTGGGTAAAGTCACACCCAATACTGTACACTGAGTCGGTAGGGTAAATGATCACACCACCGCCCTTCAAACAGTCGATCACCTGCTTCAATTTCCTTGGATCAGGATTGTCAGGATGTAATTGTATTAGCATGTATAAATGTACGGCGAAACTGCGTTCTGGTTACCGTTTGGTGATTACTTGCCTTGCGACTTGTTGTAATCAGCCAAGAAAGTCTCCAAACCACTATCGGTAAGCGGGTGCTTCAAAAGGGCAAGCATAACGCTAAGCGGACCTGTCATAACGTCTGCGCCGATTTCTGCGCAAGCTATTACGTGCATTGTATGGCGAACGCTTGCAGCCAAAATTTGAGTGTCAAACCCGTAGTTGTCGTATATCAGTCGAATCTTTTCAATCAATTCCAATCCGTCGGTGCTGATGTCGTCCAAACGACCGATAAAAGGCGAAACGTATGTTGCTCCCGCTTTTGCAGCCAATAGAGCCTGTCCGGCTGAAAATACCAGCGTGCAATTGGTGCGAATTCCTTTGTCGCTGAAATAGCGTATGGCTTTCACACCGTCTTTTATCATCGGCACTTTAACAACGATGTTTGGGTGCAAAGCAGCCAAAGCTTCTCCTTCTTTAACCATCCCCGCGAAGTCGGTTGAAATTACCTCAGCACTTACATCTCCATCTACTATTGCACAAATCGCTTTGTAGTGGTTCAAAATGTTCTCTTGACCGGTAATTCCTTCTTTGGCCATCAATGATGGATTGGTAGTTACTCCGTCTAAAACACCTAAGTCTTGTGCTTCGCGTATCTGGTCTAAGTTGGCTGTGTCGATGAAGAATTTCATGTGTGAAAATTTTCCGCAAAGGTATGATACTGGTGTGGGGCCGACAACAAAATTGTATTCACAAATGCCCCTTGTTTGTACACATCGAAATCAGTATTTTTCGCTTTTACACGCTAATCCGCATTCTCATCGTATCTTTACTGTGTACATGTTACACTTTGGTAAATATTTATTTTCGGCTTTTGCGATTTTTGTCGCTTTCGCAACTTGCGCCCAATCGAGCAACCCTGTCGGCAATGCTTTTTCTACCGGCAACAATTGTTATACAATCACACCGGCAATAGCATGGCAAAATGGTGCTGTTTGGTTCAATGATCCGCTGGATCTAGATGCCGATTTTGATATCACTTTAGACGTTTTTCTGGGCGCCAACGATGGCGGAGCCGATGGTATTGTCTTTGTCTTTCAACAAGTAGGAACCGCTGCCATTGGACTTCCAGGTTCAGGAATGGGTTTCGCTGGTTTTGCACCTTCTCTTGGTATCGAATTGGATACCTTTCAGAATCCAGAAGAGAGCGATCTCCCCCAAGATCACATGGCCATTTTTCGCGATGGTGTCATCAATCATGCTACTCCTCAAAACCTGGCAGGACCTGTGATGATTAGTCCTTCAGGGGCCAATGTCGAAGACAACCAAGAGCATGTCTTCCAAATTAAATGGGATGTCGCAAATGCTCAATTGCAGGTGTTTTTCGATTGTGAACTGCGACTTACGTTAAATCAAGATATCGTTCAAACAATTTTTGGTGGCAACTCAAATGTGTGGTGGGGCTTTACGGGTGCTACCGGTGGTTTGTTTAATGTCCAATCGGTATGCATCTCAGAGTTTGCCGTTGGTTTGCAAGAAAATTATGCGGTGTGTGAAGGTGAGTCTTTGCAGCTTGGTGTTGTTGGAGCCCCAAATGGGTCTTACGCGTGGTCGCCAGCAACTTTTCTCGATAGCCCTTCCATCGCCAACCCTACGTGCACTCCAACAGTTCCGATAAACTACACGGTGACATTTACCGATATCTGCGGCAACGCAACAACTCTCGAAACTTCGGTTACGTTGCCTTTGCCTACGGTCACAATATCTCCGCTTACTGAGGCTTGTGATGGGGAAGTGGTGACACTTACGGCAACAGGAAATGCCGATGTGTTTACGTGGTCTAACGGCGTTGAAGGCAACTCAGCTTCTTTTACTGAAAGCGGCGAAGTGTCTGTTGTGGCTTCAATATCCGACTGCGAGGTCGAAGCTACGGGCGAAATTGTAATACATCCCACGCCAGTAAGCGCTTTGCCGGCCAATGTCACTTTCTGTGCGAATGAATCAGTGGTTGTCGACGCTGCTGCGTCAGATGCGGTTTCTTACGTTTGGGACGATAATTCTACCAATACTTCACTTAGTATTGATGCTTCAGGTACGTATGAGGTAACCATAACTTCAGCATTTGGTTGTGAAACGGTTGCTTCGGTTACGGCAACGGCTCAACCTTTTCCTGAAATCAATTTGCCTGAATCGACGTTGTTGTGCGATGGTGAAACGGTTGTTTTAAATGCCGGAAATGCTGAAAATTACCTGTGGAGCACGGGTGCTACTTCAAGTTCTATCTCGGTAAGTGAAGAGGGTGTCTACACCGTATCGGCTGATATCGCGGGATGCACCGCGGATGACGAAGCCGAAGTACTTGTAAATGTCAATCCGCAATTCGCTGTTCCTAATGCCTTCGATATTTGTCCGGATTCTACCGTGTGGCTCGTCCTTCCAATTCAAAACTACGAGTGGAGATGGGACGGTGCAGCTGTAACTGATAGCTTGATTCTCACAATCGGAACTCATGAACTTGAGGGCATTGACCCTGCAACAGGCTGCATTTCCGCTTCTGGTGTTGAAGTCTCTGAATTGCCGAGAGCTGAAATAGAAATGGCTTCAGAAGCTGTGCTTTGTGAAGGTGGAGAGCTCGATATTCCAGCATTTTCATTTTACAATGTGACGTGGAACACTGGTTTTGAGGGTGAAACTTTAAGAATTTTTGTCCCAGGCATCTACACGGCTTCCGTAAATACTGTCTGTGGCGCCGCCACGGCCGAAATATCTGTTACCGAGGGAAAATGCGATTGTCCTGTTTTCGTGCCGAATAGCTTCAGTCCAAATCTCGATGGGGTAAATGAACTTTTCAAACCAACATTCGATTGCGAACCGATCAATTATCTCTTTACGATATACAACCGCTGGGGCGAAATCGTTTTTAGAACGAATGATTACAATGTGGGCTGGAACGGTGCCGCTCCAGACAGAGAGTATTATGTCGCCGATGGTGTCTATATTTGGCAACTGCAAATGGAGTCGACGTTGGTGTCGGGTCCAAATGTTGTAGACATCAATGGTCACGTTGTAATTTTGCGTTAAAATATGGCTGGTAATTCTAAGATCGCTATCTACGGGGCGATTGGCGCCAATGTTGGCATCGCAATAATGAAGTTTGTTGCTTCTTATTTCACAGGTAGCGCTGCGATGCTGTCGGAGGGTATTCATAGTGTGGTCGACTCGTTCAATGGAGTGCTGCTGCTCTATGGTATTAAGCGCTCTCGTAAAGAACCCGATGAAAAGCACCCTTTTGGCTACGGAAAAGAAATCTACTTCTGGTCGTTCATTGTGGCGATGTTCATCTTTGCTCTCGGCGGTGGTATGGCCATTTATGAAGGCATCATGCACATTGTCCACCCACACGCAACGAAAGATGGACAACTCCTGTGGAACTACGGCGTGCTAATAGGTGCCATTTTACTCGAAGCAGGTAGCTTTTATGTGGCGTTTCGCGAATTTAGGAAGTCGATAAATGGCAAGGGAATCATTGCCGCGCTGAGGCAAAGTAAAGATGCTGCAACGTTCGCAGTGCTTTTAGAAGATACTGCGGCACTTGTCGGACTGGCAGTAGCGCTCCTAGGGGTTACGCTGAGCGATGTATTGAATATGCCGATAATTGATGGTTTTACTTCCATCGCCATCGGAATAATCCTTTGTCTGGTGGCTGTATTTCTGGCAAAAGAAACAAAGGGACTATTGGTGGGTGAAAGCGCATCCGATGATGATTTGAATGTAGTGCATAAGATTCTATCCGACAACCAACAAATTTTAAGCTACAGCAACATCAATACAATGCACCTTGGGCCCGAAACAGTGTTGTTGGCGATTAAAGTCGATTTCGCCGATGAGATGTCGAATCCTGCCGTTGAGGCAGAAATTGTAGCCATTGAGAAAAACATCAAAGAGAAACTAAAACACATTTCTAAAATTTACATTGAATCAACAAACTTGAAGTAATGATGAGGTTCATTGGAACTGTTTTGGTAAATGCGATTGCTGTGCTCTTGGGAGCCTATTTTCTGGATGGGGTGAATGTAGATAACTACACGAAGGCCTTTATTGTGGCGCTGGTTATTGCTTTACTCAATGCTTTTGTAAAACCGATTTTGGTGTTCTTAACCATTCCGGCAACTGTCGTAACACTCGGTTTGTTCTTGCTTGTAATCAATGCGGGAATCATCATGATGGCCGACTACCTTGTAGATGGATTTCATGTTGCTTCATTTTGGTACGCTCTCGGTTTTAGTTTAATATTATCTTTAATCACTTCTTTGTTCAATCGCGCCGAAAAGCGAACTCAACAGCGCAAGCAGGCCTAAAATAGAAATCACAATGAGCATCTGGGACAAACTCAAAGGCGAATTAATCGATATTATCGAGTGGCTCGATCCTACAAACAATACAATGGTTTACCGTTTTGAACGGTACAACAACGAAATTAAAAACGGCGCTAAACTTACTGTGCGTGAGTCACAAATGGCTGTTTTGGTAGATGAGGGGAAAATTGCCGACGTATTCATGCCGGGCATGTACACGCTCAACACTGCTAACCTGCCCATCTTAGCCACGCTCAAAGGCTGGAAGTACGGTTTCGAAAGTCCGTTTAAATCAGAAATCTACTTCATAAACACCAAAAATTTCACCGATCTGAAATGGGGTACAAAAAACCCAATCATTCTCAACGATGATCGTTTTGGGATGCTCGAGATTCGCGCTTTTGGAACGTATGCCATTCGTGTAGTAGATGGTGGGAAATTCTTGAAAGAGATTGTTGGTACCGATGGGGAATTTACTGTTGATGAGGTAGATGGACAACTGCGCAGCATCGTGGTGACTCGATTTACAGATGCTGTTGGAGAATCGCGCATCCCTGTTGAAGGGTTCGCGGGCAATGCCAATGAACTCTCTGAATTCGCACTCAAAGCTATGGGTGAGGAGTTTGGAGATTATGGTTTGGAGCTGACAAAGTTTTTGATCGAGAACGTCTCGATGCCAGAGGAAATCAAAAAAGAAATCTTCGAACTGTCGCGCCTTGACCGCATCGATCTCGATAAATTAGCGAAAATGAAAGCCGCTAAAGCGATGGAAAAAGCCGCCGAGAATCCAGGTGGTGCTGCTGGCGCTGGCATGGGGATCGGAATGGGCTTCGTGATGGCTAATCAAGTGGGTGGGTTGTTCAATCAACAGACACAGCAAGGGGCCACGCCGCCTCCAATGCCCGGACAGGCGATGTATTTTGCGGGTATTGGCGGACAACAAGCAGGGCCGTTTGATATGAAGACTTTACAGTCGATGATTGCTTCAGGTCAATTGACAGCCGAAACCCTTGTTTGGAAACAGGGCATGGCAGCATGGCTAGCTGCAAATCAAGTTCCTGATGTTGCCGCCCTCTTTGGTGCTGTGCCTCCACCACTGCCGAGTTTGTAAGCTATGCCCGCAGAAATTGAACATGCCTCAGAAGGGGTAAAACGGATACATTGCAGCAATTGTGGAGCAGAATTGAAATATGCTCCCGGTTCTGATTTCCTTATTTGCAACTACTGCGACACTCGAAACGAAATCGTTGATGCCGAAGTCGATATCAAGGAGTTCGATCTGAATGAATATTTGCGATCTGAAGCCGCAAAAGTTCCGCAAGGTGTGGTTGAAGCTCTGGAGTGTTCAACCTGTGGGGCTCACAATCCATTCGATGCCTCGAATGTAGGGAAGGAGTGTATGTTTTGTGGCGGACATCTGCTGACGAAAGATGCATCGAAAATTGATCAAATAAGGCCTCAAGCCTTGCTGCCGTTTAACCTCGATCAGCGGGCAGCAATTGCGAAGTACCGCGAGTGGTTAAAAGGGTTGTGGTTCGCGCCCAATGATCTTCAGAAGATGCAAAATCTTCCCGATAAGGTGAAGGGTATTTACCTTCCTTTTTGGACGTTCGATGCCGATACACGAAGTTTCTACCATGGCGAAAGAGGCGTTGATCGCACTGTAGTTGAATCGTACGCTACAACAGTTGATGGTAAGAATGAAACACGCACGCGAACGAAGGTAGAAACCGATTGGTACCCCGCATCAGGAACCGTAGATCATTTTTTCGACGATGAAGTGGTAGTGGCACATACAGCCTTGCCTGAACAAAAAATTGATGCCCTACAACCATGGAATCTCACCGATATTCGTCCGTTTCACGATGACTACCTTCGCGGCTATCTCGTAGAGAGCTACGATATCGGTCTGGAAGAAGGATTCGCCGTAGGTAAAAAGCGCATTGACGCTGGCATTCGAGAATTGGTAAGAGCTGATATTGGCGGCGATCGTCAACGTATTCACTCCATAGATTCTGAATACAACAATCTTACATTCAAGCATTTACTTTTACCGGTGTATGTCAACGCCTATCGGTTTAAAGGGAAGAGCTATACTTTTTTAGTCAACGGTCAAACGGGAAAGGTTATTGGAGATCGTCCGTACAGTGCTGTGAAAATAACTTTATTGGTTTTGGCTATCCTTCTGGTAGTGGCTGTAATTGCCTATTTCGCTTGATAATCAGGGGTTAAGGATTTTTTATTGTTGCCATATAATAAAGGTAGAGATCAAACGTTAAACTGTGTGAATACCCTTCCAGACTAATAGCGACAGGAATTTCGTAATTTCGCGCGCCAACTGGGTTGGTTACGAAATGAAAACAACAAAACAACTCTCCTTACTTTTGGCTTTCGCCTTGATGATGTCGTGCGATATCATCAATCCAGATGAACCCGCTCCGGCTTATCTGGTTATTGATTCTTATACTTTCGAAACTGAATATGGCTCTGAGGGCACGAATTCTGAAAAGTTTTCGGAGATATGGGTATATGCAGGGGCCGAGTTTTTAGGAGCTTTTGAAGTGCCTTGTGTTGTCCCGATTATTGCCAACGGCGCCACGCAACTGAGTCTGCGCCCGGGTATCAAGAACAACGGGATGTCGTCAACCCGACGCGCATATCCATTCATTCAGCCTTTCGATATCAATATCGATATGTATCCACTTGAATTTGATACCATTCGGCCGGAGTTCAGATACCGGGAGAATTTGGTAATTAACAACCTCGAGGATTTTGAACAAGGATGCATTTTTACAGCAGAGTCGAGTTCACAATCGACCATGGAGCGAATCACGGATCCCGATATAGTATTCGAAGGAAATGGCTGCGGAGAAGGTCTGCTTCTCGATGGAGAAAATATACTGCGTGTGGTTTCCAATGAACAACAGTTGAACCTTCCTGCAAATAAGCTGACTTGGCTCGAAATGAACTACAAGTCGAACAACTCGTTTGCAGTCGGATTGTACGCTGTTACTTCGGCGTCCATCGACAAAGAGTATCTGGTAATACTGAATCCAACAACCGATGAAACAGGTTTTGATCAATGGAATAAGATATACATTGAAATGACTTCTGTAACTGGAACGTATGCCAACGCTTCTCACTTCGAAATGTTTATAGAGTGCATTCGCGATGGCTCAGTTGATGAGGTGAAACTTCATGTTGACAATATAAAAACGATTCATTTCGAATGAATAAACGGTCGCAAGTACTTAAGTATCTGATTGCCGATTGGTTCAGTGCGTCGATCGCATGGATTATTCTATTTGTTTTCAGAAAAAAAGTTCTTGAATCCGACAAGTTTGGAATCCCTGTCCAGCTTGAATTCGACCAAAATTTCTTCCTCGGACTTCTTTTTATTCCAATTTTCTGGTTGTTGCTGTATGCCATGGTAGGACAGTACAATCAGATTTTCAGGCGACACCGATTAAAGGAAATCGGACAGACATTGTGGATCTCCATTATTGGGGTATTGATCATCTTCTTTGTATTGATACTTGACGATCAAATCACCACTTACAAGAACTATTACCAATCATTACTCGTGTTGTTTGCCTCACACTTCGGCCTGACAGTAGCATTTCGATTGCTGCTTACTACACGCACAGTGAAGCGCATCCACCGTGGAGAGTTTGGGTTCAATACCATTGTGGTGGGAGGCAGTGATCGTGCCATGCAGATGTACGAAGAAATCAAAGCACTAAAGAAAAATCCAGGTTACAATTTCGTTGGGTTTGTCCGTGTAAACGGTAAAGATGACTTGCTCTCAAGCTACATGCCGTGCCTGGGCAAATACACTGATTTGCCGCCTCTCATAGCTCGCAAGAACATAGAAGAGGTGCTGCTTGCCATTGAGTCGTCAGACTACAAAGAAGTGGGCACAATTTTGAATATGCTTGAAGGCGAGGCAGTGGCTGTAAAAATCATTCCCGACATCCACGATATCTTGCGCGGTTCGGTGAAAATGACTTCGATTTTTGGTACGCCACTCATCCAAATCAACAAAGAGATCATGCCGGCTTGGCAATTCTCGCTAAAGCGGATGATGGACATTGTCCTCTCTTTTGTTGCTGTTATCCTGTTGTTGCCAATCTACATAACCATCGGAATTCTGGTGAGGTTAAGTTCACCGGGCCCTGTGTTTTTTGTCCAAGAACGGGTAGGTCTGCACGGACGTCCGTTCAACATAATCAAGTTCAGAACCATGTACTATGATGCCGAGAAAGATGGACCACAACTTTCAAGTACATCAGACAGTCGCATCACCAAAATTGGTAAAGTGCTGCGCAAAACCAGAATGGATGAGCTGCCGCAGTTTTTCAATGTTATAAAAGGTGAAATGGCCCTTGTTGGTCCTCGTCCGGAACGCCAATACTACATCGATCGCATCATGGCAAAAGCGCCTCATTACCGCCATTTGCACAAGGTTCGTCCGGGTATCACGTCGTGGGGACAAGTCAAGTACGGTTATGCAGAAAATGTAGATCAGATGATTCAACGGTTGAAATACGACTTGTTGTACATCGAGAATATGTCGCTGGCAGTCGACATCAAAATACTTTTCTACACGATACTTATCGTTCTAAAAGGCAGCGGAAAATAGCCTCTATTCTTTTCAGATAAAAAAGTAGCAGAACAAGCCGATCAGCAATGTCGAAATGATGTTGAGCAAAAACCCTGCGCGCGCCATTTGCGGAATGGTGATATCGCCACTGGCAAAAACAATAGCATTTGGTGGAGTCGCCATTGGCAGCATGAAAGCACAACTCGATGCAAGGGTGACGGGTATTGCAAAGATCAAAGGGTCGTGACCCATTTCAATAGCCAGCTCAGCAACAACAGGTAACATCAAAACGACAAGGGCCAAATTGCTCATAACCTCGGTAATAAAGAGCGCAAGTACAGCGAGAACGATGATGATGAGAAAAACATTGCCAGAAAAACTTCCAAGCTGAGCCACGATCACTGTAAGTAGTCCGCTTGATTTAAACCCATCTGCCAAAACCAGTCCACCACCAAACAACAACAAGATACCCCACGGAAGCTTTTTGGTGTCGTCCCATTCCAAAAGAGATTTTTTTTCTTTTCCTCCTGGAATGAGAAAAAGAGCAATTCCTGCCGCAATGGCTATGCTGGTGTCGTTTAGATCTACCACATTTTGGAAGTGCATGATGACATCCTTCAACATCCACAGCGCTGCTGTGAAAGCAAAAACCCAGAGCACTGCACGTTCACCATCCGTCATCTTCCCCAATTTGTCGCGTTCTGCTAGAATCAGTTCGTGTCCGCCTTCAATTTGTTCTTTGCCAAGTTTGTAAATCACTTTTGTTAGCACCAAGAACACAGCCGTTAACAGGATCACAGTAAAAGGAAAGGCCAGCGCCATCCATTCTCCGAAACCCACTGTAACGCCGAAACTTTCAGAGAGAATTCCGGCCATGGCAGCATTGGGCGGTGTACCCACTAAGGTGGCCATGCCCCCACAATTGGCAGCGTAAGCGATGCCTAGAAGCAGCACCACCGCAAAGCTTTTCTTCTTCTTTTCGTCTGCAATTTTGTCTTTGAAAAGGGCGATGACACTTCCCGCTATCGGCAGCATCATCAACGTAGTGGCGGTATTTGAAATCCACATACTTAAAAATGCTGTGGCAATCATAAAGCCAAGCACGATGCGGTTGGCTGAACTACCTGTAGCTAAAACGATATTGAGAGCTATACGCTTGTGAAGATTCCATTTTTCCATCGCAAGTGCAACGAGGAAGCCCCCGAGAAACAGGTGGACATATTTGCTGCCATAGGGAGCAGATGCCTGATCGATGGTGAGCACACCTGTTAGTGGAAAGAGAACAAGTGGCAACAATGCAGCTACAGCCATGGGCACAGCTTCGGTGATCCACCAAGTGAGCATCCATGCAGCAATAGCAATTACTTTGGCGGCATCGGTTGAAAGCGACGCACCCTCGGCCATCATTAAAAATAGAAACAGAATTGGACCTCCAAAAAGGCCGAAGAGCTTGACTTTATTTGTCATAAACGAAATGAGATGAAAACTGGAAAATGGTCGGAAATGTAATAACCCCATTTTATTACCTCCTCAATGCAAATCCACTCAACGGGCACATTTGAGAATATATAATCGATGCGATCTTGTGTCATTTGGTTGGTCTCGAAGGTCGAAAAAGTCGAAAAACTCGTCCGACACCGTTGCCGCGATGTGTAATACGTATCTGCCAAGGGCGGCGCATTGAGCAGTGTGTATGCAGGCATGCCTTCAACTTCATTGAAATCACCCATCACAAATGTAAAGTCTTCGGGGGCATTTACTGCAAAAGAGCGGATAATGCGAGCTGCATTTACGCGCGCGGAATCGCCCACATGAGAAAAATGGGTGTTGATAATGCGCAACGTCTTGTTGGTTTGAATGTGCTGAAATATAGCAATGGTTGCTATTCTTGGCAAATGAGCATCCCAGCCGCGGCTACCAACTTTTTTGTAGTCAGGTGACAGCCAAAGGGTTTCAAAATGTCGGAGATGCAAGGCAGTGGTATCGTAGTAAATCGGACAAAACTCACCAGCCAGTGCGCCGTCGTCGCGACCAACGCCCACCCATTTGTATTGAGGCAATCGTTCAGCAATGTCGGTTGCTTGATGGTACAACGCCTCTTGCACACCTACAATCTGACTGTATCGCATAACTGAAGCAACTTCGTCCTTTCTATCGGCCCACAGCAGCGGGTCGCTGGCGTTGTCGTACCTGACATTGAAAGTCATGATTTGCAACTCGTGTTGACCAAGAGCAACATCCGCTGTGTAAAGCGAAAGAAAGAGAATGAGGAGGCTACTTATCTTCATCAAAGCAAATGTGAGGAATGTATTTTCTACTACCAAATGATACAATCGCCCGAGGCCAACCATTTTTTCTGATTTAGGCTTCAAGATACGCCATGCAATGCGTTCCTTTGCATCCATTATGGCAGCGAAAGTAAAACGAGAATTTAAACGAGGCGAAGTATTGACGGTGCGAATCGTTGATGTAGCTTTTGGTGGCAAAGGAGTAGCTAAAATCCCTACTGAGAAAGGCGATTTTACGGTGTTTGTGATGAACACTTTACCCGGACAACTTGTGCAAGCGCGTGTTGATTCTTGCAAATCGCGCTATGCGGAATGCAAACTCGACAAAGTGTTGGAGCCAGCGCCTGAAGAGGTTGTGAACGATTTTCAAGCCATTCCCGGTGCACCTTATGCACGGTTGCCGATTGAGATTCAATTGAAGTACAAGGAGCGAACTGCTTTGGATGTATATCGCAAAATTGGTTTGATTGAGAATCTCGATGGGGTATATTCAGGATTGATGGCTTCACCGGAAGTTTGGCACTACCGAAACAAGATGGAATACTCTTTTTCGGCCATCGGTTTTGATCATGCTAAGCAAGAAGAATTCGATGGTTTTGCTCTCGGATTTAAACACCGTGGCACGTGGTGGGTAGTGGAGAATTTGGATGCCGACAGTGGCTTGTTTGATGCTGAGGTAGAAGGGAAGTTGAAGCTGCTTCGTGAATGGTGCGAGAAAACTGGCTTTCCGGCCTGGCATCCACCCAAAAGAGAAGGGTTTTTTAGGTTTTTTGTCGTACGCAAAAGCTTCGCTGCAAACAAATTACTCATTAATCTAGTTACCACATCCGATAATCTGTCATCGTTCGACCGTCAGGGATTTGTAGATAAATGTCTCGAATTGTGGGGCGATCGTGTTCAAGGTATTTTGCATACCATCAACGACGATCGGGGTGAGCGTGTAGAAGCTAGGGAAGGCAATAGCAAAGTGGTTTATGGTGAGCTGAAAATAAAAGAGCGCATCAACGACCTGGATTTTTCGATCAGCATGTCGAGCTTTTTCCAAACCAACCCGAAAAGCGCAGAAAAACTATATGACCTCGCCGTTTCTTGGGCTGGTGATACAGCGCACGAAGGCTATTTGATGGATTTGTTTTGCGGCACGGGAACCATTGGACAACTGTTGGCTCGTGGAACGGGGAGAAATATCATCGGGGTCGACATTGTTGAAAGCGCCATTGAAGACGCGAAGCAGAACGCACGAGAAAACGGAGTTGAGAACGTTAGCTTTCACGCCGCTGATGTCGGCAAGTTTTTGGTCGAATTTCCTGAGTATGCTGGTAAAATTGCAACCATTGTATTGGATCCTCCACGCGGGGGTATCGCTCCCAAGTCGTTGAAGAAGATCATCGCCCTGGGTGCGCCGCGCATCATATATGTATCGTGCAACCCTGCTACCCAAGCTCGCGATATTTTGACATTGAGAGAAGATGGCTACGAATTGTTGAATTTGAAGTTGGTAGATCAGTTTCCCCATACATCACACGTTGAAGCGGTGGCCTTATTTGAGAAGAAATGAGTTTAGATAAATCGTATTGGAGTGAGCGGTGGGAGCACGGACAAACCGGCTGGGACATTGGACATGCGTCACGTTTTTTGATTGAGGCGGCCAAGAACTTTCCGAAGGAAACGAAGATTTTAATACCCGGATGTGGCAGTGGTTGGGAAGCCGAGGCCCTTTTTAGAAGCGGATATACGCAGGTACATGTTGTGGATATCGTTGATGTCCCTCTTTTAAAATTCAAACAACTCGTTCCCGACTTTCCTTCTGAACAACTGATATGTGGAGATTTTTTCGCCTTAAGCGGCGGATATGAATTGATCTTGGAGCAGACCTTCTTTTGTGCCTTGGATCCATCGATGCGACAACAATATGCAGAAAAAATGCACGAATTGTTGTTGCCGAACGGGGTGTTAACTGGCCTGCTTTTCGACTTCCCGCTTACCAATGAAGGTCCACCTTTTGGAGGAAGTGTAGAAGAGTATTTGGGTTATTTCGAAGGACTCTTCACCATCGAAGAGATGAAAAAAACAGATTTGTCTATTCCCCCACGAGCAGGACGAGAATTGGGATTCCGCTTGCGGAAAAATGCTTAATTTCGCTGTGATATGCCAACCAAAGAACGCACACAGATTTTAGATCACTGGGAGATAGACCAGAAGATTCGCCGCATGGCTCATGAGATTTACGAAGATCACTACAAAGAGAAATCGTTGGTGGTGGTTGGCGTGAAAGATCAAGGAGTGATTGTTGCCAAGCGTTTAGTTGAAGAACTGCGCGCCATATCTTCGCTAGAGATTGAAGTGATGGAGTTGGATATGCACAAAGACCAACCCTTGAAGCACGACATCCACCTTTCTGGAGATTTATCTGGTCTTAAAAGCAAAGTGGTATTGGTTGTCGACGACGTTTTGAACAGCGGTCGCACCCTCATTTACGGTGTCCGCTTCTTGCTTGCCGCTGGTCCAAAATCTCTTCGCACAGTAGTTTTGGTAGACCGCATCCACCGGACCTTCCCCATCAGAGCAGATTATGTAGGCCTCACTTTATCGACCAATATCAAAGAGCACATTGAGGTTGAGATGGCTGGAAAACAGCACGCTGCCTACATTCAATAACTCAAGGATATTAATTCATCCCTATTTTAAGAAAATCAACTATTTTTGCGCCCGCGGTCCCGTAGCTCAGCTGGATAGAGCATCTCACTTCTAATGAGACGGTCACAGGTTCGAATCCTGTCGGGATCACTAAGAAAGCAAAAACAACCCCGCCCAAGCGGGGTTGTTTCGTAAAACCCAATAAAAAATGCGCCAAGCCTCAGCTTGAGCGCATTTTTTATTGGGTTTTACGAACCCCAGACGTTAGTCAGAGGTTTTTGCTTTCGGAATTCGGATAGACAGGATCACGTAGTAATCCTCCGCGCTTGAGCGCATTTTTTCTTGGGTTTTACGAACCCCAGACGGTAGTCAGGGGTTTTTGCTTTCGGAATTCGGATAGACAGGATCACGTAGTAATCCACCCCGCTTGAGCGCATTTCTTGCAAGCCCTGTCTGCTCTGTTGAAGCCACTTGCCAAAATTCCTCGGTTATTGGCATCTAATGATTGATGAGGCTTAACAAGGATAATAGATAAGTGAGATTGCCATGCAATGAAATGGTCTGGTTTGTTTGGTCAATAATTTTGGTTGTGAGAATATCATCATGTGGGGACTATACTACTGTTTAACGACCATGGAAATGAGCGATTGATAAACAGAATTTAAAGATTACATGAGATTTCTTAAGTGACCAAACTGTTGTTTTTGAAATTTATTCGCCTCACTGAGACCTGATTGCACTGAAATGAGTTTAGAACCGGTAAGCGGTTTCGATGAAAACACTATTTTCACTTTTTTCTTGATTCGTGTTTAAACGACGGACTAAGAATAACAAATTCCACGAATGTTCAAAAAAGAAACATTACGTTCTGAAGATCTTGTTTCGCAGTTAGTATCTCTGTTTAGTGATGAGATGCTTTCATGGGCATATAGCAAAACATCGAAAAGAGAAATTGCCGAAGATCTAGTTCAAGAGACGTTTTTAGCAGCGTTTAAAGGAATTGGTCGATTTCAAGAGGGTAGTAGTTACAAGACATGGTTGTTCGGGATATTGAATAATAAGATTGCCGATTATCATCGCGACCGAATTCGAAAGGGCCACGATCAAAGTAAGGAGAACCATTTGGATATGTTTGATGGAAAAGGGGCGTGGACGGAAGGTTCAAAGCCTGAAAAATGGGACTACGAAGCGCAATTACTCGATGATTCAGAATTTAATCAAGTGTTGCATCTGTGCATGGATCAATTGCCTGAACATTGGTCGGCAGCATTGACCTATAAATACTTGTCGGATAAAAAAGCAAGTGATATTTGTCAGGAATTGCAGATTTCTGAGACAAATTATTGGCAGATCCTTCATAGAGCAAAACTGAAAGTTCGTGAATGTTTGGAAAGCAAATGGTTTAAATAGCTATAACATGAAATTGTCTTGTATTAAGTCGACAGTACTTATTGAGAAGAAGGAGCTTTTTGGTTTAAGTATCATTGAAAACGTAAAATTAAGTTTTCATCTTTCGATATGTTCTTCGTGTAAAGATTACAAAAGGCAAAGTCAGTTGATTGACGCAGCGCTCCGTCAGCAATTTGTGACAAAATTGGAGTTCACAGAAGCTGAAAAGCAGGAAATAATCAATAAACTTAAAAGTGAGTAAGTAGTCTGCCTCGTTAGCGAAGATCTTTAAGAATTATTGTTTTGGAAGACTTCTGAAAGCCACTATTCACCAGAAGAGCAAATTACCTATCGAAATATTCAATTCAATTAAATAGGTATAATTAAGTGTAAGCTCTTGACATCTGTTTTTGATTATCCGCAATGCTTCCTCATAATGCAATCCTGGACTTTCAAAGCTATGGTTAGCAACCATCAAGTCGTTTTTGGGGGCGATTTCAAAGTCATTGTTGATATCCGCTTGGAATGCAAGCTCAAGGGTGTGAAGCATTTTGTGATGCCTTAGTACTTACAAATCTATGTCGATGAATTTGCCTTCCGCTAAAATCTCCGAGATGAACCTCAAACCTTCAAAATCGCGGTTGTAACCCTGATTTGTTTCTTTGGGCACGATTGCGAATAATTAATTTCTGGGCCGAAATTGAATTAATTGGAAGTGATATAAAAATATTTTCCTTTTTTGTCAGGTTTCGAATCAACGTCCGACAGATCAAATGAAATTTTAAAATAGCAGAATGAAAATTGGAAAAATAATCAAATGGTCATTGATTCTTGGCATTATTGCACTATTCAGTGCTGGGGTAGGCTTTGTCTATTTGTGGTTCATACCTCATCGCAATGTGCAAGCTTCTTTAGTCGATTTTAATACAACCACCACTGAATTGGTAAATGAGTATTTAGCTGATAATGATGCGGCGAATAGAAAATATTTACAAGAAGAGGGGAATTCAAAGATACTCGCTCTGTAGTACTCCCCAAAATCTCGACCATTGGTTAAGTTAATAGAATTTAATAACTTAAACAAATGAAGTCATGAGAATGAAACGAAGAAAATTCACTGCAAAATTCAAGGCCCAAGTGGCCATTGAAGCCCTTAAGGAACG
>WGNM01000023.1 GCA_016124575.1 Cryomorphaceae bacterium
GTCGCTGTGACTGATGTGCCTGCTGTTATCACCGTAGAATGCTCTGATGATGTACCTTCATACGATGTAATATTTACCGACAACTGCGATGACCTTCTTGAGCCATCTGCTATTTCTAGCATCGGTATCGATGGTTGCACACAAATCATCAGCCGCTCATGGAGCGCTACCGATGATTGTGGTAATGTTGGTACTATTAGCCAAGTGGTTTATATTGTCGATACACAAGCGCCTGTTTTCACAAATCATCCTGAAAACATTGTGATTACTTGTTTGGATGAAGTTCCAGACGCTCCGGCTGTATCGGCTGAAGACGCTTGTTCAGACTTCGAAATAACTTTCGTTGAAACCATTTCTGATGGTGAATGTCCTGTTGTTATAACACGGACATGGACCGCCATTGATGAATGTGGAAACGAAGACAGTATCGAGCAAACTGTAACTGTTATTGATAACGAGGCGCCAGTTTTCGATCCTTTCACATACCTTATCCCTGTTTCTTGCGAAATGGTTGATGAGGTTACTGTAACTGCAACCGATAACTGCAGCGATGTCGAAATTACCTTCACAGAGTATCACCTTTCAGGTGGATGTTATGGCTACTCTCTCCGCACTTGGATCGCAACCGATGCATGCGGTAACGTAACTACTGCTGAGCAATTGATTCAAATAACTGACTGGATTGCTCCTGTAATCAGCGGTGTTGGAGAAGACATAGTAGTAGAATGCGACAACGTTCCTTCGGTTCCTGAAGTAGTTGCTACCGACAACTGCAGCGAAGCTACTCTGGAATTCAACGAAGAGATCATCCCTGGTGATTGTCCGGGATACTACACCATAATATGGACATGGACATCTGTTGACTTCTGCGATAATGTTGCTACTGAACAACAAATTATTGAAGTAGTAGACACCACTGGTCCTGTATTTACCTACGTAGCAGCGAGTGCAACAATTGAATGTGGAATGGATGTTCCTGAAAGTGGCGCCGAAGCAACAGATGCTTGCAGCACTGCTTCTGTTTCAATGGTTGAAACTACTGAAGCTGGTGATTGTCCGCAAGAATCTACAATTACCCGCACCTACACGGCTACCGACCTATGTGGAAACACAACGGTTGCGACGCAAGTAATCGAAATTGTAGACTCTACAGCACCTGTATTCACATTCGTTCCTGAAAACATGACCATCGAGTGTGATGTCACTGTCCCAGTTACATCTGCTACTGCTGAAGACAACTGTGGCGTTGTGGTGATTTCACAAAACGATATTATTTTTGAAACCAATTGCGATCAAGAATATTCAATCGTTCGGGTATTCACCGCTACCGATGAATGTGGCAACAGCGATACAGCGCAGCAAGTAATAACTATTGTCGATACAACTGCTCCAATTTTGTCTGGAACACCTAGCGAAATATTGGTGCTTAATTGTGACGATACAATTCCAGCACCTGCTGAAGTTACTGTTTCAGACAATTGCGACCAAGCAGTAGAAATCGTCTACACTGAAACCTACGGTGGCGACATTCCTGCAGAAGGCAGCTCTGCCGATTGTTTGGCTCTAACTCCTGCTGGTTATGCCAATGGAGAAGTTTGCACAGGCGCACAACCATGGAGTGTTGTTTTGTTTGGGTTTGAAGGTGTGAACAACACATACTACTCAACCGTTGAAGCCAACTGGGTAGAATATCCTGACGGCACTGCGACACTAACTGGAAGCGTTGTGAGCTTACTCAATCCGAACGAAGGATGGAATATTTCTGTAGCCTTCGAAAACGGTATGGATTGGACAGGTTGGTCGAACCAAGCTTTCTCAACTGGATACAAAGATGACTGCGGACTATCAGGCGATAACCACCTCGATTGGATGTACTACATCATGACCGCTGGTGCACAACTTACAGGTTGGGGTGATCTTGCAGGTGCAACTTTAGACCTTCACCATGCCCCTTCAAACTACTTCTACGGTTATCAAGTTGGTGTTGCAGCAAACAACGTGAACGAGAACTACGGAAGCGGCGGCTGGTTTACCTATACAGGAAATCACAACGGACAAAACATCACTGGTAGCGGAGATTTCGCTTTTGACCATGACTGCTGTCCGCGCTACACCCTCACCCGCACATGGTCAGCTGCTGACTGCGCTGGAAACGCTGTTTCGTTCTCTCAAACTATCTCCTTTGATAGCTCAGTTCCTCCAACACCAATTGCTGGTGTAGATGAATCTTGTCCGGAAGACTTCAGTGGAAATGGAGTGATAGGAGCAGAAGACATGCTTATGATTCTAAGCGAATTGGGTTGTTCGAACAACTGCGGATGCGACTTGAATGGTGATGGCTATGTAAACTCAGGCGACTTGATAGGTTTCCTTTCAGCACTGGGTTCATTCTGCTATTGATTTTTCGAAGAATAACATGCTAAAAAAGCCCACCGCATTGGTGGGCTTTTTTTTAAACTCATTTTTATAAAAGAGGAAACATTCAACTAGTCGTTAAACGGTACCGGCGACTTCAAAATCCGTAACCCATTGCCTTTACTTTAGCACCTCATCTACCACCAATCCTATTTCCATTGCAAAATTGAGGGGGTCTTGGGCCATTGCATGACCAATTCGAAAGGTATAAATACCCTCTTCCGAAAACGAATGATTCTTTAGCACCTGGTGTTCGCTATCCCAAATATCGAAGCCAGCATCACCAATATAATCTCCGTTTTCTTGTCTGACGACAAGCTCACATATCTGTGAAGACGTCTCACCACTTGGCGAGACAATTACCATGTTCACCATAGCCGATCGAAATGGAAATCCGTTTGCAAAACGAAAGGCGATAGAAACATTGTATTCCTTTTCTGTTTCAAGTGGAACCTGAAACGTTTTTACATCAGACTTCAGCCACTCTATTTCAGGAGAGAGCGCTTGATTGTCTGAAAACACCCTTCCATCCGGCGTGCAAGCCGAAATGCTGAATAACAGCATCGCAACAACTGATAACTTTTTCATGATAATGCAGGTTTGACTAAGAGAACGGGAAAATGAAGTCAATGATATACGATCAAAAAAAAAGGCCTGCAAATGCAGACCTTCTATCATTTTCTTTTCGCTATTCTGCGGGAGCTGTTGAATGTAAAAACAGCTCATCCATTTGTGCTTGATCAATCACAGATGGAGCATCAATCATCACATCTCTACCGCTATTATTTTTTGGGAATGCGATAAAATCACGGATGCTATCACTGCCGCCAAACAACGAACACAATCTATCGAAACCCAGTGCCAATCCGCCGTGAGGAGGTGCCCCGTATTCGAAAGCGTTCATCAAAAAGCCGAATTGAGCGAGGGCTTGTTCTTTGGTGAATCCTAACAAGTCAAACATACGCGATTGCACCCCACGATCGTGAATTCGAATCGATCCACCTCCAATCTCAACACCGTTGATTACCATGTCGTATGCGTTGGCATTCACATTTCCAGGGTCTGTCTCAAGCATATCCAATTGTTCAGGCTTTGGCGATGTGAACGGGTGGTGCATGGCATGGTAACGCTGCGTATCCTCATCCCATTCCAAAAGTGGAAAATCAAGTACCCATAGCGGTTTGAATACTTTCGGGTCGCGCAAGCCCAACGCAGCACCAAGGTACAAACGCAGCTCATTCATTTGTTTGCGTGTAGCATCCAAATCACCACTTAATACAAAAATCAGATCTCCTGGCTTCGCTCCACAATGGTCGGCCCATGTTTTCAAATCTTCTTCGCTATAAAATTTGTCGACGCTCGATTTGAAGGTGCCATCCGCGTTTACGCGACAATACACCAATCCTTTTGCGCCAATTTGCGGACGCTTCACCCATTCAGTGAGCTCATCGAGCTGCTTGCGTGTGTACTCAGAGCAACCTTCAGCCACGATGCCGATCACCGTTTCCGCACTGTCAAAGACATTAAATCCTTTGTTTTTCGTAACATCGTTCATGTAGCAGAACTCCATACCAAAGCGGACATCTGGTTTGTCGCAACCGTAACGTTCCATCGCTTCAGAATACAACATACGTGGAAATGCACCCGGGTCGAATCCTTTTACCTCGTTGAAAAGGTGGCGCACAAGTCCTTCAAACGTGTTCAAGATATCTTCTTGCTCCACAAAAGCCATTTCACAATCGATCTGCGTGAACTCCGGCTGGCGGTCAGCCCGCAAGTCTTCATCGCGGAAGCATTTCACAATTTGATAATATCTATCGTATCCCGACACCATCAACAACTGCTTGAATGTCTGCGGCGATTGCGGCAAAGCATAAAACTGGCCGGGATTCATACGGCTAGGCACCACAAAATCACGTGCCCCTTCAGGGGTCGACTTGATGAGATATGGCGTTTCCACCTCCATGAAGCCCACCGTATCGAGATAATTGCGTGTCTCGATAGAAAGGCGGTGGCGCAACATCAAATTGTTACGAAGTGGTGAACGACGCAGGTCCAAATAGCGATATTTCATGCGTAAATCATCACCTCCATCGGTATCATCTTCGATGGTAAACGGTGGTGTTTTACTCGCATTTAATAGTTCAAGTGATGTTACTTCAATCTCAATCTCACCTGTCGCAATCTGCATGTTTTTTGAGCTGCGTTCAATCACCTTTCCATGCACTTTAATTACGAACTCACGTCCGAACTTCCGCGCCTGCTCACACAAAGCAGCGTTTGATTCCATGTTGAAGGCAAGCTGAGTTATGCCGTATCTGTCGCGTAAATCAATGAAGGTCATACCTCCAAGATCACGAGATCGTTGAACCCATCCCGACAAAATAACTTCTTGACCAATGTGCGATGTGCGTAATTCTCCGCAAGTATGTGAGCGATGCATAGTGTGCTTTTTAGGTCGGCAAAGATACGAAATTGACCGCGGGAATGCATGTAGAATTAAACGATTCAGATGTATCTTTAACCGATGATTCGAACTTTGCGAGTCGTATACCGACTAATCATATTTCCGACTGCCACCATTGGCACCGTGCTCTTAACGATTGTATACAAGCTATTTCGCGTAAACGAGAAGCGGCTTTCGCACGTTATCCTCTCATGGGCGCGCAACATGCGTTTCCTGATGAACGTAAAAGTCGATGTCGAAGGAAACGTTCCCGACATGGCAGCGGTAATTGTTTCGAACCATCGCTCGTATCTCGATGTCATCATGATTCCGTGCAACAACACCTTCGCATTTGTAGCGAAAGCATCGGTGAAAAAATGGCCGTTGATTGGACAAGGAGCCACAAACGTGTCGACAATTTGGGTTGATCGCGACGACCCAGATAGCCGGAAAAATACCCGATTGGCAATAATGGACCGGTTGAAAGACGGAAAAAGTATCATCATTTTTCCAGAGGGGACAACCAACGTCGGTCCCGAAGTTCTACCTTTCAAACCGGGCATGTTTCACGCCGCTGCTGGCAAAAACATCCCCGTTATCCCCGTAGCCTTAGAGTACCAAAAACCCGGCATGGCATGGGTGGGAGACGATACCTTTCTGGCACACTTCTTCAGAGAGTTTCACACCAAGACGATTCGTGTAAAGGTGAAATTTGGAACCGCCATGACCAGTGATGACGGCGAAGAATTGCGAAACAAGGCCCACGAATGGATAACACGAGAAACCGCTCGTATGCGGACAGAATGGGACGACGAACGAGAAGCAAAAAACTGATATCCACATCACAACACTCATATTTCGTATCTTACATAAAACGTTGCACCCGATTAATTTGCAAATTCGTACATGCGGCTATTTTTGCTATTTGTCGTCACACTTTTCACCCTCCAATCTCAAGCGCAATTCGCCAACGATTGGGTCGACTATTCGCGTCAATATTGGAAGTTCCAAATAGCGCAATCTGGCATTTACAAAGTCACTTATTCACAGCTTCTTCAAGCTGGTTTCCCTGTTAACACCGTTAATCCATCCGACATTCGTTTCTATGCTCGTGGTCAAGAAGTTGATGTTCGTGCGCACGTCACGGATGACGGAAGCTTTGATGTCGGTGATTATTTCGAAATCTACGCGTTGAAAAACGACGGTTGGTTAGATGCTCAAATCTATACCGATCCTACAAAGCAGGCTAATGCTGCATACAGCCTCTTCAACGATACCGCACAGTATTTCATCACGTTCACTCCAAATTCGCAAGGTGCTCGCACCCAGGTATATACCACAAGCACAGACCTTGCTCAACTGTCACCTTCGCCCTACGTAAACTTTACACTGCGAGAAAATTATAACGCTGAATATCAACTTGGAAAACAAGATGTAAATGGCATTTCGTTGCCGTGGTATGAAGAGGGTGAAGGGTGGTCAGATACCCGTTTTCCGAAAGGGCAAACACGGACAAAAAACATCAGCACAGCGAGTGCCTACACGCAACCTGGCGCCCCAAATGCGCTGATAGAAGCCACCTCCATGGGCGCATCGCTGGCACCAGGGTCATTCAATCACCACCTGCAAGTAGGATACGGATCTCCTTTTCAAGTCATGGTAGACACCATTTTCTATGGCTATCAGCTGAATAAGTTGAGCTTTGAAATTCCTACCTCACAGCTTTCAAGCACTACCAGTATTTCGCACAGGTCGGTAGACGATATCGGCGCATTGACAGATTTCAATGCCATAGCGTCGATTCAAATCACATACCCTCGACTGCCCACTTTCGCAGGATCTGGAATAGCCTCATTTAAAATACCAAATTTCAACAGCACTGCTGAGGGCAGGTTAGATCTTTCAGGAATCAACGTAAGCAATCCTAGACTTTTTGTCGGAAAAACAGATCTCATCTATGAAATCCCTCTGGTGCCAAATGGAAATGCCTACAGTGCAATTTTGCCTTTTGCCGGCAGCAACGACCTCGAAGTCGTACTGACCTCCGACGCATCCATCATTGAAATCCAAAACATCAAACCAGTAACCCAAACTGGGTATTTTACAAACTACGCAGCGAACCCCGTTGATAGCGCATTTTTGATGATCACGCACCACAAGTTAATGGCGGCGGCGCAAGCTTATGCTTTTCATCGCGAATCACAAGGACTTAGTGTTGTTTTAACCGATATCGATGAGCTGTACATGCAATACGGATATGGTATTGCGAAGCATCCATTAGCGATTCGAAATTTTTGCAGACACCTTATTCAAACATGGCCCTCTGCACCGTCGCACCTCTTCATCGTTGGTAAGTCGATTCACGAAATGAAAATCAGCAACACTGTTGGCGCACGCGACAATATTGAGCACTACGAATCGAACCTTGTTCCAAGTTGGGGATATCCAACAAGCGACATTGTCTTCACTTCCGGGTTGGGGACAAGTTTATACGAGCCAGCAATACCAACAGGCAGATTGGCTGCGAATAATGAGCAACAGCTTCAAGACTACCTTGTGAAGGTTGTTCAATTCGAAAACCAACCCCCTGCGGCATGGAAAAAGCGCGTGTTGCACTTCGGTGGTGGCGGAAATGCATTTGAACAAGGCCTGTTTTCAGGTTATTTAGACAACTATCAGCAGATTGTTCAAGACACTTGTTTCGGCGGCGACGTTTACAGCTTCTACAAAACCACCACCGAACCCATTCAACTCAACATGGGATCGCAGATAAGTGAATTGATAAATGGCGGCGTGAGTTTGATGACCTTTTTTGGCCATGCTTCATCGACAGGTTTCGACATAAACATCGATTCTCCAGCCGATTACAACAACGAGGGAAAATATCCACTGTTGATCGGAAACAGCTGCTATACGGGAAACATACACCTGCAAACCACCAACAGCGCAAGTGAAGTTTTCGTGCTTGCTCCCAATGCAGGCACCATCGGATTTATTGCAAAACCCGATCTTGGTGCACCCACATATTTGAATATTTGGACCGAAAATTTCTACCGGCAAATATTTCAGCAAAGCTATGGCGCGTCTATCGGACAATGCATGCAACGCGCTGTGCAGGCCTTTCAGACACCCAATCAAACATTATTCAATACGAACACCATACTGACATTCTCGCTGCATGGCGACCCTGCTTTGGTGCTGAATTCAGCGCCATTGCCAGATTATAGTATTGAAATAGATGAAGTATTATTTAGCCCAGAAAACGTAACCAACGAACTTGAAACTTTCGATGTACAGGTAGTGGTAAACAACATCGGGAAAGCCACAAACACCCCTTTTAGTGTAGAACTTATCCGCCATTTACCAAATGGAATAGACACGTCGTTGGTTCAACAAGTAAACGCCATTTATTTCAGAGACACAATCACTTTTACACTTCCCATCGACCCCATCAACGGCATTGGGTTGAACCTTTTTGATGTCTATGTCGACTACCCTTCACAACTTGTCGATGAACTCAATGATATCAGCAACAACATTGTTTCTGGCAAAGAACTACTCATTACAAGTGGCAACCTCATTCCGGTTTACCCTTACAACTTTGCGATTGAGCCGAACAACAGCATCGTTTTAAAGGCAAATACAGGCAATCCGTTTGCAGTAGAAAGTGCATATCAGATGCAGTTAGATACCGTCGACACCTTCGATAGTCCGTTTCTTCAAACCTTCCAAACAACCCAAATCGGAGGAGTAATTGAATGGCCAATCACAATGTCACTAGAAAACAACGTGGTTTATTTCTGGCGTGCCGCTGCAGTTGCTACCATTGGACAGGAAACCATGTGGAGGATGCATAGTTTTCAATATGTAGCCGGCGAAACAGGCTGGGGACAAGCACATTTCGATCAGTTTAAGAGTCTGAATTTTTCGAAAATCAACTACAACGAAAATCAACAAACCTTTGATTTTGAAACCGGCACTGTTGACCTTAAATGCACTGTTTATGGCTTACCCGCCGATGTTTTCGAGCTCAACGGAACACGGTATCAGATTGATCTGGAAGTGATGGAATACGGCGGCTGCGGAAATACCCCCGCACTGCACGTTGCAGTGCTCGACCCTATAACACTAGAGCCTTGGCAGACAAACTACAACAACCTATTTCCTGAAAATGATTTTGGAAACTTGATCGACTGCACCATCGGCCGAAACAGGCCCGAGAAATACTTTATTTTTAGACAGAACAACGCTGCAGAGCTTGAAGGCATGATCGACATGTTGAACAATCACGTGCCTGACGGACATCACATTCTAATCTATACTTGGCGGTACGCGAATTACGATGGCTGGGATCTTAACGCCCCAAGCGTTTATAATTTGTTCAACACCCTAGGGAGCACCCAAATAGGTCAAGGTCTTGACAGCGTGCCTTTCATCTATTATGGTATCAAGGGAAATCCAAGCTCTGTTGTAGAACAAGTAGGTACAGATATTTCTCAATTACTTGAAATCACTGTGCCCCTATCTGGTAGTTTGGGCGTGGGGAATGTTGTTAGTCCTACCTTCGGTCCATCATCACATTGGGATGCACTATACTGGGAATTCGAACAAACACCAAGCGATAGTGCAGGTATTCGCATAGTGGGTCTCAATCCTCTTGCACAAGAGTTGCTCGTTACCGACGCATTGCCGGGTGAGGTAACTGATCTAGAGACACTCCTTCCCTCAAACAGCTTCTCCAATTTAAGATTGCGTGCCGATTTGATTGACCCGCAAAATCAGACCCCACCTCAATTGAAGCGTTGGCAACTGCTGAGCGACCACGCCCCTGAATGTGCTTTAAACCCCTTGCGGGGATTTTACTTTCCGAAAGACACCATTCAGCAAGGAGAGCCTCTTCCAATAGCCATAGCCATTGAGAACATAGGGGCTGTCGACATGGATAGTTTGTTGGTTGGATACCGCGTGATTGCCTCTGGGCAAGAGCCGTTTGAAATACCTTACCCACGAAGCGACAGCTTGCGGGTGGGTGAAGTATTGCTAGATACAGCTTACATAGATACGCACTCATTTTCGGGCGCGTTGACCTTGCGTGTTGAAGCCAACAAGCGCGATGCAAATGGTAATCCAGATCAAATGGAGCAATACGCATTTAACAACATTGCTGAACTTCGCTTTTTCGTTGTTGAAGATAAGATCAACCCCTTGTTAGATGTCACCTTCGATGGCCGCCACATACTAAATGGTGAACTCGTATCTCCTACACCCCTAATCTCAGCTTTGCTGGATGATGAAAACCCTTACTTCTTACTGAGCGAACCTGCTGACACAGCAAATTTTAAAGTCTTCATCACCCACCCAAGTGGAATACAATACCCTGTCTATTTCAGTGATTTCGCTGTCTTGAATTTTGTCCCCGCTACCGGCACAAACAACAGAAGTCAGATACAATACACACCTCGTTTTGAAGACAACGGCACCTACCGCTTGCTTGTGCAAGCTCGCGACAAAAGCGGAAACACATCTGGTGACCGCGACTACCGTATTGATTTCGAAGTGAACACCAAGCCATCCATCACCGAAGTCGTCAATTACCCGAATCCATTTAGCACCCGCACCCAATTTGTATTTACCATCACCGGCACCCAGCCACCTGATGAAATGCTCATCCGCATTATGACAGTGAGCGGCGCTGTAGTGCGAGAAATTCGTGCCGATGAACTTGGCCCATTGCGCATTGGGAACAACCGCACGGAGTTTTGGTGGGATGGGACAGATATGTTTGGCGACAGATTGGCCAATGGTATATACTTGTATACGGTGCAGGCAAGACTTCGCGGACAAGATCTGGATTTGAATGCTGGCGACGCTGCAGGATTCTTCACCAAAGGAGTTGGCAAAATGTACCTTTTGCGATAATACGCTTGAAAGCATGTGAAGGTCAAAAAATACTAAATCTCAACCCCAAAGTGAAGGCCAAAGCCCTTCACATTGTACCTTTGTAAAAATTTAGAACTCATGTACCCTCCTGAATTAGTTGCCCCAATGAAGCAAGACCTTACACAGGTTGGCTTCGCCGAATTGATTACTGCTGACGATGTAGACAATGCATTGAAAACTGAAGGAACAACATTGGTGGTATTAAATAGTGTTTGTGGCTGCGCGGCCGGTTCGATGCGTCCAGGAGTCAAATTGGCTTTGAACAACACCAAATTACCAAATCAACTAACCACTGCATTTGCGGGTGTAGACCGAGACGCTGTTGATCGCGCGCGCAAATATATGTTGCCATACCCTCCGTCATCACCTGCCATTGGTATTTTTAAAAATGGCAAATTGATGCACATGGTTGAACGCCATCACATTGAAGGACGGTCAGCCGAGATGATTGCCGAGCATTTGAAAGCAGCCTTCGACGAATTCTGCTAAAGAAATCAAAATTTAAAAAAGACGGCCTCTGATACAATTCTCAGGCCGTCTTTTTCATTGTGCCCCTTTCAGCACATTTGATTTCGTATTTTCGTGGCTCAATTATCAAACATGGCGCGTATACTTACAGGGGTGCAAAGCACAGGTACACCACACCTCGGAAATCTTTTGGGTGCAATTCTGCCGGCAATCGAGTTATCGAATCAACCGGGGAACGACTCGTTTCTGTTCATTGCCGACATGCATTCACTCACACAGATTAAGGATGGTGCATTGTTACGAAATCATACCTACTCGGTTGCTGCAACATGGTTGGCTTGCGGGCTGGATCCAGAAAAAACTGTGTTTTACCGCCAATCAGACGTTCCTGAAGCTGCAGAGCTGGCATGGATTCTTTCGTGTTATTTTCCATATCAGCGATTGACCCTTGCGCATTCCTTCAAAGACAAAGCCGACCGCCTAGAAGATGTAAATGCTGGATTGTTCTATTATCCAATGCTCATGGCTGCCGACATCTTATTGTACGATGCTAATGAGGTTCCTGTTGGGAAAGACCAGCTTCAACACCTCGAAATTACACGCGATGTAGCTTCGCGATTTAACAACCAAATGGGTGAAACCTTCGTGATTCCATATGCGCGGGTTCAACAAGAAACCATGTATGTAATTGGTACCGACGGACAAAAAATGAGCAAGTCGAGAGACAATTTTATCAATATTTTTCTTTCAGACAAAGAGTTAAAAGATACCATCAACAAGAAAATCGTTACAGATACCACCCCGCTGGAAGAGCCTAAAGATCCCGATTCAGCAACCGTTTACCAGCTATACAAACTTGTCGCATCCGCCGATCAGGCGAACGAAATGGCTACGAAACTTCGCGCAGGAGGCTACGGTTGGGGCCATGCCAAGAAAGACTTATTCGAAGCCATTGTAACACGGTTTCAGAAAGAGCGCGAAACGTACAATTCACTCATGTCAGACAAATCACAAATAGACAAAGTGCTCGCCAGTGGTGCTCAAAAAGCCCGCATCGTTGCTCACGAAGTGCTCGGTAGAGCTCGAAAAGTAAGCGGATTCGGACAGTCATAGAAAAAAATTACGATTTCATGAACCACTCAGGAGTTGACGTGTACAGCGAAGTATATTTCAAATCCGAACAACATGAAACGCGCATTATTTATCATCGGCCTGCTTTGTAGCAACCTCTTATTTGCTGCTGACCACGAAGTACAACTCAAAAGCAGCATAAACCAAGTCATAGTTTACCAACAGGGCGCACAAGTTGAGCGCTCGGCCAAAACACTCATTCAACCGGGCATCAATCTTGTTGTTTTTGGTGGACTTCCAACATCTCTCGATCCAAACCTCATCCGCTTCAGCGGGAAAGGAGATTACCAAGTACTTGCAACCTATCACCGTATAAAGGTTGATACCATTTCAGGAAAAGAAATTCCTAAGAAAAACGATGAACTGGCTCGTCGACGAAGCGAAATACAAGCAAAAATCGATCGGGAAAATGGGTGGCTCGCCATCTACGACAAAGAAGAGTTTATGCTCCAATCGAACCAAATATTCACCCACAAAGACGAAGGAATAAGTGTGGAGAAGCTCAGAGAAGCTGCGGCTTTTATAAGAGAACGCTACGCCGACATCCGCGCCCAGCGACTAGAAATACAAGATCGGGTAGCCATTCTACAAGAGCAAATAAACAACATCAACATTCAAGTAAGTAAGCTTGGTTACCCAGTAACCATGGGCTCTTTGGAAGTTGTAGTGCGCGTTCAAGCCGACAAGCAAGTGAACGGCGAGTTCAACATCACCTATCAGACATACAATGCCGGCTGGTATCCGACTTATGACGCTTATGTCGGACTATTGTCTGAGCCGCTTAAGCTCGCTTGCAACGCATTCGTATACCAAACCTCTGGGGAAGATTGGAAGTCTGTAAAACTAACCGTAGCAACCGGTTCGCCAGCGCAAAACCGCACCAAACCACAATTGCAACCTTGGTATGTCGGCGGACATCCAGTTTCCGAAATTCAACCGTCGGATATGAAACTTGCTGAATCTACCAACTCCTACGCTCCCAGCATGGTCGATTCTTATGACCTCGATGAACGTTTTGCACCGTTCGCACCAGTTGCAATCTCATACGGACCTACCAACACCCGCTACCAAGTTAGTTCACGCTACGACATTCCTGGCGACAACAGTCAAACATCAGTGCGCATCAAAGAAATGCCGATAGACGCCGATTACGTCTACTTGTGCACCCCGAAACTCGACAAAACGGCCTTTTTAAGTGCTCGACTGACCAACTGGGAAGAGTTGGATTTGATGAACGCTTCTTTGAACGTGTACTTCGATAACAACTACGTTGGACAAACGGATCTTATTGTTGATCAAACAGCAGACACCTTGAATTTGTCTTTGGGAATCGACGAGCGCATTGAAGTTATTCGCAAACGCGGAAAAGTTGATCAAAAGAAGCAAATCTTGGCAGGGAAGAAAACCGATGTCAGAGAGTTTGAATACTCAGTTAAAAACAACAAACGCGAGAAAATCAATATCATAATCGACGACCAAGTGCCGGTAGCATTGAACGAGCAGATTGAGGTGGAAATAGAGACCATTTCGGGCGGACATCACAACCCATCAACCGGTAGGGTGACTTGGGAGATGAAGATCGATGCTGGAAAAACAAAGACATTCAAGCTCAAATACGGAGTCACCACTCCTCGCGAACTATTTGTCCAAATAGATTAAAGTCGCACGTGACGCAGGCATAAGATGTCTGCGTCACTTGTTTCTAAACTTCCGGTACAACTCCTTTTGGCGGTTGTCGAGATCAATTCTTCTGCCCTCAATAAAGGCATGAATAACATCGTTCGTCCGCATATCCAACGCGTCGCCAGTAGAAATAAACAATGTCGCTTGTTTACCCACTTCTATTGACCCTACCTCATCTTCAATCCCTAGCATCCTCGCCGGATTGAGTGTTATCGATTGCACTGCTTCCTCGTACGTTAAACCATAACCGATAGCCGTACCTGCATAAAATGGCAAATTTCGTGTCCCCATGGCTTCCATGTCGCCTTCGTTTTCAAGACAAAAAAGCACACCCGCATCTTGAAGCAATTTAGGCAATCGGTAGGTTAAGTCGACATCTTCGTCTTCAAAGCGCGGCAGCGAATGCAATCGCTCAACCATAACAGAAACATTGTTCGTTTTTAGCAAGTCAGGCACCAAGTAACTGTCTTGACCCCCCACAATTACCACATGTTCGATATCCATGTTGTTTTTGAAGTTCACAGCTTCCGTAATCTGACGGATATCGGTAGCGTGCACGTACAGGCGCAGTTTACCATCAAACAAACCCTTCATTGCGTCGTATTTCACATCAATCACATCCGACTTGCTCATGCTGTACGCCTTTGCTTCTGAGAAATATCGCTCTATCTCGCGCAGTTGCTGATCGTAGTTCTTTTGCTTTTTCAATTCGATGCGACCATCAGCCCAATGGCGGTGGTGCGTTTCCGGCCAATTCAAATGGATTCCGTCAGCCATTACCACAGCCGCATCTTCCCAGTTCCATGCGTCGAATTGCACGATTCCACTTGTACCGCTAACAACCCCTCCACGAGGTGTTATTTGTCCCAACAATACCCCATTTGTCCTCACCGTAGGCGTAATCTCATTGTCGGTATTGTATGCAATTACCGCCCTAACATTGGGCTTGAACGTCCCCGTCTCATAAAAATCACGTGTCGCCCGCACAGCGTCAATTTCGGTTAATCCCAATGTGGAATTTGGCGCTATAAATCCAGGGTAGATATGCATACCATCAGCAACAATAACCTCACCCCAACCGGCAGTGTTCGTTGCATCAACTTTACCAACTGCCGTTATTTTCCCATCAACAAACCCAACGGCAGCATTTTCAATAACCTTAGCGTTTCCAACGTGAACGGTTCCGCCTAGAATTAAAATAGAATTTTGTTGTTTTGGCGCTGGTGTGGGTTGCGCGATGGCCGTCATCAAAAAGAGACCAAAGGCGAAAGTCAAAAATAGTCTCATTATTTGATCTCCTCAGTTTGTGAATCGCAGTGATAGTGATGTTTCATGCGTTCTTTCGGTTTATCCTTACTGCCGCTATTGTCAGATAGCATTTTTTGAATGATGCGCGCGCGTTCAGCGCGGATGGTGCTTCTCATCGCTTGATCTGCTTCACGATCGAAGTAGCATCTGCCATCTACAAATGTTTTTTGCGCCACTGCGTAAATGCTAAGTGGGTTGTCGTTCCAAATAACAAAATCTGCATCCTTTCCCGCTTTCAATGAGCCAACTTTATCGTCGATATGCAGCAATATAGCAGGGTTCAACGTTACAAATTTCAATGCTTCCTCTTCAGGCACACCTCCGTACTTTACAGCTTTTGCAGCCTCTTGGTTCAATCGACGAGCCATTTCAGCATCGTCACTATTGAAAGCTGTTGTTACACCGTGTTCCCAAAGAATAGCACCATTGTACGGAATAGCATCTTTTACTTCGTACTTATAGGCCCACCAATCGCTGAAGCTTGAAGCGCCGGCGCCATGTTCAGCCATTTTATCGGCTACTTTGTATCCTTCCAAGATGTGTGTAAACGTGTTCAATCGGAAACCCATGCTATCGGCAACGTGCATCAGCATATTGATTTCATCTTGGCGATAGCTGTGGCAAGTAACGAAACGTTCTTTCTTTAAGATTTGTAAAAGCACTTCCATTTCGATGTCTCTGCGAGGTGCCATCACATTCTTTTTCTTGGCTTTTACATCCGTCGTATAGGCGTCCCAAGCGGCACCATATTCGCGTGCCTGAATGAACATGTCGTAGTACACTTGCTCAACACCCATCCTTGTTTGAGGAAATCGGATCGTATTGTTGTCGCCACTGTTCGATTGCTTCACATTCTCCCCTAAAGCAAATTTTATGAACGGCGCAGCATTTTCAAATCGCATTTCTTCTGGACTTAGTCCCCATCGTAATTTAATAATGCCACTTTGTCCACCAATTGGGTTTGCAGATCCATGCAATAGATGCGATGTTGTAACACCGCCTGAAAGTTGGCGATAGATGTCAATATCTTCAGAGTCTACTACATCGCCAACGCACACTTCAGCACTGCTCGTTTGTGTCCATTCATTCACTCCTCGAGAAATAGCTATGTGCGAGTGTTCATCAATAATCCCCGGTGATATGTGCATGCCTGTTGCATCGAAAACCACCAGATTTGGAACTTTCTTCCCGAACACATTTGCAGGATTGAGGTCTTTACCCACAGCAACGATTTTTCCATTGTGGACAATCATTTGAGCGTTTTCAATTTTCCCGTCTTCCTCACAAGTCCATATCGTCGCATTCTTATACCACACACTTTCCATTTCTGGCTTTTCAGTCCAGCCATAAGCAATGAAAGGATATGTCACATCTCCTGCGAAATGCTGATCTGCGGATTTATCTTCCGTCTTCTTATTTTCCTTTTTTCCAATTGCAGTGCATGAAAAGGCGAAGACTGTTCCATCTTGTCGTTCACCAGCCCCCAACCATTTCTCACCGCTCGTATTTCCGCTAAAGCGCCAAATTCCTGGAAAAACATCATTTAATGGACCGAATTGACCCGTAACCAAATCGCCATCTTGCATCAACTTAATTGGAACAAACAAGGAGTCCGTTACTGCCGTCCCTGTGCTATCGGTTCTGTTCTTCAAAATTAGGAGCGACCCTTTGATGGCGTTGGGCGAGCCTTCTACGTCCATTGTAAAGTTTTTATCGTCGATAACGACATCATATTTTCCCGTTAAATCAGGAATGCTCATATCTATCAAAACAGATCTTTCGCCTTGAACCCAATGTTCGTATAATTTCGTTTTCTCCTCAAACAATTCACCATCGGTGATAAGGAAATTCCCTTGCATTCCTGCGCCAAGTTTACCGATTAAATCAGCAGCACCAATCATCCCCGCCGGTGTCTCGGTCAAAGCACGGAGGGCTTCTTTCGCAGGCAATCCCGCTTCAATAGCTTGTCTCACAGCCGCCATGAGGTCTCCTGGTGATTTCAACCCTTTACTGGTAAAAGCAAAAGGCACTCCTGCGTTGAACAGTCGCGCTGGATTCGTAGGTGCGAGCTCCCAATGTTTTAGTTCGCTCAAACTTACCAGTCTTGCCAGATAGGGATCGGCAACATCCTGTGCCACCGGGAAATTGAGTGGGATGATAAACTTCCCTTTGGTGGCTTTGATTTCGTCAATTCTCATGTATTCATCGCCCGACCCCGCAAAGATGTATTGTTCATTGAATTCATCGCCTATTTTGTCGGCTCTGAGGACATCCAATCGATCTCTGGTTTCAAAAAACACAGGCAAACTTCTTTGTCCATTCCAGGCTTCGAGGCTCAGGTTTCTTTCTTCTTTATCACCTCCGTTGGCGTACCATTGTCCGTCGAGATATGTCTGCCTTATCAGCGCTATGCACCCCATAAGCGACCCGGGATAATCTTGCGTAGAGCTGCCCTTTCTGAAAGATAACCACGATGCCACATTCCCTTTTAAAAGCGCCTTGTTTTGATTGCTGTTGGTTGTGACAAGAGCGGCAGTTCCACGCGCAATGCCATCGTGCACGTGTGTAAGTACAGTTCCTATTCCTGCTGCTTTCAAGGCAGAATTTTTCTCCTCGTTTACTACAAAAAGTTCCGTAGCTCGTACTTCAGGTCGTATCGCTTCATTCCAACCGTACGCGCCCTTCTTCGAAGACACGAATTGAGGTCCGCGTTCATTTCTTTTCTGTTGAATTTCAGGCATTCCGAGATCACTGTCTAAGTCGATTAAAGAAGGGTAGATGTGATATCCTTTGAGGTCGATGATAACCGCGTTTGCTGGCACTTTCACAGACTTACCGACTTCGGTGATCACATCATTGTGCACTGCGAGTTGTCCGTTCTCAATTACCACATCAGCCGATACGTGAATGGTGGCATTGATAAAGAGATAAGAAGTTAAATTCTTTTCCTTGGTGCCATTCAGCGGGAATGTAACTTGAGAGAAGCTTGCATTTGCGACCAGCAAGATCACGAGAGACAAAAATATACGCATAGAGTAGAGCATGAAAGACAAATGTAATGTAACGAAATGTGAAAAGAGCAATCCGGTTGAGATTGAGGTTTGAAACTGTTGAGAGAGAGTGAATGTGCGTATCTTTGCATAATGACAGCAGAAAAGAAAAAATTCCCCACCTCTGTATATGCAGAGATGACCCCAAACCCATCTGTAATGAAGTTTGTTGCCGATCGCGCGTTGATTTTGGGTGGTCAGCAGGTTGAGTTTCAGACAGCTATTCAGGCCAAAGGAGCATCTCCATTGGCAGAGGAGTTGTTTCACTTTCCGTTTGTTAAAAGTGTATTTATCAGCGGAAATTATGTTTCTGTGTTGAAAGACGACAGTTTGGATTGGGACATGATCGTGATGCAATTGCGTGAATATATTCGTGATTGGCTGATGGAGAATGAGGTGGCAGTAGCATACATTCCTGAGGGTTTAGACAAGCCAGAGATTAGCGAAGAATCAGGAGTTGTTGCCACACAACAAGCGGCAATAGAGGTTGATGTTGTCCCTTCTGAGTTTGACGATCAAATTCGTTTTTTGTTGGATGAGTTTGTAAGGCCAGCTGTAGAGCAAGACGGTGGTGCTATTGACTTTGTAGCGTTTAATGCTGGAAAGGTTTATGTAACAATGCGCGGTGCATGCAGCGGCTGTCCGAGTTCGATGCAGACGTTGAAGGGGGGAATTGAGAATTTATTGAAGTCGCATATAGAAGAAGTAGTGGAGGTGGTCGCCAAAGAAGGATGAACTTTCTTCATTTAGATTATCCGCAATGGTGCCCTCTAATTCCAAACAAAAGTTCAATTGACTTTCCAAAAATTTTTGGCTCTTTTCGGAGATTAAAACGGAAGGTGAATTCGTCTAAGTACAGCTGCAAGTAGTATGGCATTACTAGGTGATGAATCCCTTCCAGCTTGCATTTCAAATTGAAAAACATTTTTTCAATCCACATAATATTCCCTAAGCTCATTTTAATCTTCTTTAAAACAGGATAAAATGCCAAATGTCGATTAGCTGCTACCGATCGATAGCGATATCTATTCTCAACACACTCTTTCTTGACATCTTTTCCTACCAGGATCTCCTGCGGATGAGCAGTGATTAAGATCTTCCGATCATTGCCAGAAGGCTCCTTTGTTCTTCGATATATCAACGATATATCCCGCTTTGAACTTAGGAAAACATCTTTGTCATGACGAATCTCAAATTTTTGCTTCTTCGTTGAGCATTCTTCATTTTTATAAATTGAAAATTGCCTTTGATTCTCTGAACTCATTGACTTTCTTAGTCTCTGAAGCATATACCAAACGGTTTCGTACCGCGAATATCCGAGAATGCTTTGAATTGAAATTGCAGATAGAGACTGCTTGGTTATGGTAATCAGGTATAAAACAAGAAACCAATCTCTCTCTGGCTTGTTGCTGTTCTCCATGCATGTGCCAACCTTCACCGACATCCTGCGACGACAAGATCGACATTGCCACATCTTCTTCTTTTCTATCCAGCTATGGGAGTGTTTACCGCAATGACGACAATTTAAACCTTGATTCTCTCTGACTTTCTTAAGGTACTGAATAACAGCTTCATTGTCAGGGAAGATTCGGTCAAATTCGACCAAATGATTCGAAACTTTGCACATGGTTTTAGCTTATGTTTTTGTAAACATATAAACTCAAACCCTTGTCTCGACAACCATTTTACAGATGTACAGTAAAACTTTGTGGATGCATTTTTGGCCCTGGGCAAAATTGCGGATAATCTGGATTACTTGCTCCGAAGAATTGAAAGTATCTCCTCCAACTGCCTATACCCCCACCCCCCAGGAAACTCAAACCCAAAATACCCCCGTACCCGCCAAAACTCTTTCACGTCACCAACCTCTACCTCATAAGGCAAATACTGCGGATTCTCTGATACCAACCTGTAAACGCCTCGTTCCAAATCTCTCTCTACACGCTTGAAAACAACACCTTCTGTCGTCACTACCACATACAAATTCCCGCCTCCTACATTCCTGTGGTCCGACTCGTATGACCCCAAAACATAACTGCCAGGCAATACGGGCAACATGCTCTCGCCTTCTACCTGAAACATGCGATAGGTGTAATTACGCGACAATTCTTTAATCGGTAAATCAAAATGTGGTAACGATCCTATATACTCCAAATCCCCAAATGAGGTGTTGTACCCTGCTACCGCTTTCACTGGCACCAAGGTGATTCGCTCCTCTCCACTCTCGCGATCAACGGAAATCGGCAAGACCTGCAACCCTGATGCGGTGCGATCCCCGCGCTCAACTAAATTCATTCCAAGAAAATCATCCAAGCTGACGTTGAAATATCCTGCCATGTGCAACAAGGTCGATATCTTAGGCTCCGATCGACTCTCTTCATAGGCGCCTATCACCGGACGATTCAACCCCAACACTTCTGCCAACTGCGCCTGGGTTAGCTTCTTCTGCGATCTGAGGTACTTTAAATTTGATGCGAAATACGACATGGCTCAAATTTATGGTATTTCCATGAAATTTAGCGCGCTATTTTGGTGATGTGTATCAGAGACTTATGACAAATCTTTAATTTTTGTTCGTACATTGTTTTCTTTAATCTATGATAATGCGAGCTCTATATCTCTTCGTTTTCGTCTTGTTGCTGTCGACAGTGTCGTCAAATGCTCAAATCTTTTGCGGTATGCAAAACTTTTCTCACGATCACGCTGCATGCGCCAATGGTCTGCAAGCATCGGGTATCGATGAGTTTACGTTTGTTGCGCCGCCAGCAAATTACACGCCGTTCGCTGAGCGAGATGTGGTCATTTCAGTCAATTACTCAGGCTTCCCTACCAATGCCCAATCTGCTTTTCAATATGCTGTCGATATCTGGGCCTCTACACTTACTTCCAATGTGCCCATCATCATCAACGCAACTTGGGCTAACATCGGGGGGTCAACTCTCGGTTTCGCTAGCGCTGAAGGTTTCTATAGAAACTTTACAAATGCTCCGCTGTCGAATACGTTCTATCCGTCTGCTTTGGCTAATAAGTTGCGCGGACAAGACCTCAACATTACTTCTGTCGATATTGCTTGCACGTTCAACTCTTCTTTCAATTGGTATTTCGGAACCGATGGCAATACGCCTAGCGGTCAATACGATTTTGTAACGGTGGTGCTGCATGAATTAGGGCATGGCTTGGGATTCCTCGGCAGCGCTAACATGACGGGTTCTACGGGGTTTTTAGGTCTTTCAGGTGACCCTATCGTGTACGATTTGTTCGTGGAACAATTGAATGGTACCGACTTGACGTCGCTAACGAGTGGGACAACTACGCTGGGTGCTGCTCTTACGTCAAACAATTTGTACTGGAACGGTCCTGAAGGTATGGCGGAAAATGGTGGTATTCGCCCGCGTATATATGCACCTACCACGTGGTCAGGTGGTTCAAGCTATTCTCACCTCAACGAGGGGACGTACCCCGCAGGCAATGTGAACTCACTCATGACGCCTTTCATTGGCTCTGCAGAAGCAAACCACAACCCTGGACCTATCGTTTCGGGTATCTTTACAGATATTGGTTGGACGGTCGGTGGTTGCAATTTGGTGTCGATAACACCTGGAACGCAATCGGCTTGCAACCCAACTACAAATACCTATTCGCAGCAATTAATTCTGGAATTCGAAGCCCCGCCTGCAACAGGTCTGTTAAGTGTCAATGGGTCGCTTTTTGTCATCTCCAACAGTCCACAAACGATTTCCCTAAACAACCTTCCTGCAAACGGTCTTCCTGTGAATGTTACTGCTTTTTTCTCGGCTGCCTCTGATTGCTCTTTAACAGAAAACAATCTGTTCACCGCGCCAATAGCTTGCTGTTCCGATTTTAGAATAACGGGGGTAAACGATGCGCTTAAACAAATCACGATCTCCAATCTCGGTCTCTGCACTCAACCAGTAGGCTCCTTCCAACTTTGCTCGAATGGAAGCTGCGCTCTGGTGTCTTCGCTAACTCTCGTGAACGGGGTACTCAATATGCCGCCAGGTACTTCTGTGACGTTGCAATGGAATGCCTGGAACCCAACGCTCAACAATGGAAATATGACGTTGGTAAGGTCTGGTGGAAACTCCAACAATAGCAATGATGTGCGTGATTATGTGGCTTGGGGGTCGAGCGGACAACCCGGTGAATCTATAGCTGCCGCCGCTGGCGTATGGAATGCCGGTACGTTCGTAAGTGGTGTGGCTCCGTATGTGTTCAATGGACTCTCTGGCGATTATGGCGAAGCTTTCTGGTCAGGATCTACGCCGCCATGCGACATATCTCAAGTTTTCGCAGGATCTCAAAGTCCATGCGAAACTTCCTCAAATCTGTTCTCGCAAGAGTTGCTGGTGTTCTACTCAAATGCGCCGGGCAGCGGTGGTTTGGTGGTAAACGGACAATCATTTCCCATTGCAGGAAGCCCTCAAGTGGTGACGCTATCGAACTTGAACTCAACAGGTTTGCCTGTAGACGTAGAAATAAGCTTTAGCGACGATGGATCATGCGCCCTGTCGAGCCCTAGCCTTTTCACTGCGGCAATATTTTGCTTCTGCCCAACCGATTTCAATGGCGACGGAACTACCGATGTCCAAGACTTCCTAATCCTGCTCGGTAACTTCAACTGCCAAGGTCAATGTGTCGCCGATCTAAATAACAATGGCTCAACAGGCACTGAAGATATTCTCATTTTTATGGGTAGCTTCGATAACGATTGTCCTTAAATGCTGCATTTCTTCCGTCAAAATGGCGCGGGAACGCCTATCCTCCTGCTGCATGGCTTCATGGAAAACAATGCGATGTGGATGCCGCTGCTGCCCGCTCTCAAAGGCCGCGATGTAATAGTTCCCGATTTGCCGGGCCACGGTAGCTCGCCATGGGATAACTCTCTGCTGTCTATGCGGTTTGCTGCGAATGAGTTAGTGAAGCTGATGGCTGATCTGAAGATCGACAATTTTCACGTGGTCGGTCACTCAATGGGCGGATACATTGCAATGGAAATGCTGTCTCAACATCCCGAACGGGTCGCCGATGTAGCGCTGTTTCAATCAACTTCTAGCAATGATTCAGTTGAGCGCATAACGATGCGAAATCGAGCCATATCAGCCGTTCTAGAAAATAAAAAGCTATACATACGGGGCATGATTTCCGCTCTCTTCTCGCCTGGTCGGCGGATGTTGTATGATGCCGATATTGAGAATCTTATCGCTCATGCGGCTGAAATGAAAGCAGAATCCATTGCTTCCGCTCTAACGGGCATGAGGGATAGAAATAATCATTTAGAAACGGCGAAAAAAAACCGAAATAGGGTGAGCTTGTTCACGGGGGCAGATGATCCTCGGTTATCGTTGAACGAGATGCTGCTTGAACATGAATCAATAGGATACAAAATGCTTTTGGTGGCGCCAAAATGCGGACACATGGCACACATCGAAGGACCAATTTGGGGACAAAGTTTCTTAAAATTGTGGACTAACGATCTATCGTGAATCGCTTGCTCCGTATCTGATCTCCGTCGAGGATGAGGAAAACGTAGGCCGACGACAATAGGTCGTTGACGGCTATGCGCATCGCTTTTCCTTTGAATTTTCCCGTTTTAATGATGCGCCCATTCAAATCACAAATGTCGTACAATGCCGATCCATTCATGGGGCGATAATCAATTTCCAGGTGTGTCTGATCTGCGGTTAGCTGAACAGACAGCTTGTTCAGAAAGCCAAAAAGATCCATCATAATTAGTTAGGTTTATGGTATGGGTCTCTCTATTACGGTATCATTGTGAAATGGTTTCAAATTCCCAAAACTGCTATCTTGCCAATCTCTATGAATAGGCTCCGAGCACTCATTGTTGACGATGAAATGCATGCAAGAGAAAATCTTCGCATGCTCATCGATGAATTCTGCCCTGAAATTAAGGTGGTCGGACAGGCCAGCGGTGTGTCTGATGCGCTCGAAAAAATAACGTCCCTCCTCCCTGATGTGGTCTTCCTCGATATCCGCATGCCCAGCGGTGCAGAAGGTTTCGATGTCCTCGAAAAATCTTCTGAACTCAATTTCCAAGTGGTATTCGTTACGGCTTTCAAAGATTACGCGGTGCGCGCCTTCAACGCCAATGCGGTGCATTATATTCTCAAACCTATCGATATCGATGATCTCATCGCTGCAGCTGATAAGCTGCTTAGCTATCAAAAAACCCTGGTCGAGAATTCGAGCAGTAGGGTCGACTACAATTCAAGTCTGCGAGAGTTGACTTCCAACATGAGGTCCGACAACTATCCCTCAAAACTTACTCTTTATCACGCGAAGGGTTTTAAAATAGTGAACACCAACGATATCGTTCGCCTCGAAGCCGATGGTGCCTGTACGCACCTATTTTTCAAAGATGGTAGCAGATACACAGATACCAAAAATCTTAAGGTGTTTGAAGATTTACTCGAGCCGCAAACCTTTTGCCGTGTGCACAAATCGTTCATGATCAACCTGCTTGAACTCTCAGAATACACGCACTCCGACGGTGGTGAAGCCATTATGTCTGACGCTTCTCGTGTGCCCATAGCCCGTGCCCGTCTTGCTGATTTCCTTGCTGCTGTGAAAAGACTTTAAGAAATCCACTGGTGACGCATCCATTGCTGTTTGTTGCCTCACTTCTACCGTTCGTTATCTGAGGGTCTAAAAGTCAAATCTATATATTTACCTTCCCTTTAAAACGGCCGCGTGAGTAAGAAAATACATGCTCTAATTGTTGACGATGAAGAACTGGCAAGAGAAAACTTAGCCATGCTCATCGCCGATTTCTGTCCAGATGTTGTGGTAATAGGTTCTGCCGCAAACGCCAAACAGGCAAGAGAATTGGTCGATGAACTTGACCCCGATATGGTGTTTCTCGATATCATGATGCCCGGTGAAGATGGATTCGAATGGCTGAAAACCATCGAAGAACGTACGTTTCATGTGGTGTTTACTACGGCGCACAATGAATATGCCCTCAAGGCTTTCAAAGAAAAAGCCATCGACTACCTCGAAAAACCTATCAATATCGATGAACTCCAAAGCGCTGTCAATAGGGTGGCTCAACTGCTTGAAAATCAACGCCAATCGCCAATTTCAGACGATCGTCTAACAAAGATTCTCGAAAACATTGCGCTCACAAATACTACAGAAAAAATCGCTATCCCAACCCGCGATGGTCTGGCATTTGTCCAAAACAATGAAATCATCCACCTCGATGCGCACGATAGCTACACGGTCTTGTATCTTACCGAAAATAGAAAGTACGTTAGCAGCAAAACCATCAAAACGTTTGAAGATAAACTCAATAAAGGCATCTTCTTCAGAATCCATAAATCTCACATCATCAATATCGCGCACCATTTGAAACAATACAACCGTTCTGAAGGCAACATCGCGGTCATGAGCAACGGGGCTGAATTGCCAATCTCTCGCCGAAAAATGTCGCAATTCATGGAAAGAATCAGCGATATATGAAACTGCTACTTTTCGCTTTTTCTGTGCTCATGGCGTCAATTTCTGTCGCTCAGCAATACCCGTTCTTGGCATGGTCAACAGCCGATGGTCTGGCGCAATCGCAGGTGAGATGCATACATCAAGATCACCTGGGCTACCTGTGGATCGGAACCCTGGGCGGTGTGAGTCGTTTCGATGGTCGGAATTTTACCAACTACGCGAAACAAGATGGCTTGATCAATAACCAGGTCAATGCAATTACCGAAATCGGCGACTCTGCTTTGGTTTTTGGCAGCCTCGGTGGTATCACAATTTTCAATGGCCATTCGTTCCAAGAACATCCTTTCCCTGCTGATCGTAGCAATGTCCAAGTAAATGATTTTCTTGCCAACGGCAAGGATGAGCTATGGATCGCAACCGAACAAGGTTTGCTTGTATTCAAAAATGATGCTTTTTCTCCCTTTCCTTTCGATGAAAATCTTGGCACCACGCACGTTAAACGGATCTTTCAATTCAATGGTGAACTGATCATCGCTACCAAACAAGCCATTTTTGCCTGGGATGGTACAACGCTAAAACCGCTGATAAGCGAAAATGAAATCTTGGGTTCAATTATGGATTGTACTCCTGCCGGAAATGATGGTCTGTACATCGCTACTGTGGGAAGCGGATTGCTGCATTACTCTTTTCAAAACGATAATTTTAAAATCAAGGCCCTCGATTGGGATGCCAATAACATAACGGGAATCATCTCAGGTGCAAATGGGACATATTGGGTGAAATCACGCGATGGACTAGCGCGGCTGCAACCCAGCGGACAGGTCGATTACTTCGGTGAGGCTGAAGGACTAAATACTCTCGATGTCCGCGCCCTGCTGAAAGATCGCGAAAACAATCTGTGGATCGGAACCAATGGTGGTGGTATCCGAAAATATTGCGGTGACGCCTTTCGATACTTCAAAACCGAAAATGGATTGGCTGGTAATACGGTGATGTCGATACTGCAAACCGACGATTCTACACTCTGGTTCGGGACTTACGACAATGGCATCTCGCGGAAAAGTGGTGACCAATGGCAACAGTTTTCAACCGCTGAAGGACTCTCGAACACGCGCGTGTGGTGCAGTCTCAAAACAAGTGATGGCCATTTGTGGTTCGGCACCGCAGGTGGATTGATGCAATGGAATGGTGTTAAGTTCGTGGTGCATGATGCCAACAACAATTTCCCCGGTCGTCAAGTCTACTCCCTCCTAGAAGATCCTACCGGAAATTTATGGTGCGGAACAGGAAAGGGTTTGTGTGTGAAACGCTCAAATACCGATGTTTTTACTATGGTCGAGGGGGTTCCTGGCATCAAGATCAGGGGCATCATTCAAGACAAATCCAATACCTTTTGGCTTGCTACCAACGAAGGTGTAGTGAGCTACAAAGACAATACGGTGGTTCGCTTCCTAGAAAACGATGGCCTGCCCGATAATTCTGTTTTTTGCATCGCCGAAGGCCCCGATAAGGCTTTGTGGGTCGGCACTGAAAGCGGACTCTGCAGAATCATCAACAATGGTATTGAGTCACTGCCCATTGCCGGTGGCTTTGGCGCCAATCACATCAATTTTATATCACACCTTGAAAGCGGTGAAGTGTGGATAGGTACCAACGACGGATTGTTTCATAGCAGTGGCTATGCCCGACCTGAGTGGCGCCGACTGGGGCGTCATGACGGACTGTTGTACCTAGAAACCAATCAAAATGCAGTTTTGGTCTCCAATAACGTGCTCTGGTTCGGTACCAGCGAAGCGCTGGGATGCCTGAACCTCCAAGCTTTCTCCCAACGCCGAACCCCCGCAAGTCCGAAAATCACCTTCACCGAAATCAGAATCAACCTCGAAGAACCTCAATGGAAAAAATATGGCGCCCAACTCAGTCAATACGGCGTATGGCCCAATAACTTGTCGGTACCGCATACCGACAACCATTTCACCTTTTTCTTCGATGCCCTTTCTATGAGCCAACCTGAACGCATGCAATACCAATTCATGCTTGAAGGACTAGAGAACGATTGGGAGCCTGTTACCGATATCAATTTCGCGACCTACTCCCGGTTGGATTACGATGACTATGTTTTTCGCGTTCGTGCCATCGATTCTTTTGGAGAAACAAGTGCCGAAATACAATTCCCTTTCACCATCTACCCGCCCTTCTGGCTCACTTGGTGGTTCATTGTCATCGAGGTTGTCGTGGTGGGCGCCATCGTCTGGTTGATCTACACCTGGCGCAAACGTGTGCTGCTCGAAAAAGTTGAAAAAGAACGTCTTGAATATCGCTCTCGCCTGCTCTCGCTTGAACAACAAACGCTGAACTCCAGCATGAACCGCCACTTTATTTTCAACGCTCTAAATTCAATTCAGTACTACATAAACAGACAAGATAGGTTATCGGCCAACCGATACCTCAGCAGCTTTGCAAAGCTGATTCGCAAAAACCTCGATAGCAGCCAGGTGAATTTTACTAGCCTCAAAGAAGAAATCGAACGCCTCGAACTCTACCTCGAACTCGAACACATGCGTTTCAAAGATAAGTTCACATACACCATCTCAGTCAACGAAAATATCGATCAAGAAAGCACCCGCGTACCCGCCATGCTCCTGCAACCCTTCCTCGAAAATAGCATCTGGCACGGCATACTTCCAAGTGAATCCCCTGGGGTCATTGCTGTGTCCATCTCGCCCATCAACAGCCACTCCATTAACTTCCGAATTGAAGACAATGGAATCGGTATCGAAACCAGTAGAAAGAATAAAGGCGAAAATAATAATCACATATCTCAAGGAATGACCATCACCGGTGGACGCATAGAACTGTTGCGAAAAATGACCGGAAAAAACGTCGAACTCATTGGCCCGTATGAGCTTACAGACAACCAACAACGCATCATCGGTACCTGTGTAGAGATAATTATTCCGTCAGATTTTTCAAGTTTCGAAACGAAATAACTTGACTTTCCGTTAAATATGTGTATATTTGTTAGAAGGTGTATGATCCTATGAAGTCAATACAACACATATTACTATTAATCGGGATGCTTTTCCTCCTCATTGGCACAGGTTGTCAGAAGATGGAAGAGATCACACCCGATGTAGCCATTGACGTTGAAACGCGCTCACATCAATCTTCTTCAAACATCAGCAACAATGGTGATCGTCCAAACAACAGTTTGAACCTCCGTACTGGTGGTGTTGATCTTGATGGTGACGACATTGACAACATCAACGACGATGACGACGACGAAGACGACGATGAAATTCAATCGCTGAATCGCAACTAATTCATAGAGACCGCTAAGCGGTCTTTTTTTTTACCCCCACATTTCTAGTCTTTCCAAGCACCCCCATCTAGCGTGCTATAATTTTTTGCTCTGCTATTTTTCTTAGCTTTTCTTTGTATATTAGCATGCCGATTCTAGCAAGTCGGATACCTAAACATTTCCGTCACCCTACATTCCTACGCCATGCGTGAACGATCCATCATGCACATGGACTTAGATACCTTCTTCGTCTCTGTGGAGCGACTGCAAGACAGTCGGCTTAACAACAAGCCCATCCTCATCGGAGGAACCACCGACCGCGGGGTTGTAGCCTCGTGCAGCTACGAGGCTCGTCGCTTCGGTATACACGCCGGTATGCCCATGAAAATGGCCCGCAATCTCTGTCCAGAAGCAACCATTATTCGCGGCAACTCCATGAACTACCTGAAATACTCCGACATGGTAACAGAAATTGTGCGTGAAGCCGTTCCTGTTTTTGAAAAAAGTTCCATCGATGAGTTTTATACAGACCTCACCGGCATGGACCGTTTTTATGGTTGTTACAAATTTGCAGGTGAGCTTCGGACAAGAATCATAAAGGAAACCGGACTTCCAATCTCGCTTGGGCTGTCAACCTCCAAAACAGTGTCGAAAGTAGCTACGGGCGAGGCAAAGCCGAACAATCAGATACAAATCACCCGCGGACAGGAGCAATCTTTCCTTGCACCATTGTCGATCCGTAAAATACCCATGGTTGGAGAAAAAACCTACCAAACCCTACGCAACCTCGGTGTGAAAATCGTTCAAACCATCCAAGAGATGCCCCCTGAACTGATGGAAAACGTACTGGGCCAAAATGGCATTGTTATTTGGAAAAAGTCACGTGGTGACGACGAGAGTGCTGTCGTGCCCTATTCTGAACGGAAATCTATTTCCACCGAACGCACCTTCGATCGCGACACCATCGACGTCGATAAGCTGCGCGGCATCCTAATCGCCATCGCTGAAAATTTAGCCTTCCAACTGCGAAGAGGAAACAAACTTACCGCCTGCGTAACCATGAAGATTCGCTATGCCGATTTCAACACACATAGCCAACAAATGAAAATACCTTACACCGCGGCTGACCACCATCTCATACCAAAAGTCCTCGAACTATTCGAAAAACTCTACAATCGCCGACTATTGGTGCGCTTGGTAGGTGTGCGATTCAGCCATCTCGTAGGTGGCGGATACCAAATCAACCTGTTCGACGATAGCGAAGAGCGCATTCGGCTGTACGAAGCCATGGACAAAATGCGGATCCGCTACGGAGACAGGGCTGTAGTAAGTGCTGCAGGAATGTCTGCAAGAAGCATTGGCCGCTCAAACCCTTTTGATGGCGGTCCACCACTGCTGCTGGCCAATAGAAGGCAGTGAGAATTGATTTCAAGGTGCCCCCGCTAGCCCAGATTTAGACAAAACCCATTTACGCAAACGTCCTCTCAGCAACAGATTATTCTCCTTTCGGCGTTGGGTTGTATGGCAGAAGCTGGAGTGAGGGGTATAGGTTTGGGTTTAATGGGATGGAGAAGGATGATGAAATGAAAGGTGATGGGAATAGTTGGAATTTTAAGTATCGAATGCATGATCCGCGGTTGGGGAGGTTCTTTGCGGTGGATCCGTTGACGGCGAAGTATCCTTGGAATAGCCCGTATGCTTTTAGTGAGAATAAATTAATAAGTGCTATTGAATTAGAGGGATTGGAGGCTTGGGAGATTACAAAGGACTGGTCAGAAGTCACGATGGCTCATTTTGGTGAGTTTGTGAATGCAGAGTTGTCGGAATTGAATCAAATAGCGATGACAAAGGATTTTTCCCAATTAACAAGTAAAGAATCCTTTGATTGTGCGGATTTAATTGTGAATATGTTAGTTAAATTCGCTTCTAGAGAAGGTCTTCATCTGAAGTTATCTACATGGTATGGAGAAATAGATAGTAATGATCCCAAATATACCATCGGAGAAACTGATTTGTTTTTGGAAGATGCTAGAAATTCGGTAGGTCAGGAGCACCTTATAAAGGATTTTGTTCCAATATTTCCTGATCAGGCGTTGACCGGTGATGCCGACTTTTCTGTTTTAGGACATGTCAGTTTAGTACGCGAATTTAGTGTCGACCCGGATGCCGATCGTCGAAGACGAAATAACGGTTATACTTTAATTGTATCAGGAGATCAATCAGGGTTCCCTGGAACAGAAATTGACAATTCTACCCCAATGTATGATAGCAGATTTGTATCAAGTAGTGGCTCAGATTTTAGAAGGTTTAAAATGTTTGGAACGCCTAAAATGGAGATTATTACTCCAAAACAGCCTGCTGAAATAAGATCGGAAATTTCAAAAGAATTATTAGAATGACGGTGTTTCTCAGAATAATGGCATTTATGCTAATTAGTAACCTCAATGCCCATGAAGGATGTTTTGAGTATGACTTGGTAATTGATGACGCCAGAACAATAGAGCAGATGGATTCATCAGATTGCTTAAAAATAGAATCGTTATGGATTCATGATGATTTGATGGAAGAAATTCCTAATTCCATTATAAAATTTCGGAACTTGAAGAAACTGAGTCTAGATTATAGTATCAATTTAATGAGGATTGACTCAGTATTTATCTATTTTCCGAAGCTTACATACCTTAACGTATCTCTAACTCGTGTCAAAGAACTGCCATCTTATGATAGAGAAGAAAAAGAACTAAAAGTACTTGTAATAAGAAAAACTGGAATTATTCAATTGCCTGAAGGACTAACAAGTTTGTTGACTTTGGATGCGGGTAAAAGCGCTTTTGATTGTTCAGAATTGAATAAAGTTCCGATGCTACAAAACTTGGCCATCAATGGTGATTCACTGGATTTTGATTGCCTAAATTTCTTGCGAAACTCGTCCATAAATACAATTGCCTTGGATGATAAGTATTCTTCGATTACATCTCTCAACCAAAATGCGAATATTCAACAAATTGATTTAAATGAGTTTAGAAAGAAGAAAATTTGTGCTCTTTTATCTGAACTCGAATCTTTACAGAAGTATTAAGCTTTCGATTCCGCAGAGTATTTAAGTCGACTATTCGAAACGAACTGTGAACGGTCATCCTCAACCCTTGCGTGAAACCATAATCAAACTACAAACTTCAAAGCAGCTATAAAACCTGAAACTTGAATCGAATCAGCCCACTCACTCACCGAAACCACCCACATCAACCAAAACAATAATTACATTTATTCGCAGTTAGGAGAATTGATGGTTGATGTTTCTGAAGAAATTGAAGAAATCGTCTGGCGTGTAGACAGTAAAATCGCCGAAGTCCGTCGCACAAGCGGCAGCACCAAGAAAAACCTCCGCTTTGACTACGACGCCATGGGCAACCGCATCGCCAAACACATCTTCGCCAACAACGCTTTCACCCAGTGGGAGCGTTCTACCTACTACGTGCGCGATGCCAGCGGTAACGTTATGGCCACCTATGAACGTGAAGCCACGGGTCAAGAGCCGCCTTCTTCCTTCCGTGTTACTGAACGGCACCTGTATGGAAGCTCAAGGCTGGGCATAGATGCTACACCGCATGAATTCATTGGATCCACCTACACCGCTTCAACCGAAGCAGTGCGTACCTTGGGCCACAAGCACTACGAAATCTCCAACCACTTGGGCAATGTGCTATCGGTCATCACCGATCAAAAGTTGCCCGTGTTAGTTGACAGCACAGTGGTTTCGTATGCCGCTGTGGTGCTGTCTGCCACAGATTATTCTCCTTTTGGCGTTGGTTTGTATGGCAGGAACTGGAGTGAGGGGTACAGGTATGGGTTTCAGGGGCAGGAAAAGGATGATGAGGTGAAAGGAGAAAGCAATTCTCTCAACTACAAGTATAGAATGCATGATCCGAGGTTGGGGAGGTTCTTTGCGGTGGATCCGTTGGCTTATGATTATCCTTGGAATAGTCCGTTCGCATTTAGTGCAAATAGGGTTATAGATGGAGTTGAATTAGAGGGCAAGGAATTCCTTTATTCAGCAAATGGTGAGTTTCTTGGAAAAATTGGTGATAAAACGACAATAGTTGTTTTGACAAATAAAGCGCTCATTACCTATTCCATTCAGAATACTGATAATGGTTACATTAGAAAGAAAAATATTGAAACGGGCCCGGAATATATCAATTTCATGCAAGCAGATGTTATATCAAGATCCAATGTGGCGAATTCAATTTTTCGAGAATTAATGGGATCCAATCATAAAAACACTACAGTCAACCTTGCTGAACCTGGTAAGGGATATATTGGCAATTGTGATTGTGATGGAAGTGGAAATAGCATTGATGGATCCGGAAATCCAACAATAAATATTGCATCTGTGGATATATTCAATGATATGAACAACTTTAAGAGTATCTTATTGAAAGAATCTCAACACTTATCTGACGGATATTTATTAGGAGCAGATTCACAACGTGATCTCGAAGCGCACCATAAGATTCTTGGGTCAAATTATTGGTTGAATTCAACCAACGACTTCAAAAAGACGTTCCTTCAATCTGCAGGCAATGTTATTTGGAACTTTATGCAAGCCGGAATGAATAGCAAAGATGACAGTGAAAAAGCGAATTATGAGGGGTATGTTCAACGGATAACCACCATCTATCGGAGTCAAGGTGTTGAGTTTGACTTTTCGAAACAGTTCAAAGCGTATAAATTTATGGGGGGACCTGACGGTAATGACGGTAATGGTGCTAGAATAATTGGAGATCCTGAAAGTATAGGAGTTTCAGTCAATGGAGAAGAGTTATGAGAACAGTAAACCTATGTTTCATGGTTGCAGTTATGTCTTTATTCTCTTGCAAGCATGAGAAAGAGAATGCCATAAAACAGAATAATTTTACTGAGGAAGAAATAAACAAAGTTGTACTTCAGAATAGACAGATTGATTTAAGAACTTTTTGTGGTATAGTTCGTGGGTTACATGTTGAATCAAATTCAAATGAAATTGAATTTGATATTTGGGGTCGTTGCTCTGAAAGTCCTCCCAGTCCTATAGTGAGAAATGGAATTGGCGGGGAATATTGTGTGGTCTATATATCAGACTTTCAAGCCTTATTTAATGGTCAAGAATATGGAATTGGTGTTGAGTCAGAAATCTATCAGCATCTCTCCAATCATTGTTTAGGAAAATCAATTCTAATCCACAAGGACAATTGGAGAGAATTAAATGATGTTTATCTCTTTTTGGATCAGTTAGCAAGGACTCAAGAGGAAATTAAAATCGTTCTAGTCTATGAGAGTTCGGATTCACATCATTTCCAAGAGGAGGAATTAATTCAGTAATCTATTGAATTTTTTATTGAAATACTTTCTAGCAGATATAGGTTTAATGGTGTGAAGAAGGATGATGGGCTGAAAGGAGAAAGCAATTCTCTCAACTACAAGTATAGAATGCATGATCCGCGGTTGGGGAGGTGTAATGGTCGACCTCTTCAGGACAGTTTTCTCTCATACAGAAGTTGTTTATAGTTTTGATAGATGGGGCGCGGGGGATACTCATAGCTTAGTGGTTTTGTTCAACACTATGCTGCTTGTTTGTACAACTTTGCCGATGCGATTCTCCCAAGCGATGAATGCGACCTGCGTTGGTTGTAATAGTTTATAAAGTCTTCACATTCTGTGAATAGCTCATGTCCATCGCTGCTAGGGTTAAGGCACGAGCGATCGTGCTTTTTGGTTCGAAAGAAACGCTCGATAAAAGCACTGTCAAATGCTCGCCTTTTTCACCCTTATCGGAATCGAAGAATAAATCACAAAATGTTCTTAAAACTCCTGATAATTCCTTTAAGGCACTATTTATCATTCATTTAATTGCAAAATAAACCCACATTTTGCATGATTTATGGATTATTTTTCTTGCATATCAAATCCAGTTGTCTTACATTTGATGTATTGGGGAAAATTCATGTCAAAGCTAGAAGAATTCAAAAAACACCTGCGGGTCGGGTCGGTTTATCGTCGAGCTGATTTGGAGCAATGGACGACTTCCGTTGATCGCCACCTTAAGGCATCAGTAGATGATGGTACTTTACAGAAAGTATCCTCAGGGCTTTATTACTGTCCTAAAAAAAGTACATTTGGGACGTTGCCACCCGATGATACCGATTTGATAAAGACCTTTCTCAAGGATGATTATTTTCTGCTTTCCACACCAAATGACTATAACAAGCTCGGTGTAGGAACAACACAACTCTACAATAAGCGTGTTGTGTACAACCATAAACGTCATGGTGAATTCATGCTAGGCGGAAAATTGTTCAGCTTTCACAAAAAGCCGCGCTTTCCGAAACACTCAACGGTTGAGTTTCTGCTTGTTGACATGATAAACAATCTTAATAGCCTGGCTGAAGACAAAGAGGTAATATTGAAAAATGTACTTGTAAAAGCGATAGAGCTTGACCAGAAAAGACTCAAGCGTAGCGTCAAGGAGTACGGCACAGTGAAAGCTAAAAAAATACTCTCTCCATTGCTATTCAATGCAACTGCATAGATATGTCTGCTTCGTATCTCCATGATCGTTCGGACTTCGAACAACTCTTAAGAACAATTGAAGGTGAAACAGGAATTCTGGTTCAATTGATCGAAAAGGATTATTGGATTATGCATGTGCTGTATGGCCTTAAACAACAGGGCTTCGAGTTTGAATTAAAGGGAGGAACGTCGCTTTCTAAAGCTTACAATATCATTGATCGATTCTCAGAGGACATCGATATTCATATCAAACCAGATCCAAAGCTTGGCATCAATGAAAACCCAAAGAACTCCAAACCTAAAAACGTTGACGCAAGGAAGAGATACTACGATCAACTCACCGCAGAAATTAAAATTGACGGCATAATCAAGTGCGAACGTGACCATGCTTTTGACAATCAAATCAGCTATGCGAGTGGTGGTATTCGTCTTTATTACAACAGCCTGTTTGAAAACTTAAGTGGCGTCAAAGATGGAATTTTACTAGAGGTTGGTTTCGATCAGGTAGCACCAAATAGTGCAAAACTGATTTCATCATGGGCTTTTGAAAAAGCTTCGCCAATTCTTGAAAACGCCATCATTGATAATCGAGCAAAGGATATTTATTGCTATCACCCTGGATATGCTTTTGTCGAGAAGCTCCAAACCATTGCAACAAAATTTCGACGAGAGCAAGAAACAGGCGATGAAAAGCCAAATCTCCTTCGTCAGTACTATGACACATTCTGTCTGCTAGCGAATGAAGAAGTAATAAACTTCATTGGCTCAAAAGAATATTATGACCACAAAGAAAAACGATTTCCAGATGTGGACTTTCATATTCCAATCAGGGAAAATCAAGCTTTTCTTCTTTCTGATCCAAAACTGAGAAAGCACTTCGAAGACCGGTTCAAGAGAACCTCATCGCTTTATTACAAAGGTCAACCCACTTTTACTGAAATAATCGATAAAATCCATGGATTTATTGATCGTTTGTAAGCAAGGTTGCAACATTGTCAAAAGTTCAGCTTCTCCATACTCCTAACCAAAGACGAATAGAATTAGAAACGATTTTGATAAGTAGATCATGATCATGTGAGATCGGGATGGTGACAATGTCAGCAACACCAACCTTCAAGCCATCCAACAATCGACTAAACATCCCCCCACAGCAAACTACATCTTGTTTCCTAAACAAAAAAATGCAATGGATTACTTTACCCAATTGAAGGGAAAAGCGTTTGGCATTGAGCTGGCTTGAGGTTTTCAACTTTCTCAAATACATCTACCAACACTAAATTTTCGTACTTTCAGTACCCTACCCCACCCCATCGTGAACCGCATCGCCAAACACATTTACGCCAACAACACCTTCACGCAGTGGGAAAACTCTACCTACTACGTGCGCGATGCCAGCGGTAACGTTATGGCAACCTATGAACGGGAAGCTTTCAATTGATGAATCATTTTGATCTGTTTAAATAACCACAATGTCGGTATTTAAATGAATATGGATTTCTTATTGTCGGTATTTAATATATTTCCGTATTTTTAATGTTGAATCATAGCTAGAGACACATGAAATACATTCACAGGGCCATAGAAAGCACAATTAAAAAGTATTTAAAACCAAACAAAGCGGTTGTGCTTTTAGGTGCTCGGCGTGTGGGCAAAACCGAGTTGGTGAAACATATCATTTCCGAATTGGATGAAAAGCCAATGATACTTAACGGAGAAGATGAGGGGACACATTTGAGTTTAGAACCACGAACGGTAGTTAATTATGAACGATTACTCGGAAAGACTCGTTTATTGGTCATCGATGAAGCTCAAGCCATACCCGAAATTGGCTTAAAACTGAAGCTTATGCTAGATTCTATTGAAGGATTGAAAGTATTGGTAACAGGCTCATCAGTTTTTGACCTCGAGAATCAGTTAGGAGAGCCTTTGGTTGGTCGAAAAATGACATTATACCTTTATCCATTGGCTCAACAGGAATTTGGAAAAGATGAAAATTACATCGAAACCAAAAACAAATTGGAGGAACGCTTGATATTTGGAAGTTATCCCGAATTGGAACACTTGATAACGTGGGATGAGAAAGCCGCCTATTTAAAGGAACAAGTTAATTCATATCTTCTGAAAGATATACTTGAATTTGAAGGAGTGCGAAAGCGAGATAAGATTGTCTCGGTGCTTCGGATGATAGCCTTTAGAGTAGGAAGTGAAATATCTGTTGAAGGGATTGCCAATGATTTACAAATGGGAAAAGGAACGGTGGACAAATACTTAGACTTACTCTCAAAAGTATTCATCATCCATAAAGTTTCTGGATTCAGCAGAAATTTAGACAACGAAATCACTAAAATGAACAAATGGTACTTTTATGACAACGGTATTCGCAACGCGATGATTAACAACTTTAATTTTATGAGTGTTCGTGACGATCAAGGAAAACTATGGGAAAACTACCTCATATCAGAACGTCTAAAACACCAAGAATACACCAGGTTACACGCAGCAAATTTCTTTTGGCGGACTCATACCAGGCAGGAAATTGATTGGATTGAAGAACGAGGAGGACGTCTGTATGGTTATGAATTTAAATGGAACTCAAAAAAGAAATCAAAAGTACCCGCATCATGGGCCAAAGCCTATCCAAATGCCTCGTTTGAAGTAATAAACCCCGATAATTATCTGGACTTTATTACCTAGTACTTGCCATAGGCATGCCTCAAGTAATGCACTATATAGGTTGGTTGATATGCCGGTGATTTAAAAACCAAGTGATGTGAAGCAAACAATTCCCCATTCCAGAAATCATACGCCTGATATTTAAAATACTCCTTTACATAAATGAGCGTATTCACATTTTCTCGTACGTCTTTATGTGATACTTTGCATTTTTCGTTGGGAAATTGATTGGCTTTCATTTATGAAATGCGATGCTGAACAAACAATAGCCCATTGGATCACCAAAGAAAATCGCAAACCTCTGGTCGGAAGATTAGGGAGTAGCACAACATGTCAATCACTTTAGGTACTCTTTTATGATGAAACCATTGAAAAACGCTTCAATGTCAAAACCGCACGTCTGAAACATTGGAAGAATAATTTTAACTTTCTCTCTGATTTTCCCTACCTACCTCTCCGTTTTTTAGTTTTTAATCGCGTATTTAACCATTTTTTGGTATATTACGCAATCATAAACTAATTTATGTCGGTTTCAAATTACATAAAACAGCTCCAGAGTTACGAAGAATATTCTTTTTCCATGGATGAATTGCTTAGCAATGCGAATGCACCAGAAGCTACTTTGAGAAAAGAGTTAGCTCGCTTAATGGAGAAAGGAGAAGTTTTCAATTTACGTCATGGATTTTATTTGATTATTCCCCCACGGTATCAAAAATTCGGGAAATTACCGCTGCAATTGTACGTCAGCAAACTTTTTAATTTTTTGAATAAAAAATATTACGTTGGATTGTATTCAGCAGCAGCTTTTCATGGTGCGGGCCATCAAAAAATCCAACAAGATTATATAATTACAACAAAACCTGCATTAAGAGATATTGATAAAGAAAAAACCAAACTTCGATTCTTTTTAACAAAACATTGGCCTGAAGAGAACCTCATTGAAGGGAAATCAGATGCCGGTTATTTCAAAGTATCTTCTCCAGCATTAACGGCAGCAGATCTTCTTTATCATCATCAAAGAGTTGGCGGGATTAATCGCATGTTATCGAACATTGAAGAGTTGGCAGAAGAAATTAGTAGCGCGGATGTAAAAAATTTGCTTGCATGGTATCCCTACAAGAGCACATTGCAGCGTTTAGGTTATTTACTTGAAGAATTTCAAATAGATGAATCCATTACAAGCATGATGTATGATCATTTACGAAAAGAGAAGTTCTATTCCATTCTACTTAGTCCTAAAAAAGACCAAAAAGCAGGAACAACTGGAAACCGTTGGAAAGTAGATGTCAATATTAATTTAGAAAGTGACCTGAAATGATACCAAAACCATATATAGCGAAATGGCAAGATCATGCCCCGTGGAGTTCGTTTGATCAGGTAGAGCAAGATCTAGTGATTAGTAGAGCATTGGTAGCCATTTTCTCAGATGAATTTCTGAATGAGAATCTTGCTTTCAGGGGAGGTACTGCATTACATAAATTGTATTTGAATCCAGCTCCACGTTATAGCGAAGATATTGATTTGGTGCAGGTCAAGGCTGGACCAATTAAACCCATCATGCAACGCATCAATGAAGTAATCACCTTTTTTGAAGAACCGAGAATAACGGATTTGCGTGGACATGGTCCGAAAATGTATTACCGATTCAACTCTGAATTTGAAAACATTCGATTGCGATTAAAAATCGAAATAAACAGCAAAGAACATTTCAACGTTTTAGATTGGGTTAAATTTCCATTTAAGGTGGATAATGATTGGTTCTCAGGAAAAGCGAATATAAAAACCTACAGTATCAATGAATTGTTAGGAACGAAGTTGAGAGCTCTCTATCAACGAAAAAAAGGGCGTGACCTTTTCGATTTAGATTATTCACGTTTGAATGAAACAATTAATCTGGATGAAGTGATTGAAAGTTTTAATGTCTACATGAAATTCTCAACAGAGCATGTTCCAACTGGGCGTGAATTTGAATTGAACATTTCGGAAAAGGAACAGGACCCTGACTTCATTGGAGATCTGGAGGCACTTCTTCGGCCTGGAGTTCTTTACGATCTAGAAGCAGCTTTTGAATGGTTTAAAAATGAAGTAATAACAAAGCTGAGATAAAGAAAATCAATCATACTCATCTAAGGGTTATTTTCCATTTCAGTTAAAGACAAGGCGAACTAAAGTATTTTCTGTAATTTCTATCGATTGTCTTAGGGGCTGAATCAGTTATAATTACACCCACATTTCAAAACTCCCCCTCCCAAAGAAGTGTAGATTTTTTAGCAAGTGCTATTTTTTATAGCATTGATTCGTATCTTAGCGCTCTTGCAATTCGATTCTTCGTTTTATTTCCGCACATCTACGGAATGAAAGCGTAAATTGAAGCGAGGTTAACCATAACCCCAATGCCATGTGCGGAAGATACATCACCGTTTCAACACTCAAAACCATTGAAAAACGCTTCAATGTCAAAACCGCACGTCCAGACCTATACGTCGCCAACACCAACATCTCTCACGGCACCATGGCTCCCGTGATTGCAACGAATAACCCGGGAGAAATACAGTTCATGCAATTTGGTTTTACGCCAAACTGGGCACAAAAGCAGTTTTACATGATCAATGCACGGGCTGAAGGCGACCACAACAGCGCCGACGACCCACAGTACACAGGCGCAATGGGCATCATCAATAAACCCATGTTCCGCCAATCCATTCGCAGTAAACGGTGTTTGGTAATTGCCGATGCCTTTGTGGAAGGACCTAAAAAAGAGAAACTCGACAAACCCTTTCTCGTTCATTTACGAAACAAAGAACGTCCGTTTGCCTTGGCAGGAATTTGGGATGAATGGCAAAACAAAGAAACGGGGGCAACGGTATACTCATTCGCCATCATTACCACAGTAGCCAACGATTTGATGGTTCGCATCGGACATCATCGATCACCCGTAATTCTCACCAAAGAGCAAGAGCAAGATTGGATAAATCCACACTTGGCTCTCGGCGATGTAACATCCATGCTGCTTCCTTACGACGCTGGAAAAATGAATGCATACCCCATTGGTGTCGATATCAAAAATCCGCGCAACAACGGACTAAACCTGATACAACCCATTGGCGAGCCGGTATACAAGGAGGTCGACTACCACTTAAATGAAGAAATAAAAATGTTTGGAATGGGTGAAACACGGGCACGCGAGCGACGTCAGAACGGACAATAACAGGCCATGCACTCGTACTATTCACTTCGCTACGGAATTTTATCGCCCCGTGAGATACTCGATTTCGCCTCAAACGGCGGATACAAACAGGTTTTACTCGCCGATGTAAACAACACCACTGCTGCTCTGGATTTTTTACGGATGTCCAACAACTACCCCATTCATCCCGCTATTGGTGTGGATTTCAGAAATGGTGCTCAACGCTGCTACCTTGTTATTGCTCGTAACAACAAGGGCTATCGGGAAATCAACGACCACCTATCGGCTCATCTACATCACAAAAAACCATTTGCAGAAAAAGCACCCGCCTTCGAACACTGTTTCGTTATCTATCCTTTTCATACGGCTTTTACAATCACAGAGCACTACGCCTTTCGAGGAGTGTCACACACCGATTTGCCACAACTGCGTTTAAATCCGCCCCGCGTGGGCGAAAAACACATAGCAGCACCAACAATGACGTTTAGAAACAAACGGGATTTTAATACGCACCGTTTATTGCGCGCCATCGACAACAATACGCTGCTTTCGAAACTTAGCTTAGAGCAACAAGCCTCGCCCAACGACCTTTACCACAGTGTAACAGCACTCGAAAACCTGTACCGTGAGCGCCCTGAACTGCTTGATGATTACTTCAATATGCTCAACAGCTGCGTGTTGGAATTCAATTTCGGCACCGAACACCCCCATCAAAACCAACAAACCTATACCGACAGCATTCATCACGATGCCCAACTGCTGCGCAAACTGTGCGAAGAAGGCATCAGCTACCGCTATCCTGTTGTAACGCAACAAATACGAGCGCGAATTGATAAAGAGCTTGAGATCATACAAGAAAAGGGGTTTTTATCGTACTTCCTGATCAACTGGGACATCACCACCTATGCGCGAAACAAAGGTTATTTTTACGTCGGCCGCGGCAGTGGCGCCAACAGTGTTGTAGCGTATATATTGCGTATTACCGATGTAGACCCCATAGAACTTGACCTCTATTTCGAGCGATTTATCAACCTTTACCGACAAAACCCACCTGATTTTGATATCGATTTCTCGTGGACCGACCGCGATGATGTAACACGGTACATATTTGCGCGATTCAGGAATGTAACCTTACTTGGCGCTTACAACACCTTTCAGTATCGCGCAGTAATTCGCGAACTAGGAAAAGTATTTGGCCTGCCGAAACACGAAATCGATCGGTTGAGCGACGGCAAATTTCAGATGAGTGAACTCGATGAACTATCGACCCTTGTTGTGCGATATAGCGAGCGCATACACGACTTCCCCAATAGCATCACCATCCATGCCGCCGGCATACTCATCACCGAACATCACATACACAACTACGTAGCCACCTTTCTGCCTCCAAAAGGCTTTCCTACTGCTAGGTTCGACATGGTTATTTCAGAAGATGCCGGACTGTACAAGTTCGACATCCTCAGTCAACGTGGTTTGGGGAAGATAAAAGACGCCGTAGACATGGTGAACCGACGAGGGGGAGAGCAGGTTGATATTCACGACATCAAGCGGTTTAAAGAAGACGAGCGCATCAAACACTTGCTTCGCAACGCCCTTGCCATTGGCTGCTTTTACGTAGAATCGCCAGCCATGCGCATGCTCATGCGCAAACTGCGGGTTGATGATTACCTAGGGTTGGTTGCTGCCAGCTCAGTGATTAGGCCTGGGGTTGCACAAAGCGGAATGATGCGTGAGTACATACAGCGAAAACGCTTTCCTGAAAAACGACAAGACGCCCATCCTGTAATGCTCGACATCATGCCCGAAACATTTGGTGTGATGGTTTATCAAGAAGACGTTATCAAAGTAGCGCATTATTTTGCCGGATTAACGCTTGCAGAAGCCGATGTGCTGCGTCGGGGGATGTCGGGGAAATTCCGCTCACGCGAAGAATTTGATCACGTGAAAGAGAAGTTTTTTAACAACTGCATTGAGAAGGGATATGCCCCCGCCTTGGCAACAGAAATTTGGCGACAAACCGAGAGTTTTGCAGGGTATGCCTTTGCCAAAGGTCACTCAGCATCGTACGCCGTAGAGAGCTATCAAAGCTTGTTTTTAAAGGCTTACTACCCCTTAGAATACATGACCGCCACGTTAAACAACGGCGGTGGCTTCTACAGCACTGAACTATATGTACACGAGGCGCGTATGGGCGGTGCAGACATAGAAGAGCCCTGCATCAACCGCGGAGAATCGGGCTGTGTGCTGATAAACAGCACCCTGGTGCTTGGCATGGGGATGATAAAATCTATCGACTCCCAAAGCATCAACCACCTGCTTCGCGAACGCAGTCAGAACGGACCATACACCTCGCTGCAAGATTTTGTTGTCCGCACACAAACCAGCCTAGAACAAGTGGTGCTCTTGGTGCGGGCCAACGCGTTTCGGTTTAGTGGGAAAGACAAAAAAAGTTTGCTTTGGGAGGCCCACCTGATGCTCGGACACAGTCCAAAAAAAACCCACAGCAAAAGTCTGTTTCAACCTGAAGTCAAGCACTACAGCTTACCACAACTATACACCGCTCATTTTGAAGACGCCTTTGATCAAATTGAGCTATTCGGTTTTCCATTGTGCAACCCCTTCGACCTTGTTGAACCGTCGCGAAAAAATGAGGTTATCGCATCGCCAACAGCGATGCAGACCGAAAAAATGGCCGGTCAAATGATTTGTGTTCACGGCTATGTGGTAACCGCCAAAACAACACGCACCATCAAAGGAGAACGGATGTACTTCGGGACATTTATTGACCGCAATGGGCATTGGATGGATACCGTGCACTTCCCAAACATAGCCACCGCCTATCCTTTTCGCGGGAGAGGGGTGTATGCCATTACCGGACGAGTGGTTGAAGAGTTTGGGTGCATCACCATTGAAGTTTCGCGCATGGAGAAAATGCCAACCATTGAAGACCCACGGTATGCCGAAACCAAAGCCTTTGAGAAAGTACTCCACAAGCCCCAGGTACGGCAAGAATCACCCAACAGGAGGTAGTACAGCGTGGATGTCATGCTTTATTTCGCTAATAAGCAGCACTAAAAAACAAAATCACCCTTTTGGGTGACACCCCACCTTTTTATAAGCCACAACTTTGCTTAAAACCGAAAGATGGCTGAACTAACCACTCGTGAAAGTGAAGTGCTTATTCTGTTGCGCATGGGTAAAACATATGTCGAAATTGGAAATCAACTCGACATTAGTCAAAACACTGTAAAAACGCATGTGAAGAGCATTTACCGAAAACTAGGGGTCAGAAATCGGACGGAGGCTGTGCTTAAAAATCCTTTCTAACCAATAAAGGCTGCTATGAAAACCAAACTACTACTTACCGCATTCTTCACCATTGTAATTGGATCGCTGCAGGCAGCGATAATTTACGTGGATCAAGACGCCTCAGGCGCAAACAATGGTACATCGTGGACAAACGCGTACACCGAAATTTACGATGCCATCTTCAACCACGCCGATGGCGATGTAATCTGGGTTGCAGAAGGCACGTATGTAATTACCAACCTCTCAAAAGAAACCCCGCATGACATTAATGACCAGCTTACCATACTTGGTGGTTTCAACGGGACAGAAACGATGGCCTCTGCGCGCAATTGGGATGAAAACATCACCATCATTACCGGAGAGCGAGGTTTAACCACCAGCCAATACGACAATCAGCGATACTTCTTCAAACTACAAAACCTCAATAATCAAGCAATATTGACGATCAACGGATGCATATTCGAACAGATCGGAAACGACGACAACTCGGGTATCTACTTCCAAAACCAAGGCCCGAGTTTTCAAAATCAAAATTATCCAGAACTCATCCTCCGAAACAGCATTATTCGCGACGGATATGGTAAAGTATTCTATGCAGGAACGAATTCAAAATCGACCATGACTTTTGAAAATGTGCTCATCCGTGACCACGATAATGACAATCTCCTATTCGAATTCAACGGTACAGAAACAACCAACAGAATGGTGAACTGCACCATTGTACAATGCACCCAAACGTATGGTGATTCATTTTATAGTGCCACCACTGCCGACAACACCATCGAAATACACAACTGCATTGTTTGGGCCAACTCATTTACACCTGCGTGGGGCTCCACAACCGCGGCAAACAACAATGAAACAGTGACACACTGTATAAGTGAAGACGTTTGTGAAGATTGCGGACTGCCCGCTTACAGCAACTTGATATCATCGAACCCGAAATTCGTTAACGTCGCTGTCAACAACTTCCATTTGCAGCCCCTTTCGCCTGCTATCAATTTTGGCGACAACAGCCAAATATCGCCATCCATCAACTTCGATTTGGATCACAACCCACGTCTATCGTTTACCATCATCGATGCGGGTTGCTATGAAGAAACCGACATCGCAGTCATTCCGGGTGTCCACTTTGTTGACATCGACGCCACTGGAGCAAACATAGGCACCAGCTGGAACGACGCCTTTACATCGCTATACGATGCCATTGATGCAGCCTTGCCTGGAGAACAAATCTGGGTGGCAGAAGGCACGTACAGTGTTGAATCACCCGATGATATCAATTTCAATGCTTATTACATCGACAAAAACCTGTGGATTTATGGAGGTTTTGAAGGGACAGAATACGTTTTAAATGATCGCAATTGGCAAGATCACCCGACAACGATTAGTGGTGAGCATGGTGATATAAACAACATCACCGACAATGCCGACATATTGGTACACGTAGATGGTGCCACTGTCATTTTCGATGGGTTTGTGATGACCCACCTCTACGGCAATCCAGCCACACCACAACAAATTGCCACTGCCTTTTATTTGCAGAATTCGGCTGTGGTTGCTGCGGCCAATTGTGAAATAAAAAATTGCAGCTCACACAACAACAACTTTATGTATGCCTCATTGAGCACCGGCAGCTTTAGTAACTGCTTGTTTCACCACAACACCGGCGTTGAGGGTATGATGCGAGCATTTACTTCATCGATTTATTTTTACAGCTGCACTATCGCCGAAAACACCGTACAACCCGGTGCAAATATTATTTACGGTAACGCTGCCAACAGCGGTACATTTCATTTCTTCAACTCCATAATTGCCAATAATGGAGGTGCGCCATTGTTTTCGAATTTCACTTTAGAAAATGCTGAAAATTGCGTGATAACCGACAGCGATATCGCTGCCCAAACGGGAGTGATGATCAACATTGATGAAACAGCACCAACTTTTGTGGATGCTGCCAATGGCGATTTCAACTTGCTTCCTTTTTCTTCTGGTATAGACTGGGGAAACAACGGTTACAACGAAAGCGACTATGACCTCAACCACCAGCTACGCATTCAATTCTCAACCATAGATGCTGGTTGCTATGAGTCCAACCAAATTTACCAAGGTGGAGGTGTGATTTATGTCGACAAAGATGCTACCGGCAGCAACAACGGCTTGAACTGGGCCAATGCATTTACCACATTGACATCGGCTTTAGCCATAGCCCAAGATGGCGACGAAATTTGGATGGCTGAAGGTACTTACCTTCCGACAACTGGCACAGATGTGAACATCGCTTTTGTTCTCAATACAAGCACTTCCATTTACGGTGGATTCGCGGGAACTGAGACCTCACGCTCGCAACGAATGCCTCATGTGAATGAAGTTGTTTTATCTGGAAACATTGGCAACCAAGCGGTGAATACCGACAATTCAAAAATTGTATTAGACATAGCCGGTTCACAGCTTGTAATTGACGGTGTGACCGTTGAAGGAGCATACAACGACCCAGCAGTTCTTGTAACAACCGGAGGTGCCCTTTATGCGCACTCCGCGAGTGGTGCCATTACTATTCGCCGATGCATTTTTAGAAACAACACCGCTTATCGGTCTCCGGCTGTCATGCAAGCTTCTCAAACCGAACTGGTTGTTGAAGGCTGCTTGATGAACAACAACACCGGTGGCATAGGCATCATCATGGCCGGAATCTTCGGGTCAAACACTTACATCAACTGCACCATCGCTAACAACGACGTGCTCAATGCAGGGGCTGTTTTATACAGTTTCGGTGCTGCTTCGCTCGTGGTTCAAAATTGTGTCGTATCCGACAACGGTTTAACCCCTCCATTGAGCACGAGCATGACCGTTTCAGCATTGAACTCATTGATTAAAAACCAAGTATCAGACCCCGACTTCACGTTTACCAATTGCGTTGACGCTCCGGCAATGTTTTCGGACCCGGCGTCTGCTAACTTTCAACTCGAGGCAGGCTCACCCGCTATTGACTTGGGCGACAATACCTTTTCATCCATGGTTCTTGACCTTGGCGGCAACGAACGCATACTTTATGGCACAATTGACGCAGGAGCTTTCGAGAGTTTAAATGCCGTTTCAGGTGTGATTTATGTGAGCAAAAACGCAAGCGGATTGAACAACGGAAATTCTTGGCTCAATGCATACAACGACTTGCAGGACGCGCTAGCAGTTGCACAGGCTGGCGATCAAATATGGGTTACAAGTCAAACTTATCGTGCACACGGCACGGATAGAACTGTAAGTTTTAATGTCCCTTCAGGTGTAATTATGATGGGTGGATTTGCCGGCGATGAAACAGATCCTGCGCAGCGTTCAGCCAATGCTTATACCACATTGAGTGGGAATATTGGGGATGCAGCAACAAATACCGATAACACCTATCATTTGATGCGGATTTTTGGAACCTTCGATTTGGAGAGATTCACCTTTCGAGAAGCCAACGGGATTGGAGATTTAACCATTCAAGGTATAGCTCTAGGAGGTTTGTCAACCCAAGGAAACTTAACGAATTGCAAATTTATTGGGAACATCGCAAGTTCAGCGAACATCATTGAATTCACAAACAGTACAGGCCCAATTTTGATTACTGATTGCCAATTCAACAACAATTTAAACGATGCACTTGGCATTTGTTCGATCGTATCACCGTATGACCTTACTATTGAAGGCTGTATTTTCAACGGAAATGACTGTCCGACTGGAATGTTAGTGAACCTCTTCGAGTCTGGTGCGGCTCATCATGCATTTCGCCGCAACATTGTTACCTCTAACACCGTTTATTCAACATCATTGCTTGGATTTAGTGGAGACTCCGATATTAGCAACAACCTAATCAAAGGGAATGGCTGCCCGGGCAGTATACTCGGACTCAATAGTGGCATAAGTTCCAATACCCTATCCTTGGTGAACAACACAATAGTTGAAAATGAAAATGCGTCATTGTTGGCTCTTGCTGGTGCCACAGGATCTCATCTGAACGTTTACAACAACATTTTTTGGGGAAATACAACAGGGATTCAAAACAATGGCTTTTTGGGGATTTTACAAATCTTGCTGAATGTTGTAGAAGGCGGAGCTGAAGGTTTTGCACCCTTCTCAGCACAAGCGACTAATGCATTCGAATTTGATCCAATTTTCAGCAATCCAGACGCAGATAACTACGGTTTCGACAGCAACAGCATTTGTTATGACACGGGCTTAGACGTGCTCTATGTGGGGTCAACTGACTTATTAGGAAATCCAAGAATAGCCAATGGGAAAATTGATTTGGGGGCATACGAACGACAGAACTGCACTAAAGACAATGATGTGTGTGCTGATGCGATACCACTGACCATGAACGCAGATTGGATATACGGTAATAACAGGTGTTCGAGCACATCGAACTACCCCCCTCTTTCGTGCGACAGTGTAACCGGTGAAAATGTGTGGTACTCTTTTGTGGCACCAAATTCAGGTTCTGTTCAATTGATGGTAATTCCGTTCTATCAATTTGAACCTGGGTCGGATGTTCGTGTAGAAGTTTACCAAGGAACATGCAATAACCCATCTTCGATTGCATGTCATTATAGCCCAAATATCGCTGCCAATCTCGAGCTGAATGGAATGATACAAGGGGCAACATACAGGGTTCGCGTAGAATCAGGGCTTGGAACCAACTTGGGCTTTATCATAAGTGTTCTAGAAAATGAATCTTCAAGCTGTCCGGGTGATTTCGATAACAACGGACAGGTTGATTCATCAGATCTATTGACCTTCCTCGGACAGTTTGGTTGCGTTTCTAATTGTACAGCCGACTTAGATGGTGACGGTGCCGTGTCGTCAGCTGACTTGTTGATATTCATAACAGGATTCGGCTCTTTATGTCCGTAAATACACCGATTAGCTATATAAAACGTTCAAAGCGGGTTTAAAGATCCTGCTTGTTCAACTGAGTAGAGTAGACAGGGCCCGCAAGGGCCTTGTTTATTTTCTGTACTTTTTAGATTACCTTAACCTTATGAAATTACTTACCGGCTTGCTTTTGCTGTTCGCGACAGCTGTTTCAGGACAAACGATACCCAACGCATCTTTCGAGACGTGGGGGTTGTACAATACCTGGACCTTGGATCCTCAAGAATGGTTTACAGGAAACTTCCAAGTAGCCACCAATGTTTATCCCGACAGCGCAGCCTATGAGGGAGAGGTGGCTATGCAGGTAACCCCATTCTTATTTTTCGAGCCCATTCCAGGCCTTGCCTTTTGCCAAATTTACGACCAACCCGTGCCCGAAACATTGAGTTTTGCTGTGAAATGCAATATTGATGGTGTCGACAGTGTGTATGTGCGGGTGGTATATTTCGGTACTGATGGCCCTGTAGTTGCTACCGACGAATGGTCGTCGAGCACCACAATTGAAAATTGGCAAGAAGTAACGATGAGTCTTAGTCCGCCAACAGTTGCTCTCGATCGCTATGAAGTGCACGTAGTTTCTGGGTATGGAGAGTTTTTTCTCTCGGGTAGTCCGCATACGTGGATAAGTGTGGATGCCATGGCATTTGATCAAGAATTGCGTGTACCAGAATTTAACAGTGAGAGCAGTGTTTACCCAAACCCATCTGTTGACCTCGTAAACATCCGATTGCCTGAAGGCGCAATTGCTTCTCAGGTTGTGGTTTACGATGCTTTGGGAAAGGAGGTGATGCAATCGAACAACGTCGCATTTATTCATGTAGCGCAACTCAAGCACGGAATTTACTTCATGCACTTAACCGCTCCCGACGGATCGTTGTATGTGCACCGCATGTTAAAAATATGACAAAAAGAAGGGGCTTGCGCCCCTTCCTCTTTGTCCTACACGCCTCATTAAAAGCTCCATCGCAGACCAGTGTATGCCATAGCACCAAATACTGGCCCCCACACGAGTGAAGCATCAAAATAGTTCCCGAAAGGATTTCCAGGATCTACAATCGCCCGAGGCTGGCGAAAGTTTGTTATGTTTTCTCCTCCGAGGTAGATCTCAAATTTGTCGGAAAACACCCTTGTTATTTGGGCATTGACCAAGAAATATGCATCTGATCGGTCGTTTAACTGCAATTCTTGCGGATTAGCGGCAGTTGAAGGTAAGCGAGATTCTCCAATCCAATTCAAAGTACCATCAAATTTCCATTGGGCTTTCTTATCCTTTGGCTTGGTCTCATACGCCACATTTACAAACGCCCTGTGTTTTGATATCAGGGGCAAGGTAACTCTTTCATTGATGAAATCTGCTTGAACATCCAAATAACGATAGGCCAAACGGACGTCCATCCGCCGCATAGGCGACCAAGAAAATTCAGCTTGCGCGCTGTTTGAAATACTGGTACCCGATAAATTATAAAACCGCACTTGCCGCGCATCTTCTAAATCGGTGATGACCTGATTTTCAAAACGGGTTGAGTAAAAATCGACAGAAATGGTAGCTTCTCTGTAGTTCAGCTTGAAGCGGTGCAAAAGGTTCACACCTCCATTCCATGCCACTTCAGGATTCAATCCAAACCCCGCCACAGCTGGATTACTGAAAATCACCCATTGGCGACTGCTGGCCATTTGACCCATGTTTTCAGCGATGATATTCGCCGTCCGATAGGCTCTTCCAGCAGCAAATTTGAGCGATGTATTCTCGGTGAAGCTGTATCTAAAATGCAATCGCGGTGTCCAAAACAATCCATACAGGTTGTTGTCATCTACCCGCATTCCTGCCACGAGTGTAAACCGCTCGACATTGTTCCATGTGTACTCAAAATACGCTCCTGGCACCTGTTCTACTCGCGCGAAGTTCATAGAATCGAGGCGTTCATCGTACCCGTCATGCACATAGCTAACACCGGTTGTGAACTTGTGATTTGTATTTCCAATGATGGAGGCATACAATAAGTTCACCCTTAGATTTCGCTGAATACCGCTGTAGAGGCGATCTCCGAAGGTGGAGTTTTGCTCGTGATACTCCCCTGAAAACTGTGTACCGATGCTTTTCCATGTTTTAAACGGAAAAACATAGCCTGTTTTCGCGCTTGCTTCTAGGTGTTTTGAATCCGAAGTCGATGTCCACAAATTAACATTCTCGCCGCCCAAGGTTGTTTGTCCAGCTTCCGACGCAGTCGCCAATGCCGTCACCTGATATTCCCCTTCCATGCCGCGGTTACCGAAGTATTTCCAAGCATTTCGAAGAATGACATCTTTCTTCAGCGGGTTGTCCATAAAACCATCGTTGTTGTGATCGGTCTCCAAGGCATTGTACTCGGCATGCGCCATGATGGTTGTTGCCCATTGGCGGCCGACATTCTGGCGTGTGTGGATGTTCAACTCGCCCCTTCCCCCTTGGTTTCCGTATGCATTGAGATGAAATTTCTCGGCATTCACAGGGTCTTTTATCGCTACGTTGATTTGTCCGGTTACGCTCTCATACCCCGACGTTACCGAGCCCACACCTTTTGAGATGACAATTTGATCAACCCACGGGCCGGGCACATAGTACAATCCGAGCACCGTCGACAATCCGCGAACAGCGGGAATGTTGTCTTTGGTGATCTGGACATACTTCCCGTCCAACCCCAACATTCTGATCTGGCGGGTTCCTGTCACAGCATCGGTATATGCCGCATCAACAGAGGCATTCGTCTCAAAACTTTCAGAAAGGTTGCAGCATGCGGCTTTGGTGAGCTCTTTGCGATCGAGTGATTGAGTGATGAGCGGGTTCAGCATCGACATCGTCGTTGAATTCCGCGTTTCAACAATCTCAGCGCCATCGAGCAGCTCCCCTTGTTTTAGCGATACCTCGAGGTAAGTTTGGCCTTTAAAAACCACAAACCCTGTTTGGTAACCCACAAAGCTGAAAACCAATGTGTCGGTAGCACCTTCGGTTGATAGTTTAAACTTCCCATCGGTGTCGGTAGACGCCCCATTTTGTGTCCCCAGCCAGTAAACGTTTACCCCAGGCAGAGGCGCCATTCGGCCTGAAGCATCATCCTTTCCCATCACTCTTCCCTTGATTGTTTTCGGAACTTGAGCAAACGCACCAAGTACCAGGAAACAGAGCAATAGGGCGGTGAGGTGCTTAATGGTCATCATGGTCGTCGTCATGATCGTGGTGGTCGCCTTCTCCATGCTGGTGGGCCTTTTGAACCTCCGGATCACGGTATTTGCAGCAGCCATGTACCTTTTCATAGGCGTCATCAGAAGCCTTTGAAGAAGCGGTGTCGTGACCTGCCTTATTCAGCAGTTCATGCAACTTCGCTTCATTCAGCTTTTTCGTGTTGTACGTAATGGTAACCTTATGATTTTCAAGGCTGTATTCAGCAACCTTCACCCCTTTTACATCGAGTGTATTCTCAATGCGTTCTTCGCACATTTCACATACTCCACCGACCCAAAAAGATACGGTTTGAATTTTTTGTGCATTAACGGCCATAGCACATAGCAAGGCCAAAGAAAAAAATAGTGATTTCATTGTATAACAGTTTATCGTGAGTAATTCCATTTCAGCGCCAGCGGCGCGGATGTTGGAGTTAACCGTACGTAATAAGCTGTTTATATTTGATGTAGTCTGGAGGGCCCGTTTTGAAAACGGTGGCTTGTGGCTTTTGCGTCACAACATCGATTGCCTCGTCGTTGAAAAGCGCGCAAGTCCTGGTTTCTAGTTTAACAAATGCGAATACCTCGGGTATGTGATCTGCATCAATGCCGACGTAAAAGTCGTTGAACGTGCAACAGGTTTGAGAGAAAGAATTTTCTGCATGATCGTGAGAACAATCATTGTGCACATCTTCGCAACCGCTGTGATTGACAACATTGAAACCGATTTCAGCCAATTTGCCGCAGCAATAATGCAAATGCACCGTAAAGCCTGTAGCTAGAACGGTGTACCACAACATCATAAGATAGGCAACGGTGCGAATCATACAGTAAAGATAAGGAATAATCGAGTTGTGAAAATTAAAAAGTGGTGAACGCCATACTCAAAGAAGATAAATGTTAAAAAAGGGAACCTCTGGGACCCAGACACGTATCTTTGTCTTCAACAACAAGAGTTAATCTTATGAAATCTATCTACTTAACGATTATGGCATTCGCCATGGTATCGGTTATGCGCGGGCAATCCGCAGACAATTACGACGGTACTATTTTGCACGACTATTTCGGCAAACAACTTGAAATGATTCCCGTAACACCTGGTTTTACGCCACCTGTAGCCAGCAGAGCACTCGGTTATAGTGGCATCTGTGCTTACGAAGCCACGGTACATGGAATGTCGAACAAGACATCACTCGTAGGAGTTGTGCCTCAGCTCGACGTTTTACCATTGCCTGTAGCCGGACAAACCTATCACTGGGGAATTGTAACGAACAATGCGATGCACGCCTTAACGGTTGGATTGTACAACAATGCAAGTGTGCAGCACATTACTGATCTAAACAATCTACGCAATGCGTACAATGCGGAATTTGCGGCAGGAACACCTGCAGATGTAGTTACCGCTTCAACTACGTTGGGGACACAAATCGGTAATTCTATTTTAACTTATGCAAACGGAGATGGCGCACTAAATTGCCAACTTTTCAATTTCCCAGCAGATTACGTAGTGCCTGTAGGTCCTGGTTTGTGGCAGCCTTTGGCCGGACAAATGGCCTTGCAGCCTTATTGGGGAGAGAAAAGGTGCTTTGTGGTTGAATTTGTCGACCTCAGCATGATTTCTCCTGCACCTCCTGCATTTTCTGATCAAATAGGAAGTGAACTTTACAACGAAGCGAATGCCGTTTATGAAGCTGTCAACAACCTCACTACAGAGCAACTAAACATCGCTGAATATTGGGCTGATGGTGGAAACACTGTAACACCTCCCGGACATAGCATTTCGATGCTTCGCAACATCATGCGCTACGAAAACGAAGACCTCGCTTTCTCAGCTGAAGCTTACGCCCGTCTCGGAATGGCTGTTTCTGATGCTTTCGTAGCTTGTTGGAAAACCAAATACGAATACAACTTGCTACGTCCGATTCACTACATCAACGATTACATTGATGCCGAATGGACCACCGTTGTTCCTACACCACCATTTCCTGAGTACACATCTGGGCACTCCACGCAATCGGGAGCTTTTGGTGCAGCAATGACTGCTATTTACGGCAACAACTACGCCTTCATTGATAGCACACATGGTGAATCGTTCGGTGGGCCACGTTTCTTCAACAACTTTGTTGAATGTGCCGAAGAAACAGCTGTTAGTCGACTTTATGGCGGCATTCACTTCCCTGTTGGAAACAACGAAGGAACCATTCTTGGGGCAGGCATTGGTGAAATGGTGAACATGCTATTTGAAACCGTTGTGAATGTTGATGAATTCGCTTCAAATACCGCAATTAGCGCGTTTCCGAACCCTACATCTGGTGTAGTAACCTTAAACATTACCGCTGCCGCGCAGGTAGACGTTTTTAACATCACCGGTCAAAAAGTAGCGACCTTCTCAGGAAGCCGAACCATTGATCTTTCAAGCATGGAAGCAGGAATCTATATTCTAGAAGTAAAAGACATGCAACACAACCAAATGGGAATTTCCCGCGTAGTTGTGGAATAATGCATCGACTGAAAACATTTAAAAAAGTCCCGCCATTGCGGGACTTTTTTTGTCTTCTGTTTCGAATTTGAATATCTACCTTTGAAAATATCGCATCTGCGATAGAAGGCCAATGGTAAAAATCAGTTCTCGAAATATTTTCATTTTGTGCGGCATACTTATTAGTTGCTGCAGCGGTTACGGACAAAAATCAGTTGCGATAACCATCGACGACGTCCCGAATACACGCATTTATTCAGCCGACAACTGCCATTCAAAACTTTTGTCGGTTCTAGATTCATTGCAAATTCCCTTTGCGATTTTCATCAACGAAGGATTGCTAAAGAAATATGAAGAGGATTGCGACAACCAAACCCTTTTATCCCAGTGGCTATCGCACAAGAACGTTACCGCAGGCAACCACACCTATAGCCACTCTCGCTATTCAGAAGTCGGATTGGAAAATTTCACCTCCGACATCCTTCAAGGCGCACAGCGATCGAAAGCCATCGCCGATTCATTGGGAAAACCGTTCATTCATTTCCGCTTTCCATACAACGACCTCGGTGCCGACTCACTCGCACACGTTGAAATCGACCGTGTCCTCACATCTTTGGGCTACCGTATATCCCCCTTCACCATCGAAAGTTCAGACTGGATATTTAACGCCGTTTATGAGCATTATTTACAATCCAACGACACAATAAAAGCCGCTGAAATAGGCCGCATGTATGTGGATATCACACGTGATTATTTTCACTTCTACGACTCACTTTCGCAGCAAATTTATCACCGATCAGTGAAGCAGATTTATCTGTGCCACGACAACCGGTTGAATGCCGATTATCTGAGCTTGTTGGTCAAAAGACTTCGTGAGGAGTCGTATACCTTCATCTCATACGACGAAGCGCTTTCGGACCCTGTCTATAATCAGTCTGCGAACTACTTCAAAAAATGGGGCATCTCATGGTTTTACCGATGGATGGATGACCCATCGATTCGCAGAGCATGGATGGAGGCAGAGCCTGAAACAGCAGAAATAGAGCAACTGTTTGAGGCGTTAGACAAATAATCGAGCCGTCGTTTACTTCGTCGATACCACCCGATGTGTGCTCATTTGAGAACCATCTTGAACAACAACGAGGAACAAGCCTGAAGAAGGAAAAGCATCCAATGTGCAATTCAGGTAACCCGATCCAAGCTTTTTGTTTGAAATCAACTTTCCATTCAGGCCATAAACACTGATTTCAGGGTTTGAGAGCATCGTTTTAGATGTTAGACGTGTTTCTCCATTTGGCAACAGTTGGACATCGATACCGAAAGGATTATTCAATGCTTCACCAACAAAATCGGCACCTGGGGTGAATTCCCACAACTGGTTTGAAGGCAGATTACCCCCGCTGGTCGTCTGTTCACCAAATACCAAGTACCCCTTCTCGCCAATTGTAAAAACCGATCCATTGGCGATTCTATCTGCGGGTAGAAGCGCATCTGGAATCCACTGGTTGTTGCTGGCGTCGTATTGAAACAATTGTTTTCCACCAAAAGAGCCGCCGCCGGTGTTATATACAAACCCTACGTCGCCAACAGCAGTTGCGCCAGCCTGGTCGGCATTGGGAAAAATACTCGCAATCTCTGTCCATTCATCGCTCACAGGATCGTATTGCCACCAATCACCAAAGACACCCCCAAAAACGCCCATTCCCATACCAAGATATCCTTTGCCATTGGCTGAGAAAGTGCATTGCGCTCTGCGGTCACCACCAGGAAAGGAGGCTACTTGGCTCCATGTTTCAGTAGTAGCATTGAATGCATAGACATTGTTTGTACCGTTTTCTGGACCGATGTAAAACGTATCGTCGATAACGAAGCCGTGTGAAAAGCCGAAACCAATACCCGGGACATCCGGTTTTTGCTCCCACGTCCCTTCAGCGGGCAAGTATTCATAAACATTCTTTGTGAATTGAATGAAAGGCGACCCAAAAGCAAAGAAAATGCGCTCTCCAATCGTAAATGCCGTGATACCTTCTCTCACACCACCGGGATAGTCTGGAATTTGCGTCCACACCCCCGTTGCAGCTTCGTATTGGTACATATCGTTCACCTGATTATTGACTCCCGAAAACTGCAAACGTCCGCAACCCGCAAACCCATGTGTTGAATTACCCGTAGCTGCCGCCCAAAATCTACCTGGTCCTGGCACAGAATCCAATTGCTGCCATGTCGCCTGTGAGAAACCTACAAGTGCCGAAAAGAGCACACCTAAAGTCAAAATAAATCGCATATCAATGGTTTTCTGCGAAGTACCGAAACGCGCCAAGCAACCACAATAGAACGTTTGTTACAAAATACAGTGGTGTGATTTAGAGATGGAAACGACTTTGTTCAGGCCAAACGCAACATTTTACCCTTGTTTTGTTACATCGTTTCAAGTATTTTACCCTTGTTTTGTTACAAAATGAATTGTTGAGACATTTCACAAAATAGACAATCCATCATTTTTAAACCTCATTTTCACAATCTACAGAACAGCATGGCAACCCTCGACAACCTCAGAAACTTATGCTTGTCGCTGCCTGAAGCAACCGAAGCACCTCATTTCGAGAACACCTCGTTTCGGGTGAAGAAAAAGATTTTTGCAACCTACAATCCAGTAACCAACCTTGCGTGCGTGAAGCTCAACGAAGTCGACCAGTCAGCATTTTCAGCGTTTGACGCGAGCATTATTTACCCCGTGCCGAACAAATGGGGCAAGCAAGGGTGGACGCTCATTGACCTTGCAAAGGTGCATGAAGAGACCTTGAAAGATGCCATAGAGACAGCATTTTGCACCGTGGCACCTGCAAAAATAGTGGCTGCATACAAACAAAGTCTTGCGCGCTAGAAGCAGCACATTGACATCCGTGCCGCTGGCACGAAAAAAGAGAAATAAAAAAGGCGACTCAGAAGAGCCGCCCTTTCATGTGCTAAAAGCAATGTTATTTATCTGGGTTGACCGATGCTCGCAGGTATTCACGATTCAATCGCGCAATGTTTTCGAGAGAAATTTCTTTTGGACATTCAACCTCACAAGCACCTGTATTGGTGCAGTTACCGAATCCTTCCTTATCCATTTGCTCAACCATGTGCAGTGCGCGGGTGGTGCGTTCAGGATCACCTTGAGGCAGCAGTGCCAATTGCGACACCTTTGCTGAAACGAAGAGCATGGCTGAAGAATTTTTGCAGGTAGCGACACAGGCACCGCAACCGATGCACGTAGCGGCATCAAACGCTTTATCGGCATCATCTTTCGGAATAGGCAATGCATTCGCATCTTGTGTATTACCGGAGGTATTTACCGACACATATCCCCCTGCTTGAATGATGCGGTCGAAAGCAGAGCGATCGGTCACCAAATCTTTGATCACAGGAAATGCAGCAGCGCGCCAAGGTTCTATATAAATGGTATCGCCATCGTTGAATGTGCGCATGTGCAGCTGACAAGTAGTGATTCCTCGGCCAGGGCCGTGGGCTTCGCCATTGATGAACATGCTGCAACTTCCGCAGATACCTTCACGGCAGTCGTGATCGAAAGCCACCGGGTCTTTTCCTTCAACAATGATTTGGTCGTTCAACACGTCCATCATTTCTAGAAACGACATGTCGGGAGAGATATCTTTAACCTGGTACGATTCCAATCGACCTTTGTCGTTGGCACCGTTTTGTCTCCAAACTTTGAGAGTAAGATTCATACCACTTCAGTGTTGTGCAGCTTACTTGTAGCTACGTTGTTTCAATTCTACTTCTTCGAATTTCAGGTCTTCTTTGTGCAGTATTGAATCTGCAGGAGACCCTGTGTATTCCCAAGCAGCCACGTATGCGTAGTTCACATCGTCGCGCAGGGCTTCCCCTTCTTCGGTTTGATATTCTGTGCGGAAGTGTCCCCCACACGATTCATTTCTTTCCAAAGCGTCTTTGCACATGAGTTCACCGAGGTCGATAAAGTCGGCAACGCGCATGGCTTTTTCGAGTTCTGGATTTAGCTCATCGAGTTTGCCTGAAACACGAACGTTAGCAAAGAAATCCTTCCTCAATGCTTGTATATCGGCGATGGCCTTGGTTAGCCCTTCAGCACTCCGGGCCATTCCACACTGGTCCCACATGATGCGACCCAGTTTCTTATGGAAAAAGTCGACCGGCTGCGTACCCTTGTTGTTGATGAATTTATTCAATTGATCGCGAACTGCTTTTTCGGCAGCCTCGAACTCAGGCAAATCGGTGGAGATTTTTCCAGTACGGATATCACTCGCGAGGTATTCGCCAATGGTGTAAGGCAACACGAAATATCCATCGGCCAGGCCTTGCATGAGCGCCGATGCCCCGAGGCGGTTGGCACCGTGGTCGGAGAAATTCGCCTCACCGGTTGCGAACAAGCCAGGAACGGTGGTTTGCAAGTTATAATCAACCCAAATGCCCCCCATGGTGTAGTGCACCGCAGGGTAAATCTTCATTGGCGTTTTGTACGGGTTGTCGTCGGTAATCTTCTCGTACATCTGGAAGAGGTTACCGTATTTATTACCTACAACTTCTTCACCTAGGGCTCTTACTTGGTCGGTAGACGGATTTTCGATACCGCGGATTCTAGCTTCGGTTTTTCCGTAGCGCATGATGGCGCTGCTGAAATCTAGGAATACCGCCTCACCGGTTTTGTTAACACCATACCCTTCATCGCAGCGTTCTTTCGCGGCGCGAGAAGCTACGTCTCGAGGAACCAGGTTACCGAAAGAAGGGTAGCGGCGCTCCAAATAGTAGTCGCGGTCTTCTTCAGCAATTTGCACTGGTTTTTTGCTGCCATCGCGGATGGCTTTAACATCTTCAAGTTTTTTTGGAACCCAGATTCGGCCATCGTTGCGGAGTGATTCCGACATCAACGTCAGCTTCGACTGGTAATCACCTGAGACGGGGATGCACGTAGGGTGAATTTGCGTGAAGCACGGGTTGGCGAAGAACGCTCCCTTTTTGTGTGCTTTCCAAGCTGCTGTTACGTTCGAGCCCATGGCATTGGTAGATAAGAAGAAAACGTTTCCATATCCACCTGATGCGAGCACAACAGCGTGTGCAGAGATGCGCTCAATTTCACCAGTAACCAAGTTGCGCGCAATGATTCCACGTGCCTTACCACCTACCAATACCACGTCTAACATCTCATGGCGGTTGAGCATTTCAACTTTGCCTTTGGCGATTTGACGTGATAGGGCTGAATAAGCGCCGAGCAACAATTGCTGTCCGGTTTGACCTTTGGCATAAAACGTACGCGACACCAGCACCCCTCCAAACGAGCGGTTATCGAGCAAGCCCCCATAATCGCGGGCGAAGGGAACGCCTTGCGCTACGCATTGATCGATGATGCTTGCCGACACCTCGGCTAGGCGATAGACGTTTGCTTCGCGTGAACGGTAATCGCCACCTTTTATTGTATCGTAAAACAAACGGAAAGTGCTATCACCATCGTTTTGATAATTTTTTGCGGCATTGATACCTCCTTGAGCGGCGATAGAGTGTGCGCGGCGGGGAGAATCTTGAAAGCAAAGGGCTTTGACATTGTAACCCATTTCAGCGAGCGACGCTGCTGCGGAGCTACCGGCCAAACCTGTACCTACCACGATTACATCGATCAGACGCTTGTTGGCTGGGTTTACGAGGTTCACATGGTCTTTGTGATGAGTCCATTTATGAGCCAGCGGGCCTGAAGGTATTTTTGAATCCAAAACTGACATAGTTTTTCGGTTTTGATCTGTTAATCAGGATTAAGCCTGGATGAAATATAGGTAGAGCGGAATGATAGCGAACAAAGCAGGAACGACGATGGCAAATACTTTTCCTGCCACCATGATCAATTTTCCGTATTTACCGGTGCGCAAACCAAGCGATTGAAAAGCACTGTGAAAGCCGTGAGAGAGGTGGAAGCCAATGGCCACCATCGACAGCACGTAAAGCACAGTGGCTAAGAGGGCCAAGCTATTCTCAGCGGGGTTGAAGAAGTTCATCACCACCATGTGCAGATTTTTGAGCGGCTCTTCGAGCAACTTTCCCTCAGGATCTACAGTTTGCATTGGCATTTCACCCCAATGCATGACTGCCCAAAAATTGGTCATGTGCGTAACGATAAACGCAAGCAGCACGGTACCGAGCACGCCCATGTTTCTTGACGCCCAAGTAGAGTTCGCCGATGCTTTAAACACCGCGTAGTTTACCGGACGAGCTTTCTTGTTCTGAATGGTTAGCAACAGACCATCGATGGCGTGAAACAGAATACTTGCATACGTGAGGTACGAAAGCAATTTCACGGCAGGGTTGGTGGTCATGAATTTCGCATACTGGTTGAATTGATACTCTCCAGCGGCACCCTCCATGAACAGTTGCAGGTTACCAGCGAGGTGGCCAAGCAAGAAAACGCAAAGGAAGAGCCCTGTGGCAGACATCCAATACTTCTTAGCTAGTGATGATTTTAGAATAGCAGAACGACTCATACAGATTCACAATTTGCGTCCAAAATTAGACCTCAGCCGCCGAGTCTCCAAAAGTGGAATTTATTTAGACCTATTCTTGATAAGAAAACGACAGCCTTGACCTATTAAACAGAAAAGCGAGGTCAATGTTTTGACCTCGCCTCCCTTGCGAAAATGAACTGTCGACTGAACGATTATTTGCCTTTCTTGCCCAGCATCAACAGCTCATTCACCACAATCTCCGTCACCTGTCTGGTAATGCCTTCCTTGTCTTCAAACGTCCGATAAACGATACGCCCGTCTACAGCCACTTCACTCCCTTTCTTGAGATATGAATTCGCTATTTCAGCGAGGTTTCCCCACATGGCTAGCGAGTGCCATTGTGTACTCTCAACCTTTTCGCCACTGCTATTCTTGTATGAATCTGACGTAGCTAGTCTGACGTTGGCAACCATTTTTCCACCGTCTAGGTTTTTCACTTCTGGGTCTTGTCCTAAAAATCCAATTAGGCAAACCCGATTTCGTAATCCTGTCATTATTGATCTGTTTTAGTTTGAAATAATGTCTGGACAAATATGAAAAAGCCGTTTTAAAGAGACCGCCATTTAAACGTTTATAAACGTTTAATTTTGAAATGTGGCCCTTCAACATCCGCCGAGTGAGGCGACAAGAAGAGGCAAAAGACTATCTTTGCCGCCTCAATACTGCATTCATGAGTGTACGCGTTCGCTTTGCCCCTAGCCCAACTGGCCCCTTACACATTGGAGGTGTCCGCACTGCCCTATACAACTACCTTTTTGCCAAACACCACGGTGGCACCTTCTTGCTTCGCATTGAAGACACCGACCAGGGGCGATTTGTACCCGGCGCTGAAGACTATATTTTGGAAGCCCTGAAATGGTGTGGCATTGAGCCAACAGAAGGCGTAGGCTATGGTGGAAAATTTGGGCCATACCGACAATCGGAGCGGAAGGCAATGTACGCGCAATATGCTGAGCAGCTTGTGGTAAGTGGCAATGCTTATTACGCCTTTGATAGCGAAGAAGTGGTGACTGCTAAACGCAAAGAGGCAGAAGCGCAGGGGCAAGTGTGGCAATACGATGCCACAACCCGCATGGACATGACCAACTCGTTGACGATGAGTGATGACGAATCACAAAAACGCATAGCTGAGGGCAATTGGACCATTCGCTTCAAAATACCGGAGAATGATGTCGTAGTTTTTACCGATGAGATTCGGGGTGAGATACAAATACAAACCCGGGTTCTAGACGATAAAGTGCTCATGAAGAGCGACGGCATGCCGACCTATCATTTGGCAAATATTGTCGACGACCATTTGATGGAGATTACCCACGTAATTCGCGGGGAAGAATGGTTGCCATCGGCGCCACTGCACGTTTTGTTGTACCGTGCTTTTGGGTGGACGGCGCCTAAATTTGCCCATTTACCATTGATTTTGAAGCCAACTGGCAATGGGAAGTTGAGCAAACGCGATGGCGATGCCGGTGGATTTCCGGTTTTCCCGATTGAATGGAACGACCCATCGACAGGCGCGACCTCTTCGGGGTACCGCGAATCGGGCTATTTGCCAGCGGCCGTGATCAATATGCTACTCATGTTGGGGTGGAACCCAGGAACAGAGCAAGAGATTTTTACTGAAGCAGAGATGGTAGCCTTGTTTTCGCTTGACCGCGTCATTAAATCGGGTGCCCGCTTTAACCCTGATAAAACCAAATGGTACAATGAGCACTATTTGCGCAGCAAGTCGCCTGAAGAACTAACCCATGAGCTGCAACTTGTCTTGAAGGCAGGTGGCATTAGCGTATCGGACACGTTCGCAACAGGGGTTTGTAAGTTAATGCTTGAACGGGTAACCTTTGTAAAAGATATGGCCGAGGCTACCTACTTTTTTGCTGCGCCTGCCCGTTACGACGAAAAAGTAGTGAATAAACGTTGGAAAGAAGAAAGTGCTGCGCAGATGTCGGCTTTGAGTGAGATGTTGGTTGGATTGACTGATTTTTCTGAATCGACCATCGACAGTGCTTTTCATGCCTTTTTGGAAGAGAAAGCATTTTCAGCAGGCGCTATCATGCCTGTTTTCCGCTTGTTGGTAACAGGCTTAGGTGGTGGTCCATCGATGTTTGCTATTTGTGAACTGCTTGGTAAAGAAGAAGTGGTGAAACGCATTGAAAAAGGAATCGCAACGTTGTGATGGGACAAATAAAAGTAGAGAATATTCGCGTGTATGGCTACCACGGGTGCATGGAAGAAGAAGCCCGTTGTGGACAAGAGTTCATTGTTAACGTACTCTTAGATGTTGACCTTTCGAAAGCCAGCAACACCGATGATTTGAACGACACTGTAGATTATGTGGTTGTCCATGAAATTGTAAAACAACAAGCCCTGCAACGCTCAAAGCTCATTGAACATGTGGCACACCGCATAGGTGCAGCTTTGAGAGCACGTTACGACATGATTGAACGTTGCAGAGTAGAGTTGATAAAGCCGAATCCGCCAATCGGCGGGGATGTTGGGAGTGTGGCCGTTGTGGTTGAGGTGTGAGTAGCTGGGTTGGTGAATTCTCGCATCGATCAGTTTTGGTTTCGAAATAGTAGTTCATGTCGCTCATTATAGCATCAATGAATTATTGAAACCATAAATGATTTACTTTTAGGAGAAGACACTGACACATGTTAAACTGAGCTTCACAATTTCGAAACGATTTGAAATCGTACATTAACATATTACTCTTTATTTTCGTAGGTGTTGTTCAATCAACTTCTCAATCAACTTTTGTCAAAATTTTCCACTCAGGTGGCAATGGCACTGTGTCTGATTTTGTTTTGATGGATGATCATGTTTTCATGAAAACAGGGTTTTTGAATCCAGAACATGACTTTCATGGAGAGATGACTTTTTACAAAATCACCAGAAGTGGCGAGTTTGTCGATAGTCTGCGGTATTATAATACTGAACTTAGCTTTGGAAGACATTCGTACGCAACAATGGTGATTGACAATCATTCTTTGGTGACTGCGCAAACCTATGCTGGTCCGGCTACCATTATGTGGAAACTTAATACCAATTTAGAAATCGTCGATTCAGTGATTGTTGAACCTGTTGATTTAGCGCAGCACCCCGATGCCACACAGTATATTAATCGCGCAGCAGTTACTGACGGTTCAAATGTTTATATTACTTGTAAAATGTTCCTGCCCGATGGTTCTGAACGTGTAGATTTACTGAAATACAACTCCGATCTTGAATTGGAGTTTTCGGTGGAAAATGAGTTTTTAAGCTTCTTCATCGCTCCTATGATGCATTATGCTTTTGAAAGTAAGTTGATTATTGTTTCTGTCGCCAAAATTGTTACTTCAGGCTATGATAACGAATTACTTATTTATACCGAATCTGGGGAATTGGTCAATTCAATACCTATACCTACTCATGCCTTTTCCATACTCTCGAAAGAAAACAAAATCTACTACGGCACCTCAGATGCAAATGGAGTCAACACCTTTCAAGCGAAACTTATTATCATTGACCTAGAAGGAAATCCAATTGCAGATACTGAAATTGAGGATCATTTCTGGCCAGAGTATAATACTTCTGCCGTGTATAACCTCACATCTACTTGCGATGGTGGTCTTGTTGGAACTACCGATCTTCAGAAAGTATATTGGGTAGACGGTGAGCCGGATTACAGCCATGAAAATGACCTAGGGCTTTTAAAGTTTGATGAGTCGGGCAATATGCTCTGGAGCAGGCATTATCGCTTTCTAAATACCGAACGGTATTACCACTACATATATAAAATTGTAGAAGATGAAGATGGGTCGCTATACCTCGGCGGTGAGCTCAGAAACGACGATTATAACCACCCTGAGTATGTCTATCCATCACAGCGGCATTGGTTTATGAAACTCGATGTCTGTGGTTGCTTGATTCCTGGTTGTGACCCAAGCTGCAATTACTCAGGTTGCTCAACCATCAACCCTGCAACATTGTCGGCCTCCGACTATTTCAATTTTGGGCCAAACCCTACAAACGATGTTCTCTCCATTTTCCTCAAAGACAATCCCGACCTTAAAGGGGCGAAACTTAGCATTTTCAATGCAGCAGGGCAGTTGATTGAACAATACGTGTGTGATGAATCAAACATCACCTATATCCTCGATTGCACAGCGTATGCCGCAGGAAGTTATGTTGTGACATTGCATATGGATCAGGCGGTATTGCAAACGGAGAAAGTGCAGGTAATGCGATGAGTGCAAAGCATACCAAAATATTGGAAAATTATCAGGTCGCCCCTTCGGTGCTTGCGTAAGCACATGCAATTGGTTTTCTAACGACTCATTCTGTGTCTGTATCGAAAAGTAGAAACACCTGGTTTGGCGGGGGCAGAGTTATACCAACTAGAAAGGGTATAGAAGCGACGCAGCGTGCTTAACCTAATCTAAAAGATTCATTTCAGGCACTACCTCAGGCACCACCAATTTACCGGCTGTAGCGGCTATTATTTGTTCCACGCTGACGCCTGGGGCTCTTTCGAGGAGGTGGAAAGCACCATCCTTTATTTCCAGCACCGCGAGTTCTGTTACTACCTTTTTCACACAACCCACTCCTGTGAGGGGCAGGGTGCATTCAGGGAGGATTTTAGATTCACCTGCCTTGTTGGTGTGCATCATTGCCACAATGATGTTTTCGGCACTGGCCACAAGATCCATGGCGCCACCCATGCCTTTTACCATTTTACCCGGTATTTTCCAATTGGCGATATCGCCATTTTGACTAACCTCCATGGCGCCTAAAACGGTGAGCTGCACGTGGCGACCCCGAATCATTGCAAAGCTCATAGCAGAATCAAAATATGCCGCCCCTGGAAGAGCCGTAATTGTTTGTTTCCCTGCATTGATCAAATCAGGATCCTCGTTTCCTTCAATAGGGAAAGGGCCCATGCCTAGAATTCCATTTTCAGATTGAAATTCCACATCGATACCTTGAGGAATATAATTCGCAACAAGCGTTGGAATTCCGATACCCAAGTTCACGTAGTATCCATCTTGCAACTCCTGGGCAATGCGCCGTGCGATTCCGTTTTTATCTAACATGTCTTTTCAATTAAGCCTTTCTGACCGTGCGTTGTTCTATGCGTTTTTCGTAGCTCTTGCCTTGAAATATACGTTGGACAAATATCCCGGGGGTGTGGATTTGATTTGGGTCGAGCTGTCCGTTGGGCACCAATTCTTCTACTTCGGCAATGGTGGTTTTCCCTGCCATCGCCATCAACGGATTGAAATTACGTGCTGTTGCTTTGTAAATCAAGTTGCCTGCCGTATCGCCCTTCCATGCTTTTACGATTGCAAAGTCTGCGGTGAGCGCCGATTCTAGGATGTGCGGTTTACCATCGAAAATCCGCACCTCTTTTCCTTCGCCCACTTCTGTTCCATAACCGGCAGGGGTAAAAAATGCGGGAATACCGGCTCCTCCTGCGCGGCAGCGTTCAGCGAGAGAACCTTGCGGGATGAGATCCACCTCCAACTCACCACTGAGCATTTGGCGTTCAAACTCCTCATTTTCGCCAACGTATGAAGAGATCATCTTGCGAATCTGCTTTTTTTGAAGCAACAAACCAAGACCAAAATCATCGACTCCAGCATTGTTGGAGATACAAGTGAGGTTGATCACACCCATCTTCACCAGCTGGGCAATGCTGTTTTCTGGAATGCCACAAAGACCAAATCCGCCCACCATGAGCGTCATGCCGCTTTGAATACCGCGGCAAGCTTCTTCGGCATTTGCAACTACTTTATTTAAAGCCATAATTTCATTCTAATCGAAGAGCTCTTCATCTTCAATGGTTTCTTCAACTTCACTTCCAAAGTTAACAGATTTATCTTCTCTGTATTTTCTGCAATCTAGCGAGCCGTCATCAAAACCTTCGGGAGCTTCAAAATCAGCAGTTGGAATAGCCAGTGATTTATCAGCATAGGCAGCTTTCATGTAAAAACCGAATATCGGCAAGCCCGTATTGGCTCCTTGTCCTTTATCTGTGCTCGAAAAACGAACCCCCGGATCTTGAGCGCCTACCCAAACACCGGTTACTAGGGCGGGTGTTAACCCCATGAACCAGCCATCGGTGTTGTTTTGGGTTGTGCCTGTTTTACCAGCAATCGGCGTTTTGATGCCATCGTATTCACGCGAAGCAAGGTCCATTCGCAACCGCACGCCGGTACCGCTTGTTTTGCCCGTTTCACGATTGTAGGCACCATCTACCACACCTTTCATCAACTCAATGGTTTTATATGCCGTTACTTCGTCGATGCCTTGACGGATGTTAAGCTCCGGTTCGAAAATCACGTTTCCGTTTTTATCTTCAATGCGAACGATGATGATGGGTTCGATGTACACACCTTTGTTGGCGAATGTTGCATTAGCGGCCACCATTTCGAACAAGCTGAGCTCAGCCACACCAAGGGCAATGGAAGGCACACTCGGCACTTTACTGGTAATTCCCATGTCTTGAGCTGTTCTTACCACGACATCGGTACCGTATTCTTTGATCAATTTGGCGGTGATAGTATTCATTGAATTTGCCAAGGCGTATTTCATGGTTACCATACCACCATATTTGAAATCACTATTGTCAGGCGACCATGGTGGTTGTCCGTCAGGCATCTCAATCACCACTTTCTGATTCGGCAGTTCGGTGCACGGGTGCATGCCCAATCGGAGTGCCGTAGCATATACGAATGGCTTAAATGTTGAGCCTACTTGTCGGCGGGAGTGGTAGACATTATCGAACTGAAAAAACTTATAATCAATTCCGCCCACCCAGGCTTTCACGTGACCTGTAGCCGGTTCAATAGAAAGCAAACCAGCGTGCAAAAAGCTCTTGTGGTATTTGATTGAATCGATGGGCGACATGACTGTATCTGTAGGTCCTTGGTGCGAATAAACGCGCATTGCTACTGGCGTTTCGAACACCTTCTCGATTTCATTTTCTGATAGCTCTGGCCATTCATGTCCGCACCCACCTTTCTCATCATCACAAAAGAAGAAGTTACGTCCCTCCACCTTTTTGGTACCGATGTAGTATTCGGGGCGGTGGCATTCCGGACAAAGGTTTCCTGTTAGTTGTTGATAGCGTTCAGACTGACGAACTGCTTGTTTCATGATGCGTTCGCGGTCTTTCACATCGATACCGTTATAGAACGGGAAGTTCTCATCTTTTCTGCGCTTCAAGTCTTTCCAAAAATCCTTTTGCAATTCACCACCAAGGTGGCGTTCAACAGCTGATTCGGCGTATTTCTGCAGCCGCGAATCGATGGTGGTATACACCTTCAAACCATCAGCATAGAGATCGAAAGGAGAACCATCCGCTTTAGCGTATTTATAACTGCCATCGCTATTTTTGGTTTCTAGAATATCTTTGAGTTTTTGCCGTAACACCTCACGAAAATAGGGCGCAGCGCCCTCATCGTGGCTCACACGTTGGTAGTCGAGACCCAGCGGAAGTTGGCGTAACGAGTCGTACTGTTGTTCAGTGATCGCATCATTGCGCATCATTTGACTTAGCACCACCTCACGTCGTTTTAAGACCAACTCTGGGCGACGCAGCGGGTTGAACAACGAAGAGTTTTTGAGCATGCCGACGAGCATCGCAGATTCGTTGATGGAGAGGCTATCGACAGGTTTATTGAAATAGATATAAGCGGCTGATTTGATGCCCACAGCTTGGTTTAGAAAATCGTATCTGTTGAGATACAGCGCTACGATTTCTTCTTTTGTATATTGACGTTCGAGGCGAGTAGCGATGATCCACTCCTTTGGTTTTTGGAGAAGGGCACGTTCAAGAAAGTTTGATGTTTCGTATTCTCTTGTAAAAAGAAGTTTGGCTAATTGTTGCGGGATGGTGCTACCACCCCCCTTCTTTCCAAGAAAAAAAGCTGCACGCGCCAGGCCTTTGAAATCGACGCCAGAGTGGTCCCAGTATCTCACATCTTCGGTAGACACCAGGGCGTTGACCAAGTGTGGAGGGAGGTTTTCGAACCGAATATCGGATCTGTTCTCACGGTAATACCTCCCGATCACTTTATCATCTGCCGTAAAAACTTCAGTTGCCAAGTTGGTTTTTGGATTCGCCAGCGCTTCAGTATCGGGCAAAGAACTCATAGATGCTAATACCAGAAGTACAGCGATACCCGCGAAGGGCGCAATTACCATGAGCCAAAATAGCATCTTCCATTTTCGGAAATTACCTGTATTCGATTTCTTTTTTGTTGCCATGTTGCTAAGAGCGAGTAAACTTCGCTACAAAGGTAAATTTCTTAAAAGGGTAATCACCATTGTGAAAGAAACAAAATGCGCACATACATTTCAAACATTCGTGTTTTAAACCGTTATCTTTGCCCACTTTAAATTGTATTCTTTCGCTTCGAGAGAGAATAAGAACGACAAAAAATACTCAATGATAGCGCTTATAAAGGCTGCCCAGCTCATTCTCAGCTTATCGATACTGGTTGTACTGCACGAACTAGGTCATTTCTTGCCTGCAAAATATTTCAAAACCCGTGTTGAGAAGTTTTATCTGTTCTTCAACCCTGGATTCTCGCTTTTCAAGCGGAAAATAGGTGAAACAGAGTACGGGATCGGTTGGTTGCCACTGGGTGGTTATGTGAAAATAGCAGGGATGGTTGACGAATCAATGGATACCGAAGCATTGAGTCAACCTGTACAACCTTGGGAGTTTCGCTCGAAACCGGCTTGGCAGCGATTGATCATCATGCTTGGTGGGGTAACCGTGAACTTGATACTCGGCTTTTTCATTTACGCCATGGTGCTTTACAGCTTCGGCGATAAAATCATTAAACCAAGTGATGTCACTTACGGACTGCATGTAGACAGCCGCATCGCCAGTTTTGGTTTTGAAGAAGGAGATAAAATTTTAGCCCTCGACGGCAAAGAGCCTGAATCATACAATCAAATACGCCGCATGTTGCTCACGAACCCGGTAACGGAGGTTTCTGTTGAGCGCAGCGGACAGCAGATGAATTTGACATTGCCATCGGATTTCGGACAAGCGCTTATTGATAGCAATATCCGTGAGCCATTTGCGATGCGCTTTCCAACAGTGATTGATGTTGTTACTGCAGGTTCTCCGGCTGAGGCTGCCGGACTTTTAAAAGGCGACAGCTTGGTTGGCGTGAACGACATTGATAGTCCGTTTTTCAACGACCTCGCCTCGGAAATACGCAGCAACGTAGACAAAGACATTACCATTCACTACTACCGCAACGGTGTGTTGAAAGAGCAGGTGATACACACCACGCCAGAAGGCACAATCGGTTTTGGACCTGTTTTCCCATCAAAGCGTAGCGATTTCAACTACATCACTAAAGATTACACCTTTTTCCAATCGTTTGGGGCTGGATTTACAGAGGCATCAGAAACGTTGCAGGGGTACGTTCTCTCGTTGCGATTTCTCTTCTCAAAATCGGGTGCTAGCCAGATCGGCAGCTTCATCACCATCGGGTCTATTTTCGATGCTGGTTGGGATTGGCAAGTGTTCTGGAGAACGACTGCATTCTTATCGTTGATTTTGGCATTCATGAATTTGTTGCCTATTCCTGCGTTGGATGGCGGACACGTTGTTTTCCTCCTTTACGAAATCATTTCTGGTCGTCCGGCTTCTCAAAAATTCTTGGAACGCGCGCAAATGGTTGGTGTGGTGATACTTTTAACTCTCATGGTATATGCAATCGGTAACGACATTTACCGTTGGCTTACCAATGCCTTCTGATTGCGTTAACGAAAAACCATTTAACTTGAGTGCAATGAAGTACGTAGCATTTTTAATCATATTGCTGCCTTTGTTCGTTGCCGGACAAGAAACTACACGTGGTGGTTCTCGGTTGTTCGTTGGTCAAGAACAGGAGAACATTGCCATTGTGCCCTTTGAGCCACGCATGATACTTTCAGACATCCACCAAGAGATGTGCAGACACAACCAGCTCGGGTCGAAAGCATTGCATGAGCAGATCGCGGAAGGTTTTTTTTATGCCTTGCGAAAGCAAGCTCCTCGCGCAATCAGCGCGGATGTTTATGGTTGGAGTGATGAATGGCCGTCGTCGTTAGATTCCATCTATGGCTCCATGAAATACAAAGCACTGACCTTAGACACCACCGAAATGGCTTTAGATGGAAGCACGCGGGTAATTCAAGGACAGCTGGTGAGCAGCGGTAACAGCATCGACAAATACATTGCCGCGGAAGTAGACTCTGCACTTATTCGCAGGATGGCGGCTCAAAGCAGCGGTTCGTATGTGCTTGTTGTGTCGGAATTGGACATCCGCAACCTCGGAGTACCCGTTCAGATAGACCCATCAGGCGTAAAATTGTTTCTGCAAGTGCACTACAGCTTGTTCGACAAAGAAGGCGATTTAAGGAAGGGCGGCATTGTCCGTTTGCCGTTTGAAAAAACCTCATTGGACATTGTTTCATTTACCAAAAAAGATCTCTTCGCGCTTGCAAACGAGTTGTATAGAGAGATTGGCTTAACACCTGAAGAACAATAGCATGCTGGCAGTAATAGAAATTAGCAACGCGTACGGATTGGTGATTGGTGCATCACTCGTCATCATCGTGTCGTATTTTTTCCAGTTGTTCGCCAGAAAAACGAATATACCTAGTCCGCTGTTGCTCATCGCCTTAGGAATTCTCCTTCAGCAAGGATTGCATACCATAGGCATCACCCGTATTCCTTATGAAGGGCTATTGTTGGAGATATTGGGTACCGTTGGATTGATATTTATTGTCTTAGAAGCGGCATTGGACCTCGAGTTGAATAAAGACAAGTGGCCCATCATTTGGAAAAGTTTTTTAGTTGCCCTAGTTGGGTTGTTGCTTACCTCCTTTTCCATTGCCATTTTCTTGCACCTCATGGTGATTGACGATTTCATGTCGGCCCTCGTATACGCCATTCCACTCAGTATTATGAGCAGTGCCATCATCATTCCTAGCGTTGGGGGATTGGTGCGCGTGCAAAAAGAGTTCATGGTTTATGAGAGTACTTTTTCCGACATCCTCGGCATCATGTTCTTTTACCTTGTCCTTGGAAATGTGAATGCCGAGAGTGCTGGACATGTGATTGGAAGTGTGTTTTCAAACATTGGAATCACCGTTGTTTTGGCTGTTATTTTTGGGTACGGATTGGTGTGGGTGATACAGAAACTTACTGGAGAGGTAAAGTTGTTCATGACCATCGCCATTTTGCTATTGATTTATGCAATTGAGAAGATCTATCACCTTTCACCGCTTATTCTCATTCTCGCCTTTGGCTTGATGCTCAATAACTACCAGCTCTTTTGGTTCAAAGGGTTGCGGAAATTCGTGGATGATCAAAAAATACGTTCGTTGCACAACGAGTTTCATTTGTTGACACTCGAAACAGCCTTTGTTATCCGCACCTTCTTCTTTGTAATGTTCGGACTTACCATTTCGCTTGCCAGCTTGTTGAGTTGGACCGTTTTGTTTTTCAGTTTGGTGATTGTGGTGTTTATATACCTCGTGCGCCTTCTTTTGCTTTGGTTGTTTGATCGTAAGAACATTTTTCCGCTCGTGTATATTGCGCCACGCGGACTCATCACCATTTTGCTGTTTTTCCAGATTTACAGCAGCCATCCTGAGTATGTTTCAGATAGTTTTGAACGTGGAATACTTCTTCAGGTAGTCTTTATTTCAAGTATCGTAATGACCATTTCATTGATTCAAAACGGTTGGGGAATCAAGGAAGTAGAGCGAAACCGCTTAAGCGGCGATTTAGAAATTGACGATGAAGAACAGCCCGATGCTGCAACAGATGAAAATTCTGTGGGTAAATAAACTTCATGATGCACGCATACTTTATTGAAATTATTACCTTTCGCAGCAGCTTAGAAAACAATGCTAATTAACCTCGATAACCTCAAGGTGCTCTCCAGGCACAATCACAGTTTTATACGTGAAATCCTAGAGGTGTATCTAATGAACACTCCGAAAGACCTCTTGAAAATGAGGGAATCTGTGGTTGCACAGGATTGGCAAGTTGTCCGTTATTTCGCACACAAACTTAAATCATCGTCATTCACCATTGGTTTTATCGAAGGCCATCGTCGTTTCCAATTGATTGAGCAGATCATCAAAAACGAAGGCGACATGTCTCAGATAACGCCCATGTTCGATGACGCCTTCTTGCTTTGTGACGATTGCATTACCGAAGTAAAGCTTGAATTAACCAAGTACATCTGAGTGTAAGATTATTCTGACCACGTGTCCGTCCCCAATCCTACCTTCTGATTTTCAAAAGCTTAGTAACATTGGATAATAAATTCAGTGTTATGATCAACTTGCATCTGCTCACGAAGATTTCCGGGTTCGATAGCGCCTACAGAAATCAGATTACCAGTCTCATCTCATCGCAAGCTGAGCGTGTTAGCAAACAAGTGCACGAACTTTTGAAGGCGCAGAAATGGGCGTATTGTCAGGTAACACTCGAAAAGTACATTCACGACATTCAGCCCTATTGTCAGCTATCGTTTATTGACGGCTTGCTGCAAGACCTCGATGGATTTGCAAAAGCCGAAGCCCCCGAAGTGAAAGAAATGATCTGCAAGCACATCCTCAACACCATTCAAAATAGCCTTGTGCAGATCATAAATAAAGGCTAAGACAACGCGTATCGTTGTCCAGGTAGGTGTTTAATCACCCCCAGCATTTCCATTTGGAGCAACACAAACGACAGACGACTGCCAAGCGGAGAGCAATAAAACCCCAACTCATCAAGGTGTGTAGCTCCTTTCTCTCTTAGCACCTCCACCACCTGCATTTGTTCTGGTTCCAACGCCAAAGGAAGGCGCATTTGGATATTCTGCTCCACACGTTCCCAACCCAAATCGCGGGCTATTTGTCCGCCATGCGTTGCAAGCTGCGCCTCCAGCCCCCTGATTAGCATGTGACAACCACCCGACATAGGGTTTCTGATATCACCAGGCACGGCAAAAACATCACGGTGGTACGACGCTGCCAAACGCGCAGTGATGATCGACCCCCCTTGCCGGTCAGACTCAACCACAATCGTGCAATCTGTTAGGCCTGCGATGACCCTATTTCGCGAGGGGAAATGCTCCCTGCTGGGCCGCGTACCCGATTGAAACTCGGTTACCCACCCACCTGATTTGCACATTTCCACAGCATCGCGGTAATGCTGATGCGGGTAAATACGATCGATGCCATGGGCCAAGCACGCAATGGTCGGCATATTCTCCTCCAATGCTGCACGATGCGCTGCAATGTCGATACCGAACGCCAATCCACTGACTACTGAAACATTGTAAACCGACAGCTCTTTCACCAGCGCACGACACATTTCCAAACCATAGGTTGAGGCCCTCCTTGTTCCTACAATGCTCACCATACGCATAGCGTCCAAATCGGGCACCCCTTTGATAAAAATTGCCACTGGCGCATCCGGACAACGCGCCAACCGCGCGGGGTATCCAAGTTGTCCGAGCAGTGCCACCCGGCCCTCCAACTCCTCCAACCGCTCCGCCTCCAACCGCGCATGTGTATGCAAGGTCTTGTCTTTGATTCCAGCAATCAACCGATCAGAAAACCCATGTCGGCGCAGGGCATGTGCCGAAGCCCCGAAAACACCACTAACCGATTCAAAATGCTGCAATAATTTCTTTGCCGTGCTCGGTCCAACCCCATCTGCTTTGGCAAAAGCAATGATTTCTGTAGTTTCGTCTAATGTCATGCACAATCTTACGAGTTTTGTAGAACGCTTCAACAACGACTTTGTGTGTGCTGCATTTTATTATACTTGTGCGAACCTTAGCTCATCTTTAGAATGAAAACCATCCTAACTTTTCTATTTATTGCCTTGTCAGTAACTCTTTCAGCTCAAAACGGCGTTGTGAAAGGGCGTGTTATCGACTCAAAATCAAAAGAGGCAATTATTGGTGCAAACATACTTGCAGAAAACAACACCGGTGTATCTACAGATATCAATGGCGATTACATATTAAATCTCTTGTTAGGCGAGCATAAACTGCGCTTTTCATTTATCGGATACACCACCAAAGAAATAACTGTGAGTGTAAGCGCGAATCAGAGCCTTACAATGGACGTCGCTCTTGAAAGCGTGACTTTGGACCTTGATTTTGTGGTCATCTCCGCAGGAAAATTCGAGCAAGATCTTGGTGAAGTCACCGTTTCTATGGAAGTGCTCAAACCCAATATCATCGAGAATAAAAACACGACATCCGTGGATGACATCTTGCAGCAAACGCCAGGTGTAAGCATCGTCGACAACGAGCCACAGATACGCAGCGGAAGCGGGTATAGCTTTGGCGCAGGAAGTCGTGTGATGATCTTGATGGACGACCTCCCAATACTCAGTGGTGATGCTGGTAGACCCTCGTGGGGATTCTTGCCTGTTGAGAACATCGAGCAAATCGAGATCATCAAAGGGGCATCATCGGTGTTGTATGGAAGCTCTGCATTGAGCGGCGTGATCAACCTGCGCACAGCGTATCCAAAAGACAAGCCACAGACCAAGATAACAGCTTACCATGGCATGTACAGCGACCCGCAAACGAAAGATTCTAAATATTGGCAAGGACAAGGAATGCAGTCGGGCATTCAGTTCTTACATTCCCGAAAGATTGGGAATTTAGACTTCGTAATTGGTGGGAATTTTATGGGAGATGACGGTTCTTTCGGGCCAACCATCAATACCAATGCGAACGGCGTCGTTACCGACACCTCCTCATCGAAATTCAATCCCTTTAAAGTTGACAGGTACGATGCTGAATCGCGCGCGCGCATGAACGTCAACCTCCGCTACCACAGTAAAAAAACACCGGGTTTGCAATATGGAATCAATACCAACTGGCTTTTAAGCGAGTCGCTAGCCACCCTTATTTGGGACAACGACACCACCGGATTGTACCAAGCCTATGCAGGATCTGCAACACGCACCAAACAATTGATGGGCACTGTTGACCCCTTTGTGCAGTACTACACAAAAAAAGGAGGTCAGCACTCATTGAGGGGCAGGTGGCAGAAGTTAGACAACGACAACGACAACGATCAGGGCAATTTCTCAGACGTTTTTTATGGTGAATATCAGTACCAGCAGAACTTCGAGGCATACGGTTTGAAAGACTTCACGACAACTTTCGGGTTGGTTGGCATCAATACCTTTGGAGAGTCGCAGTTGTACAATGGCGACAATCCCGAGGGTAAAAACACAGCCAAAAATTACGCCTCCTATTTGCAACTTGACAAAAGCTTTTTTGATCGGTTGACCCTTTCAGCAGGTGTTCGTTATGAATACTACCAGATAAACACAGAAACCGCACAGAAGCCCGTTTTCAGATCAGGAATCAACTACCGAATGGGGCAGGCCACTTTTTTGCGGGCTTCATACGGACAAGGATTCCGTTTTCCGAGTATTGCCGAGAAATACATACAGACCGCCGTTGGGCAGCTCGTTATTTTTCCCGGCGCCGATTTGCTGCCAGAAACATCGTATAACGCAGAATTTGGTGTGAAGCAAGGGTTCAAAATCGGAGAGTTCAAAGGTTTTATCGATGGCGCCGTCTTTATCCAAGAATACAACAACTTCATAGAATTCACCTTCGGCCGATGGACCGAGTCGGTCAACATCGAAGAATTGTTTGGCTTTGGTTTTCGCAGCGTCAATACAGGAAAAAGTCGGGTAACAGGTTACGAGTTATCGGTATTAGGAACTGGAAAGTTGGGTAAATTCACCATCAACACCCTAGCAGGGTATACGTATACCAAGCCAATATCTACCACACCTGACTATGCTTATGCCGATGGAGACCCCACAGCAAACTTCCAGCCTGTGACCTACTTAAGCACCAGTTCCAACACAGAAAACAACATTTTGAAGTACCGCATTCAACATCTGGCGCGAGCCGATGTAGAATTGCAGCACCCGCGCTATCTGGTCGGTTTAAGTTACCGCTTCCAATCAGCCATTCAAAACATCGATGAAGCGTTCATATTCGTCGACTCCATTGACCCGACCATCAACTGGGGAATTGAAAAATGGTTAGATGAACATACAGAAGGCATTCATATCTTTGACGCAAGATTGGGCTATTTCATTACTGAATCGCAACGTATATCCATCATTGTCCAAAACGTGACTAACCTGGAGTATGCTATACGTCCGCTTTCCATTGAGTCGCCTCGATTAACAACATTACAATACACAATCAAGTTCTAATGCGCATTCTCGGTATCATTCCAGCACGATTCGCTTCCACTCGTTTTCCAGGAAAACCATTGGCCATGATTCACGGTAAGGCCATGATTCAGCGGGTTTACGAGCAAGCCTTGAAGGCAGAGGAACTCGCGGAGGTATGGGTGGCTACCGACGACGACCGCATTGCCGAATTTGTGGCTGACTTCGGAGGAAAAGTGGTGACAACCTTGCCCGATCACATCACCGGTACCGAGCGGTGCCATGAAGCTTTACAAAAAATCGGACTTGCTGATGCCGTAGTGAATATTCAAGGCGACGAGCCATACATTGCTCCTGCGCAGATAAACGAAGTAGCGCGTTTACTAAAAAAAGAACACGTAGACATTGCCACAGTTGTGAAGCGCATTGAAGATGCTTCCCTGCTGCTTGACCCGAACAAAGTGAAAGTGGTGATAGGTAAAAACAACCGCGCCCTTTATTTTAGTAGAAGCGCCATACCTTTTTACCGTGGCGAATCGCTAAACGAATGGGTGCTCAAGCACGACTTTTATAAACACATAGGCTTGTACGGCTATAAAGCCGATGCACTGCGGCAAATTGTGCATTTCGAGCCCACCGCCCTTGAAATAGCCGAAAGTTTAGAGCAACTGCGTTGGCTGGAAAATGGTAAAGAAATACACTGTGTTATATCGAGTTATGAATCGATGTCGGTAGATACTCTTGCAGATCTTGAGGAAATTGAGCGCACTTACGCTGAATAGCGAACAAAATATCGCAGAATTCGTTACTTTCGTATCATGATTGCCCCTCACATACAACAGTCTATCAGCGAGCTGATTTATCATGCTGAATGTGTAATTGTACCTGGTTTTGGCGGTTTTGTTGCCAACGAACGTCCGGCCAAGCTCAACAAAAACAGCCACCAGATCCTTCCTCCTTCGCGCGAAGTAAGTTTCAATCAACGCTTGATTCACAACGACGGATTGCTGGCTCAGCAGGTACGTTTTCAATTGAGTTGCTCTTTTGATGTGGCCATGGGCATTCTAAACGCCGAAGTAGCGGCCATAAAAGCCGAATTAGACAAGGGCAAACAGATCGACCTGCATCAAGTAGGTGTGCTGTTTCTTGACCGCCTTGGCAATCTGCAATTTGTGCCTTCTAACGAGCGAAATTTTCTTCCATCGGCCTTCGGACTGAGCGCAGTAGATTTAACGCCAATTGTACGCCAGCAGCAAGCGATTGAAAACGACACCCCAGTGGTTACTATCGGCACAGAAACCGCAGCGTTGGTGATTCAACGATCAACGGTTGGCCGTTCTATTAGAAATTTAGCCGCCGCGGCTGCCATTCCGATGATGATAGCTGGTGCATGGTTTGCGCAAAGCGATGTTTCAAAAGCCACTTTTTCTTTGGGAAGTCTGAAAGAAGTTGGACGTTTCGAAAAGCAATCAACCTACAATCCACGTTTTGAAGAAGAGGGCCTCGGCCTTTCGGCAATCAGCACTGCCAATCCGTTCAATGCGTGGTGGGAAAACAATGATAAAGTGTCTACTAAATGGTCGTTCGAGAATGAAATCGCCGACGAATCAGGAATCACAATAAGCGAAAAAGCAGTTGATGTAAGTGTTGAAAAAGCCTCAACCAAGCTGCAATTATACTTTGTTGTTGGTGGTGCTTTCAAAGAAAAAGAAAACGCCCTTTCGTTTGTTAAAGAGCTTCAAGACAAAGGCTACGACGCATCGATCTTTACCCAAAGTGGAGATCTACACCTTGTCGCCTACGGCGGATACAACACCGAGACTGCAGCAATAGTAGCATTGGAAAATGTGAAATCACGCGAGAAAGCTGGAGCATGGTTGAAGCGAATGAAATAAAAATCTTGCCTCACCCGGCGGATGTAGATGCCATTATTTTCGATTTCGGAGGTGTCCTTTTCAACATCGATTACGACGCTCCAGCTAGAGCTTTCAAAGCTTTGGGAATGGCCGACTTCGAAGCTATTTACTCGAAAGCTTCTCAATCTGACCTTTTCGATAAACTCGAAACCGGACGCATTTCAAACGATGATTTCATCGGTGAGCTGATGAAACATGTGCCTTCGCATGTGTCGAAACCTGAAGTGCTGCATGCGTGGAACGTCATATTGCTCGACATTCCAAAAGCGCGAATCGAATTGATACACGACCTGAAAAACAGATACCGTACCTTCCTTTTGAGTAATACCAATGCCATTCACGTTGCTGAATTCGAAAAAACCATCGATGTTACCATGGGGCTGCCGTACTTCAGAAGCGCGTTTGAAAAGATCTACTACTCGAACGTTATAGGCATCAAAAAGCCGTATCCTGAAACGTTTTTAGACGTTTGCAAATGGAATAACCTCATCCCCTCGAAGACACTTTTTATTGATGATTCGGTACAACATGTTGTTGGTGCGCACCGAGCCGGGTTGCTTGCTTACCATTTGCGTGTTGAAGAAAACGACATCTGCGATGTACTCGCACATTATTGATTTTTCACCATCGCTTTTAAGGCCATGAACATGCTTTCTTTGCATGGTTGAGCGCCACTTTCGATCATTGCAAAGAGCTCTTGATTGCGAGAACTTTGGTACTTCTGCGTTCCCACAAAAAGCGATGGATTCAATGACAGGATATCTATCTCCCCAGTAGAAAGTGCATTCAGATCTTTGGCATTGGTGAGGTCGATGTTTACATTTTCTGGCAAGCGAATCTCAACCAATTCGGCAATGTCGTCGTTGAACCGCAAGATGCGAAGCAAGTTTTTAGAACGCACTTCTACGGCGGGAATTTTGGTCAATGCCTTTTCCCAAAAAATATCAGAAAACACGTCTACGAGCGACTCCGCAGCGGGAGGGTCAGCTTGTTTGAGTCTGACCCAATCGTCGGCAGTAACAGAGTTAGACGCTAAAAAACGTATAAACTCATCTTTGATGGCTTCGAGCTCTTCGCGGTGCAGACGTCGGTAATTCATGTGTGCGAAGATAGAAAAGCGAGCGCAAAAAAAGCCCCGTGTCGGCAACACAGGGCTTTTTGATTATTCTTTTATTCCTTCCAAGTCGAGCAGGAATGCATATTCCATTGCCGTTTCTCGGAAGCGTTCGAATCGACCGCTGGCGCCGCCATGTCCTGTATCCATATTGCAGTACATAACGAGCATGTTGTTATCGGTTTTCAATTCGCGCAGCTTAGCAACCCATTTTGCTGGTTCCCAATACTGCACTTGGCTGTCCCAATAGCCCGTAGTAACCAGCATATTCGGGTAGTTTTGTGCTACAACATTATCGTATGGTGAGTACGACTTCATGTACATGTAGTACGTGCTATCTTTTGGATTTCCCCATTCATCAAACTCACCTGTAGTGAGTGGAATGGTTTCATCGAGCATGGTGTTGATCACGTCAACAAAAGGCACTGCAGCTACAACACCGTTCCAAAGGTCAGGGCGCATATTCACTACCGCCCCCATCAGCAATCCACCTGCTGAGCCACCCATGGCATACATGTGTTCTGCAGAGGTATATCCTTCTTTGATCAAGTGATCGCCACAATCGATAAAGTCGGTAAAGGTGTTTTTCTTCTTCAACAACTTACCATCTTCGTACCACATCCGACCCATCTCTTGTCCGCCACGAATGTGCGCGATAGCAAAAATAAATCCGCGATCTAGCAAGCTCAAGCGAACAGAGCTAAAGTAAGCGTCAGTGCTAGACCCATAAGATCCGTAGGCATACAGCAGCAATGGGTTTTTTCCATTTTTCTCCATGCCTTTGCGGTAAACGATTGAAACGGGAACGTCGGTTCCATCGATGGCCTTCGCCATGAAACGCTCAGAGGCGTAGTTCTCTGGCTTGAAGTTCTCGTCGATCACTTCTTGCTGTTTCAACAAGGTGCGATCTTTTGATACCATGCCATAGTCGTAGGTAGAATTCGGAGTCGTCAACGAGCTGTAACCGTAACGCAAGATGTCTGAATCAAACTCTGGGTTATAATCAACATAACATGTATAAGCAGGGTCTTGGAATTCGATGTAGTGTTCTTCACCTTCCCAAGGCTTGATGCGAATCTGGTTCAAACCTCCTTTGCGCTCTTCAACAACGAGGTAATCTTTAAATATCTCAATTCCTTCGAGCAAAACATCATCGCGGTTAGCGATAACATCTTCCCAATTTTCTTTGGTGTTCTTGCCTATCTCTACGCGAGAAAGTTTGAAGTTCGTCGCATTTAGGTTGTTTACGATGTAAAAGTGCTTTCCGTATTGAGAAACGCTGTATTCCAATCCACGTTCACGTGGTTGAATTATCTGCCATGTTCCCGCTGGATTGTTCGCATCGAGGTACCTCCACTCACTTGAAAGCGTTGAATAGCTGCCAATCATGAGATATTCTTTCGATTTTGATTTCCCTATGCCTACACTGTACGTTTCGTCTTTTTCTTCATATACCAAAACATCTTCAGAAGCTGGTGTTCCAAGTACGTGACGGTAGATTAGTGAAGAGCGCAATGTAACGGGGTCTTGCTTTGAGTAAAACAACGTTTTGTTGTCGTTCGCCCATGTAGCGCCACCTGTAGTTTCTGGAATCTCATCGGCTAAGATCTCCCCTGAGGCGAGGTTCTTAACGTACAGTGTGTATTGACGGCGGCTAACGGTGTCGACACCGTAAACCATCAATTCATTGTTCGGAGAAACTGAGCGGCCACCAATGGCGTAGTATGAGAAACCTTCTGCCATTTTTGGCACGTCGAGCATGATCTCTTCTGGATTGTCCATGCTGTCTTTCTTACGACAATGGAAAGGATACTCTTTTCCTTCCTCATAACGTGTGTAGTACCAGTACCCGTCTACTTTAACAGGAACCGATTGATCGTCTTGCTTTATGCGGCCAACGATTTCATCAAACAATTTGCTTTGCAAACTATCGGTATGGGCCATTACGGCTTTGCGGTAGTCGTTTTCAGCATTCAAATAATCAAGAACATCTTGTGTCTGAGCATCGGGTTCAGCAGCATTTTTTTGCTCGTCTGACAATCGCATCCAGAAGTAATCGTCAACACGCACATCTCCGTGGTCTTTAAACGTTACTGGAATTTTCTTTGCAACGGGTGCTTGGGGCATGGGCTTGGTTTCGTGATCGGTTGTACTTTCAGTACTACAACCAATCGCAAATGTAAGAGCCATTGCGGCAAAAAATGGAATTTTTTTGATCATGATTACATATTGGGTAACCACGAAGCTATGATAATCTGATTGATTTTAAATACGGTTTAGGTATGGATTACATGAGTGGACATAAACATCCGTCAGCGGATGACATTCACATGTCCCACCAGTTTTGCTTTTCCCTCCTTGGTATCATACCAAACCGTCCACACGTACGTGTCTATCTGAACATAATAATCGCCACCATTTACTGACCCGTCCCAACCTTGGTTGATGTCATCACTGGCATATACCAACTCTCCCCAGCGATTGCGGATCTCCATGCGGAATCCTTTTACATTGTCGCCATAAGCTTTAAAAAGATCGTTGATACCGTTGTTGTCGGGCGTGAACGTGTTCGGCACATACAGCGGAAAGTAAACGTCAACAAAGACTGAATCTTTACCCACACATCCGTTTGCGTCAACGGCATGCAATACATACCACATGGGGTCTTCAGTGAACACTTCTGGCACAAGACAATCGGTGCAAGAAATGCCGATGCTTGGCTCCCACCAAAAAGGCAGACCTGAGGCGTCACCAAACAAATTGTCGGTTTCAAGCCAGTTGATGATGCGGTCAGGGCCGGCGTTGATGTAAGGCAGCGGTAAGACATCGACAAAAACCTGGGCAGAAGCTACACAGCCATAGGCATCGGTAACGTAGACGGTGAACGTTTGGTCGTCGGGCGGACTAACCGTAGTTTGTTGCGCTTCGTCGTTTTGGACAAAAAGTGCAGGTTGCCATTGGTATGAAACACCTCCTTCAGCCCAAACCGGGTGCGATTCTCCAAAACAAATAACACCGTCTTCTCCGGCTTGAGCTTGAGGAACGATTACTTCCACTGTTACTTGATCAGTACCTGTGCCACAGGCGTTGGTGACATCCACAAAAAAGGTCGTTGTTGTTGTTGGGTTAACAGTTGCTGTTTGTCCTTGACTTACCACTAACTGCGCTGGCGACCACACCCAACTTAATCCACTAACAGCAGTAACTTCAGCTGTGTGGCCAATGCACATTTGGACGTTAGGGTACACCTCGCCGCCCGGGAGGTCGAGGTCGACATTCACAGTTACTTCTTCAGAAGTTTCACACCCCTCAACGGTTATGATTGAAACTTCATAAGTGGTGGTTTCTGTTGGAGAGGCGTTGGTTGTTGCAGCATTTGTTGTCGATAATCCTATAGGCGGAAACCACACATACGTTGCGCCTCCCGTTGCTTCCAATGTTGTTGATTGTCCGATGCAAATGGTCGGATCATTGGAAATGGTCGTTTGCGGGACAACAAAATCGACAAACACAGCCACCGTGTCTGATTCGCAATCGTTCTCATCAACCAAGAAATAGGTGGTAGGCACAAGGGGTGTCACAGTAGGGTTCAAGACATTTGTTGCACTGATCGTCGGGTCATCCAACCAATAGAAACTGGTTGATGCTGTTGCATCCAACGCAGTTGACGCACCTTCACAAATCGGGTCAACAGGAGCAATGAGTGGATTGACACCCGGTAAAATGGTGAGCACAACGCTTGCTGTATCGGCATCTAAGCAGTTTTGTGAGTCATCCACGATCAGTGTGATTGTAAACGTCCCATTTGTCTCATAAACGTGTGTTGGCTCAAATGCACTGCTAGCCATGCCATCGCCAAAGGTCCACTGATACGAGTCTCCTCCTGATGAATTGTTCACGAATTCAGCGGGCTGTCCTTCACAAACCTCAGTTGGGCCATCAATCAAAACCTGCGCATTTATGCCCCCCAAGTCAAACTTGAAGACTCCCAAATTGCAATTTATGCTCATGTTGTCGGCGCTCCAAGCCCCAGGCGTGTAAGGGAAGTCGTCGTTCCCCCCGCAGCCTGCGCAAACCGCTTGGTACACACTTCCGTCTTTATCGAACTTCGATGTGCCCCCGTCTACGTGTTCTGTGCTTGTTCCTCCGCCAAAATAGGTTGCATACAGCAACGATTGGGCATCTGGATTCAAAACACACAAATAGAAATCACTGCCATCGGTTGTCGATTGAAAGGCGTTCGTGGTCAGCGGCAAGCCGGATGTGGTGCTGGACGTTGCCCATTGAGAATAGCTGGTATTGGTCAGTCCGCCCCATCCAGAAAAGTATATCTGATTGCAGTCGCTCACCAAAAAGGCAGTCGGACTGATATCAATGTCGCCGCTACCCGTTCCGATAGTTGTAGACCAGATCTGGTTTGAAAGCGAAGGGTTGAATTTCGCAATAAATTGTCCGCTGCCCGGGTTGGCATAAACTCCCGGACTAACAGGATAATTTCCTTCTGTTTGTCCGATTATGTAGACATTATCAGCATCATCAAGTTGGACAAAGTACGCCTGATCGTAGCTCGAAGTCCCAGCATACGTCATGGCTGTCATGTTCGCCCCAGTGTTGTTGTATTTTACAATGAAAGCATCAATATCTCCATTGAAAGTCCCATCAAAAGGGGTACCCGCGGTAGGAAATCCTTGTCCACGTGTGCCACCCGTTACAACCAGCGCACCTCCACTATCTGGCTGAACGCTAAATGCAGCATCGTCTCCACCTCCTCCGATGTATGTTGCCCACTGCAGATTCGATAAGCTCGAGTTCATTTTGAAAACGATGCCGTCTTGTCCGCCTATGGCCGTTTGCTGCGGTGACGCGCCACCCATTGGAAAAGAGCCGCCAGTGGTTGACGAAGCCACCACAATCTCATTCTGTTCGGTAACGATTACCTCACCCCTGAACACATCTCCATAATTGTAGAACAGCTTGTTGGCCAGGTTCAACCCATCGGTACCTGAGCCCCCCACGTAGGTAGATGCTATCAGGCCGCTTTCATTGTTGTTGAACTTCGAGATAAAAAAATCGCAGCCATCTTGGTGGTTGGCATTGATGAAAAACGAAGAGAAATTCACCAGCGGACCTCCTGCAAGGGTCGATTGGTACGCCCCTGCGGTTACTGGAAAATCTAAACTACCCGTGGTGCCCATCACAATGTAATTGCCTTGGTTGTCGCACACAATGCTGTGTGCCATTTCGACCCCTGCACCACCGAGGTAGGTTGAGTACAAAAGTTGCGACCCATCGGCGCTGAATTTACTTACACCAACATCGCAACTGCCGTTGTATACGAGGTTAAAATCATCTTCAATGGCGCCCAGCGTTGTTGGGTATCCGGCTTGAAATATACACGACCCAGCAACCAAGTTCCCATCGGGATCATCGGTAGCTGTGAACCCGAAATTGCTGGCTGTGGACCCGATATAAGATGAGAACGTAATTTCTGGATCGATGACCAAGGTGTGAGTTGGATTGAAATCTCCGACTTCAAATCCAACCAATCCATTGGCGATTACAAAGCGACATTCTACCTCATGCATTTCGCCATCGAGCAATTGATAGGCAAACGGCTTCATTTCAGTCAAGAGACCCACGCTGGTCGTGATTTGCAGCTTTCCATCAACAATTTCAGGGTTTTCAACACCTGCATACTTGATGGCAATTGCTTCAACATCCGCCCCCGGGCGCACCAATAAATCATACTTTAAGCGATCACCCTTGCCATACAAAAGCATGTCGATGCCTGGATAAAGATCATGCGTGAACGCTTGTTTGTAATTCTTCACCCCTTGGGCCCAGCGTGTAGAATCATTTCCGATGTAGTAGTTATTGAAATCTGAATGTAGTTTTCTGCCCTCAAAAGTACCACCGCCGCCAACAAATTGCGCCTTCATGATGTGCGCTTTGAAAGGCCCGTCGGTAAAGTCGGGGTGGTTTTTTCCTGGGATTCCAGAGCCAAGTAAGACGTAGGTCAGTGCTCCATTTTCACCCCACACCACGGCATTGCTCATTTCCACGCGGAAATGGACATGTTGATCCCACTGTCCTTTGTTCTCAGTAAATTTAAACTCCTGGGCACACGCGGTACCGATGAACAAAGTCAGTAGTAAACATATTGCCGTACTTCTGATCATGGTATAATGACGCTATTGAAGGCGATTTAGTTGGCTGGAACCCACTAAAATACTACAGAAAAAATGGTGCGACAAGTAAAAAAGGGGGTTACCGTAAGATTCCTAAGCCGATCAGCTCAATTGATCTGCTAGCAATCGCATTTCGATGACAGGTGAAATGCGCTCGTACAATATGCGATACACCGCCTCTGCAATGGGGATGTCGACTTGAAAGCGGGTATTCATTTCATGTATTCCTTTGGCGGCATAATACCCCTCTGCCACCATGCTCATCTCCATCATGGCGCCTTTTACTGAGTATCCTTTTCCGACCATGGTGCCGAACGATCGATTTCGGGAATAAGGCGAATACGCCGTCACCAGTAGGTCACCCAAGTAAGCACTGGTTTTAACATCGCGGTGTACTGTGTGCACCTCATCAACAAAGCGTTTGATTTCTTGTATTGCGTTGGAAATAAGAACACTTTGAAAGTTATCTCCATAACCCACGCCATGACAAATACCTGCGGCAACCGCGTACACATTTTTCAATACCGCGCTAATTTCTGTCCCGAATACATCTTCTGATATAGATGTTTTGATGTATCGGCATTGCAGCAAATCGGCCATGGCGGCGGCAACATCAAGATTCGGACAAGCCAGTGTAAGGTAAGAGAGCTTTTCGCTAGCCACTTCTTCGGCATGACACGGTCCCGCTATGATACCAATGTTTTCATATGGCGTGCGAAACTCTTTGTGCAGGTATCGGGCGGGAATTGAGTCGTATTCGATGATTACCCCTTTGATGGCTGAAAACAAGATCTTGTTCTCCATGCCTTGGGGCTTGATGGCTTTCATCGTTTTATCGAGAAAAGCCGACGGAATAGCAATCACAAGGATGTCTGAGGCATCGATGACTTCTTGCATGTTACTGCTAAGATGTACCTTATCGAGGTCAAACTCAATGCTCTGGATGTACTTCGGGTTGTGTTTGAACTTTCGCAGGTGATCGATGGAGCTTTCACTGCGCATCCACCAATTCACGCGGTCTCTGTTGTTGCAAAGCAATTTCACGATAGCTGTTGCCCAACTACCACCTCCTAACACGCCTACGCGCAATTCGCTTCTGTCTTCCGAAAGCATGTCGCAAGATACAAATATGCACGTTACTGCACAGCGAACCTTGTGGCTTGTTCTCCGATTGTTAGAACGTACATCCCTTTTGGGAGATTCTTTACATCGACAAAACTCTCATTTCCAGTTGCCACAACCCGTCCGAAACCGTCAAAAACAAAGAACTTCTCATTTGGTAATTTGCCTTGAATATTGAGGACTTCGCTAGCAGGATTCGGGTACAATGAAATCTGCTTCTCACGAGACTCAGCAATGTCAGAGCAAAACAAATCTTCAATAAAAGGCCACATTTGGTTTACAAACTGTGTCGACACTGCCGAATTATCCGGTGAATTCCCCATACGAACCACAACCATGTCTAACGACGGAATAACCATCGCTATTTGTCCGTCTTTCCCTATCGCGGCATATGCATCATCTGGGGCAGTGGGAACAATCTCAAGTGGAATTTGTGCTTGAAACCCTGGAAGCATATAGCTCGATTGTCCGTTCAACCACCACAAATACCCGTATGATGGATTCAAATTTTGCGATGGGTGCACCATATCGTAAGCATATTGCGCATTCAATATCTGCGTACCATTCCACTCTCCGCCTCTCAGCGCCAAGCTGCCAAACCTCGCCATGTCTCTCGCTTTGCTAACAAACACTCTGTTATAGCCAAAGGGTAAAAACAAGCCATTCATGCCAATAGGCTGAGAAATGCGGTTATAGATAAATAAATTCAGTGACGTGCCCGATGCCTCAGCAATTACCTCATCTAACATGGTGTACGGACCATTGTGGTAGGCCCACCGAGTGCCCGGTTCAGCCAAGCAGGTCAAACACTCTGGATCTGTGCAATACACGTCGATCACACCATCGTCAAGCCCTGAAGTCATCGAAATTTGATCTCGAATGGTAATCAATGCCTCATCCTCCAATGTACAAGATGTCCACCCCTCACCCAAATAATCTGCACTCGAATCATCCAGCGATAGCAATCCTTCCTGCTCAGCGATACCGATAGCCATCGACGTCAGCGATTTTCCTGCAGAGTTCCACAACCATAAACTATCGGCCGTGAAGTTCCCGAAATACTGTTCGATTACTATTTTCCCTCCAATGGTAACAATAAACGCCTTCGTGCTTTGATCGGTATGAAAATCCATTAAAGCAGGAAGATTCTCTTCACACCATCCTACGTCATCGAAAGAGAGGGTTTCCCAATCATCGCTGTTATTCGGCGGAAAGTAAAATGCATCTTGAGCTGCTACAGCAAAAGGCATGAGAAATAAGAACAATAGATAGCGCATAAGTTTCGCTTTGACTACAAAGTACGAAAAGGTTTAACGTTGCATATTTGATTCATGCTAAATTTTCGACAATGAAGGCTTTGCTCACAATTGGCTTATTGGTTCTCTCCAATGCTTTTATGACTCTGGCGTGGTATGGTCACTTGAAGTTTCAGCATTGGAAACCGTTAGAAAAAGCCGGACTGATAGGGCTTGTGCTAATTAGTTGGGGCATCGCTTTGTTCGAATATTTCTTTCAAGTGCCAGCCAACCGCATCGGTTATCAGGGCAATGGCGGACCCTTTAGCCTTGTAGAACTAAAGGTGTTGCAAGAAGTCATCACACTTGTGGTGTTTATGATTTTCTCCCTAACCTTTTTTCGCAGCGAAGTCCTCAAGTGGAATCATGCCGTGGGCTTCGTTTTCCTTATCCTCGCAGTATTCTTCGTTTTTAAAAAGTGGTGATCAGACAAATAGGTTTTTAAAGGCCACGCGATCTCCAATAATTTTTGAGAGATCCTTCATGTCTACGCGGTCTTGCTTCATCCCATCGCGTTCGCGGATGGTCACTGTGCCATCTTCCAACGTTTGGTGATCAACTGTAATGCAATACGGCGTGCCAATGGCATCTTGACGACGGTATCTGCGACCTATTGCATCTTTTTCATCGTATTGACAATTGAAATCGAAGCGCAGCGCCTTCATAATTTCACGTGCTTTTTCTGGCAACCCATCTTTCTTCAAAAGCGGTAAAACTGCAGCTTTAACAGGAGCCAAGGCAGGAGGAATACGCAATACAGTGCGCTCAGACCCATCTTCCAACGTTTCTTCAACAAAGGAGTTGCTCAATGTCGCGAGGAACATGCGGTCGAGTCCGATTGAAGTCTCAATAACATACGGCACAAAGTTTTGGTTCTCTTCTGGGTCGAAATATTGCAACTTTTTACCACTGAACTTCTCGTGGCTCATGAGGTCAAAATCGGTTCTGCTGTGAATTCCCTCAAGCTCTTTAAAGCCCATCGGGAAGTTGAACTCGATGTCACAAGCAGCATCGGCATAGTGTGCCAACTTCACGTGGTCGTGAAACTTGTAGTTCTCTTCGCCCATGCCAAGAGCTTTGTGCCAGCGGATGCGCTCATTTTTCCAGTACTCATACCACTCTTGTTGGGTTCCTGGCTTGATGAAGAATTGCATTTCCATCTGTTCAAACTCACGCATGCGGAAGATGAACTGACGTGCAATAATCTCATTTCTAAACGCTTTACCGATCTGCGCAATTCCAAAAGGAATCTTCATGCGACCACTTTTCTGAACGTTTAAGAAGTTCACGAAAATACCTTGTGCTGTTTCCGGACGAAGGTAGATGATGCCAGAATCGCCCGATACAGCTCCTAACTCAGTTTTAAACATGAGGTTAAACTGCCTCACGTCGGTCCAGTTGCGAGATCCCGTTTCAGGATCTGCAATCTGAAGGTCTTCGATCAAAGTTTTTACACCTGCTAAATTTTCGGCCTCCATGCTTGTCTTAAACCGGTTGTTGATGCCGTTAATCTCCTCTTGTCTGCGCACCACGTTTGGGTTTGTCGCCCTAAACTGCACCTCATCAAATGCATCTCCAAAACGTTCTTTGGCCTTGTCTACGTCTTTTTGAATTTTCGCCTCAATCTTTTGAATGTGCTCTTCAATCAAGACATCCGCGCGGTAGCGCTTTTTTGAATCTTTGTTATCAATCAACGGGTCATTGAATGCATCAACGTGTCCTGAAGCTTTCCAAGTTGTCGGGTGCATAAATATCGATGCATCCAATCCCACAATATTTTCGTGCATCTTCACCATGGCGGTCCACCAATACTCTTTGATGTTGTTTTTCAATTCAACACCCAACTGGCCGTAATCATACGCCGCGCTCAATCCATCATAAATCTCACTGCTCGGAAATACAAATCCGTACTCTTTCGCGTGTCCGATTACCTTCTTTAGCTTATCTTCTTGTGTGGCCATACCCGTTCATTTTACGGCTGCAAAGGTAATAATTTGTATCGAGAGCGGATGGTTTTTTCCCTTGTGGCGCTGGCGCGGATGTGAATGCTGCATTTCTTTTTCTCACACTCCCAATCTTCCAACTCCGTATCTTAAAAATTACGAATTTCAAATGCGCGATTCAAAACGAATCATGTGCTCTATATTTCCTGACAAATAATCGCAATTTGATAGCGTTATCCTGTTTTCACATGCGTTAACAATTGCCTTTTGGAATCTTGCGCCCTAATCAAAACAAAGTAAAACCATGACTGAAAAATCAAGTTTCGAAAAATTCCGCGAATGGGTAGCGAACTCGTCTACACTCAAATTACTTGGCATCGGATTCATCTTGCTGATACTTCTAATTCCCATTGAGATGGTGCGCGACATCATTCAAGAGAGACAGTATTATCAGTTTGATGTGCAACAAGAAATTACATCCTCATGGGGGCATGAGCAAGTAATTGAAGGACCCGTGCTTACCGTGCCTTATGACGTAACGACATTTGTGCGCACTACAGAAAATAAAACGGAAGAGATAAAGACGAGGTACTTCGCTCATTTTCTACCCGAAACACTTGATTATTCTGGTGCTTTGAATATCGACACGTTGCATCGCGGTATTTATAGTGTGAATGTGTACACTGCAGATATGAAAATCTCTGGGTCTTTTGTCGAACAAAGTGTTGAAGACTGGCAAAATGATCATGTTGACATACTGTGGGATAAATGCCAAATATCCGTGGGAATTCCCGATCAACGCGGGGTACAAGAAGAACTTTTTCTGAACTGGAACGATGAAAAGGTCGCCTTTTCTTCTGGCATTAAATACCAGGGACTCATCAAAGAAGGTGTAAGTGCGCTGATTGACCTTTCTGACAGCACAAGCAGAAGTTGTGCCTTCAACATGGATTTGGAATTAAGGGGCAGCAACCGATTCGGACTAAGTCCGCTTGGAAAAGTGAGTACTGCCGCCATCTCCTCTTCATGGAAAGATCCAAAATACTTTGGTGAGTTTCCTCCCGACTACCGCAACGACCCGAATGAATCTGGATTCGAAGCCAATTGGAAAATACTGCATCTTAATCGCAGCATCCCTCAATCATTCACCGATGTCAATTTCAACTCTAGCCAATATGTTTACGGGGTTGAAATATTCGAAGAGGTCGGTGAATACCGGAAAACTGAGCGCTCAGCAAAGTATGCAGTGCTGTTTATCGCACTCACATTTGTGACGTTCTTCTTTATTCAAGTGATTCGTAAGGTGCAGCTGCATGCGCTGCAGTTCATTATAGTAGGTCTGGCCCTTTGTCTGTTCTACGTCTTATTGCTTTCTCTTTCAGAATACATTGGTTTCAACTCGGCCTATGTCATCGCCGCTACTGCGGTGGTAGTGCAAATAACGTGGTACGTAAAGCACATTTTCAACAACACAAAACTCAGCATCATTGTCATGGCGATTCTTGGATTGTTGTACTTCTTCATCTTCACCTTGGTGCAGCTTGCCAACTACTCACTTTTGATGGGTAGCATCGGACTATTCATCGTGATGGGGGTATTGATGTACATGAGCCGCAACCTCGATTGGTCAAAAAAGAAAAGTGAGCCTCCGGTAGTTTCTTAATTCAAAGCTGCTTTTCCGCATTCCGTAGACTCCCTCCACGCTTCAAACAATCAATGACATTGTGGCGGCGTGAAGGGAGTCTGCTTTTTTATGTAAATCATCCAAAAGGGTGAGGGGCGATTTCAAATATGAAGACACCTTTGACCTATCAATAAAATTTAGAAGTCATGAACAATTCCTTAACGCTGCAACTGCAACTTAACCTTCGCGAACAAAAGTCGGAAGTGCGAGCTTCCATTAAATTCATACATCTGCTCTACACGCTGCAGATCTGTCTCGCTGCAATGTTTTTCTTCTACGGAAGTTTCACCCTAGGTTTCATCATGGCTGCTGCCATTCCTGTAACTGCACTTTTCAGTATGTTTTCAAAAGGACTGACCTATGATTTCGATTTTGAAATTGAAGAAGAACTGACCGATAAAATCAACGACGACCTTATTTTCGACGGTAACTGGTTAGCTGAAGTAGATGGTGAGAATTAATGCTCAAAATCAATTTATTGCCGACAGCATCGCACAAAACAATGCGTTGTGGACTTCAGCCGCTGAATGGTTGTCGATCGACCGCGCACTTGCCACACACAACAATCTCAATAACCAAAATCCGCTCGCAGAAGCTCTAGATCTTTCTGCAAATACCCTTTTGAAGAAAATAGGTCGCTACTTGGGTCTATATTGATGTATTTTTGATGAACCAATTGACATGACTTGCGAAAACTACTAACAGCACTATTTAGCCTATTTTATCTCATCTCTCTTTCTCAATCAACGGCGCTCGATAGTCTTGATTCGCGAATCAAGGCGACAACGAACGCTTCACAAAAGGTTGAACTGCTTTGGACTGCAGCCAATTTAGCTTATGACGAAGATGTTTCTCAAGTAGATAAGTTTACCAAACAACTGCTTGAAAATGCAATTGTAAAAGCCGATAGTGCCAAATGGATTGAAGCACTTCGCTTGCAATCTCACTCAGATCGAAAAACGGGTCGTTTCGCAAATGGAATAGCTGGTTTCTTGACTTGTTATAAGTATTACATCTTCCACCAAGACACCGCAAACTGGATCACTGCCGCCAATCAATTGGGAAGCATGAACCTGTTTACAGGGTACAACGAAGCTGCTCAAAAATACTTGCTCGAAGTCTATGAACTTGAAAAAGAAAGAGGCGACGAGGGAGATATTGCTCACGCAATCAACGGTTTAGCGATATTTTATGACAACACCGGCCAACTCGAAAAAGCGGTAGCGAGGTACAATGAAGCGCTACGTGTTTTTGAAACCGTTGACGACACCTTAGGACGAGCCAACGTACATGCCAACCTTGGTTTAACACTGATGGATCTGGGCCGACTTGATGAAGCAGAATTCCACATCAAAATGCAAGGCAAGCTCGACACTTTGTTGGGCACCATGTGGGGCTTGGGGTTCTTTCACGACTTCATGGGCCAGTTGAAAAAAGAACAAGGCAAATTACAAGATGCTTACGAATTCCATAAAAAAGCGCTCGAGATCAGAGAATCTTTACCCAGCCATTACAACATTAGTGAGTCGCGCGTCAGCGTAGCTTCTAGTCTGTTCGATCTTGGAAAATATTCCGATGCGATACTTCAAGCCAACATGGTTATTGCCAACGACACCGAACACCAATCGCTCAGCCACCAGCAAAGTGCGTATTCTGTGCTCTCAAAGGCCCACGAAGCACTCGGAAATTACCCCGATGCACTTCGCTACCACAAACAATATAAGGCGATTTCTGATTCCATCTTCAACTCCGACATCCTTGAAAAAGTAGCTGAAAAAGATGCCAAATTCGAGCTTGTTGAACAACGTGCCAAAGTGGACGTTTTAAATGCCCAAAATTCAGCCGCTCAGGCAATCATCGAGCAGAAAAACCGCACCCTTCTGTTCGGTGGCTTAGGGCTCCTTCTTGTCACTGTTTTAAGTTGCATCCTCTACTTTTTAGTACGAAAATACTTGCGCCAAAAATTCATTCTGGCTAAAGCTGTGTCCGACAAAGATTTACTCCTCAGAGAGATTCACCACAGGGTGAAAAACAACCTGCAGATGGTGTCGAGCCTGCTTTCATTGCAAAGCCGCTCCATCGACGATGAAACGGCGCTGAAAGCCATCAACGACGGAAAAAGTCGTGTGCGATCAATGGCCATCATTCACCAAGATCTGTATCAAAACGACAATCTAACAGGTGTCAATGTCCAATCATACCTCGAGAAGCTATGCAGCGAATTGTTTGCGACATACAATATCAACGACGAAAAAATTCAATTGAATCTGGATATAGAAAACATCGACGCAGATGTAGATACCCTGGTACCACTCGGATTAGTCATCAACGAGCTGGTAACAAACTCGTTGAAATACGCTTTTCAAGGCCGAGAGAATGGAGTGGTAAGCATCTCCCTCAAAGAACAATCCAATGTGTTGCTTTTAACTGTTTCCGACAACGGAATTGGCTTTAACGAGTCAGACATTCTCGCTACTTCTTTCGGAAACAAACTGGTTTCTTCGCTGGCAAAACAACTAAAGGCCACAATCGAAACGAAAAATGAAAATGGGTCGACTACAACCCTTGAAATTTCGAACTACAAGGTTCGCAAAAGCGATGCCTGACGACCTGCTCGTCGATAAGACTTGAACAATTGCTCGCTCATCACAAACATGTCCAAAATTCTACTGCACGTGCGACTAACAATAATAAACCTACGCCCCTATCGGTGCGTGATGAAGAACGTAACTTGAACAAATGAGAAATACCCGAAGAAAGTTAATGGTTCAGTTCATAGTTTTTTATTTCTAGTATAGTTTGATCCCAAATATTATGAATCTCATTGAACTCATAGCGCCAAGTATTATTGTAGAGCCAAAATAGATGTTCGTAACCTGCATAATAACTATATCGGGCGGGGTCTGATATACGCCATTGCAACGCTTCTTCTTTCGTAGGATAAACAGAACTTTTCCTAAACTCATCAATTTGAAATACTTCCATCAGTTCACGCAGATCATGAATTTTGAATAAGAAATCTTTTGGGGCATCAGGAAACTTTTCGTCTAATCGATCCGAAAACTCATTTCTCATTTCTAAGTTCAAGTCCAACTCTGTTGGGTTCTGAAATATGGCTCGTTTTATTTCTTCGGCATTATGAATGAGACTATCTACTGGATCATGTTTTTTGGTGCGACGACCAAATATGAAATAGATTACGGCTAGAACTAATAAAATCAAGGCGAATACTGTGAGTAGGAAAACGTCCATTGGTTTTGTACTTAACGAATATTAAAACTAGAACCGTCTTGGTTTTGAAATTATATCAATCCTGTAAATAACAAAAAAATAATAAATGAGGACATCAAATAACCCATAAGGAAGACCGAAAGTGTGCGCTCAAGCAGAGCTTGGAGAGTTATTGATTTAAAATTCTATCGTTCTCGGATTATTGCATGATCATGGGGGGAGCCCTTTTAAAAACCTACGCCCCTATCGGTGCGTGATGGTTTTTTTATGCCCAAATCGTGCGCTCAAGCAGAGCTTGGAGAGTGGATTATAAAAAATTCAATCGTTCGCGGATTATTGCATGATCATGGGGGGGGGCCCTCTTAAAAACCTACGCCCCTATCGGTGCGTCTTGGTTTTTTATTCCCAAATCGTGCGCTCAAGCAGAGCTTGGCGAGTTATTGATTTAAAAATTCAATCGTTCGCGGATTATTGCATGATCATGGGGGGAGCCCTCTTAAAAACCTACGCCCCTATCGGTGCGTCTTGGTTTTTTTATTCCCAAATCGTGCGCTCAAGCAGAGCTTGGCGACGATTTGGGAATAAAAAAACCCCGCATTCGCGAGGTTTTTTAAGAGGTCCCGAGCGGATTCGAACCGCTGTAGCAGGTTTTGCAGACCTGAGCCTAGCCACTCGGCCACAGGACCAGTTTTCTAAACGGATGGCAAATATAATAATTCTTCAAACGTTTTCAACAGCTAGTACTCAAGTTGAAAAAGAAAGTTTCAGATCCATTCGAAGTTTTTTGCTTTGCACTGATTATCAACGCCTTTCATTTTTGTCTGGTCGCACTGTAAATCTGTATCTTCGCCGCATGGCTATGAAGCGACTCATTCCGAACGGACTAACACTGCTAAATGCATCATTGGGTGGATTGGCCATCATTCTTTTGCTTCGGTTTCAAGATGTCGAAACGGCTTGTATGTGCATTCTTGGCGCTGCGATTGCCGATTTTTTCGATGGCTTCGCTGCGCGGATGTTAAATGTTGCTGGTCCACTTGGTAAACAGCTAGATTCTCTGGCAGATGCCATTTCTTTTGGAGTCTTCCCTGCATTACTCGGGGTTTTTACCCTCGAAAACATTGGTGTCGATTCCTGGGTGATGTTCACTCCTCTCATCATTCTACCTGCTTCGGTATATCGATTGGCTAATTTCAATATCGACACCAGACAAACACATGGTTTCATTGGCATGCCAACGCCAGCAGTGACGTTGTTATGGGTTGGTATAGCAATGACCATTTACTCACTCGGTTTTCAATTCGCGTGGCTGCCTTTTGGCATCGTTGTGGCAGCAATCGCTTCGGCTTACCTGCTTAACGCAAACATTCCTATGCTATCAATGAAAATTGCTGGTGGTAAATTAAGTCGGTCACAAGCCATTCTTATCGCTATTTCAATCGCGACATACGCTATTGTATATTTGCTTGCACGAAATCCTTGGGCGCCCGTGCCCTTTATACTACTTTTGTATCCGATTATTTCTGTTATAACCAGAACGAAACACGCATGAAATTCAGAGCTGAAATAGACATTATGCCGCTTGAGGCACTTTTAGACCCTCAAGGTAAAGCGGTGAGCAATAACATGAAAAACATCGGCCTTGCTGAGATTTCAAATGTCCGCATCGGAAAACACATCACCCTTGCTCTAGAAGCTGCCGACAAAGCTACCGCTGAAGCCAAAGTGAAAGAGGCTTGCGAAAAACTGCTCGCAAATCAAATCATGGAATACTTCAGCTTTAAAGTTGAAGAGGCCTGATCACAAAAGGTCCAAAGCCATCATCAAAGCAAATATCTCAGGCACGCTCGGAGTTCCTGAAATAGTAAACAGGCGATCGAAAATTATTTTACTGTCGCCTTTATAAATACCTCCTTGATGTAGGGTATACAAAGCGTCCAATGAAAAGGTGCTATCTCCTTGGTAAATGACGCCGTCTTTGAACGTGTACAAAACATCCAAGCTGAAGCGGCTATCAACAGGGTATAACTTGCCATTTCGAACGGTAAAAAGCAAATCGAAGGTGGAAGTAGAATAGCCTTTGAAAATCTTCTCGTTGGCAATGGTCAACACAGCATCCATGCGAAACCTTGAGCTGCCCTCGTTCAATACCCCATCTTCTATATTGAAAAGCATCTCTCCAAAAAACATGCGTTCATTGGGAAATACGCTAACCTGTCCGAAAAGGCGAACGGTGGCAATCAACAATAGACAAACAAGTACATTTCTCATATTCTTCGCTTACTCGCGGATGGCAGCTATTCCAGGCAGCTCTATACCTTCAAGGTACTCCAGCATGGCTCCCCCTCCTGTCGACACATAACTAACGCGTTCTGCTAGTCCAAACTTGTTCACTGCAGCAACCGAGTCTCCACCGCCAACCAAAGTGAATGTCTCACCAGCAGTGGCATCAACAAGGGCATCCGCCACTGCGCGGGTTCCATGGGCAAAAGCATCCATTTCAAAAACGCCCATTGGTCCGTTCCACAACACTGTTTTACTGCTTTTGATCACTTCCGCGTAAGCGTCTTCCGTTTTCGGACCGATATCAAGTCCCATCCACCCGTCTGGAATGGCTGTAGAATCTACAATTTGAGTGTTCGCATCGGCAGAAAAGGCATCCGCGATCAGCGTATCTTGTGGAATGTGAATTTTCACGCCTTTGGCAATGGCTTTCGCTGATATTTCACGAGCTTTCTCAAGGTACTCATCTTCCACTAAACTATTTCCAATGGTTCCTCCTTGCGACTTTATGAAGGTATATGCCATACCGCCACCTATCAAAACGGCGTCAACACGGTCGATCAAGTTCTCAAGTATGGTGATCTTCGATGAAACTTTTGCTCCACCTACAATAGCGGTTACAGGCTTGTCTTTGCTATTCAACACGCGCTCAACATTCAACACTTCGTTCTCCATCAAGAAACCGAACATCTTATCATGTGGGAAGAAACGTGCAATAATGGCAGTGCTTGCATGGGCTCTGTGAGCCGTTCCAAATGCGTCGTTCACATACACATCCCCGCTCTCTGCCAATTGTCCGGCAAAAAACTCATCGCCTTTCTCTTCTTCTTTGTGAAATCGTAAGTTTTCGAGCAAAACCACCTTACCCGATCCTAAATTCGCTGTCAGTTTCAAAGCAGCATCGCCAATACAATCTTCAGCAAACATTACAGGTTGACCAATTAATTTCTCAACGGTCGGCAAAATATGTATGAGTGAAAACTGCGGGTCTACTCCTTTAGGCCGGCCTAAATGCGACATCAAAACAACGCTTCCTCCACAAGCAAGAATATGCTTGATGGTAGGCACTGCAGCGCGTATGCGGGTGTCATCCGTTACTTCGAACTGGTCGTTGAGAGGTACGTTGAAGTCAACGCGGACAAGTGCACGACGTCCGCTGAAATCGTATGATGAAAGGTTTGCCATATAAAACTTGAAAAGACAAATATAAGGTTTCAAAGGGTGACACTTTTTGAGTTCATTAAAATCGTTTGACTTGTGTATCTTGAACCAACCTTTTGACTCATGAGAATCGCTTTAGTACTAACCTTTCTTCTAACATCACTGGCAAGTTTTGCCTCGCACATTGTGGGTGGGGTAATTCACTATGAATGTTTGGGTGGTGATCAATATGAAATTACCCTCTACGTTTACCGCGACTGCAATCCGGGCAATTCGCAATACGACAACAACCCTGTTATCGGTATTTATGAAAACAGCACTTTGGTGACATCGCTGACCTTGAGCCTAGCCAATGCCCTCGTTACAACGTTACCGCTTGACACCGGCGATCCTTGTCTGGTTCCTCCCGATAATGTTTGCGTTCAACAGGCGATCTACAGCGGTATTGTGACGATTCCTCCTTCAGCAATTGGCTATACCCTGGCCTATCAACGCTGCTGCAGAAACACTACGATCTTGAATGTCCCTGCTGCTGGCGACAACCTCGGAAGTACTTTCTTCGCTCAAATCCCTCCTACTTCGCAAGCTGTCTGCAACAGCAATCCGTTGTTCAATAACCTGCCTCCTGTGCTGCTGTGTGCAAACCAGCCGTTTGTCTTTGATCACGCGGCTACCGACCTCAACGGCGATTCGTTGGCGTATAAATTTTGCAACCCAAAAGATGGCGGAATCCCAGGTGTTCAAATGAATCCACCTACCGCTCCACCGTATATGGATGTGAGTTGGAATGCGACGTTCTCTACCGACTATCCAATCACCTCAGCACCTGCCTTTACGTTGGATCCCGTGACCGGATTGCTCACAGGAACGCCAAATCAAGTAGGCCAATATGTTGTCGGCATTTGTGTAGAAGAATACCGAAATGGGGTGCTGATATCGAATACCAATCGAGATTTCCAGTTTAATGTGGTGCTGTGCGGACAAGCGACAATTGCTTTTTTAGACGATCTGCCCCAATGTCAAGGACTGGATTTCCAGTTCCAAAATGGTTCTGCAGGTGCGAATACCTTTTTCTGGGATTTTGGTACAGAAGAAAATGATACAAGCATCGAAGCCAATCCTGCTTTTGCATATCCCGACACAGGCACCTACGTTGTAACTCTTGTAGCAAATCCGGGAGGTGTATGCGCCGATACAGTCACCACAACCGTCTATGCCTATCCTCCGGTTGATGCTAGTTTTTCGGTCATCGGCGGCGATTGTGGCAATGGCGGACGAACATTCATTGCCACACCTGATAGCACGTATGGAGAAGGATACACGTACAACTGGAGCTTCGGTGCCAATGCAAATCCACCCTCATCCAATGACAACAACCCGGTTAACTTCACATTGCTAAACCCTGGATTGAATCAGACGCTACTCGAAATTTCTGTCGGCCCGTGCACTTCAACCCAACAGTTAAGCATAAATGTCGACCCGTTCCCCCAGGCCGTGATAGAAGAACAAACTGTATTCTGTGGTGACTTGTTTTTGGAGTTTCAAAACGGCTCATCCAATGCCAGTAGTTTTCTGTGGAATTTCGGTCACGTTGGTAACAATACATCAACCCTCGAGAACCCATCGCACGTGTTTCCAAATACGGGAAGCTTCAACATAAGCATGATTGCTGACCCCGGTTCAGATTGCGCTGATACTGCCTTTACAACGGTTCAGATTCTACCCGCCGACCCCATCACTTTGCAATATAGCCTCGCCATTCCAGGCCCTTGCGACACCATCAACCGCCTCGATATGCTCTTCACGGGGGCTGGCGCCGATGAAATAACATGGGACACCGGTGATGGTAACATTTATAGCGGAACAAGCTCAACAAACACCTATCAAAACGATGGATTTTATACCGTAACAATCACAGCATACAATGCTTTGTGCGAACTAACAGAATCCGACGCAGTCGAAATTTATATTAGTGCTGAGCCCCTTGATCTGCCTCTAGCTTTGCCGAATGTCTTCAGTCCGAACCGGGACAGCCATAACGACACGTTCATTCCATACTTCGAAATAACACCGGGAGTTCCTGCCACTTTACCCGGAAACCGCACTGTTTTCGACTACTTAGAAGATTATACATTGCTCATTTACAATCGCTGGGGCGCTTTGATTTATGACTCTCTAAACAACAAACCCGGTTGGGATGGTGGCGATTATCCTGATGGAACGTACTATGCAATCATCAGCTACAAAAGAGCTTGTTTAGACACCAATAGCACAGAAAAAGGCATTCATTTCACACTCCTGAGGTAGCACTTAACTTATCAACAGCCTCTTATACAAGAAAAAAAGACACAGATATTCCTTCTAGCGCAATGCAAAGTCGCGGGAAGCGTTAACTTCGCATATAAATCAATCATCATTATGAATAACAAAGGATACATCGGCGTCATCGTTGCTCTTTTGCTGGTATGCGCTTATCTGGGTTTTAATCTGTCTAAAAAACAGGATGTCATCGAAGTTCAAGCAGAGGAAGTTGCTGATCTTGGCGTTGAGCGTCGTGAGCTAGAACTTGAACTGCAAAAGATGATGTTCAGCTACGACACCCTGCAAACAGAAAACACCGTTTTGATGGCAGAAATGGCCGCTCAAAAAAGTCAAATTGAAGACCTGCTTAAAAAAGTTAAAGACAAAGACTGGAGCGTGAGCAAGTTGAAAAAAGAGACCAACACCTTACGCGAAATCATGAAAGGCTATGTTGTAACAATCGACTCGCTAAACCAACTCAATCAGGCATTGATGGCTGAAAACAGTGAAATGCGCGATCGTGTGGCGACCGTTGAAGGCGAGAAAGAGAACTTGCTGAACAGACAACAAAACATGGAGGGCATTATTGCTACCGGACAAATATTGCAAGCCGTTGGCATCAGCGCGCAAGCTATCAATTTGCGAAATAGTGGAAAACAGGTGGAAACATCTCGGGCTTCAAAAACCGAAATGATCAAAGCGTGTTTCACCGTGATTGAAAACAAAATCGCAAAGCCAGGCACCAAAAACATCTACCTCCGTATCATCGGGCCCGATGGAAAAGTTCTTCCTTCTTCAGAAGCCAATGCTAGCCGAGAATTCGATGGCGAAGGCACGCAACCTTACAGCGTGGCTCGTTCAATCGACTACAATAACAAAATGATGGACGTTTGTGTGTTCTACACAGTATCAAACGAAATCAACGATGGCGATTATAAAGTGTTCGTTTATGAAGATTCTCATAAAATTGGTAGCTACGATTTGATACTTAAGTAGTCTAACATCGCATCTACAAAATTAAAAGCGTCACCCACAAAGTGACGCTTTTTTGTATCCATTTTCTTCTCACTTTGGCTGTATGGAAACAACATCTGCCATTGGAGAAGAAGGAGAGGAAATAGCCGCAAACTACCTCGCTTCTGCCGGTTACGAAATAAAAGCGAAGCGTTGGCGATTGGGAAAAAACGAAGTTGACATCATTGCTTTTAAAAACAATACCGTTTGCTTTGTAGAAGTCAAGTTGCGGAAATCGACCACTGTAGCAAAACCCTGGCAAGCTGTGAATCGAGCAAAACAAAAAAGCATTATTCGCTGCGCGGATGCCTATTTGAGATGGCACACCCGAGGAGACAGTGAGGCCCGTTTCGATGTTATCTCCATAACAGGACCAGCCCCCAATTATCAAATAGAACACATCGAACACGCCTTTTACGCCACCATGTAAACCTCTCGCGACATATCCGTACCTTTGTGAACTGAATTCAGTCATGAGCAAAAAACCAACAACAGGAGGTCGCCAACGTCAAGATGGTACCGCACGCAAAACAAGATCAACCAAGCCCGATGGGCCTGTAACGCGATCGTCAGCTTCAGCGCCGTCTCGAACCAAAAAGTCTGACGGTGACGACCGCAAAAAACCGTTGCGGAAAACGAGTGCTACAGAAGAAAAGCGCCCCGCTGCAAAACGCCCCGGTTCTAAACCAGATTTTAAAGACGGAAAACGCGACTTCAAAGGAGGGAAACCGTTTGGAAAGACTTACGGCAAACCGTTCGACAAGAAGAAAAAAACGATTAAAAAAAGCACTACACCACCCGATGAAAACACTGAGATTCGTCTCAACCGATTCATCGCAAATAGCGGTATTTGCTCACGACGCGATGCCGATGTTATGATCACTACCGGTGTAGTATCTGTGAATGGCATCATTGTAACTGAACTGGGTACAAAAGTGACCACCAAAGACGTTGTGAAATATGACGGACATACCATCCGCCCAGAGAAAAAGCAGTACATACTGTTGAACAAGCCAAAGAACTTCTTAGCAACATTCGAAGATCCGAAAGGACGAAACACAGTAATGCAACTCATCAAAGGAGCTACAAAAGAAGTTGTATTCCCTGTTGGCAAAATGGATCGCAGTGCGATGGGCTTGATACTGTTCACCAACGATGAAGACATGGCCAAACGCCTTCTTTCTCCTACTAGCAACGTCAAAAACATCTTTCACGTCGCTACTCGTGAAAAAATGAAACCGTCGCACATCGATGAAATTCGCGCGGGTGTTACCCTAGATGATGGACTCGTTAAAATCGACCAAATCAGCTTCGTTGGCGATGGTCAAAACTTCCACGAAGTGGGAATTGAATTGAGATCGGGCCGCCCCAACATTGTGAAACGTATTTTCGATCATTTCGGATATAATATAACGAAGTTGGATAGAGTGGTGCTAGCTGGACTAACGAAAAAAGACCTACCGAGAGGACATTGGAGACCGCTCACACAGGAAGAAATTAGCTTTTTGTACATGAACAGCTAAGGTTTACTTCCTTTAACATGTTCATTCGCCACATATCTTATATTTACAAACTGAAAATTTGAACTGTGTCTGATAGCCTGGTAATCATCCCAACATACAATGAAAAAGAAAATGTAGAAGCCATCGTACGCAAGGTTTTCTCCTTGACGGTGCCCCTGCATATTCTCATTGTTGATGACAGTTCTCCCGATGGTACTGCAGGCATAGTAAAGAGATTGATGGCCGAGTTTCCCGGTGCGCTTCACATCCTCGAAAGATCAGGAAAACAAGGACTCGGCACGGCATACATCGCTGGATTTCATTGGGGGTTAGGCCGCGGTTATACCTACCTCTTTGAGATGGATGCCGACTTCTCCCACAACCCCGACGACCTTGTCCGCTTGCGTGAAGCATGCATCGCGGGCGCTGATTTTGCCATCGGCTCGCGGTACGTTAAAGGTGGTAAAGTCGACAACTGGCCTATGAATCGCGTGCTGATGAGCTATTTCGCGAGCGTATACGTCAACCTCATTCTTTGGATGGGCATTCGCGACTGCACAGCAGGATTCAAATGCTATCACCGCAATGTTTTACGGGCGATTGACCTATCCGACATCCGATTCATCGGGTATGCTTTTCAAATCGAAATGAAATACAAAGCTCAACGTCTGGGCTTCAAGGCGAAAGAAGTTCCCATTACATTTGTTGACCGCCAATTCGGAGAAAGTAAAATGAGCATGGGAATTTTCAAAGAGGCCTTTTGGGGTGTGCTGAAAATGCGGTTCATGCCGGTGAAAAGAGCCAAATAAAACGACTATGACTTCCACCCTGTTCAAGAATGCAACCCTAATAAATGAAGGAACTGTAAGAAAAGCGAACGTGGTCGTCCGCGATGAGCGCATTCAAGCCATCGACTTTTCTTGCACCATCCAACCGCCGGTTGACGAAGTAATTGACGCCAACGGATGCTACCTCATCCCGGGAGCAATTGATGATCAAGTGCATTTTCGAGAACCCGGTTTAACCCATAAAGCAGAAATTGCAACTGAATCGCGCGCAGCGGTAGCAGGTGGCATCACCTCCTTTATGGAGATGCCAAACACTGTTCCCAATACGCTGACGCAAGAGTTGCTACAACAGAAATACGACCGCGCAGCGCAAGTGTCGCCAGCCAACTACTCGTTCTTTATGGGAGCCAGCAACGACAACCTTGAAGAAGTGCTAAAAACAAACCCAAAAACGGTTTGTGGCGTTAAGGTTTTCATGGGGTCTTCAACGGGGAATATGCTCGTCGACAACAAAGAAGTTCTTGAATCACTGTTTCGTGAGTGCAAAATGCTCATCGCTACGCACTGCGAAGACGAAGCCACAATTCGCCGAAACACAGAAGCAGCGAAAGCAACGTATGGCGATGTTGTACCTATGAGCCAGCACCCAATCATTCGCAGCGAAGAAGCATGCTACCTTAGCTCTTCAATGGCAGTAGAACTGGCAAAGAAGCACAACACCCGCCTGCACATACTGCACATCTCAACATCCAAAGAGTTGTCGCTATTTCGAAATGATATTCCCCTCTCTGAAAAAAGAATTACCGCTGAAGCATGCATTCACCATTTGTGGTTCACAGACAAAGATTACGTAGAAAAAGGTTCTTTTATAAAATGGAACCCCGCAGTGAAAACAGAAAGCGATCGCTCGGCAATACAAGCAGCAATTAAAAACGGCACCATCGACGTGGTTGCAACCGACCATGCACCGCATACACTGGCCGAAAAACAAGAAAGCTATTTCAAAGCACCATCTGGCGGACCACTCGTGCAACATGCCGTAGTAGCCATGTTCGAACTAGCAAAAAAAGGAGCAATTGAACTGGTAGATATTCCCCGACTCATGGCTCACAACGTTGCCATCATGTTCGACATCGTTGATCGCGGGTACATCAGAGAAGGCTATTGCGCCGACTTGGTATTGGTTAAGCCTAACGCAAACTGGATCGTTACCAAAGAAAGTCTCCTTTCAAAATGTGGCTGGTCTCCTTTCGAAGGGGCTTCTTTCTCAAACCGCATCGAAGGAACATGGGTGAATGGCACAAAGGTTTACGACGGAAAATCGGTGTCTGATTCGCTTGCGGGAAAGAGACTACTTTTCAACCGATGAGATACGCAGCAATCCTCCTCATTGTATTCGCTTCTTGCTCTTCAAGCGAACGCATTCCACCTGCAGATATCATCCCTCGTGACTCGTTCGTAGCTCTGCTCACAGATGTCCAATTGCTCGAGGCAGTAAGCAAGCAGAAAATGATCAGAACCGATAATCCAGGTCCACGTATTGCCCGTTACTACAAGAAAACATTTGAGAAATTCGAAGTCACCGAAGAACAATTTCTGGCTTCATTCAAATGGTACTATGAAGATCCTGAAGACATGATCTCTATCTACGAAGAAGTGCTTAACGAACTCGTTAACCGCCAGTCGGAACGCAACCAACAACCAAAGCCTTAGTGTTATTGAGCGGCAGACTTGTACTTCGCTTTATATGCTTCTCCGGCTGACTTAATAACCGCATCCAACGGTCGAAAGGCAAAGCCCGTAGCGCTCATTTTCTCGGCGCTATAGCGATAATCTTGATCGGTATTCTGAACCGCCTCTCGGGTTATTACCGCGCGCTTTCCTGAAATTTTTTCCCAAACCCAAGCTGCGCGCCATGCCAGATTTAAAAGCCAGTTTGGCGCACTCTTTTGAGGTGGTAAGACAGCTATCGACTCAGCAATTTTATTGAACAGATGTTGAAATGACTGGTGTTCACCAACAAGCAAATAGCGCTCGTTGAAACGTCCGTTATCTCTCAAATAAAAACATGCGTCAACAACATCTTCAACAGCAACAAACCCATTTGACCCTGCGGGGAAGAAAGGTAACCCTTTGTCTATATTCGAATACAAAGCAGCACTGCTTCTGCTGAAATCCCCACGTCCGACAATCACTCCTGGATTTACGACAACAACCCGCAACCCTTCCTCATGTCCGCGCCATACCTCACGTTCAGCCAAATGCTTGCTTCTGGCGTAATTCGTCAATTCCGGACCATCCTTCCACTCGGTTTCCTCTTCTGTTACACTCCCACGTCCGCCCCGCCCTAAAGCAGCAACTGAACTGATATAATAGAATGTCTGAATTTCTCTTTCCAGGGCTGCATTCACCACGTTTGCCGTGCCTTCCACATTTACTTTGTATAGCATATCCCGATCAGCAGCGTGAAAAGAAACCATGGCAGCAGCGTGAAAAACAGCAGTGCAGCCTTCCATGGCTTCAACCAAAAAAGTGGTGTCGAATAAATCTCCCTCTACCCACATCACATCTTCCGAAAGTCCTTGGTCACGGAGCAAAGCCAGCAATGGATCTCTGTCACTGCCTTCACGCACCAGCAAGCGCAACCGCTCGCCTCTGCGAAGAAACGTTGCTACAGCATGCATGCCAACCAACCCTGTACCACCAGTTACAAATATCATGTCTCAAAGGTACGGTGCAAGAATTATATTCAAGCCATTAACCGTGAGCGATGTTTAACCATTCTTTGATGCGGAAATAGCAGATAGACGTCATTCCACTAGAGATTATTGAACACTGACTCGGTTCTCTGTAACTTTGCGAGACGAGCGTGCCCAATTATGGAGTTTTCAAAACATATCAAAGACATCCTTCAACGACTGCCTGATAAGCCCGGTGTTTATCAGTATTACGACAGTGAAGGCACCTTGCTGTATATCGGAAAAGCGAAGTCGCTGAAAAAGCGTGTTTCGTCTTATTTCACGAAAATCAAGCATGAAAACGGGAAGACAAGGATTCTTGTTAGGAAGATTGTCGACATCAAATTCATCATTGTCGACACCGAGCTTGACGCCTTGTTGCTCGAGAACAACCTGATAAAGCAATACCAGCCGCGCTACAACATTGCGTTGAAAGACGATAAAACCTATCCTTCCATCGTAATCAAAAACGAGCGTTTTCCGCGTATTTATGCCACCCGACAAATCATCCAAGATGGGTCAGAGTACTTCGGTCCGTATGCCTCGGTAAAATCAATGCATACATTGTTAGAACTGATAAAAAAGCTCTATCCAATTCGCTCATGCACATACCAATTGAGCGAATCCAACATCAAGGCTGAGAAATTCAAAGTTTGTCTGGAATACCACATTGGAAACTGCTTAGGTCCGTGCGTCGGACACTTCAATGAGGAAGAATACAACCAGAATGTTGAATCCATTCGGCACATTATTCGCGGCAATCACAACGATGTTATCAAGTACCTTAAAGACCGCATGCATGGCTTTGCCAGTGAACTTGCATTCGAAAAGGCGGCATCATTGAAAAACAGGATAGAAATACTTGAAAAATTTCAAGCGAAAAGCACGATTGTCCACCCTAGCATTCACAACACAGACGTATTTGGTATCGTTTCCGACAAAAAGAGCAGCTTCGTAAACTACATGCGGATCATGAATGGTATGATCATCCAAGGGTTCACATCCGAGTTCAAGCACCGTTTAGATGAAACAGAGCAGGAAGTGCTTGAATATGCCATCATCGCTATGCGCGATCGATTTAACTCCAATGCGAATGAGATTTTTGTCCCAATAAATATCTCAATTGAGATTCCAGGTGTAAAGGCCCACATCCCGCAACGCGGGGATAAAAAGAAATTGCTTGAGCTTTCGATTCGGAATGCGAATTTCTTCATGCGCGACAAGCAGAAACAACTCGAACTTACCGACCCTGAAGCACATACCACGCGCACACTAGAAGCCATTCGCGACGATTTGCGTTTATCCGAACTTCCTATTCAGATAGAGTGTTTCGATAACTCGAACATTCAAGGAACGCACCCTGCTTCAGCTTGCGTTGTTTTTAAAGATGCCAAACCCGCCAAATCTGAGTACCGCACATTCAACATCAAAACGGTAGAAGGCCCTAACGATTTCGCCAGCATGAAAGAAGTCGTTTACCGCCGATACAAACGCCTGCAAGATGAGCATTTGCCCATGCCACAATTGATCATCATTGATGGTGGAAAGGGACAATTATCATCTGCCGTTGAGGCGCTTGAAGAGCTGAATTTACGCGGACAGATCGCCATCATTGGCATTGCCAAACGACTCGAAGAAATATACTTCCCAGGAGATAGCATACCACTCTACCTCGATAAAAGATCCTCTACGCTTAGGGTAATACAACACCTCCGCAATGAAGCTCACCGCTTTTCACTGAGTCACCACCGAAACCGCAGGAGCAAGAACGCCTATCGTTCAAGTCTGACTGATATAGCGGGTGTCGGACAACAATCGGCAGAAAAGCTGTTGAACGCATTCAAAAGCCTCGATGAAATTGAAGTTGCGACGATAGAACAACTTACCAAAGTGGTAAATCTCAAAATTGCACAATCGGTCTATAAGCACTACAATTCATAGTAGAATATCATTTCTAAGGCCATTAGATTAGGTAATTAATCCGAATTATTATTTCAGTTCTAAGGCTTATATTTACATCAATTTTGTATCTTTCCAAAGACCACTTAATTGATTGTGCCATGTCGAACAAAGCCAGCGATAACCTACACCGCCTAATAAAATCGTTATCTAAACCAGAAAAACGGTATTTCAAAGTGTTCTCCTCACGCCATGTTATAGGCGATGAAAACAACTATCAACGCCTTTTTGATGCGATAGACCGTCAAGAAGATTATGACGAAGAAAAGCTGTTGAAGAAATTCGCAAGCGACGCCTTCGTAAATCGCTTTAGCATTGCCAAAAACCGACTTTATCAAAGTGTCCTTAAGAGTCTAGATTCCTACCACGCCAACAGCTCTGTGGAGGCTCAAATAAAACGTCAGATACACGCTGCTGAAATCTTGTACAACAAGAGTTTGTATGACCAGTCGCTAAAGATCTTAAGGAGTGTAAAAAAGATTGCTGAACGACATGAAAAAATCACAAGTCTAATCGAAATTTCTCGCTGGGAAAAACGCATTCTTGAGAAAGATCAATATGAAGGATTAGGAAAAAAAGACCTGAAACGCATTTTAGATGGGGATTTGGCATTGACTGCGCGTATAGACACCTACAATGAGTTATGGAATATCAAAAGCAGAATATTCCGCAATCTGTATGTGAAAGGCAAAGCGCGGTCGAAGAAAGAAATGGTGAAATACAAGAAAATTCTTGATGAACTCGCTGTGCGACAAGAAAAAGAAGGTATGCTTACCGAAAATGCCTACTTGTTAAATCATCTCTATAGCGCATACTATTACGGTATTGGCGAAGATCAGGCGTCGTACCCATACCTCATCCAAAACCTCGACCTGATTGAACGCATGCCATTCTTGTTTTTAGAAGAACCATCGATGCATTTGAGCACGCTTACCAATGCCATTTATTTGGGGAATAAACTCGGACATAAAGAAGAGGCCTTCAATAATTTGGAAAACCTACGTGCACTTCCAAAATTGTTGGAATCTAACAACACAGAAGACCTTGAAATTCGAATCTTCGCACTATCGAACAGTATAGAACTGGCTTTGCATACCGAAGATGGGAACTTTGAAGAAGGAATAAAGCTTGTACCGTTAATAGAAGAGGGGTTGTTGAAATATGAGGGACAGCTTAGCTCTGTTAGAAAAGCTTCGTTCTATTTCAATATTGCTGTGTTGTACTTCAAGGCCGGACATCCCAATGAAGCATTAAAGTGGATCAATCAACTACTCAACAACATTGAGATTGATGAAACACAAGATATTCATTGCATGGCGCAGATAATGAACTTGATCATTCACCTTGAACTTGGAAACAAAAGTCTGCTGCCCTACACGATGAGGTCGACCCAGCGCTACCTAGAAACAAGGGAGAAAGTCTACGCCTTTGAAACAGTTTTCCTTGAGTTCATCAATGAAATCCTCAAGAAAAGAACGACGCGCACCGAACGTGATCTATATGAAGAACTGGTGCAGAAGCTCGATGAACTGAAAAGAGATCCGTATGAAAGACAAGTATTCGAATACTTTGATTTTCTGATTTGGGCTTCCAACCGATTATTGGTGGCTTCTGATTCACTTTCAGACGACTAACCCTTGTAAAACAAAGGCTTTAGGACTTTTCAAGAAAGTTAACATCCCTATATTTATATTGATTTTCAGTCGTTTAGACTCCAAGAAGCACGTCTTCCTGTAGGTCGTTTCGAAACATTTTGTAGGTAATCGCCGTATCTTTCAAACGAAACCTGCAAAATAATTTTATGTCGAAGACTATCCTTATGATGGCCTCACTTTTCGTGTGCCTCTCGTCTTACGGTCAATACGGAGACCTTGGAACAGACGTCCAACCAGACCCCTCTGAACACACCGCGCCGCTTATTTATTACGGTGAAGTTTTCGACTTCAGCGGTGGGTATCAAGTAGGTGATACAGCGATGAACTTTACCATTTATGATAAAGCAGGAGAGCGAATCAATTTGTACGAAGAATTGGCCGGTGATAAACCCGTGGTGATGGTTAGTGGAAGTGTAAGTTGCAATCGCTTTAGGGATGTTTTCGAGAACAACGCTGTAGGCCCGTATTTGGAAGTTCAAAACTACATTTCGGAAAACCGAGACGATTTCAACTGGATTTTTGTCTATGGTGTTGAGGCTCACCCAACAGATGGCAATTGTCCGAGCAATTGTCCGCCAACAATCACAACCGACACTACAGTGCTTCAACATCCCGACTACAACTATCGTTTATGGGCCTTGCAAGGATGGCTTGATTCACCAGAACACGAGTTTGATTATCCGATGTACGCTGACAATCCTGATAATTCGGTTTACAACACCTTTTTTCAAAAAGCATTTGGCATTCTCGTGTTTAACTGTGATGGCACTGTTGCCATGCAGGGCGATTGGGCACTGAATTTCATCCCAGAAAACACAGATGCGCTGGCTGAATTCAAAGAAAACTATTCCATGTGTTCTATTGATTGGCCACCTGCCCCGCCATACTTAGGAGAGGCAGAGAGTGTCGATGACCAAGAAGACACCGTTGGGGTGCAAGAATTAGACGCTACACAAATTTCGATTTATCCAAATCCGTCAAATGGCATGTGTGCTATTGAAGCAGATGCCAATGCAACGATTGAAATTCGCGGTATTAACGGACAGCTCATAGACACACTGCCAGCAGGAAGTGCAAAAAGAATGTTCAACACAAGCAACTTAGCGAACGGTATTTATTTCGCTGTGAGCAATCTAGGAAATACGGCCACCCAAAAATTGGTAGTCTTACACTAGACCTTATTTGGTTGTAAATGAATCCCAACCCTGCGCCTGTAGTGGAACCTGCTTACCGTCTTTGGTGATCAATTCGTACCCTTCAGACTTGTCTGTCATATACCCAATAACAGTAAAGTTTGGCAGGTCTTTGATAGCATCATAAGAAGCTTGAGGCAAGGTAAAGAGCAACTCATAGTCTTCTCCCCCGCTCAGGGCACACAGCGTTGGATCTAAGTTAAAATCACGTGCTGTGTCGTAAGTTTGCTGGTCAATCGGAATTTTATCCTCGTATAGCTTAACCCCGACTTGCGACTCCGAACAGATGTGAAAAATCTCAGAGGCGAGCCCATCTGAAATGTCAATCATTGCCGTTGGCACCAAATTCATTTCCTCAAATTGACCGACGATGTCGACCCTCGGCTCTGGCTTCAGTTGACGCTCAAGAATATAATCGTAGCCTTCCAATTCAGGCTGAGCGCCCGGCGCTTCGCGGAACACCAGCTTCTCTCTTTCCAAAACCTGAAGTCCCATATACGCGCCGCCCAAATCACCTGTAACAATCAACAAATCACCTTTTTGGGCCCCATTTCGGCGAACAACCTTGGCTGCAGGGGCGACGCCCAAAACAGTCACAGAAATTGTCAATCCCGATAACGAGGTTGTGGTATCTCCTCCTATTAAATCTACCTTGTAATTGTTACACGCCGCACGAATTCCTTCGTACAATTCTTCGAGCGCCTCCACTGTGAACCGACTAGAAACCGCAATCGATACCAACACCTGTTTTGGCTGGCCGTTCATTGCCACTATGTCTGAAAGATTCACCGTAATGGCTTTGTAACCTAAGTGCTTTAGCGGCGCATACATCATGTCGAAATGCACCCCTTCTGTTAGCATATCGGTTGAAACCAACATGACACCCTCTTCTTGATTCACCACCGCTGCATCGTCGCCAATACCCACCATCGTTGAGCCATTAAAACGCTCAAATTTCGATGTCAACTTCCTAATTAGGCCAAATTCGCCCAATTCATTGATGTTTGTTGTTTCACTCATGCTGCAAATGTACATGGATTTGAGTTGAGCAACATCAATTTCATAGAGCTACTACCGCAAAAAAGGTATTTTTTGCATCTTTATTTAGACCATTTCTAAATAAAAGACAATACCTTTGCAACATTGAATTCATTGGATTGTTAGAACAATTATGATAAAAGTTAACGACAGTGCAAGAGAGCAGGTTGCTCATTTGTTGAGCGAAGGTACTCACCCATCAGAAGCCTTTGTTCGTGTTGGAGTGAAGGGTGGTGGTTGTTCAGGATTGATGTATGACCTTGACTTTGACACAGAGATCAGAGAGGGAGATCAAGTTTTCGAAGACAACGGTGTAAAAGTCGTAGTTGACCGAAAGAGCTTCTTATATCTGGTTGGTACTGAATTAGAATTTACTGGTGGGTTGAACGGAAAAGGTTTTGTTTTCCGCAACCCAAACGCAAATAGAACCTGTGGATGTGGAGAGAGTTTCTCCATCTAAATCCATTAAAAAGTTAATCACGATATGGCATACGCCGGAGATGATGAATTGCTCGAACACGTAACCGGTAAGGAATACGAGTTTGGCTTCACCACAAACATTGAATCAGATAAGGCTCCTCCAGGATTGAACGAAGACACGATTCGGTTAATTTCTCAAAAGAAAAATGAGCCAGAATGGCTGTTGGAATGGCGTCTGGATGCTTTTCGGGTTTGGAGCGAAATGGTGGAGCCAGAATGGGCTCATGTTCAATACCAAAAACCCGATTTTCAAGCCATCAGCTACTACGCCGCACCGAAGAAAAAGGCGCAGCTGAACAGCTTGGATGAAGTTGACCCGGAATTGCGCCGCACCATGGAGAAGCTTGGCATATCGATGGAAGAACAGAAGCGCCTATCGGGTGTTGCAGTTGATTTTGTCCTCGATTCTGTTTCCGTTGCCACATCATTCAAAGAAAAGCTAGGAGAGTTGGGCATTATCTTTTGCTCTATGAGCGATGCGGTGCAAGAACATCCGGAGCTGGTGAAGAAATATCTTGGGTCGGTAGTTCCAAAAACCGACAATTTCTATGCTGCATTAAACAGCGCAGTATTCACCGATGGTTCTTTCTGTTACATTCCAAAAGGTGTTAGATGTCCGATGGAGCTCTCGACATACTTCAGAATCAACGAAGCAGGAACCGGACAATTCGAGCGAACGCTTGTAATCGCCGACGAGTCTAGCTACGTCAGCTACCTCGAAGGTTGCACAGCGCCTTCGCGCGACGAAAATCAATTGCACGCGGCTGTAGTAGAGCTCATTGCCCTTGACCATGCAGAGATAAAATACAGCACCGTTCAAAACTGGTATCCTGGAGATGAAAATGGAAAAGGTGGTGTGTTCAACTTTGTTACCAAACGAGGCATTTGCCATCTGAGATCGAAAATTTCATGGACCCAGGTTGAGACAGGTTCTGCGATCACTTGGAAATATCCCTCTTGTATTTTGAAAGGCGACCATTCGGTTGGCGAGTTCTACTCGGTAGCTGTTACCAACAAGCGCCAACAAGCAGATACAGGAACGAAGATGATACACATTGGTAAAAACACCAATAGCACAATCATTTCGAAAGGAATCTCATCGGGTTATAGCCAAAACAGCTATCGCGGATTGGTACAGATTAACAAGTCGGCCAAAAACGCACGCAACTTCAGTCAGTGCGATTCGCTGCTGATGACCGATCATTGCGGTGCACACACCTTCCCCTACATCGAAGTGAAAAATTCTTCTGCCAAAGTTGAGCACGAAGCAACCACCTCAAAAATCGGTGAAGATCAAATTTTCTATTGTCTGCAACGCGGAATAAACGAAGAAAAGGCCATCAGCCTGATCGTGAACGGTTATGCCAAAGATGTTTTAAATAAACTCCCAATGGAGTTCGCTGTTGAAGCCCAAAAATTGCTCGCCATCAGTCTCGAAGGGTCTGTTGGATAAGAATATTGACGATTACAAACACATTATGCTTCAGATAAAAGACCTACATGCCAATATTGATGGCACTGAAATATTGAAGGGACTAAGTCTCCACATTAAACCAGGAGAGATTCATGCAATCATGGGTCCTAATGGCTCTGGTAAAAGCACCCTTGCAAGCGTTTTAGCCGGAAATGAAGACTATGAAATAACTGGAGGAAGTGTCGCCTTCGGCGATAAAGACCTGTTGGAGTTAAGCACTGAAGACCGCGCCAGGGAAGGCCTTTTCCTTGCTTTCCAATATCCGGTTGAAATTCCAGGAGTGAGCAACATCAATTTTTTGCGCACCGCAGTGAACGAAATACGCGAATACAAAGGGGAAGAACCGATGAGCGCAGGCGACTTCCTAAAACTGGTGAAAGAGCGCAGCGCCCTCGTTGAATTGGATGGTAAATTGGCTAACCGCTCTGTGAATGAAGGTTTCTCAGGGGGTGAAAAAAAACGCAACGAAGTCTTCCAAATGGCGATGCTTGAACCCAAGTTGGCGATACTTGATGAAACCGACTCAGGATTAGACATCGACGCACTTAAAATTGTGGCTCAAGGGGTGAACGCAATGCGAAGCCCGGAACGCAGCTTTGTCGTTATCACCCACTATCAGCGTCTTTTAGACTATATCGTGCCCGACTTTGTGCACGTGCTTTACAAAGGAAAAATTGTCAAATCTGGTTCGAAAGAACTCGCACTTGAACTAGAAGCGCGAGGTTATGATTGGATCAAAGAAGAGGTTTCAGCATGATAACGACCGAAACAGTTAACGTGCAGGACGAAAAAAAATCAGCTTTCCTTGGCAGTCTATCATCTGCTTTTCAAGGTGTTGAATCGTATACGGCATTGCGCAAGTCTGCTTGGGACACCTTGAGCAAGTTTGCCATACCTGGCACGAAAACAGAAGCTTGGAAATATACCCGGGTGGGGAAGGTAATCAATCAGGCGAGGAAGAAAAGCGGTGGAAATACCCAAATAAATCTTCCGGAGATAGCCATTGGTGGTCTGCGGTATGTATTCGTGGATGGAGTTTTCAGAGCCGATTTAAGTGATGAGTTGACATGGCAAGGCCTCAACATCCGCCGCACAGGCGAAAGTGCAGAAAATAATCTGTTAGGGACATTGTCGAATCACAACGCAGATTGGTTTGAAGCCGTAAACGCAGCTTTCTTCAATGATGGGTTGGTGATTGACGTCGATAAACACACACACATTGACTGCCCAATACACCTTGTTTTCTTCGCCTCAGAAGAAAATACCGCCGCGTTTAGCAGAAATGTAATTTCTCTGCAAGAATCTTCATCCTTGCAAGTGTTTACGCATTATATCGGATCGCAGCATTCAACATTTTCGAGCGTGGTGACGGAAGCATTTGTTGCAAAAAACGCGTCACTAAAAATTGATAAGATACAGGAAGGGAATGAAGCCGCATTTCACCATGTCGAGTGGACAAAACAAGAACGCGACAGTCGCTTTGACATCACTACTGTAACGCTGAAATCAAGTTGGGTTCGGAACGATTTGAACATTCGTGTGGCAGGAGAAAACTGTCATTCATCTCTCACCGGCGCTTACTTGCCGAGTGGTAAAGAACATGTCGACAACCACACCATGGTTGATCACATGGTTCCAAACTGCGAATCGGATGAGAAATACAAAGGCATAGTGCGCGAAAACGCTACCGCGGTTTTTAACGGTAAAGTATTCGTACGTCCTGATGCTCAAAAAACAAACGCGTTTCAGCAGAATGCCAACATCGTTTTGGATGATACAGCCACCATGTTCTCCAAACCGGAGCTGGAAATCTACGCCGACGATGTGAAATGCAGCCACGGATCCACTACAGGCCAGTTCGATGAAGAAGCCGTTTTTTACCTCCGTGCGCGAGGTATTGGTGAAGTGATGGCCCGCAAATTATTGGTTGAAGCATTCTTGGCGGATGTAATAACCACCCTAAGTGACGAACGACTCCAATCCTACTGCACCGAAAAGATTCAACAATTGATGCACTCATGAATGAACTGCACCGTCTTGATCAATTGCTCGTCGCTAAAAAATTAGTGAATTCAAGACAGCGTGCAGAAGTATTGATACGTGAGGGAGGGGTCACGGTAGATGGTAAAGTGATCGACAAACCCGGCAAGAAATTCGACTTAGAAGCAATGATTTCGCTTATTCGCGAGCCCATGCCCTGGGTGTCTAGAGCCGCGTTGAAATTGCTTGCAGCAGTTGATTATTGGAAACTAGAGGACTCTATCCATTCGAAAACATGCATGGACGTAGGCGCATCTACGGGTGGCTTTACCCAGGTGTTGCTTGAAAAAGGAGCGTCGAAAGTTTTTGCATTGGATACAGGACATGGCCAATTGGTGCAAATGCTTGCGGAAGATCAACGAGTGGTAAATCTCGAAAAACACAACATTCGAAATACGCCACTTGAAGAAATTGGTAAAGTAGATTTCATTGTGGTAGATGTATCTTTCATCAGTCTGACCCTCGTGCTTCCCGAGCTACTGAAATTCCGAAACCCGCATACCCCTGTGCTCGCTCTTGTAAAACCGCAGTTTGAGGTTGGCCCGGCCGCACTGGGAAGAAACGGTATCGTTCAGAAAGAATCTGATCGACTAAAAGCCCTTGAGACAGTGAAGAAAACAGCATTAACGCTCGGATATACTGTTCAAGGTACTATCGATAGTCCGATAAGTGGTGGCGATGGAAACAGAGAATTTTTGATTTATCTGACATGACAGCATACAGCATAGAACGCATTCGGGAGCAATTTCCAATTCTGAATCAACAGGTGAATAACCGGCCGCTGGTATATCTCGACAATGCCGCATCGAACCAAAAGCCCAACGCAGTTGTCGATTGCATCTCGAACTACTACACCTCATATCACGCCAACATTCACCGCGGAGCGCACCATTTGGCGCAATTGGCAACCGAGGCATATGAAAATGCACGCACAATCATAGCGAACCACCTAAATGCCCAAAGGGAAGAAATCATCTTCACGTATGGTACCACCGATGGAATCAATTTGGTGGCACAGACATGGGGTCGTAGGAATTTAAAAGCAGGCGATCGCATTGTTATTTCCGGACTTGAGCACCATTCGAACCTCGTTCCATGGCAGATGGTTGCTGAGGAGAACGGCTGTATAATTGACATCATCCCCGTGCTTTCTGATGGCACACTCGACATGGTTGTTTACGATCAACTGCTAGAGAAAAAGCCGAAGCTAGTTGCCGTTAACCAGGTGTCAAATAGTTTGGGAACAGTGAACCCTATCGCTGAAATGATTTCCAAAGCTAAAAATGTTAATGCTTGTGTTTTAATTGATGGGGCACAGGCAGTGTCTCACTTTGAAATAGACGTGAAGCGCATGGACTGTGACTTCTACGTTTTTTCTGGACATAAAATTTATGGCCCAACAGGCATCGGGGTGTTGTATGGTAAAAAAGACATCCTAGAAGCCATGCCTGCATGGAGAGGGGGTGGCGAGATGATCAAAAGCGTCTCATACCAGTCTTTTTCAGTGAATGAGCTTCCATACAAATTCGAAGCCGGAACGCCGAACATCGCCGACGGTATTGCCTTGGGACAAGCCATTGAATTCGTCAATTCACTCGGATTGAATGCAATCAGAGAGCATGAAACCTTGCTTACCCAAACGGCAACACAACGTCTTTTGGAAGTGCCAGGAATGCGCTTGATTGGCACTGCTGAAGAAAAAACATCTGTTATTTCATTTTTGATTGATGGTTTGCATCCTTACGATGTGGGTACCTTGCTTGATCAACTTGGCGTGGCTGTGCGCACCGGACATCATTGTACCGAGCCGCTGATGCATGCACTCGGGATTCCGGGCACAATCCGCGCATCATTTGCATGTTATAACACCCTCGAAGAGGTCGACTTATTCATCGAAGCAGTCAAAAAAGCCACTCAAATGCTTTCATGAGAACAACCCAAGCTTAAGAACAGTTAAGCAACTAGCAATGTCTACCTTTGTAGACCCAAGGAATAGAAATGACTATTGAACAACGACAACAAGAGATAATAGAAGAGTTCGCACTATTTGATGACTGGATGCAGAAATACGAGCACATCATTGAATTGGGCAAGGAGCTTCCTGTTATCTCCTCAGAATTTAAAACCGATGACAACATCATCAAAGGCTGCCAGTCGCGTGTTTGGCTTCATGCAGAAATGTTAGACAGCGGCGTTGTTCATTTTACAGCAGACAGCGATGCCATCATCACAAAAGGCATGATTGCCATGATGATCCGTGTGTTATCTGACCAAGCCCCAGAAGACATTGCTTCAGCAGATTTGCATTTTGTTAATGAAATCGGACTTCATCAACATCTTTCACCAACAAGAAGTAACGGGTTGTTATCAATGATCAAGCAAATGAAATTTTATAGTCTGGCTTTTCAAGCAAAGAACAATGGATAAAAGAGCCACAGAAAAACGCGTCATAGAAGTTCTCAAAACCATCTTTGACCCCGAAATTCCCGTTGATATTTACGAGCTCGGACTGATTTACGAAGTAAACGTTCAAGACGATGCCCATATTCACATCAAAATGACGCTGACATCGCCTTCTTGTCCGGTTGCTGAAACTCTTCCTGTGGAAGTCGAACAAAAGGTAGCGGGCATTGAAGGTGTAGCAGGTGCAAAAGTTGAAATTACTTTTGAGCCAACGTGGACGCAAGATATGATGAGTGAAGAAGCAAAGTTAGACCTCGGTTTTTTATAATTCAGTATGTCGACCACAGAAAGAAAAAAGCACATCGCCATACTTGGTTCAACAGGATCTATTGGCACACAAGCGCTCGAAGTTATCGAAGAGCAGCACGAAAGTTTTGTGGTTGAAGTGTTAACCGCTGGTTCGAATGCCGATTTACTCATTGAGCAAGCCTTGAAGTTTAAACCAAATACCGTCGTTATTGGTGACCAAAGCAAATTTGAAATCGTTCGCGATTGTCTTTGGGAACACGGCATAAAAACATTTGCAGGCGAGAAAGCCTTGGAGCAGGTTGTTGAAATGGCTGAAATCGACATTGTTTTAACGGCTTTGGTTGGCTTCGCCGGATTGAGACCTACCCTTGCTGCTATCAACGCAGGCAAGCACATCGCTTTAGCTAACAAAGAAACACTTGTTGTTGCTGGTGAGATTGTTACCTCGTTGGCAAAAGAGAAAGGGGTGAACATCTACCCCGTCGATTCAGAGCATTCAGCGATCTTTCAGTGTTTGGTTGGCGAATGGCACAACCCGATCGAGAAGATTGTTTTAACAGCCTCTGGCGGCCCATTTCGAGGACGAACCAAACTCGATTTGAGTGCCGTTACAAAGGCCCAAGCTTTGAAGCACCCAAATTGGAGTATGGGAGCCAAAATCACCATTGATTCAGCGAGTTTGATGAACAAAGGTTTGGAGGTGATTGAAGCGAAGTGGCTATTTGGATTGAAAAACGAACAAATCGAGGTCATTGTGCATCCGCAATCGATCATACACAGTTTGGTACAATTCAAAGACGGGTCGATGAAGGCGCAGATGGGCTTGCCCGATATGAAGTTACCTATTCAGTATGCACTCGGCTTTCCGAAGCGGATGGAGAACAATTTTCCCCGTTTTAATTTTCACGACTATCCGCAATTGAATTTTGAGCTTGCCGACTTGAGAACGTTTAGAAACTTGCAATTCGCTTTCGACGCCCTCGAAAAAGGAGGCAATTCGCCCTGTGTGCTGAACGCAGCGAATGAAGTGGCTGTCGCCTTGTTTTTGGATGATAAAATAAGTTTCCTAGGAATGAGCGATTTGATCGAATCGGTCATGGCGCAGGTAAAACACATAGCTAAGCCAACGTTGGAAGATCTTTTTTGGTCAGACACCGAGGCGCGGCGGATAGCGAGTACGGGGGCATAAAAAAGTCCGCCTTGCGACGGACTTTCACAATATCTCCAAAGACGATTACACCGTCATAATCTCCGCTTCTTTTGTGTCAAGCACAGCGTCCACTTTCTTCACGTATTGATCCGTAAGTTCTTGCACTTTTGTTTCTGCGAGTTTTGCGAAATCTTCGCTTAACCCGTCTTTTTCTGCAGACTTGATAAAGTCGTTGGCTTCTTTTCGCGCGTTGCGGATACCAACTTTTGCGTGTTCACCTTCAGACCTGGCCTTCTTTGAAAGATCTCGGCGACGCTCCTCTGTGAGTGCAGGAACGTTGACAATAATCATTTCGCCATTGTTTTGAGGGTTCAAACCAAGGTTCGAGTTGATGATTCCTGTAGAGATTGGGTCAATCATCGCCTTTTCCCAAGGTTGAATAGTGATTGTGCGTGGGTCTGGTGTATTCACGTTTGCGACTTGTTTCAATGGTGTCATAGTACCATAATAGTCGACCATCACTGAATCCAACATGCTTGGGTGAGCTTTTCCTGCACGAATTTTATTCAATTCGAACTCCAGGTGAGCCATGGCTTTGTTCATTTGGTCTTTCGCTTCATCGAGCGCCATTTGAATCTCTTCAGTCATACCAATTGTTTCTTATGTGGCAAAAATACGCAGAACTTTGAATCTAAAGCGATGCAGAGAATTGCTAATCTTTCAATCCTTAATTATTCGAATTCTACAAGTGTCCCGAGTTCTTCACCTTGCATCAGTCGAAGCAAATTTCCAGGCGTATTGATATCGAATACGATGATTGGCAATTTGTTCTCGTTGCAAAGCGTAAAGGCAGTCATATCCATAACTTTCAACCCCTTCTTATACACTTCATCGAAGGTTACTCGGCTGTACTTGGTTGCGGTAGGGTCTTTCTCAGGATCAGAAGTATAAATACCATCCACCCGCGTTCCTTTCAGAATTACGTCTGCTTTAATTTCGATTGCGCGCAGAGAAGCTGCTGAATCAGTTGTAAAATATGGGTTTCCAGTTCCAGCTCCAAAAATCACAACACGTCCTTTCTCAAGGTGTCTCACCGCTCGGCGGCGGATAAATGGTTCGGCTACCTGTTTCATTTCAATGGCCGATTGCAAGCGTGTTCTGACGGAGATTTTTTCCAGCGCAGCTTGCAGAGCCATCGCATTAATAACCGTAGCTAGCATTCCCATGTAGTCGCCCTGTGTGCGTTCAATACCACCTTCCTCAGCCTGTATTCCACGAAAGATATTTCCTCCGCCAATGACGATGGCAGTTTCTACACCACCATCAACAATTTCCTTTATTTCTCGGGCATATTGCATCAATCGTTCATTATCGATGCCAAACTGCTTATCCCCCATCAACGCTTCACCGCTGAGTTTGAGTAGTATCCTTTTGTATTTCATGTATCAAAGACTGGATGCAAATATGTGAAAATAACTTGTAATTGGCTTGAGCTAATTACCGACGTTGATATGTCAAAAAAAAGCCCCCTCAAAAATGAGGAGGCTTAAATATTTCAGTTTATGACTAACCGATAGCAATTCTTCGGAACTCATTCACCGTTAGACCCTTTTCAACACTTGTTAAATACTGTTGAATAGATAGTTTGTTGTCTTTGATGAACGCCTGTTCTAGAAGCGCCGCTTCTTTGAACCACTTGTTCACACGACCATCAGCAATTTTGTCGGCCATATCTTCTGGCTTACCTTCTTGGATAGCCAATTCGCGAGCGATTTCCTTTTCTTTCGCGACGAGGTTGGCAGGAATTTCATCAGCGCTAACAGCTACTGGAGCCATTGCCGCTACTTGCATGGCAACGTCACGAGCAACATCATCATTGGTAGCGATGTTAAAACCGACCATTGAAGCCAGTTTGTTTCCTGGGTGGTTGTATGCAACCACTTTTCCACCAGAAACCACTTCGAAAGCTGAGAGATCGATTTTTTCGCCGATTTTCCCAATTTCTTCTGTGATTTTGTCTGCGATAGACAAATCAGAGCCAGTGAAATTCATTCCTTTAAGCGCGTCCAAACCACTTGGGTTAGCGTTAACTGCTATGTCAAGAATGGTATTAGCGAACGTTCCGAAAGATTCGTTTTTCGCTACGAAATCGGTTTCACAGTTCAAAACGATCAATGCACCGCGGGTGCCATCAGCGTTTGTTTTAGCTAGAACCAATCCTTCAGCAGCATCGCGATCACTGCGTTTAGCTGCTACTTTTTGTCCTTTTTTGCGTAGAACTTCGATTGCTGTTTCGAAATCCCCGTTTGCTTCTTCGAGGGCTTTTTTGCAGTCCATCATACCGGCACCGGTAGTTTGACGCAATTTATTTACCTCTGCTGCAGAAATCTTAATCATGATATTTCTTTTTTGAGCTAGTAGTTCGAGACGAAATAAATAGGAGAAGATTAGTTTTCTTCTTCTACTGCGCTTTCCTTACGTTCTCCTTTTTTGTCTTTGTCAACTTTACGTTCTGACAACCCTTCAGCGATAGCACCGCAAATAACGTCTAGAATTTTAGCAATAGACTTAGATGCGTCATCATTCGCAGGAATTGGGAAGTCGATAGGACGAGGATCTGAGTTTGTATCCACCATCGCAAAAATTGGAATACCCAATTTTTGAGCTTCAGCAACAGCGATGTGTTCTTTCTTAACGTCAACGATGAAGATGGCAGCTGGCAGACGGCTCAGGTCAGAGATAGAACCAAGGTTTTTTTCAAGTTTCGCGCGTTGGCGGGTAACTTGAAGACGTTCACGCTTAGAAAGCGTCATGAACGTACCATCTGTTTCCATTTTATCGATTTGCGACATTTTGCGGATCGCCTTACGAACGGTAGCGAAGTTGGTAAGCATACCACCTGACCAACGCTCTGTAACGAACGGCATATTCACCGCGTCAACGCGCTCGGCAACAAGTTCTTTTGCTTGTTTCTTCGTAGCTACGAAAAGGATTTTCTTTCCTGACTTTGCAATCTGACGCATAGCGTTCGCTGCTTCATCAAGTTTAACGATCGTCTTATTCAGATCGATGATGTGGATTCCTTTCTGCTCTGTAAAAATGTACGGAGCCATGTTTGGATTCCATTTACGCTTAAGGTGACCGAAGTGTACTCCAGCATCCAAAAGCTCTTCAAATGTTGCTTTTGCCATTTGTTTACTTTCCTAATTAAACAACTCCTGAGTAGCCCATAGGGGATCTCAGGAGTTTGGATTCTAAACTTATTATTAAAGTTCCAGTGCGTATTAACGCTTAGAGAACTGGAATTTCTTACGCGCTTTCTTCTGACCGAACTTCTTACGCTCAACCATACGTGGGTCACGTGTAGTAAGTCCTTCAGCTTTCAATGCCGACTTCCAATCTGCGTTGATCTCGATCAAAGCTTTCGATATCGCCAAACGAATTGCCTCAGCTTGTCCAGTAATACCACCACCTTGTACATTCACTTTAACGTCGTACTTGTCTACGTTTTCAGTCAATGCAAACGGCTGGCGCACTTTGTATTGTAGGATCCCTGCTGGGAAATAATCTTTAACGTCGCGCTTATTAACTACGATCTGTCCGCTACCTTCTTTCAAATAGATACGGGCTACAGATGTCTTACGACGGCCTGAGGTATTAACAACTTCCATGCTGTGATGGCTTTATTACTTTTTGATTTCGTATTTCTCTGGCTTCTGTGCCTCGTACTTGTGCTCCGAACCAACAACAACGTGCATGTTACGGAAGAGGTCACGGCCCAAACTGTTCTTTGGCAACATGCCGCGAACTGCTTTTTCTACCAAGTCGGCCGGCTTACGCTTCATCACTTCACGCGCTGTGCGTACACGCTGACCACCAGGATAGCCTGTGTGGCGAATGTATTCTTTATCATCCCACTTGTTGCCCGAAAGCGCCACCTTCTCTGCGTTGATTACAATAACGTAATCTCCACAGTCTGCGTGAGGGGTGAAATTAGTCTTATGCTTGCCGCGAATCAAACTCGCAACATTCGAAGCCAAACGGCCGAGAGGTTGTCCTTCTGCATCGATCAACAACCACTTTTTGTCGGCATTCGCCTTATTAACCGATACGGTTTTATAGCTTAAAGTATCCACAATACTTATTATTAATGCTTTAGTGCTCCCAAAAACGGGCTGCGAAGATAGTGCTTTATTCTCTTTCCGACAAACCCAAACGCGAATAATTCACAACAAACGTGTTTTATTCACATCTACCATTGTTTTCCAACAAAAAAAGCGCCGATGGCGCTTAGTGGGCATTACTGGATTCGAACCAGTGACCCCTACCTTGTCGAGGTAGTGCTCTAAACCAACTGAGCTAAATGCCCTCGAACGAATTTAATCTTCGTCGTCGTCGTCTGAATCATCAGCAACGTCTTCAACATCGTCTTCATCATCGTCATCACTGGTCTCTGATGAGTTGTCGAATTCATAGTCTTTTGATTCTGAAAACGTATCCAAGGTAAAGTCGTCATCGGTATACTCGTCAATAACTTCCAACATGCGTGTATCTATCTTAAAGAGATACAACGTGTCTTCAGTTCTGATTTCCAGACCTCTGAACGATTCACCATCAGGTTTTTTGAAGGTGATTAGATCTTCAACGACAAAGCCGTCAGGATACTCATTGGCAATTAGTTGTAACTGCTCAGGAGTAATTGTTTTGTAATCTTTAATAACCCGTTTCACGACGAAAAATTTACATATTCAAGAGCCAAGCGAAAATGAGCGGAGCGACAATCGTGGCATCCGATTCAATTACGTACTTCGGCGTATCTATTCCAAGTTTTCCCCAAGTAATTTTTTCATTCGGTACCGCTCCTGAATATGATCCAAAGCTGGTGGTACTATCTGAAATCTGGCAGAAATAAGCCCACAAAGGAACTTCTCCTCTACCCATATCTTGGTGTAACATTGGTACAACACAAATTGGGAAATCACCTGCTATTCCTCCACCAATTTGGAAAAATCCTATTCCTGAACCCGTTGCATGTTTGGTATACCAATCTGCCAACCACATCATGTACTCAATACCTGATTTAACTGTCGATGGTTTCGTATCACCCAACAAACAATGCGCAGCAAAAATATTCCCCAAGGTGCTGTCTTCCCAACCCGGCACAATAATAGGCAGGTTTTTCTCAGCAGCAGCCACCATCCACGAATCTTTTGGGTCAATTTCATAATACTGCTCCAAAACTCCACTGCGAATGGCCTCATAAAAGTACTCATGTGGAAATCTTCGCTCTCCTTTCGATTCTGCAGCCTGCCACAAGTCTACCATGTGGCTCTCCAAACGACGAAATGCTTCGTGCTCGGGAATGCAAGTATCCGTTACACGGTTCAAACCGCGGTCTAAAAGGGCTTGCTCTTCTTTTGGTGTCAAATCGCGGTAATGTGGAACACGCTCATAATGACTATGGGCAACAAGGTTCATCACGTCTTCCTCCAAGTTCGCTCCCGTGCACGATATAATATGCACTTTGTCTTGACGTATCATCTCTGCAAGGGTCTTACCCAACTCTGCTGTGCTCATAGCGCCAGCAAGAGTAATCATCATCTTCCCTCCACTCGCCAAGTGGTCTTCGTAACCAACAGCTGCATCTTTTACTACTGCTGCGTTGAAGTGTAAATAGTTCTTTTCAATGAATTCGCGAATAGCACCCATCGGTTCTTCGTTGTTTGTGTGTTGTAAATATGGCGGCAAGTTATGCGTTCAACCGTCCGCTTCAAAAATTATTTGATGTCTTCAGCAGATTTGTTTGTCCTCTCAACTCAATAACCTAATAATTTGAGCATCGATTTTGATTTCTGCTCTTCGCTAAAGACTTCTGTAACTAAATTTCCGTCGTCATCACGATCAATCAAAATGTGTTTCGGGCCGGGTATCAAACAGTGGTGGACACCGCCATAACCGCCAATGCTATCTTGATAGGCGCCAGTATTGAAAAAGCCAATGTAAAGATCTTTCACTTTACTAAACTTTGGGAGATAGATGGCATTGATGTGCTGTTCTGAGTTGTAGTAGTCGTCGCTATCACAGGTCAAGCCCCCTAAAAATACGCGCTCGTATTCTCGATTCCATCCGTTCACGGGCAACATGATAAACCTGCGGTTGATGGCCCAGCTATCTGGCAAGGTGGTCATAAAAGATGAATCTATCATGTTCCAACTCTCTCTGTCGTTCTGCTGCTTCTGATATAGTATCTTGTACAACATACCGCCGCTTTCACCAACAGTAAATGATCCAAACTCGGTATATATATGCGGAAGTGGAACTCCCTCTGCCTCACATACAGATTTGATCTGCTCCAATATTGCTCCGATGATATACTCGTAGTCGTATTCAAATGCCAAGGAGTTCTTGATCGGAAAGCCTCCGCCTATGTTGAGAGAGTCGAGTGTCGGACAAATCCTCTTCAGGTCGCAGTAAACTTTCAGGGTCTTGCTTAATTCGTTCCAATAATACGCGGTGTCGCGAATTCCGGTGTTGACGAAGAAGTGCAACATCCGCAGACTTAAATTCGGATTCGATTCTTTTAATTCGTTGTAAAATGGAAGGATGCGCTTGTACCCAATTCCAAGGCGTGATGTATAGAACTCAAACTTTGGTTCCTCCTCAGAAGCAATGCGAATTCCTACATCCATCGGAGCAGATACATATTTCTGAAACAACTTGGTCTCGTGGTCGTTGTCTAAAATCGGAATGATCTCAGTAAACCCTGCCTTCACCAATGAGTTGATGTTTCTTATGTATTCCTCCTTTTTAAACCCGTTGCAAATAATCCGCTTCGAGGTGTCGATTTTTCCTTGCTTGTAGAGCGACATCACAATGTCCAAGTCGAATGGAGAACTGGTCTCAATATGCGCACCTGCCTTCACCGCTGCTTCCAAGACAAAGTTGAAATGCGAACTCTTGGTTACATAACAATAGTGATACTCTGCATTGTAATCAAGACGCTTCATGGCATCATCAAACCACTTTCGCGCGCGATGTATGTTCTGACTTATTTTTGGGAGGTAGGTAAACTTTAATGGCGTCCCATGTTCTTTGATGAGTTTCATCAACTCAATTTCATGGAAGGTTAAACTGCCTTGATCATCGAAGCCGAATTCTTCCTGCGGCCATTCGAAGGTCTGATCGATGAGATCTAAATATTGAATTTTCATGTGCGATAAAACGATTGAGACTGTTGAACAAAAAACGATCTGAAAGGCTTCATCAACTCAAATACGAAGCTGATAGCCCCCTCGTCGGCGACGATTAGATTTTTGCTTCGAATACTCCGCAACGCACGATATGTATGCTCCCGCTACCATTTAATTTGCGCGCAAATCTACAACTTTTCAAAAGTTATGCGCGCTTTTCAAAACGGTTTGATGTTAAATAATTTTATTTATAGAGGTCTGATTATCAACTAATTTACTATTTTAGGGCATATTAAACTTTTTCAACCATGAAAACATTCCTATTCTCCTTGGCCTTATTGCTCTTTTCTACTTTCGGATTTGCCCAATGTACTGGCTTTTCTGTTGAGCTTGAGCAAACTTTAGACGGCGTGGTAGGTTCTACCGACTTAACAGGCTATCACGTTTACAAGCTGTATGCAGACTTCGAAAATGAAAATGATTTCCTTTCAGCACTCTACGCTTTAATAAATGCCCCTGAAAATCTGGAAATTATTTCAGAAACGCCGTGCTACAAAAATCCATTCGCTGGTCTTTTAGGCAGCGAATTAGGAAATGATTTAGACTTGGTTTGGCCTGAAATTCAATATTCAACGTATCTAACCATTAACATGGAAAACAGCAGCGGTCCTGGTCAAGTGCTGATGGCTACAACGACACCAATCACCAGTGCTGTCATCAATTTGGAGTGGGGTGATATAACGATTGAAGATGGCTTAATTTTTACTTTGTTCGATCAACCAAACGGATTTGCTACGAACTTCAAAGTACTCATCGGACAAATAACCACTCAAGGTGGTTTCACTTTTAATAGCTGTGTGCAAACGTTCGTGAACGGCACTCAAGCCAATATCCAGTACGATTGTTTTTCTGTTAGTGCCAAAGCTGGTTGCACCGATGCTCTTGCGTCCAACTACAACCCCGATGCTACCCACGATGACGGCTCTTGCATGGAGGTTATCATGGGATGCATAGATGCCGCTGCCTGCAATTACAATGAAATGGCAAATGCTTCTGATGGCAGTTGTGAACTGCCGAGTTGCAGCGATGAATCTGCTTGCAACTATAACCCCGATGCTATGTGTTTCGACAACGATGTGTGCGAATTCGTTGCACTAAAAGCAATCGATGGTCCGCTGAATGTAGATGCGAATGTGGTTTATGAATATAACTACCCTGCTGATTTGACCTCGGTTGTGGAGTGGGCTGTAATTGGGGGTGTTGTTTCAAGCGGACAAGGCACAACGAACATTTCTGTGGTTTGGGATGCTGATTTCACGGGCTTTCCAATTGGACAAATCTCAGCAACAGAAACAAATGCGGATAACTGCACTGGAGAAACCGTTTCGGAATCCGTCAATGTAACGTATGTCGGAATAAACGAATTGAATGCTCAAGAAATCACGTTGTTTCCAAACCCTGCAATAGATGTTTTGACCATTGAAGCCAAATCACCTTTGCACAATGCAGACATCTTTGTATACTCTTCAGTAGGTGAGTTGGTAATGTCGTACAACGCAATTTCAAACAACCTGTTTACAATACAAGTTGGCGGACTGGCTCAAGGGTTCTACACTGTAGTTGTTAGAGAAGAAAATTCATCTGTGACGCTGCCATGTCACATACTGAAATAATATTCGTCGAGTAAATTAAAAGGCCCCAAAAGGGGCCTTTTTTATTGTTTGACAATCTTAATAGGTTTGTCGTTGCCGCGGCGAACGAGATAAACACCATCCGGCAAAGCCGAAAGATCAATTTGAGTTGCTCCTTTGTTTGCATCAAGCACAATTCGACCTGTCAGATCCATCAATTCAAAGGCTGTGGCTGCCGGTACTTTCAAATTCAAAATGCCTTCTGTTGGATTTGGAAAATATCCATCCTCAACGATGAACTCATAAACACCATCTACCAAATCAACATTGAAGGTGTAGGTTACACTGCAGCCTTGTTCTCCAAAAATGGTTAGGGTGTACTCTCCCGCATCCAATCCCGAGTTGACAAGCGTTTCGGCGCCGTTGCTCCATGCATAGGTGTACGCTTCAATGCTTTCAATGGTCAGCGCGATCATACCGTTGCTTTGTCCGGTTGATGGGGTAACAATCGGGGTGATTGTCGGATTGAAAAATGGTGCCCGCAGTGATTCAAAAAAGTTGAAACCTAAAAGCATTGCGAATGGCGCACACCCTGAGTGGTTGTAGTTGCCTAAATCAATCGCCTCAACAGTTGTCGAACCCAAATCGGTATAGGCTTGCTCTGCCACCAAAGAGTTCTCGTAACTTACCTGGTCGTCTCCAATGCAATAAAGCAGTTGTGTTGGAACTTGTGGCGCCCAATCGAGTAAATCGTTGTCTTGTAGGGCCAGTCGAATTGGGTGATTCGGATCCAATTCATAAGCGGCAATGAAATCAGGCTGTAGCATTTCAGAAGGTATGTTTGGACATTGATTGTTGATATAACCCATGCTGTATGTCCCATTAAACCATGTTGGCAGGGTAGAAGCATACTCCGGTAAAAACACTTCTTCAAGGTTGTTATAAAGGTCACCATACGCTTCTTGATACCCGAGGATAACGTACGGCAAGTAGCCAGGAGTGGGGTAATATTGGTCGCTGGTAAGCACATCGGCTTGAACGCCGGATATACTGTACGGCCCACTCATTGGTGCCGACGCAGTAATTTGAAATTCTTCTGTGGCGTCCAGCTCTATCTTTCGCTGCAGTGCCATGGTAGCATGTCCGCCCTGTGAATACCCCCACAAGAAAAGCTGTCCGTTCAACTCATAATCCAATTCAGACTGAAGCGATACCGCAGCATTCAACAAGTCGAAACACGCCTGTGCCTCCGAGTCAGCATGCACATATGGGTGCAAACCTTCACCAATTCCTAACCCTATGTAGTCGGCCATAACAGAAATATATCCAGCACTCGCATACATTACGCCTAGCATACCTTCGTCCGACTGAAATGAGGGTGCATCAGTCTTTTTGGCAATCGTTCCATGCTGGTAGCTAGTAAGTGATAGTTGACAATTCACGCCGTGAGGAAGGCAAAGCGCTCCTGATACTTCAACATCACTGCCGTTCGGATGGGCAGTCATGTAGCTCACTCTATAAAAATCCACAGGGAATTGAAGTGGTATTATCCCCGCAGGTAGGCCAAACGATGAAATAATACCTTGAATCTCTTGTGTAGAATATGTGTCGAGCAACTCGACGTTGGTGACCTGTCCGAAAAGATTGGAACAACAAACCCCAACGAAACCAATAAGTAATGTAATTTTCTTCATAACTGATAACTCTCAGAATTAAGGTCACAAGATACGTTTTCCTGAATGGAGTGCTTGCGAATGAGTAAATTGCGCTCAATTTTAAGAATTATGCGGTTTTTAATGACTCTGGTGTTGGCTGCAACAACGATTTTGACTTTCGCTCAAAGTGAACCTGTTGCGAATAGAATCTTCTTTTATTGGGGTTGGAACAGAGCCGTGTATCAGAAATCAGACATTCATTTCACAGGAGACGGTTATGATTTTGTGTTGAATGATGTGGCAGCACGAGATCGTCAATCAGCTTTCAGACTTGACCCCTACTTTAAGCTTAATAGCATCACCATACCGCAGACGAACATGCGTTTGGGCTTTATTTTAAACGATAAATATTCGATCTCAATTGGTGACGACCACATGAAATACGTGATGCGCCAATATCAAGAAGTGACAATTGATGGCTACATCAAAGGTTCCGAGTTGTTTTCAGGGCAATACGACAATCAGAACATCACCCTGATACCACAGTTTTTGACGTATGAGCACACCGACGGGTTGAATTATATCAATGCCGAATTGCGTCGTCACGACACGTGGTTTGCATTCTTCGAGGAAAAAGTCAAAATCGCCTCTGTATTTGGTGCTGGGGCGGGCATTATGTTGCCAAAGACCAACTCGAAACTGATGGAAAAAGAGCGGAACGATGAGTTTCATCTCGCTGGTTGGGGCACAGCGGCAATGGGCGGATTAACCATAACTTTCTTCGATTACTTCTTTATTCAGAGTGAAGTAAAAGGTGGATTCATCAACATGCCAGACGTAAGAACCTCTCCAGACCCATCGGATAGGGCGTCTCAACACTTCTTTTTTCTTCAAAACAACTACGTTTTTGGGGTCTCACTTCCACTTAGAAAGTCGGCTGAAAACTAATTTTCTCTTTTTGTTGATTGGTTGTTGAAATTTTCTAATTTCTAAGCGCAGTTTGAATCCCCTTTGCGGCGCATTCAAACGGCATGAAACCTTTTATTCTAACTAAATATTCTATTGTATGAAGACACGTCTACTGTTCTTTGCATTACTTCTTGTGTCTATTTTTTCACAAGCTCAACGCAATTGTAGTTCCATGGATTACCTGGAAATGCAACTTCAAAATGACCCCAAACGCAATGCGAAACTGGAAGCCATTGAAAGGCATACAGAAGAAGTTGTTTCGTCTGGAATACGCGCAGTAAATGGGGTAATCAATATCCCTGTGGTTGTCCATGTTGTGTACAACACAGCCGCCGAAAACGTTAGCACAGCGCAAATCATGTCGCAAATAGATGTGTTGAATGCTGACTTTAGAAGGTTGAATTCTGATGCTGACAATGTATGGTCGCAAGCCGCAGATGCAGAAGTGTCTTTTTGCCTTGCAACGGTAGACCCTACTGGAGCCCCGACAACCGGTATAACACGGACATCGACGAGTACTACAGCATTCGGAACCAACGACCAAGTAAAGTTTAACTCTTCTGGTGGAAAAGACGCTTGGCCATCATCGCAGTATATGAACCTTTGGGTATGTGATATAAGTGGCGGCATTCTAGGTTATGCACAATTTCCTGGCGGTGCATCTTCAACCGATGGTGTTGTAATTGATTACCAATATTTCGGAACCACAGGCACAGCAACAGCACCTTTCAATTTGGGGAGAACTGCCACACATGAAGTGGGTCACTGGTTGAACCTGCGCCACATTTGGGGCGATGGTGGATGTACTGTTGACGATTTCGTAACAGATACCCCGACGTCTGATGCTGCGAATTATGGTTGTCCGCTCGGACACGTTTCATGCAGCACCACCGACATGGTTCAGAATTACATGGATTACACAGATGATGCATGTATGAACCTATTTAGTGCCGGACAAAAAACAAGAATGCGTGCATTGTTTGAACCAGGGGGTGCGCGAGCTGCATTGCTAAACTCAACGGCCTGCGGCGGTGGCGGTCCAGCACCAACTTGCAATGACGGTATTCAAAACGGCACTGAAACAGGAATCGACTGCGGTGGCTCTTGTCCGGCTTGTGGTTGCTCCGACAATGCTCTATCACTTTCAATTACTTTCGATAACTATCCAGAAGAAACGAGCTGGACGTTGAGAAATGCATCGAATGCTACTGTGGCCAGCGGCGGAACTTATGGCAGTCAAGCAGATGGTTCTACCCTGGTGATTCCTCTTTGCATTGCCGACGGATGCTATACTTTCACAATAACCGATGCTTACGGAGATGGGATTTGTTGCTCTTACGGAAACGGAAGTTATACCCTAACAGGCCCGAGTGGTACATTGGCAAGCGGGGGCACATTTACAACAAGTCAAAGCACGAATTTCTGCTTAGGCGGACCTCCAGCACCAACATGTACAGACGGAATTCAAAATGGAGATGAAACAGGTGTTGATTGCGGCGGCTCGAGCTGCGCACCTTGCAATACTGGTGGATGCTCGTATGTAACCATCAACTCGAACTCATTTGATTCCAACTGGGGTATATGGACTGATGGGGGAACAGATTGTGCACGTGTAAACAGTGCGGCCAATGCTTACAGCGGAAGCTACTCTATTCGTTTGCGCGACAATACTTCCACCTCTGTTATGACAACCACAAGTCAAAACCTCTCGAACTACGACGAAATCACCGTTAGCTTTAAATTTAAAACCATAAGTTTCGAGACGGGCGAAGATTTTTGGGTACAGCTTTCAACCAATGGGGGCTCTAGTTATGTAACGAAGGCAACATATGCTGCGGGGACAAGTTTTAATAACGGGACATACTACCAAGTTGACTTGGTAATACCTGGTCCTTTCACCACAAATACACGTGTTCGTTTGAGAGCTGATGCTTCTGCAGATGATGATCAATTGCACGTGGATGACATGGTTATCACCGGATGCTTGAATAGTGCAAGAACAGCTGAACCTGAATTTCAACCAATGCTTACCAGCTCACCAGAGCCAGTTTCAGGTTTGAACTTGTACCCGAACCCGACAGACAACCTTTTAAACGTGAATTATGTTCTTGCTGAAAGCGGACAAGTCGATATGGTTGTTACAGACATTCAAGGTCGTTTGATTGATCGTCGGACAATGATTCAGGCTGAAGGTCAACAGAACATTGGTTACGATGTCAGCACACTCGAGCCTGGCACATACCTCATCACTCTTGTTACTGATAAAGGCAAAACGTCGAGACGTTTCGTAGTCTTCAGATAATCTATAATCGAAATGAAAAAGCCGAATCCAGCATTGGATTCGGCTTTTTTTATTCTTCTATTATTTTGTTCTTAGTTCGCATACATGTAACGATCTCGTGCATTGAAACCCATTGAAACCCCGAATCGAAGTCCTTTGTTATTGGGTATCACATATGCGTTAACAGGTATATTCAGTTTACCCGACTTGAACGTTTTACCTGCTGCAAAAACAAATCCAGGTTGAATTTTCACATCGCCTCGACTATCCACTCGCTTAATCTCTGTAACACCTGCAGGCAAAGAATCCAAACCTGCACTCAATGTCCAATGTTCTGTTTCGAGGTCATAATACCCATTGCTCATGGTTACCAGAGAGAATGTCGGTCCAAAAGCGAACTCCCACCCATTCTTATTGTTCCTCAATCCATTCATAATCGTTATACTTGGTATAACAAAACCCTGATCCAAGCCCGTAATCATTGGAATAAACTCGAACAACGCCTGAAAGTTTCCTTCGTTCAAATACTGCTTCTCGAATTGGTAGCCGAACTGAAACATCACAGGATGCGCTTCAAAACCCCCATCGGCTTTGCTTTCGGCCAATCTATCGGCAAGTTCTCCTTGAAAAACCGTCAACCCCATGCGCGGACCATCAGAACGCAAGCGCAGTTGATACGGATTGTTAACTGAACCCTCAAAATCGTTTCTCACACTTAACTTCTTTTTCAACTCCTCATCAACTGGCAGTTCGAACATTTCCTGAATCGTAATGCCAATCATGCTTTTTATTTCGGCGTTTAATTTCAAAAATTCTACCGTGTGGTTCTTTTCAATACTCCCGCTTGCAACATCCAAAATGCGGAAATTCACTATTATGTTTTCTCCAACAGTGAGCACGCTTCCAGTAAGAATCTTATCGACTTTTAGCGATTTTCCAATCTCCCTCAAACATATTTTAGAGAAACAACCATTGATTTCTATTTGGTCGCGCTTGGCTAAAAAATCCATGTCGTAACGATCTAAAAGTTCTATCCCATCAATTTTCGACAGCTCGATCATAACAAAGTCTTCGATAGAATAGTTTGCACCGTTTGCAAATGTGTCGTTTACATCTATATCTGTAACCGCTAATAATGGACGTGAAGATTGAGCGTTCAAACCAAAAGAAAACATTGCTAAGGCAAACACAGCGAGTAATAGAATTGAATTTTTCATTTTCGTGATTTTTGTTGGACAAATATCCTAATCTTAAACACTTCGTTTTTACGGATTTCACAACCAAATAGAAACTGTTGTTTCAAATATCGCAACTCTCACAACGCATTGTGTAATATGAATTATATATTTGCGTTCTATGCAACTCAACACAACATTTTTGTGTTTTTTGCAATTTATACAAACAACTAATTGTCTGTTATGCAAATAAAAAATCGTTTGAATCATCAGGAGAGTTTCATCGCATTATTGAAGAAGCAGGTTCCGGGACAAATCAATCTTGCCAAAGACATATCAGAATTGTTAGAAATAAGTACTGATGGCGCATACAGACGTTTGAGATGCGAGACCGCATTTTCTCTCGATGAAACAGTAAAGATTTGTGTGCATTACAGCATTCCCCTTGAGGCACTGAACAATGAGGTACAAGACGTAGTAACCTTTCAATATACGCGCTTAGAACAAAACACAGAGCATTTCAAAATGTATTTCGATCAGTTGATTGGTCAACTGGCGAAGATTAAGCGGCACGAAGCATCACATATATATTACGCAGCTGAAGACATTCCCATGTTTTACCATTTCGGATTCCAGCAACTTGGGCTCTTCAAAATGTTCTATTGGATGAAGTCGATCATGAACATACCTGAATACGACGCCACCCATTTTTCGAGTGAGTTTTCGGAAGGATTGAGCGAAACTTTCCCCGCGTTGTATGATGGATATGCAACAGTGTCGTCAACAGAAATATGGACCAACGAAACAATCGAGAGCACATTACAACAAGTTAAATTTTATTGGGAAGCGGGGTTCTTTCAATCAACTGAAAGCGCTGTTTCTGTGCTTAACGACGTTTCATCTTTGCTTCAACGTGTTTCACGTCAGGCAGAAATAGGCCAAAAAATACTTTTTAATGGCGCCTCCAGCGGCATTCCGTTCAACCTTTACTTGTGTGATCTGATGATTGGCAGTAACTCAATATATGTCACATCCGAGAGCCTACGTACTACCTTTATAGGTTACAACACTTTCAATACGATCCGTACAAGAAATGAGGTTTTTAATACCCAACATGCAGAATGGCTCGACAATCTCCGTTCGAAATCAATTCAAGTAAGTGGTATGGCAGAGAAAATCAGAAATCAATTTTTCAAGGCTCAAATGCGGAAAGTAGATATGTTAATAGAGCAAATTGAAAACGAACAAAAAAAAGCCAGCACTTCTGGTGCTGGCTACAATTCGTAATAATCTTTACTGTTTCAAGCGCTTGAAATAGAAACGCGTGATGTAAATTCCTTCGCCATCTTCCTTTCCTGCCTCTGATTCTACACCTGCTGTGATGGTTACAAGTTCCCAACCAGCATCGAACATGCTATTCACTTTGCTATTTACAACAGCATCATTCGCTGCAATATTCTGAAACCGAATTCCACCAAGATTATAAAAATTCAATATTTTGGTTTCTTCAAAATTCTTTACGCGTATTTCGCCGCGGTCAGATTTGTTCCTGTCATTGTCTTCCTCTGAGCGAACAGAGGTGAATTCCTTGTAATCACGCGTTTCGGTCGCCTGAATGATTCGAGAGCGCCCCAATCCATTCGGAATGATCGACTCAACTACAGTAAAAGAGGTGAATTCATATCCCTGCTGGGCAGTAGAGACATTTGCGAGTCCTAACCCAATTATCAATGCAAAAAAGGACAAAATTCGATTTAGAGAGAAATTCTTCATTTTTCTTTGTTTTAAAATTCTTTTGCGTCTGGACAAAAACTGTGCCTTTAAGTAATTATCAGTAGCTCCGCCGGGACTCGAACCCGAATCAAAAGTTTAGGAAACTTCTATTCTATCCCTTGAACTACAGAGCCATATCTTCTTGATGAAGATAAAAAAGGCCTGAAACGAATCTCAGGCCAAATAGTGCGCCCACTAGGGCTTGAACCTAGGACCCTCTGATTATGAGTCAGATGCTCTAACCAACTGAGCTATGGGCGCTGTTCTAAATTTGAACGGCGCAAAAGTAATGAATTCCTTAAGTTATTTATAACCCTGATGCTGTTTTGATTTCTAAACAAGGAATAATTCTTCCTTCTTTCTCAATATAATGCAGTAAATCGGCGTAATGAACATCTCCATTTAACGCATTGCTGTTGCCGAAAAGAACGAATTGTTTGCGCGCTCTGGTATATGCCACATTCAACTTCCGATCTACACTTCCCCCTTGTACTTCCGATAACTCCCGCAACAAATCCAATTCACTTTGCTTCTGAATGGTGGTGCAAAACAATATGTGGTCTCGCTGACTGCCTTGAAAACGCTCAACGGTGTCTACAACAAGTGCGTTTGTTGCGATGCTGCTTATCTTCTTGCGAATGAGGGCTGCTTGATTTCGAAATGGAACAACAACTCCTATTTTGCTCTCTTCTACTCCAGCTGCCATAAGCTCGGCAATGAGATCAACCACGGCTTTGGCTTCCCTCTCGTTCGACTTTATGTTTACGCCTCCTTCCGGACTTACTTCATAAAACATCAATCGATCACCCAAGTGTTCAGGTAGCTCAGGAATCTTAGTGGGTTCCTGTTGGTGGGGTTGTCTGGCTGAAACCAATACTCCATTGTACCATTTCTCACTAATAAAATTCGCTAAAAGCAGATGCATCCGTCCTTGATGAATCAATGTGCCTCTATTCTCTGATTCACTTACCGACAATAGCCGTTCAAACAGTGAATTTGTGGTCCGCTCCATGCCCATGGCTCGAATTGTCTCATGTTCAATTTTCGCGCTGGTTTGCGACTGAAGAGACACCGCTGGTAGTTGCTTGTCATCACCTATCAGAATGAATTTCTTAACCCTCCCCAAAATATTCACTAGCATCGGCTCCAATACCTGCGATGCTTCATCAACAATCACGGTGCTGAAGTTTTTAGGGTCAAGCAACTCACTCCTCGTAATTGCTGTGGCAACGGTGCATACTACAACATTCCTCTTGGCCAAATCTGCTTTTAAACTGGCTCTGTTTTCTGCTGCGGCGGCTATTTCCACCAAAAGGTTTCCATAGTACCTCTGGTCGCACGTGTTTCTGCTTCCAACACGATAGTATCTTTCCTCACCTACTTCACGTAAATCTCTCAAAACTGCACAAATCTCATCAACAGCACGATTCGTATAAGCCAAAATGAGCATGTTGTCGCTTTTTGTCTTCCGGTCTGCACGGATGTAATACTTCAGAAACATGGATGTCTTACCCGTTCCTGGCGGACCAATGAGCAAGAACTGTCTTGGTGCCGCAATGGCATGAGAAATCAGGTTGTTCAGTGATTTCCGACTTTCCAAATTGGGGTGGTCGACATCAGAAATCCACTCCTGATGGACAATTGATTCTGCAATGGGCGCTGGAGTCAACAATCCTGAAACATCCACACATTCATCGGTGCAAAAAGCAAACAACTCGCGATGCATAGCGTGGTGTACAACATCCAAATGGTCATGCCGAACTGTCCACCGTTTCTCTTGATCAAAATAACCACTTACCCTTTGTGGATGGCGGAAGTACACCTCAAATTCGCCGCTTTCATCTGGTTCGTTGCGAAGAACACCTTTGGTTATTTGAACACGTCCGACATTGAATACCCCATCATGTTCAGGAAACAAAACACATAAGTCGCCTGCCCTGAAATCATAAATTTGGTCGTCAACTTCATCGATCTTGAATCGCAAGGTTTGCTCGGCGGTCGCAATTTTATTCTCAACAATTCGGGCCGGGCCCAAAAAAGTTGAAGCGGCAGCCTCATCATCGCTCCACAAACCCCTCGCTCCAGAACGTCCGCCCTCATTCCCCATCTTCGCCAACCATTGTTCTTTTGAAATGTATTCTGAGAATGCCAGCAAATAGGCCCTCCGTTGAACGTCGGTTGATCGCATTTTCGAAAGGTGGAAATCGAACTTTTCAGAGAAAAAAACAGGAAACTTGAGGTCCTGAAGTCGCAGTCTGCCCCAATCAATCATGGTGTTCCAAAGACTGGTGGCATCATCAGGAAAGGCAGTTCGTTTTTCATCACTAACAATGCTATTCCTTACATTCAAAACCCTGGCTGAAGTGGTTTTCGTGCTATTTACTCTTCTCAAGTTGCTTCCCGTGTCGGCCGCTGAATAGAGGACATAGACTTTGGTTTTATCTTCAACGATGCCCAGCACTTGGTTTACAATCATACGGTACATGTGCGACTGAAAGGCATGATTTTCTCCAACGGCCGTAGGGTCGGCTGGCGGCCAAGGTGATTTACCCGATTTCAATTCAACGATGGTACACGCTCCATCTCCAAGAGAAAGAGCATCCAGTCGTCCCTGCAAACCCAGCTCAGGGGAAACAAATGATGGCTCGAGCATGGTACTATCCGCGTTGAGCGGCGGATTCAAAACTGGAAACTCGACCGAAACAACCCGAATTAAATTCATATAATGCCTTTTCGCTACGCTGTTTCGGAATGAAATCAATGATGCGTCATCGGGAAAAAGATGCATGTATTCGAGTGGAAAAAAAGAGAACGTCTCTTTAAATAGTGAGCTGAACTGCGGGTTGTCGAGGGTTAGAATGGCATCGAGGAAAAAGTTAGCAAGGTTACCAGTAAAAAGCGGCGTCGACCATTCTTTTCTTCGATACCGATTTAAAAAATACAATGATGCGACCTGCAGTGACGTTCCTGAAAACTGATGAAAACACTCTGCTAAAGCAGATACATCAACCAGATAATCGGGCTCATAAACCCATAAATCACACTTGAAGGTAATGTTTTCACCAACCATTCTTGCTGGACGTAACAGCCCAATGGTGTCGCCAACATTCAGAATGTCACAATCCAACGTCTTCGATAATTCGAGCAATGATTGCTGCTCTGCCTCAACTACCCACTGAAAATCCCCTAATTTTTCAAGTAAAACAACTTTCACGAACCCCTGTGATAGCGTGTTTTTTTCTTTCGGCTGTTCCCCTTTCTGCAACATGTGACCAAAGGTCTGCAATCGACGTCTAAAAAGCACGATTCCGTGCACCGTCTTTGTAAACAGCATATAAAACTTTGTGGCTGCAAAGAATAAACAGAATCAACTCATCAGAAATCTCTAATTTCACAGCAACCAATAAAAAATCATCCCTATGTTGAAGTCACTAATATTTTTTGCCAGCATCTTATTTTGTGTCAACCTGCATTCTCAAGACGAGTTGATCGAGTCACTCGGAACAGCTCCAGCTATTCAAATTCAGGAGCGTGATGTGAAGGTTCAAAAGTCATCTTTCAATGCTTTTAGCCTTAAAGTTCATGGCAAAAGCAGCGATGTAGAAAAAGATTTGGTGAAATACTTCTCTTCACGATACAAGGCTGAATTCAAAAAAAACAAGGGAAATCAAGAGGCATTGGGTGTAACAATGTCTGATGTGATAAATGAAACGGTCACATTGATTCTTCTTTTCGACGAAAAGGATGGGATGGTAACGGCAGATGTTGTAGTTGATCTTGGCGGGAAAGCTCTCGACTCTAACTTCAATAGCTCAGCTGCTGATCGCATAGAATCACTCTTAAAAACGTTTGCAAAAGAGCACTATAACGGGTTATACCAATCCGTAATTTCTGATCAAGAGAAAAACTTCTCGAAAGAAGAAAAAAACATGTCTAAAGCGGTGAAAGAAGGCGAAGGACTTGTAAAATCAAAAGAGCAGCGCACTGCAGACATGGCCAAGGCCGAAAAAGAGATTACCGATGCACTTGCGAAAATTGAGCAATTGAAGGCCGATATCGAAAAAGCCAAAACCGATGTTTCGAATCTTGAAGGAGAAATAGAAAAGAACATTAAAGATCAAGAGACACAAAAATCTGTTGTAGAAAAAGAGCAGCAGCAACTTAACAAGTTGAAGGCTGCGGCAGAAGGATTGAAGAAATAAGTAGGTGAAGCACAATACATTTGCTTACTCCAGGTTAGATTCAGACCTTTGCACCCGCAATTTTAATCCACAACACTGTGCTTACTGTTTCAAACTTGTCTCTCCAATTCGGAAAGCGTATCCTTTTTGACGAAGTCAACATCAAATTTTCTGGTAACAATTGTTACGGTGTAATCGGCGCCAACGGAGCAGGAAAATCAACTTTTTTGAAAATGTTGTCGGGTGAGATGGATCCCAACAGCGGGAATATTTCCCTGGAACCCGGCAAGCGCATGGCTGTGCTTACCCAAAACCACTTTGCTTTCGACGAATGCACTGCTTTGGATGCTGTCATGATGGGCCACAAACCCTTGTGGAATATCATGAAAGAGAAAGATGCGCTATACGCTAAGCCCGATTTCTCTGAAGAGGATGGAATAAGAGCTTCTGACCTAGAGGCTGAATTCGCAGAAATGGATGGTTGGAATGCTGAAAGCGATGCTGCTTCTTTGTTGAGCGGATTGGGCATTTCAGAGGATGATCACTACACGCTGCTGCAAGATCTTAGTGGTAATCAAAAGGTACGAATCCTTTTGGCACAAGCCCTATTTGGTAATCCCGACATCCTCATTCTCGATGAGCCGACGAACGATTTGGACATTCATACCATTTCGTGGTTAGAGGATTTTTTACTCGATTTCCCAAATACGGTGATCGTTGTTTCTCACGACCGTCACTTCTTGGACACTGTTTGCACCCACATTGTAGACATTGACTTCCGAAAGGTTAAATTATACACTGGAAACTACACGTTCTGGTATGAGTCGAGTCAACTTGCACTCCGCCAACAAGCCAACCAAAACAAAAAGGCTGAAGAAAAGAAAAAGGAGCTGCAAGATTTCATTTCACGATTTAGTGCCAACGCATCCAAATCGAAGCAAGCAACAAGCAGAAAGAAGTTGCTTGAAAAGATCAATCTTGACGAAATTCAGCCTTCGTCTAGAAGATACCCGGCCATCATTCTCCAACAAACCAGAGAGGCTGGAGATCAGATTTTGCGAATCGATAACCTTTCTGCTTCTTCAGATGGTGAAGCTTTGTTCAAAGGACTTTCTGTGAATGTTAACAAAGGTGATAAGATTGCCTTTATTTCGAAAAGTGGATTGGCCACAACCACCCTGTTCCGCATTTTAATGAGTGAGTTGAAAGCTGACGGAGGTTCTTTCGAGTTCGGACAAACCATTTCTGTTGGCTACTTGCCGAACGATAACACCGAGTATTTTGAAGGCAAAGATAACCTCATCGATTGGCTTCGCCAATACAGCGTTGAGAAAGATGAGGTCTATATCCGCGGATTTCTTGGCAAAATGCTTTTCTCTGGTGAAGAAACTTTAAAAAGTGTCACTGTTCTTTCCGGAGGTGAAAAAGTACGTTGCATGACCTCAAGAATGATGCTTGCTGGCGGTAATGTTCTAATTCTTGATGAGCCAACCAACCACCTCGATTTGGAGTCAATTACTGCGTTCAACAACGCGCTAAAAGATTTCCCAGGAACAGTGCTGTTTACATCACATGACCATGAGTTTACTCAAACAGTTGCCAATCGCATTGTTGAGTTAAACCCCGCTGGTTGCACCGATAAAATGATGACCTACGACGACTTCTTAGCATTTCAAAAAGCTCAATTGAAAAAGGCTACGGCGTAAGTAACGAGATAAAACAAAAAGAGGCGGTCTGTTTTGGACCGCCTCTTTTTGTTTTATGACTTTTCTATTAACGAACGATCACAGGCATTGTCGTTTCGCCTAGCTCTGAAGATAAGCGAAGCATATACATTCCTGAAGAAAGGTTCGAAAGATCAAGTGACGTCTGCTGAACTCCTGTTGAAAGGGTTCCCAAAGCGTATTCTGCTACACGTTGACCCATGGTATTCATAACAACAACAGTGTACTTTCCTCCATTCAATGAAGTAAAGCGAACATTTAAAATGTTGTCTGTTGGGTTTGGGTAAGTAACGAAATCTGAAACGAAATTTGTTTCAGCTACAGAAACAGTTTCTGTTACACTTGTTGCACCTGTGAATGAATCAAACGGAACACCTAAAGCAACAGTTACGATGTTAGCCATTGGGGTTCCATTCGCCTCAACGCCATAAGCCGAAGCGTTTCCACCTGACATACCATCACCGTAATCATCGTAAATCACTACACTATAACAACCTGTTGCTGGTAAATAATAATCCTCATCGATTTGCATTGGAGCCAACGGCACATCAAATTCTGCCCAAGGACCACCGGCTGCTACCTCATTTCCGTTGTCATCAAAAATGCTGATTCTGTAGTCGCCCGGGTAATCGTCGGTAAGCATGCTAAAGTGAATGTGTGTGGTTGACTCAGTGGCCGAAAGCGCAACAGAGGTCATGTTGTTCGACGCATTATCATCTGGGGTCACAATTGTAATTACTACTTCTTGTCCGCTAATCACACTGGTTGTTCCAAGGTTGATGGTAGTCGATTCAAACGTGCTCAAAACACCCGACCAGTCGTATGACAATTCTGGGTTCACTCCAGTAACTGAGAACGACAACGCTGTAATGTCATCTAGACCGATGTTTGCAAATTCAACTTCTACATCTACGATATCACATGTAAAATCTGCGCCTACGTAGTCGATAATAATGGCGTCATTTGATGAAACTGTCTGACAATCTAGGTCTTCAATGAATGCCCAGTGGTCTTCAACTGTAAGTTGACCGGTTTCGTATACAATTCCATTCGGACAGATCGTATAGATGGTTGGGAAATATGCTATCTCATACAAGTTTGCAACAGCCGCATCATCAGCAATCGGATATGGCGTGCCAGACACCCAATCACCTTGTGTTGATGCTCCTGTGCCGTTAAGGTCAGCAAGAGTAGTTTGCGCGTCACCTTCAATGTAGATCACAAACACATTTCCTCCGGCATCAATGCCGTGTTCATTGTAAAGTGCATGAAGGGCTCCTTCACCATTCGAGCCATTGTATGCACCCGTGTGGTATGACCAACATGGTCCGCACCATGTCGCTGAAACATCCATCACAACAGTATATCCTTGCGATAGTAAGTCGTACAACTCGTATGTGTTTCCGTCGAGGTCAGTCGTCGTAAAGTTTGGTGCTATAACTCCACTTGGCAATTGCGCTTGGCCAGCCAATGTTGAGAAGACGACAAAAAGGGATAGTAAAATTCGTTTCATAAAGTTTTGATTAAGATTTCTCAAGATCGAATATAAGGATTAATTGAGTTCACACCGAATAAACATCTGCTATTTTGAAATCCAACTGTCGTTTTTGAAGATTCGCCCCTGAGACGGTCACAATGATCTCATCTCCAAAGTGGTATTCTTTTCCGGTGCTTCTGCCACGCAGACAAAGTTTCGCTTCGTCATAGTAGTAATCATCGTCGTAAAGGCTATCCAAGCTTACCATTCCTTCGCACTTATTTTCTATGAGTTCGACGTAAAGACCGCGTGCCGTAACTCCTGACAAAATACCTTTGAACGTTTCGCCAATGCGCGTCATTAAAAACTCTACTTGTTTGTATTTAATGGACGCGCGTTCTGCCTCAGCAGCCTTTTTTTCTCTTTCTGAGGAATGTCGGCACTTCTTATCGTATTCCTCTGCTCCCAAACTTGCTCCTCCATCGAGGTAATGCTGCAATAGTCGATGAACCATTACATCTGGATATCTTCGAATTGGGGAGGTGAAATGGGTATAAAAATCAAAAGCCAGCCCATAGTGGCCAATGTTGTGCGTGCTATACTCGGCTTTTGCCATGCTGCGAATGGCCATGTTCTTAATTACATCTTGCTCCGGAGTTCCTTCAATTTTAGATACCAATTCACGAATCGACAACTCAGCATTCTCTTTGTTAGGCTTCGGCATTTCATAGCCAAATCGGCCAGCAAATTCTCTCAGGTTTTTAAGCTTCTCGATGTCTGGAAGATCGTGAATTCGGTAAACGAACATGCTCGGTTTTCCTACTTGTGGACGTCCGATGCGTTCAGCAACTTTGACATTGGCCAGCAGCATAAAGTCTTCGATAAGCTTATTGGCATCTTTCATTCGTTTGATGAATACACCAACTGGTTTACCCATTTCATCGAGTTTGAACTTCACCTCTTCAGTGTTGAAGTCGATACCTCCCGCTATGAACCTTTTCGCTCTCAGTTTCTTTGCGAGGTCATCAAGCGTTAAAATGGCTTCTTTATGATCTCCTTCCGCCCCTTCAATCATTTCTTGAGCTTCCTCATAAGTAAAACGGCGGTCTGAGTGAATTACAGTTCTTCCAAACCAGCTATTCAATACTACCGCATCGTTATTCATCTCAAAAACTGCCGAAAAGCACAGCTTGTCTTCATTCGGCCGCAGTGAACAAAGCTCATTGCTCAAAACTTCTGGCAACATCGGGATGGTTCTGTCTACGAGATATACCGAGGTCGCTCTTTTCAATGCTTCATCTTCCAATATTGTTCCTGGTCGCAGGTAATGCGATACGTCTGCAATGTGCACCCCGATCTCCCAGTTGCCATTCTCCAGCTGCTTCAATGAAAGTGCGTCGTCAAAATCTTTGGCATCATACGGGTCAATGGTAAAAGTCAACACATCGCGGAAATCACGTCGTGACGCAATGTCATTTGATGTAATCTCTTTCGGAATGCGATCGGCATCGTACAGCACTTCAGATGGAAAGTGATAGGGTAACCCATATTCGATCATGATCGAATGCATTTCTACGTCGTTATCTCCCGGCATTCCCAATACCTCGACAACTTTTCCCACCGGGTTTTCTCTTGGGTCGTCCCAGCCTAACAGTTCAACAACAACCTTTTCACCATGTTTGGCATCCAAACCATAAGCTGGAGGAATAAAAAAATCAATGTGAGTGCGCTGATCTGTTGGTAAGCCGAACGTGACATTGCGCTTTTGATCAAAAATGCAAACAAATTGATCTTTCGCACGGCTAATAACCCTTTGAACACGAGCGGTTCGTTTTTTTCTAAACGAAGAAAAAACAACTTCTACTTTGTCGCCATATAGCGCTGTGCCTGTGTCTCCTTTCGCTATTGGAATGTCTTTGTCTTGTCCGTCTACAATTACGAACCCTCTTCCAAACTTCGTTATTTCAATTGTTCCTTCAATGCCACTATCCGCTGGTTGATTCCAAACATACTTCCCACGTCCGGCTGAATCAAGTTTTTCGGCTTCTGCCAACTCCTCAATAACAGTCATAATTAACGTGCGGACCTGATCATCATACACCCCCATGCTGCTCGCTACCTGTTTGTAGTTCAGCGGTTTATGTGGCTGTTGTTTGAACACGTCTAGTATTTCAGCGCGCAAATTTCGCGGCTTGCGGCTATCTCTTGAATTTTGTTTCTTTTTCGACATCGATGCTAAGTTGGTCATTCCTTGCGAGAATCCTAACTTTCGGACATGGAAAGATATTGGTCTCGCTTTGAATCAAGATGGCAAAATTACAACTTAATCGATGCTGGCGATGGTGAAAAACTTGAGCGTTTCGGCTCTGTAGTGGTGCGTCGACCGGAGGTTACTGCCATTTGGCCAAAGTCACTTTCTGAAAACGACTGGCGAAAAGAGAGTCATGCCACTTTCGTTTATCGCGACTCGAAGTCGGGTATTTGGCAAACGGCGAAAGATTTTAAACCCAATTGGCAAATCACATACCCGTTGAACGGTCAGAAATTGGCTTTCAACTTAAAACTAACGGCTTTTAAGCATGTGGGTGTTTTCCCTGAACAAGCTGCAAACTGGGAGTTTATCGCATCACAGGTTCAGAACAAACCGAAATCAAAAATTCTAAATCTGTTCGCCTACACGGGAGGTGCCTCTTTAGCAGCCTGCGCCAGCGGCGCGGATGTGACACATGTCGATAGCATTCGACCAATCGTAAACTGGGCAAGCGAAAACATGGAGTCTTCCAAGTTGAAAAACATTCGTTGGACAGTTGAAGACGCGCTTACTTTTGTTAAAAGAGAAGCTAAAAGAGGTAACCTATACGATGGAATCATCATGGACCCTCCTTCTTATGGAAACGGAGGAGGAAAAAATCCGACAAAATGGAAGTTGGAAGACCAACTGAATGAACTCTTATCTGAAGCCTCCAAAATACTGTCACCACAAGGGTTTTTGGTGCTCAATACGTATAGCGGATTATCGAATTCAACGCTTGAGACTTTAATTACTATTTGGTTTAGGTTTGAAAACGTTGCGGTAGGAGACTTAGTTTTACACTCAGACACCAAGCATGTGCTGTCAACTGGCAGTTGTTTGCGTGGGTGGAATCAATGATGTCACTTAAACATCTTTAATAAAAACAATTTCTATTTTCATTTCTTTTCATCGGTGGCGAAAGTGCGGCTGATGCACAATTGATCGATCCAATCTTTGAGTGTGGTTCTCCGTCAGTAGCATGGACAGAAGCTTCTTCTAACTGCGGAACTCCTCTTTGTACTACGGCTCTTTGTGTTACTTGCGTTGGTGGCTGTATTGCTTATGATGGCGATTGGTGCGATTGGTTTGGTGGCGCTGTTGAAGAAGGTCTTATGACTCAGGCCGTGACGATTGCGAATGGAACAAACGCTACTTTGATCTTATGGATTGTGCTTCCAACTTCTGGACCTGCTATCGCAGATGATGTTTTCGAAGCACGGATGGACGGAACTCAGGGAGCTCAATATGCAGCCTACACTGAGATTTCGGTTGACATCTCATCTTACTCAGATGGTCAAACACACGCGTAGTCTATTTACGGACTTCAGTCAACTGCTGACGACGTTGTTAACTTCCAATTCGGAGTAAGCGCTGAAGGTTCTGCTACCGTAAACATATTCAATCTTGCTGGTCAATTGGTAGTTTCAAAGACCTTCAACGAAGTTTACAACAGCACTTACGTTGAACACTTCAGAGCTTCAGGCGGACATTTATGTAGCTGAAGTTTTGAATAACGGACAACGTTTCCAACAACGTGTTCTTGTTCAGCACGAAGAAAAAAAGACTAATAAAAGAGACCCCGCACGGGCGGGATTTTTTTTGATCATACCTTTGTGGTATGGAAAATTCAACAAAAGTAATGCTCGGTTTGCGCCTGCCAACCGATCCACGATGGGTAAACATTGCTGAAAAGAACATTTCAGACGTCCTCACCGACCATGCTTGGTGCGAGCAAAAAGCTGCGTTAAATGCTATGTCAACAATTGTTAGATTTCCGCAGCACCAAGACCTTGTTACAGAACTCACGCGCATCTCTTTGGAGGAAATGGAGCATTTTGACATGGTACATGAAAAAATCAAAGCACGAGGCTTTCAATTGGGTCATGAGCAACGAGATTGCTATGTACAAGACCTTTCGCTGTTTATCAAAAAAGGGGGGCCGAAAGATCAAGAATTAATGGAGCGATTGCTTTTTGCTGCGATGATTGAGGCTCGGTCTTGCGAACGATTTCGAATATTGAGTGAAGAAATCGAAGATGAAGACCTTAGAGCATTTTATCGTGAGTTGATGATTTCTGAAGCCACACATTACTCCACGTTTATTTCTTTGGCAAAAAAATACGGCGACCCAAAAAAAGTGGATCGCCGTTGGCAAGAATTTCTTGACTTTGAAAGCACATTGATGGAAAAATACGGCAAAGAATCAACCATGCACGGTTGATCAGCCATTCATTAAGTCCTCAATTTCTTCTGCTTCCAATGGGATGTGTCCCATTAAATCTCTGAATCCGTTTTCCTGAATCACGATGTCGTTTTCAAGACGTATTCCTAAGTTTTCTTCACGGATGTAAATACCCGGTTCTACTGTGAACACATGGCCTGCCTGAATAGGTTCATTCCACAAACCAACGTCATGCACATCAATACCCAGAAAGTGACTTGTTCCGTGCATAAAATACTTCTTGTAAGCAGGCCAGTCAGGGTTTTGCTTTGCAACATCGTGTTGGTCAATTAATCCCAAATTAAGCAACTCACGTGTCATTAACTCACCTACCTGAGCATGGTATTCATGCATGAAAACACCCGGTTTTAGTAACCCCATTGCTCCTTTCATAACGCTGAGCACACCGTTGTATACGTCTTTTTGTCGGCTCGTAAACCTTCCACTCACTGGCACACACCTTGTCATGTCAGAAGCATAATTACCATATTCAGCCCCAACATCCATCAGCAATACATCACCAGCCTGACATTGCGCTTCGTTTTCAATGTAGTGCAATACACATGCATTGAAACCGCTAGCAATGATAGGAGTGTAGGCAAACCCACGTGACCCTTGACGAAGAAACTCATGTGCAAACTCAGCTTCAATTTCATATTCCATTACACCTGGCTTGATAAACTTCAAGACACGTTCTAGACCAGACTTTGTGATGTCGCATGCCCTCTGCATTTGCTCAATCTCTTCAGCTTCCTTAACCGATCGGATACGGTGCATAATTGGCGCGCTGCGCTCATAGCGATAGTGCGGGTACTTCTTTCGCATCCATTTCGACAAACGCATTTCTCGGGTTTCGACCTCGCTTGAAGCACGCGTATGCTCGTTGCTGTTCAAGAAGACCAGTTGTGCCTCACTGATAAGCGCATGAAAGATTTTTTCGAACTGATCTGTCCAATAAACCGTGCGAATACCCGACACCTCGAGAGCAGACTCCTTCGTTAGTTTAGAACCTTCCCAAATAGCGATTTCAGCATTTGTCTCGCGAACGAATAAAATCTCTCTGTGTTTCTCGTGCAGGCTATCTGGGAAAACAACCAGAATCGTTTCTTCTTGATCTACCCCAGAAAGGTAAAAGATATCAGAAGCTTGTTTAAAGGGCATCGATCCGTCAGCACTTGTGGGCATGATATCGTTCGACGTGAAAATCGCGATCGACTTTGGCGGTAACAACGATGCAAATTTTGATCTGTTTTTAATGTACAGTTCCTTTGATAGTGCTTGATAACGCATGGATAAAACTTTTCGGCAAGATACAAAATGCATATGTTGCCTAACATCAATATTCAATTCAAACGGCTTAGCCATATTTAGAGGAGATGTAACACTATATTTGGGCAACAAAAAACACGATTATGAGTGACGGACGAATCAATGCTTCAGGAGCACCAAAACCAGTGGGTTTATATCCACATGCAAGAAAAGTAGGGAACCTTTTGTTTCTCTCTGGTGTCGGCCCACGCAGCGCGGGTTCTGATGCCAACGACAGCGGCGTGCCGGGTCTGAAGCTCGATCACAACGGAAATTTTTTAGAATTCGATTTTGAAGCACAAGTGCACAGTGTTTTTCAAAATGTACGCAGTGTTTTAGAGGCTTCTGGTTCAAAATGGGAAGATTTGGTTGATGTTACCGTCTTTTTGGTACACATGAAAAGAGACTTTGCTACATTCAATCGCATTTATGCTGAATACTTTAAAGACAATCAACCGTGCCGAACCACCGTTGAGATAAATGCACTACCAACACCCATTGCCATAGAGTTGAAGTGTATAGCCTATGTCGGCTAGAATTTTTATTTGGCACATGCTTTGTCTTTTCGCCTCATTATGAAAAAGCTTCTCACATTCGCAATCATACTTCTGGCAGGCCAGGTAGGAATTGCACAAGGTATAAAGCCACTTAAGGTGAAGCTAGATACCTTGCCAGAAACAGGACTTAGAACTGTTACAAATACAGCATTTCAAACAGGAGAAAAACTTGTTTACAGAATACACTACGGCTTCATTGATGCTGGCGAAGCCGTTCTTGAAGTAAAAGATTCAAAATGGAAGTTTTCTGGACGCGATGCATACCACGTTATTGGTACTGGGAAAAGTTTAGGCGGCTTCGACTGGGTTTTTAAAGTGCGTGACCGCTACGAAACCTACATCGACAAGCAAGGGATGTTCCCTTACCGATTCATTCGAAATGTAGAAGAGGGTGGATATAAAATCTTCCAAGATTACCAGTTTTATCCGAGCAAAAGCGCACTGCGCACTCATGAAAAGCAAGAGTACAAAACTCCGAGTTTTATACAAGACCTTGTTTCAGCATTCTACTATGCACGAACAATCGACTATGGCAAAGCTAAAGTTGGAGACCTTTTCGAGATTACAACATTTGTAGACGGTGAAATTTTCCCTTTGAAAATAAAATACATGGGCACCGAGGAAGTGAAACTTCGCAAAGGAAAATACAGATGCATGAAGTTTGTCCCTGTTATTCAACAAGGGCGCATTTGGAAAAGCGAAGATGACTTGGAAGTATGGGTAACGGCCGACAAAAACAAGATTCCAATTCTGGTGAAATCAGAATTGCTTGTAGGATCATTGAAAATGGAAGTTGTAGACTACCAAAACCTTAAAAATCCTGTTGCTTTGGTTAACTAAGGCACGACTGTTTTCATAACTTGCGCAGTTAAAGAACCTTTGCAAGATGGAATTGAGTCCAAAACTTCTTGAAAAACTGCAGCTTCTGCAAGAAAAATACTCGTCGATGGGTCAAGACCTTGAGTCTTACCTCGACGGGTTATTATACGCCGACTACTTAACCTATTGGGATTATATACACCTAGACACCCTTTTAAGTCTCCAAAGTCCAATCACATCTTTTCCTGATGAGGAGATTTTTATCATGTATCACCAAATTACAGAGCTGTATTTCAAGCTTTGTTTGCATGAGTTCGAGCAAATCCGCGAAAAAACTGATTTTGATTTAAGTTGGTTAACCACTCGCATAACACGGATTAACAGGTATTTCGAAGCGCTTACCAAGAGTTTTGATATCATGGTTGATGGCATGGACAGGGATCAGTTTTTAAAATTCCGCATGTCGCTTCTTCCAGCAAGTGGATTCCAGTCGGCACAGTATAGGATGATAGAGATTTGTTCGGCGACCTTTGATCGTTTGGTAGAAGAGCCTGCCCGTCAAAATTTCCCAACATACTTTTCGAAAGACGACATTCCTGCGATGTACGAGCGTATTTATTGGAAAATGGGTGCGACAGAGCTATCAACTGGCAATAAAACACTGACACTTCAGCAATTCGAAATCAAATATTCGAAAGAGCTAATAGACCTTGCCAAAAAATTCCTCGGCAAAACACTTTGGGACAAGGTGAAGACCTTGCCCGGAGAAGACCAAAATAACGAACCCTTGCTGATCAGTTTGAGGTGGTTAGATACCAATGTAAACGTGAATTGGCCTCTTGCCCACTACAAATCGGCCGTGCGCTATTTGCACAAAAACCCAGAAGACATAGCCGCTACAGGTGGTACAAACTGGCAGAAATATCTACCTCCACGTTTTCAACGAAGGATCTTCTTTCCTGAAGTGTGGTCAGAACAAGAATTGGCTGACTGGGGCAAGGGTTGGGTAGAATCTGTGGTTTTCAACCAATCGAAGTGAACACAATAGTTATTTGGATTCGCGTTTTATTGATTTACTGTCTACTTTCGAACCCGTTGAGACATTTTTACGTAACCCCCTTTATGAAGAACACACGACTGATATCAGCCGCCCTGATGTTTCTTTTTGTTTCTTGTCAGCAAAACGATTCAATTCAAGATCATATCATCCAAGAAGATGTTATTGAACATGTGGAATTGATTCGCTTTGGCTTCGACTTGAATTCGTTTCACGTAGTAGAAGGCTCCATCACCTCAGGTCAGGTACTTTCTGAAGTACTTCGCCCTTTTGGTGTTAGCGCCACTGCTTTGGAGATCTTTTTGAAAGAAAGTCGAGACATCATTGACCCAAGAAAAATAAAGCCTGACCAAGGTTGGTTGGCACTTTTTTCGAATCAAGAAGACAGCGTGCCTTCTTATTTCATTTATGAAAAGTCTCAAAAAGATTATGTAGTTATAGAAATTGCTGATTCTTTAAAAGGTTGGTCTGGTGAACACCCTTCAGAAACGCGCTTGCGTCGTGTTGAAGGTGAAATCAATAATAGTTTGTATCAAAGTCTGCAAGATCAGGGCGCGAATGCTGAATTGGCGATGACCATGGCCAATATTTACGCATGGACCATTGACTTTTACCGCCTTCAAAAAGGAGATCGCTTTGAGGTGTTATATGAAGAAGAGTACATCAACGACGTTGCCGTTGGTACAGGTCGTATTCTCGCATCACACTTCAACCACAAAGGAAAAGATCGCGGTGCTTATATGTTTGAGAATGACGACCAAACCAGCTACTACAGTGAAGATGGGTCGAGTTTGAAGAAGGCATTTTTGAAGGCCCCCGTGAAGTATTCTCGTATTTCCAGTCGTTATTCTGGAAAGCGTTTTCACCCTGTCTTAAAGCGTTATAAGTCTCACTTGGGAACCGACTATGCTGCACCACAGGGAACACCAATTCTCGCGGTAGGAGATGGTGTGGTTACAAAGTCAGGATATACTGGAGGCAATGGTAATTACGTCAAAATCCGCCACAACAGCACCTATGAAACGCAGTACTTGCACATGAGCAAGCGTGCGTGCAAAGAAGGAGAGCGCGTTAGTCAAGGAGAAGTAATTGGATATGTTGGAAGTACCGGACTTGCTACAGGTCCACACGTATGTTTTCGCTTTTGGAAGAATGGTCAGCAAGTTGACCATTTGAGCGAAGAATTCCCAACTTCGGAGCCGTTGAACGAATCTCAAATGCCTGCTTTTAAAGCGCTAGTAAACACGTACGATTCTTTGTTGAGAGTAACCCCTGTGGCTGTTGATGATGCGTTATAGTGTATTTGGCTTTCTGTTTCTTTTCCTTTTTGGTTGTGAGACCAAACCTTATCTTACAAGAGAAGACCGTCGGTTAGAAAACAAAAACGAATATGTCGTTTTGCATCCCAATGATTTAGCATTTGATATACGAAAGGAAAGTCCATCAACATCAGACGAAACCATCTTTCTTTGTATTCCCCTCTTTGCAGAGGATGCGGTTGCAGAGCAGCAAGAGCAACGACTACAAGTCGAAATAGAAGGAGGTGATTTAACGTTTGAAATCGCTTCATCATCCGCTTTAAGCGAAAAAACCCTTCGTCTTCATACATTGGTTCAAGAAGGTAATGCCAAGGATTCTCGATCTGAAAAAATGCTTTTTCACATCGCTATCGCAGAAACGAAAGCAGGCGAGCGTCTTTTAGTGATTAACAAACGGGAACTATCAGCCAGACAAATAAGTGCCGACCTCATCGAGATGGGCTTTATCAATGCGCTAGCAGTAGAGCGCAAAAATCTTAATAGCAGCTGGTACCGCTATGCGAATACCATTTTTAGTTGTGGGGTTGGACAGCCGAAGCAAGAAACTGCTGATAGTTACCTCATTTTACAAGCTACTTCACGCTAACAACCAGCGCTCAACATCTTCAAGTTGTACGGCAGAAATCTCCAGTTTATTCTTTTTACGGTATCCATTGAGTTTTTGATGAATCACCGTTGCCTTATTCGATTTTAGATCTTCAACGGTTGGAAAACCCGCTCCTGGCAGATGTTCTGCCCATTCCACAGGAACGCCTGCCTCAACAAAAGCATCGGCAGAGTTCGCAGTTTCAAATTTTTCTGGTCGCATTTGAGGGAAAAGCAACACATCTTGTATTGATTCTTTACCCGTAAGCATCATCACCAAACGATCGATACCAATTCCCATACCTGACGTTGGTGGCATTCCATATTCCAAAGCTCTCAGGAAGTCATAATCGATAAACATTGCTTCATCGTCGCCGCGCTGGGCCAGGCTAAATTGCTCTTCAAAACGTCCGCGTTGGTCTATTGGGTCGTTGAGTTCAGAATACGCGTTGGCGAGCTCTGTTCCGTTGACCATCAGCTCAAATCGCTCAGTCAATTCAGGATTGTCTCGGTGACGCTTGCACAGCGGCGACATCTCGATTGGATAATCGGTGATAAAGGTTGGCTGAATAAAGTGGTGCTCACATTTTTCAGAGAAAAGCTCGTCAATGAGTTTTCCTTTACCCATTGCATCATTCACTTCTATGCCTTGGTCTTTGCAAATAGCGCGCAGCTCTTCCTCCGATTTGTTCTCGATGTTTACACCGGTGTATTTTTCAATAGCCTGTGCCATTGTAAAACGGGCAAAAGGACGTTTGAAATCGATTTCTTTTGCTCCAATTTTTACAATTGTTTTACCATGGACAGCCAAGCAAATGCGTTCAATCATTTCCTCAGTAAAGTCCATCATCCAGAAGTAATCTTTGTAGGCTACATAGATTTCCATGATGGTGAATTCAGGGTTGTGGGTTCTATCCATCCCTTCATTTCTGAAATTTCGAGAGAACTCATACACGCCATCGAAACCACCTACGATTAACCTTTTGAGGTACAGCTCATTTGCTACACGCAAATACAGCGGAATGTTCAGCGCGTTGTGGTGGGTAATAAATGGTCTTGCAGCAGCCCCACCCGGAATGGCTTGGAGCACAGGAGTATCGACTTCCACATAGTTCTGCGCATTGAAAAAGTCGCGCATGGTTTGAATGATCTTCGATCGGGTGAGAAACGTTTTTTTAACATCTTCATTTACAACCAAATCAACATACCTCATTCTGTAGCGCAATTCAGGATCGGAGAACGCATCATGCACAACACCTGCCTCATCTGTTTTCACGACAGGTAAAGGTTTTAGGCTTTTACTTAACACAGAGAATTTATGGACTTCGATTGAAGGTTCCTCGGTTTTTGTAAGAAAAGTGACCCCTTCGACACCGATAATATCACCAAAGTCAAGAAGCTTCTTAAAAACCGTGTTGTAGAGTGTTTTGTCTTCTTCAGGACAAAGAATATCCCGATTAAAATAAACCTGAATTCGCCCTGAGCTATCGAGAAGTTCAGCAAATGAAGCACTGCCCATAATGCGTCGGTTCATTATCCTTCCTGCCAATCGAACCTGAACACCAGGTTTAAAGTCATCCTTCAGATCATTTGCATAATGGGTCGTATCGTAAGCCGCGGCGGGAAATGGTTCAATACCCATTTCTCTGAGGTTATTCATCGCTTCCCGACGGATGCGCTCTTGTTCAGAAATGTTTTGCATAATGGTTCACTAGGATGGTGGCAAAAATAGCGAACTCTTTCAAGCAATTACCAATCGCGACGTTATCCGTGACTAATTTATGTTCATTCGTCTAAAAAGTAATGATTTTGACGCAACTGTTGCACCAACATCAACGTCTTATCAACAAGCCTTTGTATTTTTGTTAAAGAATAAGATTGCTTGCTAACCAATCAGGTGTTGTGGGAAGGATAATTTTAGTACTTATTGCCCTTTTGTTTTTTGGCGTCACCAATGCTCAAATTACAATCAGCGCGGTTGAAACCGAAGGGTGTGCACCGTTGCCTGTTAACATTGTTGTGACCTCACCTGCCGTGTCTACTATTACGTCTTACCAATGGACGGTTACCTACCCCGACAATTCTACATCTACATCGATATCGAGTCAATACATCGATATTTTCTCAACCCCAGGGAGTTACGACATTTCGCTGACCATCAATGGCAATCAAACAGCGGTATTCAATGATTTCCTAGTTGTACACGCCATTCCACAAGTAAGTTTTTCGGTAGACGATCAATCTGGCTGTTTACCACATTGTGTTCAATTCACAGACAATTCTCTGGTTACAGATGGAGAAATCGTATCGTGGGATTGGGATTTCGGTAATGGGGTAGTTTCAACAGACCAAAATCCTAATTATTGTTACTCTGCTTCAGGCAATTACACGCCTATTTTATCTGTTGAAGATGAGTTCGGTTGTTTCAATTCAACCTCATCTCCTGGTTTGATTAGCGTAAGTGGCAATTTTCCTACAGCCAATATTGGCGCCTCGAACATTACCGATTGCAATCCACCATCACAGGTAAACTTCTCGAATTTAAGCTCAGGTGCAGGAATTATAAATTCTTTCTGGGATTTTGGAGATGGATTTACTCAGAGTCTTAACGGCAATGCCGGAAGTAACCACTCTTTTAATGCTTTGGGAGATTATGACGTTTGTCTAACAGTCACAAACACCCTTGAATGTTCGAGCACATTTTGCACAGAAGTTTCTATTGTGGCACCGCCCACACCGACATTTACTATAAGCAGCAATACCGTTTGTGCTGGAGGAGTGTTGGTTTTTACAGACACAAGCACGCCACCAGCGAATGCACAATCTTGGGATTTTAACGGTGATGGTATTGAGGATGCAACAGGAAGTTCTGTGGTGTATACATTTAACACCCCTGGACAATTTAATCCGGTACTGACATCGATTTATTCTGCAAACTGCCTTGGGTTCAGTGCTGGCGACGAAACAATTAACGTTTTACAAGCATTGAATACCGATTTTTCAGGAGATGACCTTGTTGGCTGCCAAACACCCTTTACAGTGAATTTTACAAACCAAAGCAGTGGTCAGTCTATAAACGGCTACGAATGGTTAATTAACGGCGTTTCGGTAAGTTCAGATGAAGATTTACAATATACCTTCACTGGTTATGGTTCTTATGATGTTGGGTTGGTGGTGACCACCTCAACTGGTTGTGCAGACACACTTAATTATGCAGAATACATTACCCTTCAGGAGCCTACAATAAATTTCAATTTACCAGATGTTATTTGCACAGACCAGCCGGTGTTGGTCACCAATATTTCGATTGAAAGCGCAGATGCCATCAGCTCATTGTTGTGGGACTTCAATCAAGATGGGATTTTTGATGCTACGGGCTCAAACCCGAATTACAGCTATACCGAACCTGGTGAGTTTAATGTTGAGGTTGCAATAACCACCGCCAGTGGTTGCATTAATACTGTTATTTCAGAAACAGAGATTCTGGTTCAGCCAAATGTTGTTGCTGATTTCGCTGCTTCTGAAACCATTACTTGTGCCGGAATTCCCGTGACATTTTGCACACAGATGGAAGAAAGCACCATTTATTCGTGGAATTTCGATGACAACACAGGTTGGCACATTACCACCTTCCCAGAAGACTGCATTGTGCATGACTACCTAGACACTGGCTATTTCGATGTAACGCTTAGTGTATATAACCTTGCCTGCAATGCGCTTATACACCTAGAAAACTACATTTACATTGGCGGACCAGTGGCATTGTTCGATTTTACTCAAGATTGCTCGTCTTTAGAAACCGTTTATTTCACCGACACCTCAATCGATGCCGATTCATTGGTTTGGGATTTTGGGGATGGTTCGCCGCTGGTGATCAATGACCCAGCGCCAAGTCATGTGTATTCCAGTATTGGCACTTATACGGTAACATTGTATGCCTACAATTTTACTACTGGGTGTGAAGACATTCGCACGGCCGTTATTTCAACAGCGCTTCCTGAAATTCATTTGGCTGCCTTTCCTTTCCAAGGATGTGCTCCATTGAGTCCGAATTTTAGCACACTCGATTATGATCAATACCCTCATTGGGATGTTGATTTTGGGAACGGGACAACGTTAACTGCAGACTGGAACGCGACATTAAATATTTGGCAGGTTTATACATATTGGCCAGACGGTCAAACCTCATATGCAACTTTTTCATTCAATTCGAATTGGTGGCCAGATGTTGTTTATACCCATGGGGGATATTATGACATAGTACTAAATGTGACCGACGAAAGCGGTTGTTCTTATACCTCTATAAAGGAAGATCTGATTTATGTATATAATGATCAATTCTTCTCTGATTTCAGCACCGTGATTTTAGAAGGTTGCGATAGTGTGTTAATTGATTTCATGCCGACCGGGAATTTTCTTGATACGTGGACATGGACATTTGCCGATGGAACAACGTCTAACGAACTAAACACAACGCATCAGTTTTTTCCACCATGGGACTATGCATTCGAAGCCACTTTTACGGCAGAAGATAGTTTTGGATGCAGTTCCACCGTTACGCATATCATCGATTTGGTGCCTCCTCCTATTCCAGATTTCACTGTTCTTACGAACCCAAATTGCATCGGTGATACCATATTTATCGAGAACAACTCGATAGGAAACATCGCTGGTTATTACTGGGATTTTGGAGACCCCGCTTCCGGATCAGATAATTTGACTTCTGATGTTCACCCGTGGCATGTATTCACTGAAAACGGCGATTATACCATTTGTTTAACGGTGGAAAACACCCAAGGGTGCCAACAGAGTTTATGTCAGCCAGGACTTGTTTCAATTATCAACCCGACGGCCTCTTTCGATTATCAAAACCAAGTCAACAATTGTTTATTTGGTGTCCAATTCACAAACACTTCCACTGGCAATTTGACCTGCACAAATTGGGATTTTGGTGATGAGCAAGGTGCAAGCAGCTCAAGTCCTTATCACACCTATCAAATAGGTGTTTACGATGTTGAACTTGTAGTTTGCAATGAATTTGGTTGCACCGATACCCTGCTAGTACCTGATATTTTCAACTATGGAAATGCAATAGGTCCAATTACAATCGGCCTGGATCAAACCAGCTGTGCTCCATTCCAAACAACGTTTGATGCCTATAACATTGCTGATAATACGTTCACCTATTTCTGGGAATTTGGTGACGGATTTGGAGACCCGAACAACAACACCCAAACTTCACACACATACACTGAACCTGGAGAATATTGTCCGTCGCTGATTATGGAAGACGTTAATGGCTGTCCGTTCTTCGTACAATGCACAGAACCTATAGTTGTTACTGAATTTACGTTTGATGCGACACCAATCAGCGCATATTGCTTTGGAGACAGTGTGTCAACCATGCTTTCAGGTGCTGAGTCATATGTCCTCAACAACCCTTCAATTGCAAGTTTAAATGGCAATGATGTTTGGATAAATGCCGCGCAAAGCACCATTTTAACCATTTCAGGAAGTTTCGATGATTGCTCATATGATCTCGACATAGACGTTGTGGTGAATCAATTGCCTGTTGTAGAAGTAGTACTTCCAGAATTGGTTTGTTTTGAAAGTGATCCGATTGTATTAAACACAGGATTGCCTTTAGGAGGTGAATACACGATTGCTGGGGACATTGAAACTACGTTCGAGACCTCTATGAATCCAGGAGTTTATGAAGTTATTTATGAGTACACTGATGCTGTTGGTTGCACCAATATTGATAGCACCTTCGTTGAAATTGCAGCCCTACCTATAGTTGCTCTTTCGCCACAAATCGACTTATGCAATGGCGATCCTGAATTGATCTTAACAGCTGGAACACCAGCAGGAGGAAGCTATAGTATTGATGGTCAAATACTGACATCGCTTGACCCATCCAGCATCAGCGGTCCAGTAGAAATGATTTACACTTACACTGATACAAATGGATGTTTGTCTGCCGACACCGTAGATTTCAACATTTGGCCTCAACCAACTGTATCGATGAGTGGATCGGTTTTGTGCTGGCAGCCAAACGTGCTTTTGGAAGCAATATCATCTATTGATTCTGGTTCTGTTGTCTCTTATGAGTGGGAAATAAATGGACAAACAGCAACAACGTCTGAACCTTCATTTGTTTTTCAGCCAGCGGGATCAGGTGTTTATTCGACACAATTGAGCGCTACCTCAGACCAAGGTTGCACTACCATCACAACCGTAGATAACGAAGTGTACCCAACCCCAACGAGTGGGTTTATTGTGCAAGACATTTGCGAAGGGTCAAGTGTAGATGTTAGTAACACATCTTTCATTGACGCCCCGTCAATAACAGAATGGCAGTGGTACATTGATGAAACATTGTTTTCTTTAGATGAGAATCCAGAGCCTTTGTTCAATATTGGAAGTGGGAATTACCAGATACGTTTGATTACACAAAGCTCGTTTGGATGCCTCGACACGCTTGATCTACCGCTTGTTATATCTCCCACGCCACTCATTGATTTTGAAGTAGAGAACCCATGCGCCGAGGCCAGTGTTTTCTCTAACAATCAGACAAGCATATCTACCGGAGTTGTGACAGAGTATCTTTGGGACACCGGAGATGGCAACACCTCATCATCAGAACAATTGGAATACACCTTCTACAATCCCGGCACCTATACCATTTCGCTAACTGCCTTGAGTGATGCGGGATGTGAGAGTGTTGAAGCAATAGATATCGAAGTTTATCCATTACCTAGCGTGGCCTTTGAAATGAGTTCGAATTCGACTTGTGAAAACATCGACGTTCTTTTGACTGATAATTCTCAGATCAGCACAGGGGAAATTTCTGGTAATGTTTGGTTGGTTGACGGTGTTGCTGCAGGTCAAGGTTTTGAGTTTGCTTTGAATAACATTGGTCCTGGCCAGCACAGTATTGGTTTGGTTGCGATTTCAGATCAAGGCTGTGAAAACACCTCTGCATCGACAACAAATTTGGTTGTGTATCCAAATCCAATTTCTGGATTCAGTTTCAGTCCGAATGATGTAACCACCCAAACTCCAATCATTACCATCAATGATCAATCATTGGGGGCCACTTCTTGGGTGTACACCATTTCAGACGGCGGCGTATACCTGAACGACGAGTTTAGTCATGAGTTTAGCACTCCCGGCGAGTATGAAATTTGGCAATTTGTGACCAATCAGTTTGGGTGCGTTGACTCTACCCTGCAGGTTGTAGACATGCAACCAGCGCTCATTGTGTTTGTGCCCAATGCCTTTACACCAGACGGGGATGGAATAAATGAAGTTTTCTTGCCCGTTATCAGTGGCACTGAAATAGATGAGTATCTATTCAGGATTTATAATCGATGGGGCGAGGTGATTTTCGAAACCGATCAACTGGATAAAGCTTGGATAGGCGACGTAAAAGGTGGCGACCATTATGCAAAAGATGGCGTTTACGTTTACGATATCGTTGTTGGCAGCGATACATTAAAGATTCGCGAAAAATACACCGGTCATGTTACTCTTTTGCGTTGATTAGAGTAATACAATCTACATGTTTACCTTTGCGCAAAAGCGACACCCCATGATGCGCCAACTTATAGAAGATTTTCCTTCACAATTAGACAGAGCATATACCAACGCAGATAACACATCGCTTGTGTTTACTGGAGAGCAGTTCACCAACCTCATTATTTGTGGACTTGGTGGTTCTGGGATTGGAGGAAAGATAGCGGCTCAGCTGATTCAAGATGAGGCCAAAGTTCCTGTTTTCGTATGCAACGACTATACACTTCCTGGTTTTGTCGGGCCGAAAAGCTTGGTAATTGTTTCGAGCTATTCTGGAAATACTGAAGAAACTGTTTCTGCCATGGAGCAGGCTATAAAAGCCAAGGCAATTGTAGCGAGCATTACATCTGGAGGCGCCGTTTTGCTTTTGTCGGAACAGCACGGCTTGAACTGCATTGAAATCCCCGGAGGGCAGCCGCCTAGATCTCAATTCGGTTATAGCGTCGTTTCTCTTTTCAGACTTCTTGTTCACTATCAAATCATTTCCAATGATTGGTGGGATCAGATACGAGGGCTGGGCACCTTCTTGCAGTCGGTGCATGCAACGGTAGTCTCACGTGCAGCATCCATCGCAGATGCAATTGATAATAAAATTCCGGCCATCTATGCCGAGGTGCGATTGGAGGGTGTTATTACACGTTGGCGTCAGCAAATCAATGAGAACAGCAAAATGTTGTGTTGGCACCACGTTTATCCCGAGATGAATCACAATGAAATTGTAGGATGGGAAGGCGGAAGTTCAGACATCATCGTCTTGATGCTCAAATCGGGCGATGACCATCCACGCAGTGCCATGCGCATGAACATCACCAAACAGTTGTACGAAAAGAAAGGAGCTAAAGTTGTAGAGATTGAAGATCGGGGCAACAACCGATTGCAACGCGTCATGTTCTTTGTTACCTTGGGCGATTGGGTCTCTTTATTGTTGGCGGAGAAGCACGGTGTAGATCCTGTTTCTATTGTTTCTATTGATTTTCTGAAGAACGAATTGAGCAAGCACGCGTGAAAAAAATCCACGTACAAGATCTCGGCCGCATGGAGTTTGGAGCAACCTGGAAAATTCAGGAAGTCTTATTCAACAAGGCCATAGATCTAAAAATTGCTGCGCGCAAAGGGGAGACAACAGAGCTTCCAGAGAATCACTTCTTGTACGTTGAACACCCGCATGTTTTCACTTTGGGCAAAAGTGGTGATGAAGAAAATTTGTTGCTCAACGAAGAAGAGCTTTCAAAAGCAGGGGCTACATATTTTAAAATAAATCGCGGTGGAGATATTACGTACCACGGACCAGGGCAGATTGTTGGCTATCCTATTTTGGATCTTGATCAATTCTTCACCGACATATACAAATACCTTCGTTTTTTGGAGGAAGCCATCATTCGGATGCTCAGCAAGTGGGGCATAGAAGCTGGAAGAATTGATGGGTTGACCGGTGTTTGGGTTGGAGTTGGCACCTCAAATCCACGGAAAATTGCGGCCATGGGAGTGAAATGCAGCAGATGGGTTACCATGCACGGCTTTGCCCTGAATGTTAATACCGACCTTCGTTATTTCGATATGATTGTACCGTGTGGGATTTCTGACAAAGGCGTTACAAGCATGCAAATGGAAATCGGCAAGCCCGTTGAATTGGAGATAGTAAAGAAACAATTAAACGAAGAACTGTCTGTGCTGTTTGATGCACAAATGATCACCCATTAGAACGCATTGTACGAAGACTTGCGTGTTTTGAGTTTTCTGGTTTTTCCTTGACATTGGGTCAGCACATGCTCGCGAGCGTCTTCATCGCCCATTTTTGCGGCTAATGTCCAATCTTCACAAGCTCCTTCGCTATCGTGCAAATAAAATCTGCATGCAGCCCTGAAGTAGTAAGCTTCTTTGATAACATCTCTATCCTTGCAGGTTAGTAAACGGGAGTAAATATCCAAAGCCTGAGCATATTTTGCATCGTCGAACAACAAATTGGCACGATTCAAACGCACCCTGTTCATTTCAGGATCAAGTTTCGCACATTGATCGTATAGTTCAGCCGCACCTTCTCGTTCGCCTAATTCTGCTTTGCATGCAGCAAGCAAATAGATTGCGTCGAAATACTCCTTATTGCCGGCTATTGCCTCATTCAAATAATCGACAGCTCGTATCAGATCGCCTTCCATGTATCTATTCGCACCGAAATAATAATTGATTTTAGGCGTGTTTCCAGAAAGCGTCGATGCCGTTGTTAGCCCCTTGTCTGAATCCAAGTAATTTCCTGCAGAGTGATTACAAATGGCAGCATTTAAAACCAATTGAGGGTTAAAAGGCAACTCTTTCAAAGCCTCGTTATAGAGCGCAATTGCCTCTTCGAAACTTCCAAGTTTGTGTAAGCAGTCGGCCTTTAGAAAGACAAATTCAGGAGAAGATGGATCTGAAAGAATTTCGAGGACATCAGAAACTTGACCAGCATTGTATCTTTCTCGAAGATCAACGAGATTGAGTTGACCGAACATCCCTCCCGATAGGGAGGACAAAAGGAATAAAAGGAACCAATAGCGCATGGTACCTTATACATATACAAGCAGTAAAAAGTTCCGAGATATAGTCGACAAATCACCGTGAAAGTTGCGTAATATTGGATCATGAGGATATTGATTCGGACCATTAAGTGGCTCTTCATCGTAATCGGCGCGGCAGCACTTTTACTTGTCGCAACAGGAAATAGCCATGTTTTACGTGGATTGACGGCCACCTATTTAATTGGAAAGTCGCGTCCCGACATCGACGATTTCGACCAAGATGCTTGCAGAAAAGTTGCCATGGGGAATCCACAACCTTGGCCTGTTTCAAGCTATTTTGACGCTACAACGTTGACATCTCAGCAAGAAGCCTATTTGGATTCATTGCAGACAACAGCCTTTCTTGTGATTTGGAAAGACAGCATACTTTATGAGCGCTACAGCATGGAAGGAGGTGTGGATGAGCTATCAAATTCGTTTTCGATGGCAAAAACATTCACATCAATGGCCATTGGAGCAGCTGTTGATAGAGGCACCTTGAAAGTTGAAGATCCAGTAAGTAAGTTTTTACCCCGGTTTAACGAAGGGTTGAATGCCAAACTCACCGTTATGCAACTATTGCAAATGCGGTCGAACATTGATTTTGGCGAGAGCTATTCAAATCCTTTTGGTTACCAGGCGCGGGCATATTACGGAACCGATTTGGTGGCAGAAACAGCACCATACCGCGTTTCATCAAATCCGGGCACCACATGGGAGTATCAAGGAGGCAATACCGTTTTGCTGGCTGAGCTTTTTGAGGCCAGAACAAATAAAAAAATGAGCGACTGGTTCAGTGATTGTTTTTGGAAGCGCATAGGTGCCGAGCATGATGCTTGGTGGCGGGTGGATCACGAAGGCGGAATTGAGCGGTCATTTTCGGCCTTTTATGCCACCGCTCGAGATTTTGCCCGCATTGGAAAGTTGTTTCTTCATCACGGGAAGTGGGACGGTGTTCAGATCTTGAGTGGCAGTTATTGTGAAGCTTCAATAACACCTCAGAGCGTTAAAGACAAAGAAGGAAATACCGTTCGTCATTACGGTTATCAGTGGTGGCTAGCGCCGGATGAGCAGCCTAGTCATTATTCAGCACGAGGCATGCGCGGACAGTACATTGTCATAGTGCCTGAAAAAGACTTGGTTTTCGTACGACTTGGGCATAAGAGAGAGGAAAAGATAGGTGGCACAATGACGCCAGAACTACCTAAATTTGTAACGATTGCAACTGGTTTGATTCCACAATAATGAGAGAAGATATAGAGCCACCAAAAGTGACTGATGTAGCTGTAGCAGTGGTGCAGCGGTTTGATGAAATAAACAATGAAATTTGGGAAGTCTATCTTCTCAACTTGAAAGACATTCCCCTGGAAGTGGTTTTGATTCGTTCTTCGGGATATGGTATGATCGAAGGACATAAGATAGAAACAACAGAATTACGTCGTCATATTGAGTTGATTGAGCCTAAAAGTTGTCTATTAATCGAGCCAATTCAGCCAGAAGTTTTCGCATTATCCAACCAATATTGGGTCAGTTTTTACATTCACAAAGTTTTATACGACAAGAAGTACATTTTTGTGCCCGGAAGTATTGAACCTCGTAACTTTATCACCGTCCCCCTCATTGAAGAGCAGGGAGTAATGATAAAATAGCCATGTTACGATATGTTGATTTAGAGAACGTATTGTTTTTAGATATAGAAACAGTACCTGCTGTTGCGCATTTCAATGATTTAGACGACGATTGGAAACACCTGTGGGAAGAGAAGTCTCGTTTCTTCCGTGAACGTGATGAAATTTCGTTGGAAGACTCGTATGACCGTGCGGGCATTTACTCAGAGTTTGGTAAAATTGTGTGCATTTCGGTTGGTTATCTTCGTCAAAGCAGAGGAGATAGGAAGTACAGAACCACATCATTTTATGGACATGATGAGCGCGTAATTTTAGCTGATTTTGCGAATTTATTGAACACCCATTTTAGTGAACGCAGCCACATGTTGTGTGGCCACAATGGAAAAGAGTTCGATTTTCCATTTATCGCACGGCGCATGCTCGTGCATGGCATCAAGCTCCCCGATTTGTTAGATACTGCGGGTAAAAAGCCTTGGGAAGTAACTCATATCGACACCCTTGAGCTTTGGAAGTTTGGCGACTACAAACACTACACATCGCTAAAGCTCTTGACCAAGTTGTTTGGCATACCCACACCAAAAGACGACATCGACGGAAGTCAAGTAGCATCGGTATATTACAACGACGGAGACGTTGAGCGAATATCGACGTATTGTAAGAAAGACGTATTAGCCGTCGTTCAATTGGTTTTAAAATATCGGGGAGAGGAGTTGATTCCTGCTGACGCCGTTCAAGAAGTATAGAAAAAGGGCTCGCGAAATGCGAGCCCTTCTTATTTACTCAAGGCACTTTAGCCTTTGTTTGGGTTCATCAGAAAGGGACGAGGCATATTCCTGCGCTCATGGCGTACACTTCTGGGCCTTTGTTCTTGTCGAACAACGGAAGCAGTGCGTAATTCACCCACAAAGTGAGGTTTCCATGACCGATTCGCAGTGAACCATCAACCTGAAAATCGTTCAGGTTAAAATCGTTTTTCACACGAGAGCGCACTTCATTGTCACCTGTTTTATACTCTTGCTTCGTAACAGATCCGATGCGCAGACCACCTGTAACACCTGCTGTTACGTGGAAGGTCTTGCCATTCTTTGGATTCGTGTTGATTTCAAACATCAAAGGGACCGTTAAATACGTAGCACGCAATTTATTTTTATCGAAAGAGTACAAAGAATCGGGTGTAACAACTGCAAATGTAGAATCAGAATTTGCAGTAACAGTAACATTGTTTTTGAGGCCGAAGCTCTTGTAGTTTAAACCGATACCTGAAACGATACCGAAGTTGTCTTTGGCAATTGGAAAATAGTGTTGAAACATATTAAAACTCCAATTCAGCGAGCGGCCGTAATCAAGGCTCAGCCAATCATCGTCACCAAGGCTTGTTGAATTGTTAGCATTCATCAGAACATTGATTCCGAGGTCAATTCCTTCCCAGTGAGCAGAGAACGAATCTTCGCCGTCATCGCCATCAAAATCTTCTTCGGCATCTTCTTCGGCATCTTCCCCTTCATCTACGATGGTAACATTCAGGGTGCCAAGCTTAATACGTGTTGTGTCGGGAGAAGCTGTGGTGGCTGGTTCAGTGGGAACCGGGGTTTCTTGTGCAATAATGCTCGTTGATAGTAAAAGCAGCATTATTAGGGAGAATATCTTATTCATGACTCTAATTTTAGACGTTTGATGTTGTGACGAACAGGGTAAAAAGAAAGTTACAAAAACCACTTTTTCGCGAAATTAAACCGCTTTTTCGCGAAAAGCTGCCAAATTCAAAGTCACCGAAAAAATGTCAAAAACAGTTTGGATATTTGACATCCATTCCACTTAAACATAAACTTTAAACACCACTACGATGACCGGTACAATAGACACCCTCATCATTGATGATGATCATCAATCGAGGGCTGCCTTGTACCGTCTTGCCGAAAATTATCCACAACTAAACGTTGTCGGCGAGGCGCGTACAAACAAAGATGGCTATCGCCTAATACGTGAACGCAACCCTGAGCTCATCTTTCTGAACATTGACGCACCCCAGATAGACGGATTCAACCTCATTGAGAACTTCGAATCTCCTGCGTTTAGAATAATATGTTACGCGAACATAACAGACCTCGCCATACAGGCCATTCGATATAACTTTCTCGACTTCCTTTTAAAGCCACTTGATGAACGAGAAATGAATGCATGTATTTCTCGTGCGATTGATAAAATCAAACGCGATCAAGTAGGGCTACCTTCTGAATACTTCAAAAAGATAGAAGTATATAGTAAAGGAAAAGTTTACTACCTGCGATTGAGTGAAGTGTGCTTTATTCAAGCCGATGGCAGTTATTGCCAGATTGCCATCGACAACGGAGAGCGTTTTGTGGTGTCGAGAAATTTAAAATCACTAGAGTCGAGCATTGACCCCATGCTATTTTTCCGCACCCATAACAGTTTTTTAGTGAACCTCAAAAAGGTAAGGACCATTGACTATAGAGAAAAAACCTGCACTATGGACGACGGTCAGGAGCTTCGGGTTTCAACCCGTAAATTCGACATGTTGAGACAGCGTTTAGAGTTAGTTTGGTTTCTTTCTCGTTGATTGTTACGTTCATTCTTCAGTGCGCATTTACCTTTCACAAAGCAATAAAAACCGTTCATGGACAAACGGTATAAAAATGCCAATCCACTTGTAACTTCATGGTTGTCAATGCGTCTTACCACAAATTCAATAGCCATGAAAACGAAATTGCACCACATCCTACTCATCATCGGAACCCTTTTTATCAGCAGCAGTGTTTTCGCAGGAAACGACATACTTGATGATGTTAAAAAGGCAATCAACCGCCACATTATTTTTCCAGTTCAACATAACACGAGTGCTGAAGGCACCGTAGAGGTGAGCTTCAAAATCGACGACAGCGGAAAAGTACGTGTGCTGAGCATCGAATCAAGCAGTCCAGACTTAATGGAATACGTTTTGACGAAGCTCGAGAAAATCCAGCTGGACTCATTGGAAAAGAACGACGGACAAACCATAAGATATCGCTTTGTTTTTAAGCAACAGGCCTAGAGTCGCGACAACCATTTGATAGCTATGCCCTCTTATTTTTTAGGAGGGCATTTTTGTTTTCGAACAGCGTATATTTGCAACGTGATAAAACTGCGCGACATACGAGATTTCAGTCAAGAAGATTTGGCAACAGAGATTGCCATTCTTGGTGAGAAATCATTCAGATCGAAACAAGTTTACGAGTGGATTTGGAATAAGAATGCTCGTTCATTTGAAGAGATGACCAATTTAAGCAAAGACTTTCGGGCTTTGCTAGCCACTCACTTCACGATGAACACCGCAGAAATTGTTGAGCAGCAAGTTAGCGGCGACCGCACCATTAAGTGTGCGTTTGGCATTGAAGGAAGGAACGTCGTAGAAGGCGTTTTGATTCCTACCAATACCCGCATGACAGCTTGTATCTCATCGCAAGCAGGATGCAGTTTATCGTGTAAGTTTTGCGGCACTGGCCGTTTGAAACTTATGAAAAACTTGCAGGCCGGAGAGATTGTAGATCAGGTAGTGCATTTGCAACGACTGGCAGAAGGATACTATCAAACACCACTAAGCAACATCGTATTCATGGGCATGGGTGAACCCCTACTCAACTATAAAAATGTACTCACAGCGGTAGAAAAAATAACTGGCACCCCTGGTTTGGGCATGTCGCCACGACGCATCACCGTGAGCACTGCTGGCATCGCCAAAATGATAAAAAAGCTGGGTGACGACGAAGTACGATTCAACCTAGCGTTATCGTTACACGCCGCCAACGATGCGAAGCGAAGCAAGATCATGGAGATCAACGACTCGAACAACCTCGCCAGTTTGCGAGAAGCATTGATTTATTTTCATGAGCGAACAGGCACACGCGTAACATTCGAGTACATCATCTTTAAAGATTTCAACGACACCTTGCAAGATGCCAAAGAGTTAGCAGCCTTTGCGCGGTGTGTGCCATGCAAGATCAACATCATCGAGTACAACCCCATTGATGACGGTGAGTTTCAGCAAGCCGACCCCTTGGATGTAGATCTCTTCGCGAAATATTTGGAAGAAGTTTGCAACATGGTGGTGCATGTAAGAAGATCGCGCGGCAAAGACATCGACGCTGCATGCGGCCAGTTAGCAAATAAGAACAAGGCAGCTTTGAAGGAGGATTAATCCAACTTCAACACCGCTAAAAACGCTTCCTGCGGAACCTCAACGTTTCCAACCTGACGCATTCTCTTTTTACCCTTCTTTTGCTTTTCAAGAAGCTTGCGTTTACGCGTAATATCACCACCGTAACACTTTGCTGTAACATCTTTCCGCAAAGCAGAGATTGTTTCACGCGCAACAATTTTTGCTCCTATGGCTGCCTGCAGGGCAATCATGAATTGTTGTCTAGGGATCAGTTCTTTTAGCTTTAAGCAGATTTTCTTTCCAAGATCGAAAGCATGATCGCGGTGAATGAGTGCCGAAAGAGCATCTACTTGATCACCATTCAGCAGAATATCGAGTTTAACCAACTCCGATTCCCTGTATTCAATCGGGTGATAGTCAAACGAGGCATATCCACGAGAAACAGTTTTCAATTTATCATAGAAGTCGAAAACGATTTCACCGAGAGGCATTTCGAAAGACAGCTCAACACGGTCGGCGGTGAGGTACACCTGGTTTTTCAAAATCCCGCGTTTCTCTATACACAGGCGCATGATTGAACCCACGTATTCAGATTTCGAAATTACTTGTGCGCTAATGTATGGCTCCTCAATATAATCCAACTTCGACGGATCGGGCATATCGCTTGGGTTGTTGATGACCATGTCCTCCCCTTTCTTCGTCCGTGCCTTATACGACACGTTCGGAACCGTCGTGATCACCGTCATATCGAATTCACGTTCGAGGCGTTCTTGAATGATCTCCATGTGTAGCATCCCTAAAAAACCACAACGGAAACCGAAGCCAAGGGCGGCAGACGATTCAGGTTCGAACACAAGAGAAGCATCGTTCAACTGCAATTTTTCCATTGCCGTGCGAAGTTCCTCATACTCGTCGGTATCAACAGGATATATACCAGCAAAAACCATTGGTTTTACATCTTCAAATCCTTTTACTGCTGTTTGGCACGGATTCGACACCAGCGTAATGGTATCGCCTACCTTCACCTCACGTGCATTCTTGATACCGGAGATGATGTAGCCCACATCGCCTGCACCGAGGTCAGTGCGAGGAATAAGGTCAAGACCGAGCACCCCGATTTCATCGGCATCATAACTCTTGGCCGTGTTCATGAATTTAACCTTATCGCCTTTGCGGATACGTCCATTCATGATACGGAAGTAAGCAATAATTCCCCTGAACGAGTTGAACACAGAATCGAACACCATTGCTTGGAGGGGTGCATCAAAATCTCCCTTTGGTGCTGGAATGCGGCTGATAACAGCGCGCAGAATATCCTCCACCCCCATTCCCGTTTTTCCGGATGCTGGGATAATTTCATCGCGCTTGCAACCAATCAATTCAACAATTTGGTCAGACACCACCTCTGGATCGGCACTGTCGAGGTCCATTTTATTGAGGATGGGAATGATTTCCAAATCGTGCTCTAGCGCGAGATACAGGTTTGAAATCGTTTGAGCTTCAATTCCTTGAGTAGCGTCAACAATCAAAAGCGCACCTTCACAAGCTGCGATAGATCGTGAAACTTCGTAGGAGAAGTCGACGTGTCCGGGAGTATCGATCAAGTTCAACACATACTTTTTACCATCGAGCGTATAGTTCATTTGAATGGCGTGGCTCTTGATGGTAATTCCGCGTTCACGTTCCAAATCCATATCATCGAGCGTTTGCTCTTGAATGTCGCGGTCGCTGACGGTGCCAGTTGTTTGCAATAGACGATCAGCAAGGGTGCTTTTCCCATGATCGATGTGCGCAATGATGCAGAAATTTCGGATGTTCTCCATAGGAGCGCAAAATTAGCTTAGATAAGCGAATAAACGGCGATTCGGTAAAGAAGTTCTTAAAGTGATGATAGTTTTTTTTAATGTTGTGGATTTCCGGGCAACTTTTTTAAAAGAAACTGCATCAAAGGATAACAATTGTCATGACCGAAAGTGAACTCGTAGAGGCTTGTTTGAAGAAAGACAGATCGGCGCAGAAGCAGTTATACGACCGCTATTCTCGTCAGATGATGTCTGTTTGCTTGCGGTACGGTGGCAATATGGAAACTGCTCAGGACATGCTCCAAGAGGGTTTTATGGTGGTCTTTGATAAGCTGTGGCAATATAAAGGAGAGGGTGCTTTGGGCGGATGGATTCGTCGTGTAATCGTTACTTCTGCGCTTGAGAATTTGCGAAAAAACAAGAAACATGACCTCACAGAAGAGGTTATTGATCATGCTAACAGCATGGATGTTGATCCTCAGGCATTGCAAGACTTGGCAATAGAATCGTTGATGAAATTGATTCAAGAAATGCCGATAGGATATCGAACCGTTTTCAACATGTTCGCTATTGAAGGATTTAGTCACAAAGAGATTGCAGAGTCATTGAACATCACCGAGAGCACATCCAAGTCGCAGTATTTTAAAGCCAAAGCTTTTTTAAGGCTACAACTAGAACAACAAGAAAAACGTGAACTTGAACGACGATCAAATACGTAAAATACTTTCTGAACGGTTCGCGGAAGCGGAAGCGCCGGTGAGTCCCCATGTTTGGGATGCCGTATCAGCATCAGGAGGGTCTGGCGGTGGTTTAAGTGCTGCCATGAAAATCTTGATTTGGTCGGCAGCGTCTGTGCTGACTGTAGCATTGGGCGTGGTGCTATTTCAGGATGAAACAAAACCATCCCCAATAGCCCAGGAAACTCAGGTTGCGGCGCCCGTAGAAACAGACACAATTGAAAAAGCAGTAGATGCTGCTGCTGTTCAACTTGTTGAAGAAAAGGCAGAAGTTTCTGAGCATATTCAAGAAAAAGATACCTCTTTCGACACGATCTCCTCAAACAGCACCAATGGTTTAAATGAAGAACAAGAGATCGGTTCACAAGAAATTCAGCCATCCTCGGCTGAGGTAGCGCCTAAGCCTGAATCCACTTCTGTTCTAAATACCGAGCCATATTCAGCTGAAGTAATTGCAGCAAATCCCAAATTCACAGTGATTGCTGGGATTGACCCCATGGAGGTGTTCTTTGTTCCAGACGATAAAACAGGGGATTCGTACCTGTGGACCTTTGGAGACGGCGTGCAATCTGATAAGCAAACACCTGTTCATGCATATGAAGAACCTGGCCGTTACGCCGTAACACTTCAAATTTTGAAAGCTGGTTCAGTTGCAGAATTTACGGTTGATGTAGACGTTTTTCCTCCTTCAAAAATCAATCTTCCAAATACATTCTCACCAAACAATGATGGCATCAACGATGTGATAGACCTCATGTTGGTGTCAGAAAACATTGTGGGCGGTGTAATGTTAATATACAGTGCAACAGGGGAGCTTGTGTTTGAAGGCATCGTGTGGGATGGTAATAACAAGCAGGGCGACCCTTGCAATTCGGGAAATTACACCTGTGTTGCTCAGGGAACCTCACTTTCAGGAGAGAAAATAACTGAACGGCAGATCATACGACTGCAACGTTAAGAATACTATATTTGCTAACTTCGAAATGATTTTGGCCTTGAGAATTGCCAAATAAGTAAACCAGAAAATGAAAAAGACACTCGTTCTATTTTGTGTTTTGACATCTGCCATTGTTTCAATGGCGCAAACCACACCCCTTACCAGTCCAGTAATTCAAGAGTCTGCCATCACTGGTGCTGACCTCATAAAGAAATACAGAAGTCTTGAAATGGCTGTGTTTCAAATGACCCGCGATGAGTGGGAAATTTTCCGTGCTTGGGAAGGTTATGACAAGCGAGCAATTGAAGAAATTATTGACGCTCGTAAAGCAGAATATACCCCAACAGCTAATTTGTTGAAGAACTCTCGCATGGTTGATGATTGTGATTGTTGGATAGAGCCTGACGAAACATACGAGGAAATTATAACCGCAGACTGGAATGAGTGTGGCGGTGGCGGTATCGACGTTGACTGTTGGTTTGGTCCTGTCTTCTTGGAAGGCTGGAACTTCAACCTATACGGTAACAATTACAATTCAATTTACATCAACTCAAAGGGTACCATTTCATTTGGTGCTGGTTTTATAGATTGGACACCTGATGAATTTCCTGGATCAACTTACAACCAAGTAGCTGGTTTTTGGGCGGATTTTGATTTTAGAACGGGTGGTCAATTGTTTTATAAAGTTACTCCTGAGGCGACATATATCAACTATGTGAACGTCGGCTATTGGAACAACCAAGGGGGCCTTCGCAACACATTTCAGATTACAATTACGCCAAGCACTGGCGGTGTTTTGGGTGACGATAAAAACGTTCAAATTTGTTTTCAAGATATGCAGTGGGCGCACGGTGACGTTGGTGGTGGAGGCGGCTTTGGCGGTCCTAACCCTGCGGTAGTTGGTGCTGACGTAAGTGCTGCTAGTGGGCCAAACATCCAATTCGGTCGATTTAACCTGAATAACAGCGCTTACAACGGTCCGTACGGAGCAGCCAACAACCAACAAGATGGTGTGCATTGGTTGGATTACAAAACCTTTGAGTTTTCGACAGTTGGAGCGGCACAATCAAACATCCCTCCTATTTCAACAGGAAGCTTTGGTTGCGATACGTTGATAGTGTGTTTGAACGACACTTTACCTATCGATATTTCATTTCTTGCCCCTGAAACCAATCAACAAGTTTCAATAAATGTAGCTGGCGACTTGAATGGTTATTCAGTAATAAACCAAACAAACGGTAATACCGCTGCTTTGAATGCCATATTTGTTGGCTCAACTGGTAACTTAGGTATTCATGACATTACAATTACGGCTACTGATACTGGAAACCCTGCTGGAGTAACCGTTGTTGATCTTGTGATAAATGTAATTGACGTTGAATTGCCGCCATTGACCATTGCAGGTGATTTGTCATTGTGTCCTGGTCAAACTGCAGAACTTTCTGCATCACCTGGCTTTGATTCATACAGTTGGACGAACGGTTGTGATTCTCAAGATTGCAGCAGTACCATAGGAGGAGCGCAGATACTGACAGCAACATATCAAGGCTGCGAAGCGGTATTACCATTTACCTTGGTATATTCTGCTTACTTCAACCCACCAATTACAATTGTATCGAACCCGACGTGTTCGGATGTCCCTGCTGTAGTAACCGTTACTCAACCTCTGCCGAATCAGCCTCAGTATGTTGATTATATGTGGGAGGGCGACTGGAACGGCGGCGGTGGAGAAATCATCAGCGACAACGATGATGTAGCAGAAGTTTCTTGTGGTATTTTCCGCCTTGTTGTTGAGAATGACCTTGGCTGCTTGGGTCAACGCGTATTTATTGTAGAATGTGTTGACGCGTTTATTCCAGATGACATTTGGTCGGGAGCATATTGCGACGGTATTGAGCCAGTAACATTCGATGGCGGGTTCTCAGAACCTGCGGAAGGGAATTTAACCATCTATTTGCAATCATCGAACACAAATGGTTGGAATGGTTCTTACGCCCAGCTATATATCGACGGTGAGCCATATTCTCCCTCATTTACAATTACGAATACATTCGGACAATTCATCATCCCAATTGAGTTTGGACAATTGTTAGAAATAGAATACGTATCAGCGCCTGGAACAACCGATGCGAACAACACCATCCAGTTATTTAACTGCGCCCCGTCGAATTCATCGGGTTCGTTGATTATGTCCCCTGGAATAGTATATTCATCTGAAAGTGGGTGCAATGCTCTACCAGCTTTTGGTGAATGGACCGTTGTTTCAGGTCCTGCTGGCGGAATCTTCTCAGACATCAACCAGTACAACTCGACCTTTACACCCGCAGAGGGAGCATATGGATTGTATGAGATTTGCTTTGCAGAAGAGTCTTGCAATATTCAGTATTGTTATGAGCTCGAATACACGCAAGAGCCAACAATTTCGCTGAGCACCAATGATGTTACTTTGTGCGGTACAGAAAGTGCTACAATCAATGCAACGATAACTGACTTAGGTGGAACAGCTACCATTAACTGGCCTGCACCGGGTACTGATAACGTTCTTACAAACACCTATAGCTTTAATACGCCTCAAAACATCAATTCGCAGGTAACAATTACCAACGGATGTGGTAACGATAGCGCGCCTCTTAACATCAGTGTGCAGTCTGTACCTCAAACCCCTGTTTTGACAGACGCCATACTTTGTGACGGAGGAACTGTTCCATTTGACCCGATAACAGGAGCGGCAGACACCCCTGATTTGGTATATTCATGGACACTCAACAACGCTGTTATAAGCACTGATGATGCAATTTTGGCTGCAGAAACAGGAACATACTGTGTGAACATCTCAAACGATTGTTTGCCAAACGGAGTGAGTGATTGTGCAGATGTTTCAATTTCAGCGCCACTGAACCAACCGGTGTTGAATTTCTATGCTGATTGTGATGGTGATGGACAAGGAACCATTTTCCTTCAAAACATGCCAAACAACAACTACATTGTTGAATGGCCTGATGGGTCGAGTGGTTATTCATGGACTGTAAGCAACAGCGGATTATTTGATGTGACGATTACTGATCCAGGTAACTGTTTCACAGAGACGTTTAACTCAAATGTATTCATCGGTGTTGCTCCAACCATCAACCCTGAACCTACAACCGCAATTGTACTTTGTCCGGAAATACAAAACACATTCAGCATGAATTCTCCAAACTCCATTCCTGACGGGTATGTTTGGACGGTTAACTGTGGCAATGGTGTTACACTTTCTGGCAACGGTGATGATTTGGTGCTTAGTTCAGCAAACCTTTCAACAGATTGTTGGGGTCAAGTACTAACGTTAACTGGAACAGCCAGTAACCCATGTGGTTCTGTTTCTAGCCAGTTTGATGTCTTTATTGATGCTTGCGAAATCACCATTCCGAACGTTATTACTCCTAACGGCGATAGCGTAAACGACACCTTTAAAGTAGAAGGTTTGGATGTTTACAACAACGTTTTCTTCAACGTTTTCAACCGTTGGGGTGGGTTAGTTTATGAAAATGAAAATTACAGATCAGGAGATTTCAACGCTCGTGAAGTTGAAGATGGAACTTACTTCTATGTTCTTGTGTTGCCAAACGGCCGCGAGCACAAAGGTTCGTTCACTGTATCTCGATAATCGACTATAACATTTTGAAAGGGGACTCTTTAGGGTCCCCTTTTTTTTAGTTTTATACATGGCCAAAATAAAAACGCAGTTTGTTTGCCAAGAATGCGGCGCACATGCCCCTAAATGGATCGGCAAATGTCCGTCTTGCAACAACTGGAACACCTACGTTGAAGAAACTGTGTCTGCCGCACCCGCTGTTACCTTCAGAAAACCAAAAATGGGCGGCGTACAGCAAGCCGCTCCCTTATCAAATTATTCAAGCAGCACGCAGGCGAGAATTGTTGTGAAGGATGATGAATTACAGCGTGTTTTAGGCGGTGGAATTGTGCCCGGGAGTTTAATTCTTTGTGGCGGTGAGCCCGGTATAGGTAAGTCTACACTTTTGCTTCAAACAGCCATGGGGTTTGATCGCCAAACCGTATTGTATGTGTCGGGTGAAGAAAGTCCTGAACAAATTAAAATGCGCGCTGAACGTATTGGTGAATTGAAAGACACCCTGTTTGTATTGCCCGAAACAAACGTACAAGCCATCATAGAGCAAAGCAATATACTCAAGCCAGCGCTAATTATAGTCGACTCAATTCAGACGCTTTACAGCCAAGAACTAGAGTCGAGTCCCGGAAGTGTTAGCCAAGTTCGAGAAACCGCCTCAATTCTTCTCGAAATGGCCAAAACGCAGCACATACCCATCATACTCATCGGACATATAACAAAAGAAGGATCTTTGGCTGGGCCAAAAGTTTTGGAACACATGGTAGATGTCGTACTTCAATTCGAGGGAGACCGGTACCATGCGTTTCGAATTCTGAGAACCATTAAAAACCGATTTGGATCAGCGCATGAATTGGGTATTTATGAGATGCATGAAGACGGGCTTCGACCGGTAACCAATCCATCAGCTCTATTGATGGGCGAGAAGAACGCACAGCTAAGTGGCAGTGCTATAGCTGCTTCTCTCGAGGGGATGCGGCCACTTATGATTGAGATTCAGGCCTTGGTTAGTTCAGCGGTATATGGCACCCCGCAGAGATCAGCAACAGGCATGGACTTGCGGAGGTTGAATATGTTGCTCGCAGTGCTTGAAAAACGATGTGGGTTCAAGCTGGGGATGAAAGATGTCTTTCTGAACATTGCCGGCGGTATTCGCGTTGAAGACCCGGCGTTAGACTTAGCTGTGGTGTGTTCAATTCTTTCAAGCACTTTGGATTTAGCAATTTCACCAGATTGTGCATTTGCAGCTGAAATTGGACTTTCTGGAGAGGTTCGTCCCGTATCTAAAATAGAACAACGCATTTCTGAGGCTGCGAAAATGGGGTTCAAAAAAATCTTTATCTCAGAGTTTACGAGGAACTTGAAAAAACCATCGAATATACAGGTCGTTACGGTAGGACATGTTGGTGAAATCCACCGGATACTCTTTAATTAACTCCTGCCACAACTACTACAAACTCCCCTCTCGGAGCGTTCGCTTTGAAATGAGCAAGCACCTCTTCTACCGTGCCGCGCACTGTTTCTTCGTGTAGTTTTGAGATCTCTCTTGAAACAGACACCAAGCGATCAGGACCGGCAATGGCCGACAATTGTTCAAGAAGCTTGATGACGCGGTGCGGTGATTCGTATAACACCGAAGTAGCGTTGCTTGAGGTAAGTGCCTCCAATCTTTTTTGTCGTCCTTTTTTGTGCGGTAAAAATCCCTCGAAGTAAAAACGGTCCAGTGGAAGTCCAGACACGGCCAAAGCAGGTATAACGGCTGTTGCACCGGGAAGACATTCAACCTTGATATGCTGTTCTACGCATGCGCGAACCAATAAAAACCCTGGGTCAGATATGCCAGGAGTGCCCGCATCGGTTACAAGTGCCATCTCTGTTCCAGAAAGAATCTCTTCAACTACTCGATCGAGTACTTTGTGTTCATTGTGCTGATGAAATGCACGAAGGGGGGTGTCAATACCATAATGGCGAAGCAGTTTTGATGATGTGCGTGTATCTTCTGCAAGCACTACAGAAACGGCTTTCAATACTTCAACAGCACGAAAGGTCATGTCGCCTAGATTTCCAACTGGCGTAGGAACAAGGGTTAGCTTACTCACAAGAAACGACGTTCAACGAGGTCTTCGAACTGTTCGGTAGCGGGTTCTTCGTCACTCCATTTATACTTCACTCGCAGCTCTGAGCATTTAACTTCAGCCTCAGAAAAAGAAGGCATCTTGTTGATCTCCGATACTGCTTCATCGTAAGCAATTGCGTCACCAGCAAACAATGTGTTTATGAACAAGAACTTCTGATTAAGGCCAATGGCCTTTTTTAAATCTGCGATCGGACTTTTGCTCAGTTTTTCACCAATGCTCTCATGTTCAACTGGTTTTTTTGATGGGGAAGGCTGGGCGGGTGAAAAAGGAATTGGGGCGGGTGCAACCTCTGGAATTTCTTCGAAAAGAGACTCTTGTTCAATGGGCGTTTCAACCTTTGACTCCACCTCTGTTGCCAATTCAGGTTCTTCTGCAACTTCCACTAAAGGCTCTTCAATGGGAAGTTCGGGCACAACGGTTTCGGCCGACATTGGCATTTCTCTTGTCGTATGAACCAGTTCATCGTATGCCCTGTAACGCAGGACAACAAGCCGCTCATAGATTTCACGGGCATTTTCAAGTGCAAATTGAAGATCTTCCAACTCCAATTCTCCATCCTCTAAATGAAGAATTTGATTGTGAAGCTGGTTGCTTAAGTGGCTAATTGATTGGTATTCTTTATCTGACATGAGCGACGTCTGTAGCTACAAAAATACACTCTTTGCCGACAATCACAGCCCCGATTCCAGTCTTTGCTTTTTTGTGAGCCCTCCAACAACCAAATCATAGCTGTTTTTTGTCCATTCGAATATCAATTGGTCGTCTATCGACCCATCCATTTCAATGGTATTCCAGTGCTTTTTACTCATGTGATAGCCTGCTCTGACAGAGCTATACATTTCGCGCAATTCAATAGCCCTCTCAGGATTACACTTCAAATTAACGCTGCTGAATTGCTCGAGATTGGTCAATGCGAAAATCTTGCCTCCTACCTTGAACGTGAGGACATGGTCGTCGAAAGGAAGATCTTCTGTAACAGCTGAAAGATTCAGACAAAATGACCTAAAATCTTCAATATTCATGTTACTGATTGAATCTAAAGCCGATTAAAATTTCGTGGGTGCCAGAGCTATAATTCTTCAATCCGCTTGTGGTGATGTCGTATGCATAAGCCAAATTGATTGACTCCTTGAACTGATAACCGGCCATCACCACAACAGCATCTGCGCTGCGGTATGAACCTCCTAACCAGACCATGTTTTTGTACCACAACCTCAAATTCCCTTCCCACTTCATAGGAACTGGACTCACGTATTTTATCAATACCGAAGGCTCAAGTTTGATGTCATCATTCACGGCATATTTATATCCTGCCATGATGTAATAATGGTCTTCGAGCTTATTCAACTCTTGGTTTTGAGAATCGAACACACTGATTTCATTTTGAATCAGTTGGGGAAGTGAAAAGCCAACAAACCAATTTTCTCCGTAGAGATGCGCTCCAAAAGTTGCGTCAAATACCGTTTGTGACTGCAGTTGTCCTAAAAGTGCTGGGTCACCATCTTGAGCAAGCTTGATCTTAGAACCATCGATGGCGAATTGTTGAACACCACCCGACAATCCGAGACCGAGCTTCACTTTGTCGTTCAAAAAGACATGATACGCATACGACAATTGAATGCCTGTTCTTCTGGTTGGACCTGCGTTGTCGGTAAATAGATGTCCACCTACCCCCATGTGCGGATTTCTCAGTGGTCCTTGCAACGACAGTGTAAACGTGCGCGGTGCATCCGTAATACCGGTCCATTGCGTGCGGTTCATGCCCTTCACCTCAAACCATGGATTTGAGCCTGCGATTGCAGGATTCAAAACATATGCGTTTTCAGGAAACAAGCTCAATTGCGGCAGTTGCTGTGCCACCGATGAGCTAGATGTCATCAGAGCAATAGCTACAGTGGCGCACGTCCAAAGTGTGTTTATAAACTTCTTCATTATCTTACAATTGTAACAGGTCCTGTGATAGGATTCTGGAATTGTGGTTCGTTAACTTCGATAACATAGTAATAGGTTCCAATTGGGAGTGGGTCACCGTTATACGTTCCATCCCACGGAGTGTTATACCCATTGCTGCTAAACACTTCTTCTCCCCATCTGCTGTATACATTGACTTGAATGTTCGGGTAGAAAGCTGAGTTGGCAATAATCCATTGGTCGTTCATAGCATCACCATTCGGAGTGAAACCTGAAGGGATGTCGATGCTAGGTATAATGAGAACAAAAGTGCTATCAGTGGCCGAACAGCCTTTCAAGTCGGTTACTTCAACATAGAAATAGCTGCTTGCTGATAGTTCAATTGTTTGTGGGTTTTGTTCATCGTCATTCTGCAAAAGACCCGCTGGCGACCAAACAATGAGGTTGTTACTATCGGTTGTTGGGTTACCTCCCAATGTCGCTGTTTCTTCAGCAAACACTTCTTGGTCTTCCCCTGCGTTTACAGTTGGTAGCGGATTGAATGTCACCACGACCTCATCAGAAACAATACAGTCTCCATCTTGAACAAAGTATGTATAGGTGAGATCTCCGAGTCCTTGTGTTGTAGAAAGTGTATCTGTTACAGCTATTTGATTGCTATTGCTGTCTTCCCACCACGTCGATGTTGCGCCATTATTTTCCCCGATAATGAAAACTAGATTCCCATCACAAAGCATCAAATCTGGTCCAGCATCCGCGACAGCGTCTCCTGTAAATCCAATGCTCAAGGCTGTTGCTTCAAATGAACAACCGTTGGCATCTTCAACCAATAAGTCGTACATACCAACTCCAACATTTTCAAGGTTTTGCGTGTTCTGTGTGTTTCCGTCAGCGTCGGTCCATGTAATGGTATACTCTTCAACACCACCTAGAACTGCGATAGAAATAGATCCATCTTCGCTCGTTAAACAGGTCGCGTCAACAATTCCTGTTATTGACACCTCCAATAACTGCGGTTCTTCTATTTGGAATTGCTGTGTAACCACACATCCTGCATCGTCTCCCAAGGTGAGTTCATACGTGCCCGGTTCGAGTGAAAAGATGTCTTCTGCAGTTGAAGAAAAGCCATTCGGGCCTACCCAGAACGTGCTGTAAGGAGCAACCCCTCCGGTAACATCTATTTCGATGCTTCCGTTGTTATCACCATTGCAAAGCACATCAATATCAACTGCGTTGATGACGATCGGTTCGGGGTCTTGAAGTTCAAAGTTCACGGTTGTTTCACACATTGCTGCATCTTGTGCAACAACAGTGTAGATTCCCGCGCTCAGGCCTGAAATAGATGGTCCTGTTCCTATTTCACCATTTATGTCTGACCATGTAAGTGTGTACGGACCAAAGCCACCTGAAACGGAGAGGTTAAATCCGCCTGAAGCTTCTCCCGGACAAGCGGGTAATATTGTATCAGCTACGAGCACTATGGCGTCTGATTGATCAACTTGAACAGATGTTTGAATAGCACATCCATTTTCATCTGTTATCTGCAGGTCGTATTGTCCTGCGAACAGGTTGAAGATGTCTTCATCAGACGAAGTAAAGCTATCAGGGCCTACCCAATCTGTTGTATAAGCGCCTGTACCACCTGAGATTTCGATTTCGATTGAACCCGTATTTGCGCCATTGCAGACAATACCAGTTGGAATGCTGATTACATCCAACGTGTCTGGTGTGATGATACAAACTTGTGTTGTTGCGATACAATCGTTGATGCCTGTAACAATAAGATCATAACAACCGGCTTCGAGGTTCGTTAAACTTTGATCTGCTGAAACGAAGCCGTCTGAACCTGTCCAATCAAATAAATACTCGAAAGCATCACCAGTAATTGTCGTTTCAATCGCCCCTTCTGCAACGCCATTGCATAGCAAGTCGGTTCTTACTACATCAATAATGATTTCTGCTGGCTGATCTACTTCAAAGGTTCCTGAAACGAAGCATCCAGAGGCATCAATGATGTCAACAGTATACACCCCTGCTTCTAGGTCTGCAATATCTTCGGTGTCCGCAGTATATGCACCATCGTTTACCCAATCGAATGTGTATGGCGCTGTTAAGCCGTTTACAGTTAGCTCAATGGCACCATTGGCTTGTCCGAAACAAAGAACATCGGTGATACTTGTTGTGAGATCTCCTTCGCTGTTTGAAAGAGCGACATCCAAATTGGCCTGACAACCTTCGGCATCAAATACTTCTATATAGTAGTTTCCTGCAGCCAGATTTGTTGCAGCAGCATTTGTGCTGATGAGGGCATTTCCATTGTCGGTGTCGTACCAGAAATATGAGAACGGCTCACCATTGCCGCCAAAAACGAAGGCTTCGAGCACTCCGTCTGTTGCCAAACAAGCAGGCTCAGTAGCGAGGGTTTGGATATCGATTACGTTGCCATCAACCACGGTTATGGTTTGATCAAAAACACATCCTTCAGCATCGGTAACCGTCAACTGGTAATCTCCTCCTTCAAGCAAAGCAATATCGCTGTTCGCGGATGTGAAACCATTTGGTCCTAACCAAAGGAACGTAAACGGTGCAACACCCGAAACGATTGATGTCGAGATGCTACCATCAGTGCCGCTGGCACACGTTACATCGGTGATATCTATTTGAACGTCTACAGCTTCAAAAGCCAACAGGGTGAACGCGGCCGACACGCTGCATGTCTCTTCATCGGTAACTATCACTTGATAGTCGCCTGCCTCGAGGTTTGAGATGTCTTCTGCAACATCTACAAACCCATTCGGACCAGTCCAGCTAAAGCTCAGATCGCCAGTGCCTCCAATAGCAGTTATGTCGATGCTTCCTGTGTTTGTTGAGCCACAATCAAGATCACTCGCTGCGCCTGTCACTTCCAATATGTTCGGAGAGATTTGAATCTCGATGCTGGCAAATGCCAAACAGCCGAGCTCATCTTCCACTTGGGCGTTGTAAATGCCCGCAATCAAGTCTGTTAAATCTTCATCTGTTGAAGCAAATCCATTGGTTCCAACCCAGTTTACTACTGTCGCACCAGTTCCTCCTGTGATGATTAGGTCAATAGATCCGTTGCCAAGACCTGCGCACGACACGTCGGTTTGGGTTGCGTCTAGCTGCACCCCATCAGAGTCAGAAATACTCACTTGACCTTCTTTCGGACAGTTATTCGCATCGGTAACAGTTACAGTATACGTTCCTGCAGGAAGGTTTGAAATGGTAGCGTCTGTTCCAACAGGATTTCCTTGATCATCTACCCATGCGTAGGTTAGTGGATCATCACCCCCCGTAGCTGTTACGGTTATTTCACCTTCGGCATTCCCACAAGTTGAATTTGTTGTTTCAAAATCCAAGATGATATTGATGAGTTCAATAACTTCAAATATTTCAGACACTTCACATCCGTTATCATCAGTTACTGTGGCAACGTACTCGCGTGAAGCAAGATCCATGATGTCTTCATCTGTTGAGAGGTAGCCTGCGGCAGTCCATTCAATGCTATACGGCGCGGCACCACCTGTAATGGTTAGGTCAATTGCCCCTGTTTCATCACCACGGCAAATTACTGGTGTCAGATTGGCCGACAACTCAATTGGCGAAAGGTCGTCGAGAACAACCGGCAATACGATAAAACACCCTGCGGCATCTGTAATTGTAACCTCGTAGCTTCCGGAGCCAATGTTATCTAGGTTTTGGTCTGTTGATGTGAAGCCATTCGGGCCTGACCACAAGAAATCATACGGTGTAATGCCACCAACAGGGTCAATTATGATTTGACCTGTGTTTTGTCCTCCACAAACAGGCAATACTGTTGAAACATCAACAACCAAGGCTTGTACTGGTGCAAGTTCAAAATCTATCGACAACACACATCCTGTTTGATCTGTTACAGTAACAGTGTAGGTGTCTGCTTCAAGCGCACTAATGTCTTCATCTGTTGAACTATATCCGTTCAACGATGTCCATACGATATCGTAAGGAGGTGTGCCACCCGCCAATGTAAGATCAATTGCTCCGATTGGATTTCCTGAACAATCCAAATCTGTGACCGCAGCAGTGATGTTCAGCACGTTTGGCGGCGTTATTCCAACACTTGTTTCCACAACACAGTTCAAGGCATCAGTTATAACAACATCGTATACCCCTTGGGCAACGTCTATCAGATCTTCAGTGTTGTAGGTATTTCCATTCGGGTCGGTCCAAACAATTCCATATCCTGGTGTCCCGCCGGTGATTGTTGCATCAACAGATATTAAATCATCGGGACAGACAACAGGTGAAAGCACGACATCAACCGTTACTTCTTGTGGTTCGAATATTTCGAATTGCGCAGTTTTTTGGCATCCGGTGTTGTCGCTAATCACAACATCATACACTCCTGCCATCAAATCGAAAACATCGATGTTGGTTGAGTTAAAGCCTATTGGGCCTGTCCATTCCGCCGTGTAAGGCGCAATACCACCAACTAAATTCAATTCAATGCTTCCTGTAAATTCACCATTACAAGCTGCGTCTGTAACGTTTCCGGTAATGATCAATTCATCAACTTGATCAATTGTAACTACAACTTCAATCGTGCAACCTCCCTGATCGGTGATGGTTGCTGTATACTCGTCTGCAAGCAAATTGAAGATGTCTTCGTCGGTTGAAACAAATCCGTTCATCGATGACCAAACGATGTTGTAAGGCGCAATTCCACCTGAAACAGTAAGGTCGATCTCAGCAACAGGGTCTCCCGAACAATCCAAAGGAACGCTGGTCGCGGATGCATCCAAACCGCCAGGTGCTGTTAGATCAAATGTCTCTTGATAAACACACCCGAAAAGATCTTCGATCATGAGTTCGTAAATACCTTGTGGGAAATTGATCAAGTCCTCATCCGTGGTTACATTCATGTTTTCATCCGTCCACGAGATGTTGTAAGGTGTTCCACCCCCAGTGATGGTGATGTCGGCAGATATTGGTTCATCAGGACAAACAACAGTAGTTGTGTTTGATGTAACGACGATTTCTGTAGGTTCTACAAGAGAATAAGTTGCTGTGTTTGAACAGTTATCACTGTCAGTCACAACAACGGTATATTCGTCTTCACCAAGATCAAAGATGTCTTCATCAGAGGATGTAAATCCACCAACACTTGTCCATGCTATGGTATAAGGTTGAATACCACCCGATATATCCAAAAGAATGGATCCTGACGTTTCTCCAAAGCAAATTGGACTGGTAGCGGTTCCATCGATAACCAACACATCAACAGGGTCTATAATGAATTCAAGTGTTAGCTCACAACCTGATTGATCTGATATAACTACCGTGTAGGTGTCAGCCACCAAATTGGTTAAATCTTGATCAGCAGATGTAAACCCGTTCAAAGATGTCCAATCAAAATTGTACGGGCCAACTCCGCCAGAGACATTCAGTGTAATTGTTGCGATTGGGTTTCCGGTGCAATCAAGTGGTGTTGAGGTTCCGTCAGCTGTTAAGACATTCGTTGCGACGAGGTCGAACGTTTCGTTGTATGGACAGCCATTGTTGTCTTGAATATCAAGCATGTATAGCCCTTGTACAACATCTACCAAATCTTCGTTGGTATCTGTGCCGCCGCCAGGTAAAGTCCATGTGACAAAATACGGGAATGTTCCACCTGAAATGGTCAGGTCAACCGATGCGAGGTCGTCAGGGCAGAATAGGTCTGAAACTAAAGATGCCACATCAAGCGGAGTGGGTTCGGTAATCAAGAAATCTGTTGTTACTTGACATCCACTGCCATCGGTGATTGTTACTTCGTACGTTCCTGGTTCAAGTCCGAAAATATCGAAATCTGAAGATGTGAATCCATTGTCGGCTGTCCATGTAGACAAGTACGGCAACACTCCGCCAGAGATATTCAACTCGATTGATCCATTTGCGTCGCCGCTGCACAGCATTGAAATAGCTGAGCCATCAACTTGAAGGACATCAACAGGGTCGATGGTGAAGTTTAGGGTTACCAAGCAGCCTTGATCATCGGTAATGTTAACGGTATAGTCGCCTTCTTGCAGGTTGAACAGGTCTTCATCTGTTGAGGTAAATCCTCCTGGGCCAGACCAGTCAAAATTGAATGGTTCTACTCCTGTTTGAACTGTTACATCGATGCTAGCAACTGGGTCTCCTGTGCAATCCAGTGGTGATGTTGTTCCAGAGGCAGCAAGTGGGTTTTGAGCTATTAATTCAAATGTTACTTCAGTTGAACAACCCGCTTGATCTTCAATGAGCAATGAGTAAGAGCCTTGAGCAACATCGGTAATATCTTCAGCAATTACTTGAGAAGCATCCGGAAAGGTCCATGTGAAGGTAAATGGTGCTTGTCCGCCAGAGGCTGAAACATCAACCGACACCAGGTCATCAATGCAGAGCACATCAGAAACAATGGCGTTCGAAACAATTGGGTCTGGTTGAATGATTTCAAATTGAGCTGTGTTTTCACAGCCTGTCGCGTCGGTCACCGTTGCGGTGTAAATATCTGCTTGCAGACCTGAGATGTCTTCATTTACTGAGTTAAAGCCAAGCAAACTTGTCCAAACCACACCATAAGGGGCTTGTCCGCCAGTAAGCGTGAGATCAATTGCACCATCGGCATCTCCCGAACAGGTAACATCTTGAACTGCACCATCAATCAATAGCTCATCTACTTGGTCAAGAGTGAACTCAAGCACAACAAGACAGTTCTGAGCGTCTGTAATGGTTGCTGTATAGTGATCGGCAGCAAGACTTGTTAAATCCTCATCTGCAGAGGCAAAGCCCAGGTCAGAGACCCAAACAACGGTATAAGGCAGCACACCTCCAGAAATTGTTAAGTCTATCGTTCCGATAGGATCTCCAGTACAATCCAGCGGGGTAGAAACTCCAGTTGCTGTTAGCGGGTCTATTGCTGTGAGGTCAAATGTTTCTTCATAAACACAGTTGTTCTGGTCAGTGATAACAAGATCGTATGAGCCTTGCGGCAAATCTGTAATATCTTCCGTGTTTACCGTTCCGCCGCCAGGAAGGGTCCAAACGACGTTAAATGCTGGTGTTCCGTTTAGAATTGTAACATCCACAGATACCAAATCATCTTCACACAAAGGATTTGAGGGTGCCGTTACTACGTCGAGTGCTGTTGGTGTTACAATGGTTGTTGCGCCTTGGGTTTCGCAACCTAGGGCGTCAGAAACGGTTAAGTCGTAGTTGCCATCTTCTGGGCTATTGACGATTGGATCGACACCTGCAAAAGCATTTGGGCCCGACCACTGATAAGAGTAATCTGTTGTACCTCCTGTCACCACAGCTTCTATTGTACCTGGTGAGTTTGTTGCACAGTCGGGTTGAGTAGTGATGATTGTTAACTCAAGAACATCTGGTTGGTTGAGTGAAATTGGGGCCAATGGTGGCTGACATCCTGCATCATCAATGATGTTTGCCGAATATATTCCTGCTGGTAAATCTGAGATTGATAGGCCGGGGTCGCCTGTAGACCAAACCACATTGAAAGGAGGAACTCCGCCAGTAATATCAAGTGTTATAGATCCTGTTGCGTCGCCATTGCACAATGGCTCAACAGTAATTACATCGATCACAATTTCGTCGGGCTCAACAATTTCAGCCACATCTTCTCTGAAACAGTTGTTAGCGTCGGTTACGAAGACATTGTATGTTCCAGGGCTTAGATCAAAAATATCTTCATCAGCAGAATTGAAACCTGCAGGACCTGTCCATGCAACCACTATTGGCGCTAGACCGCCCGTTATTGTCAATTCTATTGCTGCATCATCTGCACCAAAACATGTTGTTGGTTCAATGGTTAGGGTTATATCAAGCGGCAGTGTTTCGATGAGCGTAAAAGTTGCATCTGTTGTACAACCTGCAAAATCTGTTACGGTTACTGTGTAATCGCCTGCGAACAGGTTTACGATGTCTGCATCAGTAGACACATATCCATCGGGCCCAGTCCAAGTGGTATTGAAAGGAGCCGTTCCGCCGGTGATTGTTGTATTGATTTCTCCGTCAGAAAATCCGCCACATGAAACATCCAATGTTACTGCATTTACAGTAATCACAAGCGGTTCAACGATGTTAATGTTGGCTGTTTCAACGCATCCTAAATCATCGAGTACTTCAACCGAGTATGCTCCTGCGACAAGGTTGGATGGATCTTCTAGCGTAGGATCAACAATAGACGGACCTGTCCATGTCACATCATAGGTTGTTCCGCCACCTGAAATTGTTAAATCAATTGCTGCATCGCTCGCACCATTGCATGAAATCGGAGTTATTGCCGTTTGCAAAACCAATTCTGTTGGTTCGTCGATGGTGATGTCGACGATTGTTTGACAATTCAGTGCATCAGAAACGGTGATCGAGTAATCACCAGGCGTTAAAGAGTTGTGAGAAAGACCTACTGCAACATAGCCATTTGGACCTGTCCACGCTAACGTGTACGGATCGGTTCCACCTGAAACAAGGAGTTCAATTTCGCCATCGTTAGCTCCATTACAAGAGATTTGGGTAACATTGCTATCAACAACCACCTCTGTGGCTTCATTAACGGTGAAAACGACATCGGTTGAACAAAGGTTTATGTCTGTTACGCTGATCGTATAATCTCCTGCAATGAGGTTAGAGATGTCTTGATTGCCCGCCACAAAGCCACCTGGGCCTGACCATGTTACTGCATAACCGCCAGCACCTCCTGAAATGGTTACGTCAATTGCTCCTGTGCTTCCGCCGAAACATTGAATGTCGGTAACTGCTCCAAGGATATTGATTGAAGCTGGGTCGTTTAGGTTAACGTTTAAATTGCTCACACACCCGTTGTCGTCTGTCACCTCCAGATTGTAGGCATTTGCGCTTAAGCCTGTTGGGTCTTCGTCGGTAGTATTGAATGCTGGTGCAGCCGTCCACTGCGTGTTGTAGGGCCCTGCACCTCCTGAAATGCTAACTTCGATGGCACCATCGGCCTCACCCGGACAGCTTGGAGACGTTACTAGATCGAGCGTAACAACCAGCTCGTTGCTTTCGGAAATGTTAAATGTACTGTCTACTTGGCACCCTGCGACATCCTCAATAATTACAGAGTATCCGCCAGCGACAAGATTTGGAAAAGTATTTCCATTTGAATTGTCTGACCAAGTAACCGTATATGGCGCACCTTGTCCACCAGAAGGGTTTACTTCAGCCGATCCTGAGGCTTCACCAAAACAAAGTGCATCCTGAGTGGTCAGATTGATAAGTAAAAGGTTTGGAATGATGTTGAATGTTGTGTCGAACGCACAACCATTTATGTCTGTAAATTCCAACGTATTCGGTCCGTTACACAATTGCGTAGCAGTTTGATTGGTTTCACCTGAGCTCCAGGTAAAATCGTAAGGTTGAACACCACCGATTACGATGGGAGTTCCTGATCCATTGCAAAGGTCTTCGCACGTTGGAGGCGTGTAGAAAAAGCTGAACACTGTTAATTGTGGTGGTTCAGCCAGTTGAACGTTGTCTACACAAGTTATTCCTTGTCCAAGATCATTCACCAAAACGGTGTAAGTTCCTGCACCGAGGTTGTTATAGTTTTGTTGGTTTCCTGGTGTATTTCCCCCAATCCAGATAAAGCTAAAAGGGCCTACTCCGCCAACAACAGACACCGTAGCCTGTCCATCTTCAAAACCATTGCAGCTTATGTTTTGACCGTTGTAATCGCTCGCAACACTTGCTGTTATTGTAAATGGTGTTTGTCCGACTCCTGTTCCACAGGTTGTCGTTCTGCTCCAAGCAACGGTAGCATTTCCTGATTGTATAGCTGATGGTTGAGCATTGGCTCCTGGCCAAATTGTTTCATCAAACTCGGTAACATCAATGGATGGGTGAATATTGATAGATTCTTCGACCACCACCTTCGTTCCGTTGAAGTTGAAGTTTGAATGGGAGTCGGTAGCATTGAAATGAGTCACCACAACTCCTCTTCCTTGAGCTAAGAAATCACCGTGGGTAATTTTCAGTCCACCATTAAAAACAGCGTTTGAGTTTAGCGTCAAGGTGCCATTCAAAAGTTCTACTTCGGCTTCAATTAGGTTTGGGTTGTTGTAATTATGGACAACCGCCCCATCAAATTTTAGGCTTTGAATATCAAATACCGATTGACTTGTTGACTGAAGATCTCCGAAAGAGGTCAAAGAGCCCGAACCAGAGATAGAGAAATTCTCTGTCGTTTGGACAATAAATGTCCGACACTTCGCATTCTCATTCAAGGACACATCAGCACCGTGCGCGAAAACCACATCTGTAGTTTCGTTCGGTAAGCAATTGCAGGGAGATCCATTTGGTGATAAAGACCACGCTTGAGGATTGTTCCAAGAACTATTTCCGCCAACCCAATAGAGTTGTGCAGATACACCAACACTCAGGCATACCATGCCGAGCAGTGTCAGAGCCACTTTACAGTTGAACTTCAATTGTTTATCTTTTGGTTTATTTACCTGATACCCTCTTACGGATATAAGTAAAACTTGTTTCAAAATCTACATGATCAATCGTATGCAGCGCATGGCACTGCACGCGAATCACCTTTTGCACAGGCATGAATTCCCAGAATTACTTCATGGGTGTTTCTGCCGTCGAAGCGAATCCTCGACAAAGCAAAGTCGTAGGCGTAAGCCACGGTTACGTAGTTAAACAAGTCAAGGCGTAGGAGTCCCACCAATCCACTTTCACTTCTGAATCCCATCCCCAGCTCTACCTTGTTGTTGTAGTCGATCATTGCTGTTCCATCGAGCGACACTTTAGATCGCCCAACATATTGCAGCATCGCACTTGGCTTGAATGTAAAGCCGCCATCCATGCCGATTGCTTTTCCTGCAGCGAATGCGTAATGGCGAGATAATTTAGAATTCGCAAGAATGTCTATTTTGTTTTCGACAACGTTCTGTATCGAAAAACCATAGAACCTATCTTTCTTGTACAGCCACAAACCAAACTGGATTTGTGGGAATATAAAGTCGTTTGACCTTCCAGCAAATGCCGGGTCGTTGAGGAATTGAACATCGGGCAGCACGACCCCACCTACATCCAATCGGTATTGCATAAATCCAACCCCTGCCCCAACACTCAACATATATTCTCGTGAGACTTTCATGTGGTATGCGTACGCCAGATTCATACCTGTATAGCCGAGAAGACCCGTATTATCTGAATAAACTTGTCCGCCCAACCCATGAAAATTCTGCTTATTATGACCAAAACTTCCATGAATATTTCCAAATGCTGTTCGTGGGCCATCCTCAATGCCCATCCACTGTCGGCGATAGCCAATTTTCATGTCCAAACACGGACTTGAGCCAGCGATTGCGGGGTTGATTTGGAAATAATTCAATATATAATGCGAATAGAGCGGCATTTGCTGCGCCGTCAGGTCTTGAATTCCGAGCAAAGCCGGCATCAACAATATGGCTATGATATACCTCATCAGTGTATGATAGTTATTGAACCGGTGATTGGTGGAATTTCTATATCGAGAGAGTTCAGCTCAATTACATAATAATAAGCTGCCGTTGGCAAGAACTTCCCTTTGTTGGTGCCATCCCACGGCGTGGCATAACCAATATCCTTAAACACAACTTGTCCCCACCGATCAAATATTGTTATCTGCGCCTGCGGGAAACTGCTTATGCCAGCTATCTTCCACAAATCATTGATCTCATCGCCATTTGGTGTAATTGTATTTGGAATACCCACGGGTGGGCCAACAACGATAGTAACTACATCGGTAACCTCACACCCCCCTACATAACCGACAACCGTGTAGTCAATGGTTTCTTCTGGAATTGACACCACTGTTTCACCAATGTTGGTATCGAGGTAAGATGTTGGAGTCCATGCATAACCTGGCATATCATTTCCTCCAATTGCCGTAATGCTAGCCGATTGACCCAATGATATTTCCTGATCGCAGCATGCATTGATGTCTACCGCAGCACCGGCAATGGCGATGTCGAACATACAAGACGATAGCGCTGGGTCATGGTCTGTACCTACAAGTATTACGTAATCCGAGTTCGCATTCAAATCATCCGTCTCAATGGCGAAATCCAATGTATCTGACGCACACCCTGAAACAGAGGAATAAGAAATAACGTCACATGGGTCGCCGGCAGGATCAACCTCCACCACGATGATTTCTAGTGTATCGCTCAACAGGCCGACAAAGCAATCGATATTCGAAATACTCACCGTTACATTGCCTGTGTTTGTGGCGTTCGTATTCGTAGTGAAATAGAAAAACGATGTGTATTGTGCGTCGAAACAATCAAAAACAACCGCGTTTGGGTCGCTTAAAAGTCCAGATTGGACAGTTTCTGCACAAACCTGAGTCGGGTTTGTACAATCTTGTGCGCTCATACTCGTAGAATATGCCATGCACAACAGGCTGGATATCAGTGATATTAATTTCTTCATGGACGGGTGAATCCTGAATGTTTAAAATTACAACTATACACAGGGCGATTTTGGCCGATTCGTGTTGTTATTCACAAATCAACTGTGTATAGTGATTAACGCAGGATTTCTCGGGGAGGTATTAATTCAGGAATTCTACCAAAAGAGTGTTCTTCTCTATAGCATTTCCTTTGATCACTCCGATCGATTTGATTTGTCCGTCTCGTGGTGCCTTTATCACATTCTCCATTTTCATGGCTTCCAAGATCAGCAGAGGCTCATCTTTGGTTACTTCCTGACCTTCTTTTACGAAAATCTCAAGTACCAGACCTGGCATTGGAGCTTTGACTTTGCTTTGTACCGCTGAGACGCCAGCACCCATGCCCAGTTTCTCCAGGAGGGCGTCGAAGTCTTCTTTCAAATCAACGGTATAAACATTCCCCCTGATTGATACTTCGGCTTGTTTCTGGGCTATGTCGAGCGAAATCAACTCTGTCTCGAATTGATGATTCCCTTCACGAAGCAAAATGCGGTTGTTCGATAAAAATTCCCACGAGAGGTTTGTTTTCACGCCATCAACCGACAATGTATCGTTGTTTTTAGTGACCTCAAATATTCTCTTTCCGTTTACATTCGCATTCATCAGGAACAGATTTACAGCAAAGCTACTTAATTTGTTGTTGTTCTTTCGTTTCAACACTCGCCGATTTACTTAGTACCTTTGCGCCACATCAAAATTAATTTGAAAAAAACCTACCTGCCCCATTTTCTGTTTGCCTTAGTAATCGCCCTCTTTTCGCAGTGTGGGATGGTGAGGGAACGTTCTTTTGGCGCGCCCATTATGATTGAGCTCGACACCATTGCTGTGGTGTCTGTAGACCCGCAATACCACCCTTCGGAGCGCAAGGTAAACGATCTTCTTCACACGAAACTAAACGTCTCCTTCGATTGGCAAAACCTCGAGCTCGACGGTGTGGCAACACTTACACTAAAGCCTTGGTTTTATCCAACATCGCGACTCATACTCGATGCGAAAAACATGCTGATACACAATGTCCGCATGGTTGCCGACTCAACATACGACTTGGCCTATACATACGACAATGCTTATTTAGACATTCAGCTTTCACGCACGTTTTCGCGATATGAAAAATATACTGTTGAAATAGAATACACGGCACGTCCAGAAATGAATGTCGGAGGCAGCGATGCCATCACATCTGCCAAAGGCCTTTATTTTATCAACGCCGACAGCTCTGATGTAAACAAGCCAACACAGGTGTGGACACAGGGTGAAACAGAGGCGAGTTCCTGCTGGTTTCCGACCATCGACTCTCCCAATGAACGCATGTCGCAAGAGCTGTTTATTCGGGTTCGAAAAGATTTCATCACCCTCTCGAACGGAAACCTTGTCTATTCTGACTTTCATGATGATGGAACGAAAACCGATTATTGGAAACAAGACCTCGAACACCCGCCCTACCTCACCATGTTGGCGGCTGGTGACTTTATGATTTCCCGCGATTTTTGGACAAACCAAAAAGGCGATCGCCTTTCGGTTGATTATTACATGGAACCCGAATATGCACCTTACGCTTTTCGCGTGTTTGGCAGCACACCAAAAATGATGAGCTATTTCTCAGAAATCCTCGATTACGAATATCCATGGGATAAATACGCGCAGATCGTGGTGAGAGATTACGTTTCTGGCGCCATGGAAAACACCAGCGCGGTAATTCACGGTGAGTTCTTAAACATGACCGATCGTGAGTTGATTGATTACGACTACGAAAACATCATCGCTCATGAGCTATTTCACCATTGGTTTGGCGATTTGGTGACGTGCGAAAGCTGGTCGCACCTCCCCCTCAATGAGTCTTTCGCAACCTATGCCGAATACCTGTGGATAGAACACAGCAAGGGGCGTGATGAAGCCGATCATCAAGGACTTCAATCTGCCTTGGGGTATTTTGAAGAGTCTCGCTACAAGCGCCTCCCACTAATACGCTACGACTATGTAGATAAAGAAGATATGTTCGATGCCCACTCATACAACAAAGGAGGGCGCGTTTTGCACATGCTCAGGGCCATGCTGGGCGACGAAGCCTTTTTCGTTTCGTTGCAGACGTATATAAAGCAAAATGCCTTCAACGATGCTGAGCTCGACCATTTCCGATTGGCTTGTGAAGAGGTTACCGGACAAGACCTCGCGTGGTTTTTTGATCAGTGGTTTTTGCAGCCCGGACATCCCGAGTTGAGTGTTTCCTATTTCATTAACGAAGAAGACCAAAAAGTTCAGGCTGTGGTGCGTCAGTTGCAAGAAGACGTATTTCCAACTTTCGCTTTTCCCGCGAAAATTATGATACAAACCCCAACAGGGCCGGTCGAACACGACATCTTCGTAACCGAAGCCGACCAACTGTTCAACTTGCCCTATGTTGAGGGCATTCAAAACATCGTTTTTGATGCTGCTGGTACTGTGCTTTGTCAAAAAACCGAGGCCAAAGACAACAGCTGGTGGATGCATCAATTGAAATCGAATCCTTACCTGCCCGCACGAGCAGAAGCTTTTGATCATTTATCAACTACAGAACTTGCAAATGAGGCCGCAAATGAGGCTTTGCGCGACAATTTTTGGTCAATTCGCATGGACGGTTTGCAGACGCTTCTCGCGGCCGATTCTATCGGTGAAGAACCCGTCGACTATATTTCATCGCATTTAACGAAAGACAAAAAATCGGTGGTGCGCGCTGAAGCCATCCAGTTTCTCTCTGATCGTCGTCCGTCGAAGCTCTCCTCCCCCGAACTAATCAAGAACCTCACCACTGAAAGGTCACCAGCGGTCATGTCGGCATCTCTTCTAGCACTTTTAGAGACAGACCCGAAGAACGCTTTGGTGCATGCCCGCAGATTATCGAGCGATAATCTACTTATCGATGTGGTTGGTATTGTGCTAGCGAGCATTGGTGAAGAGCAAGACATCTACTTTTTCAACACCACTGTTGACAAGGCTGCCACGAGATCGGTTATTCAATCATGGTCGTATTTCCTTGATCGTCAGCCCGTTGCTTACTCAATTCTAGCTTTCCCTCGCATGCTTTCATTGATAGACGGTGCAAATGAAAAATGGTGGGTTCGTGCTGCCCTCTATCATGCCATAGGTAGCATCAGACAACGCACACAAACAGATCCCGTGATCATGCAAAGTGAGAAGTCTGAAATTCTATCTCGTTTTGAAGACGTGTACAATGCAGAGTCGGCACCTTTTCTGCGCGAAATACTTGACCAGTATCGCTAGTGGCTGGCATCTACCTCCATATTCCTTATTGCAAGCAGGCGTGTAATTATTGCGATTTTCACTTCTCCACCTCGCTCGGGTCTATTCCCAGCATGCGGGATGCGATGCGCAATGAAATCTTGGTCCGCTCGCAATCACAAACCTGGAACACGAAGGAGTACTTTACCGTTTATTTCGGTGGTGGAACCCCTTCAATTTTGCCGCTCCCTGATCTAGAGGTCATGCTGGTAGACCTGAAGAATCGTTTCAAGATCTCGCCTACGGCAGAAATCACCTTGGAAGCGAACCCCGACGATATCACTCCTGAAAAGTTAGGGGCGTGGCTTGAACTGGGCATTACGCGTTTGAGCGTCGGACTGCAATCATTTCACGCCAGTGATTTGCAATGGATGAATCGCGCTCACGGCGCGGATGAGGCCGCCGGCGTAGTCTCGATGATACGAAGTGCAGGTTTCAACAACTTCAGCATCGATTTAATCTACGGATTGCCTACATGGTCGGGCACAGAATGGCTCGAAAACATCACCCGCATTATTGCCTTAGACGTGCCACATGTGTCATGCTATATTTTGACCGTGGAGCCAAAAACTGCACTCGGACATCAAGTGAAAAAAGGGGTTATTTCGATGCTCGACGATAAGATTCCAGAGCAGTATACGCTGCTTTGTGAGCACTTACGACAGGCGGGTTATGATCATTACGAAGTTTCAAATTTCGCAAAGCCCGGTTTTTATTCTCGGCACAACGGAAGCTACTGGTCGGGTCAGCCCTACCTTGGCATTGGTCCTGGCGCACATGGGTTTGATGGCACTACACGCTACTGGAACGCGGCTTCAAACATGGCCTACATCCACGCCGCTGGCGTGAAAGAAGAAGTTGAAGAACTAACGCAGCAAGACAAATACAACGAGTTGATAATGACAAGGTTGCGAACGGCTGAAGGATTGAATCTTCGCGCCTGTCAACGTATTTTTGGTAAAGTGCCCTCTGAAGTAGATCTGCTGGCATGGAAGAAATATCTCACTGGCGGTGAATTGGTTGTAACGGGCGATAATGTGCGGATTGCAGAAACATCATGGCTCATTGGCGACCGCATCGCTTCCGACTTCTTCTGGGTCTAAGGTGGTTTTTTTCATGTACGCATCCACAAACAAAGCGCCTAGGATAATGGCCGCCCCGAAATAAAACCACCCGGTCATCACTTCCGATTCAGGAAAAAGAAGCAGTGCTATTAGAATAGAATAGACCGGTTCTAGGTTGATTGTAAGGGCAACGGTGAACGGACTCAAAGCGCGCAGCACCTCGACACTGATAACGAACGCAAATGCTGTAGCTACCGTTCCGAGTAATATCAACCACAGCCAATCGTACCTGTCCATAATAAATAAATCGACAGTCAATTGTCCGTTAAAACCCAGATAAAGTGCCGTGAAAATCGCTGCAAAAATCATCTCATTAAACGAAATCGTCAGCGCGCTGTATTTGCGCACCTCTATCGCATTCAGTGTGCTAAATAGCCCTGCAAGAGCTGCAGAGATTAGTGCCAAAACAATACCTAACATATATTCTCCTTCTACCGAAAATATGATGCACAAACCGATTATTACCGCTAGTCCGAGAAACGACTCACGCCAATCGAATTTTTTCTTCAGCAACAACGGCTCGTAAAGGGAAACGAAAAGCGCTGTTGAAGCAATTGTCGCTAGTGCAATCGACACATTTGACGCTTTGATGGAGGCAAAAAACGTTATCCAATGCGCCGCTGCTAACAACCCAATAAAGGCTTGACGAGCTAGCGCTTTCGCAGGTAGCAACTGGTTTTTTCGGTATAAGAGTAAAAAAGCACCAAGCGAAACGGAGGCAATTACCGTTCGCCAAAAAACCATTCGTTCAGCATTGATGGTGGTAAGCTTGCCGATGATACCGGTAAACCCGAATATAAACACAATGACGTGAAGGAGCAGCAGGTTTTTCAGACGCGGGTTCATTCCTGTTCATCAATTTCTACAACACCGCCCGAAACGATTAGCTTCATGATCTCACCAGCGTTTCTCTCTACTGGTGTTACTCTGTCTTTCGGTACAATCCACAAATTGCCGGTATACGTATATGAATGGGGCACCCAAACAGCAACCTTGTTTTCACCTATTCCGAAATGCGTTAAATCGTCGTTGGTTATAAACCCTATTCGCTCTATTGGCGAGGTGTCGCTGATACGAATCAATACTGGACGATTGAAACGCTTTTTTTTTCCTACAAATGCTGAAAGTAAATCTGTTATCGCTGTGTACAGGGTTTTTACAAAGGGGATTCTATCAAGCACGCCATGGAACCAATTTCGCAAAGGCACAGCCAAAAGCGAGCCCCCGAAATAACCAATGGCCGTTAGGCTGATCAATAAAATCAAAATGCCTGAACCTGGAAACTGTTTTTCAACGGGGATGAGGCCGTCGAAAAAATCGAATAGCTTAAAAACAATGTATCCTGTAACAGCAAGTGGAACAGAAAAGAGCACGCCATTCAAGAAATACCCTAAGATCTTGCGCAACATTAATTTTACTTTTCTGCGAAAATAGCCGAAATTCAGCGACTTATCTGCTTAACCGACAATTGAGTATCAACAATCAACTCAATATAGCTTTAACTCAACAACAACTATGAGGGCGCTCGTTTTTCTCTTCCTATCCAGTCTGTCGTTTGCCGCTTTCGGACAATCAACAGCCATTACCGTAGATGGTTTTTATAATGATTGGGCAGGCGGTTTGCCGACCGTTACAGACGGTGGAGATGTCGGAACTGGAATTGACCTTGTTTCATTTACCGTCACCAACGATCAGGAGTTTTTATACGTGCGTTTGCTTCTAAACCAGGAAATTGACTTGGTCGACAACACCATCCCACACACCCTTTATTTATACATAGACACCGATGCCAATGCTTCAACAGGCTTCAATGTAGCACCAGGATTTGGGTCAGAGTTGGGAATCACATTTAGTCAGCGTTTCGCATATTACGATGTTGTTCCTGCAACAACCGTTTCACTTGCAGACATTGGTTTACGGGCCCTGCCGACGGTTACCTCCAATGAATTTGAGATTGCCATCAAGCGGTCGGTTATTCCTGATGGGGTAAACCCGCTCTTTCCAAGTTCATCAATCCGCATGATGTTTCGCGAAACTTTAAGCGGTGATCGCATGCCGAATAACGGAACCCTTTTTACATACACCTTTGATGATACGCCCACCCCTCCAACTCCGCTAATTGGGTTAGATAAACTAACATCTACAGATTTGCGCATTGTCGCCTGGAACGTGAATGGCCGGTTCACCCAAACAAATGCTGAGAGTGCTATAAACAGGATACTATTGGCGTTAGAACCAGACATTATCGGTTTCAGTGAGGCAAGCAATGTAAGCACGGCCTATGTTAAAAGCCGTTTGGACTCTTGGTTGCCCTTGGGCGATGGAGTTGGCTGGCGAGTAGTGAAAGACGACTACGACATGGTTACCGCATCGAAATACGACATACTGCAAGCATGGCCAGGTTTGAACCGCCAATACCCTGTTTTGATTGATGTCCCCGGGAGTGTTGACCTACTCTTCAACAGTGCGCATTATTCTTGCTGCGCAGCCGAAAGCTCTCGTCAGAATCAGGCCGATGAATACATAAACTTCATACTCGACGCCCAAACACCTGGCGGAAGTGTTGACCTGCCAACAAACACCCCATTCATACTTGGTGGAGATTTGAACTTGGTTGGATATTCGCAACAATTGCACACCTTGTTACACGGCGATATTCAAAACACAGCTACGTATGGACAAGGTGGCTTGCCCGATTGGGACGCCACACCTTGTTCGCTGGTTGTTCCGCGTCAAACCGATAAACGCATGGCTTACACCTGGCGCGATGATAACGATAGCTACCCTCCAGGATGGCTCGACTACTTGATCTTTTCTGATGCTGCCATCACTTTAGAACAGGGTTATACACTGCAAACAGCAGTGATGAGCCCTGCCCGCCTGGCAATTTTTGGATTGCTGTCTAACGACGATCTCGTCGCCTCTGACCACTTCCCCGTTATCGGTGATTTTTCATTCCCTATTCAAGCAGATACTGATGGCGATGGCGTGCCTGACACAGTAGACAATTGCATGGATGTACAAAACCCTGATCAGGCCGATTTCAACGCTGACGGTTTGGGCGATGTTTGCCAAGACACCGATAATGATGGCCTGTTGGATGCTTTCGAAATTTTACAATCAGGCACCAACCTATCAATTCAAGATTCAGACGGCGACGGATTAACGGATTATGCAGAAATAAATACGACAAACACCGATCCTTTGCTTTTTGACAGCAATGGAAACGGTGTCGACGATTTAACAGAGCTTTTAAATCCTACCATTTGCGGCGGCGATTTAAACTTCGATAATGTGTCTGATGTGTCTGATCTACTATTACTTCTTCAGTTTTTTGGCAGCTCTTGTGATTAACCTTTCACAAAGCGCATCGCCTGATTATTGGCTAAAACGAAATATGTTCCTTGCGCAAACGAAGTAAGATCAACATACACTTTCAATTGACCCTGTGTAGCTATTTCAGTAATTAGGCGGCCTGTAGTGTCTAGAATTCGGATAATATCGGTTTGTTGAGCAAGTTCAACGATAACCTCCGTTGTTGCTGGGTTTGGATACAATGAAGTGATAAAACCATTGTTTTCAGCAACACTGTTTGGACCAACAACCACGATTACTGCATATTGATCAGAACACAAACCATCCAAGCCAAAGGCAGTAAGGGTTACGGTATATGAACCCTCTTGACTGAACACATGCGTTGTGTTTTCGTCGGTCGATGATGATCCGTCATCGAAGTTCCAAGAATACATTCCTGCACCAGCGCTTTCATTTGTAAACGTTACCGTTTGTCCAACAATTGCATCGGCTGAAACCGAGAAGAAAGCGCTCACTGGTTCAGAGAGATCATCTAAGTAACGCGGACGAAGTTCATAGCCTGAAGTAAACGGCGACGAAGAATCGAATTGACTACCAATACCAGAAGTTGTGAAAACACCTGCTGGTGCAGTCGTTCCAAATACATCTGTATCTTCATCGATATACAGTGAAAATGATAGAGTCCCATTTGAAACTTCAACATTGAAACCAGGCGATTGATTTGTCCACTGCGCTGGATCAACCAACTCAAAACACTTCAATTGGATCATTTCAGACTCGGTATCCTCATTCAACTGAGCCACAAGCAAAGGGTCATTAAGCGGATGTCCGCCATCCACTAAGAAAATCAAATCAGGGACAATTTGCGTCAATCCATTGAACTGTTCTATGGTTCCGGTAACGTGCAAACTATCACCTTCATTTACCGTGTACCCGAGTGCATCGTTCAGGCTGAACACGCCTATACCTTGTGTATCATCAATTAGCGTGAATTGAAGTCCGCCAGGATTGGTGTTCAATCCATGAACGATTCCCCTTAGTTCGCAAAACACCCCCAAAGAGTCAGCCACACCGTTGGTGTCAACACCGCGTATTTCTGCAATATCATACAGCGGAATTCCTTGATCGCTTGGAAGAATGTTCACAGTCAAAACACCTATCAATACTTCAACTGGGGTAACCGCAGTAATTTCCAAAACAATTGTTTCTAAACCTTCCATTTCGCTATCATTGATTGTAGCGAAAGAGAAACTCTGGTTTTCAAAAGACCCTTGCGGGAAATCGATTGTAACCGGAGTAACATCATTGTAGTCGAGACCTGCTGAAGCAGTTCCTCCAGTTGTTGTAACCTCTACTTGTGCGGCGGTTATCGGAAACAGGATGTTTAAATTCACGTTAACCGTGTTTCCTTCAAGCACATTGATTGAGGCAGTTGTAAATCCAACAGAAGGGTTTTCTGGGTAGTTACAAGGTGCGATTTGGTGGCTGCCTAGGTTGGTTACTGTATTTGCTGGATAAACGTCCCATCCAGCCTGCGATAATGCCCAGTTCGTCACACCGTCGGTTACATTTACACTGCGAACAAGGGTGTACTCAGCCAGACTACCAGCACCATCAGCCACCGTCCATGGATTTGCTTTTCCTGGGTCCTGACCGATGATTCCAATGATGTCGATGGCAACGCCATTTTTACGCAAGGCAATCGCATCGTTTCCGTTGAAAAAGGTAACATTGCTTGTGATATCGGCATACGCCAACATAGACGGCATCGCTTGTGAGTTAACAATAACGTAGGTTTCACCTGAAGCAATCGAGCCCATCATGTTCAAACTATTTACCGGCACCACAGTACCGTCGTTGTAGGTCTGAATAATGTAATCTGTCAAATCGATTGTAAACGGCGTAGGGTTGTAAATTTCTAGAGCCTTATTCTGAGATGTCCCTTCAATATATTCAGAGAAAAACAAGTCGGTACACCCTTCACCCGCATTGCATTGTACTTTTTGAATTAGTACGAAGTTGTTAGACAAACTTTCGCATTCAGAAGCTGCTACGCCGCTCAACAAATCACCCGGTTCAATGGTGTTTGGTAAAATATTACCTGTGTACGAAAGGCCCCACACGCGACAGTCTTCTGGGTCGAAGCCTCCGAAGTCGTATTCAACCCCGCTAAAGGTTTCAATGATTACATTGTTGTCGGTAGTAACTACGAACAAATAGCTCACATCCGGCGTAGCCGATTCAGCCGAAAATTGAATCGTGGTCATGTCGCCATTTACGCATAAAACGAAAGTAGACTGTTGGTTGTCGCCAAAAACGCTACCACCATCGCACACCGGGGGAATACAATCAATTTTATTTACGGTAATAAAGTTTTCTGACACTTCAACACAACCGCTAGCTAATATCCCAGAAACAGGATCACCCACTTCAATAGATGCTGGGTTCAGGTCTCCCAAAACCGATACGCCCCATACGTGACATACGCCCTCGTCGGAACCCGCGAAGTCGTAATCTGGCGTGTTTGAAATCGCAACAATTGCGTTGTTTGTATTTGTAATAACCCAAATGTAAGAAGCTATTGACGGTTCGCTTGAAGTAAGAAACTCAACAAATGCATCAGGCTCATCTACACACACATCAACCGTTGTAAACTCTTCTGTGGTTTGAACAGTGCCGCCATTACAAGCTAAAATATTTGTTGCTCCTGGCGTTGGGGCTTGGGCAACGTAGGTATCGGTATTGCGGGCAACTCCTCCATCAGGAATTCTCGACATTGATTGAGCAGCCGCGTTGCTGTTTGCAGACTCGTTCACTTGAGGTTGCCCAGGATTTAAAAGCGTAAGCAATCCATCGTCATCTGGGTCATCAGTGCCATAAACTTGAGCGTCTACCAAGTTGTTGAGCGTCAGCGCTGTATTGTTCGGAAAGTCAGCGGCATTCGCTGTATAGATGGCAACAGCATCCGGTCCATTTTGAAGAATGTTGTTTGCCATTACCAGACCAACATTCGGCACAGCAGCACTTCCGATTACAAAGAATCCGTTGGCATCTAGGCTATAACCATCCAGGTCGTATGCGCTGTAGGTATTGTCAGACAATCCGTTGTAAAACACCAAAACCAAGCCATCAAGGGGCAACGATGCTGGTCCATACAATTCTATGAACTCCATCGTGTCGCTACCTGGGTTATCGGTGTCTACTTCGTTGATCACAACGTCAGAAATACTTGAGACTCCTGATTGTGAAAAACCAATTGTACTGAAAATCAGCGTGCAAGAAAGAAGAGAAATAAAAGAACGAAATGTTTTCATCGTGGTCGTTTTAAAACGGACGGCGAAGATAGTTGAAGATTTTCAACTATATAATTACCACTAAGTTAATATATAGCAAGAATTAAATTCTTATTTCTAAATTTCCAAACCTAAAACCTAAGCCATGAAGCAACTGACTTTTCTAATTTTGATGTTATGGGCAAATTTTCTGACTGCTCAATGTCCTGAATGTACCCCTGATTTCACTTGCACTTCCGCGATAGACTTCCCTTCGATTTGTCCTGAAATATTGCCTGATGCTACAGCTGGAGTATATTACGAAACTGTCATGACCTTTTTCTTGCCTTCAAACATTGTCGACCCTGGTTCAGGAATCAGTGCAACATTGAATCAAGTTGTAATTGGCTCAGTGGTGGGATTGCCTTTCGGTCTTTCTTATGTCCCAAATAGCCCTACATCAACCTATTACCCTTCGAATGGCGAAAATTATGGATGTGCAACCATCTGCGGTACACCGCTTCAAGCCGGCTCATACGAAGTAGTCATCAACGTTACCGTAACCGTTACTGCACTTGGTTTCGAGCAAGTGGTGAACGAAAGCTTTGTACTTCCTATCGTTGTTTTACCGGGTGTTGGTGGCAATTCAAGCTTTTCGTATGACAATCTCAGCGGGTGCGAATCAGTGTCAACTATTTTTGAGGCACTAATAGACGGAGCTCCTGGAATTACTGGTTATTCGTGGGATTTCGCGAATGGAAATACCTCATCCGAGCAGTTTCCAGATGTGCAGATATACGATCAACCCGGAGAGTACACAGTAACGCTGCAAACCACCATTCAGAATTACTTTTTGAATTCGGTTTCGGTTACCAGTGTAGAGAACAATTGGAGCGGTGATATAGAAGAGTTGATTGCCGCATTTACAAGTCCAGATATCTACTTTACTATCACCAATTCTGCTGGAAATGTCATCTATACATCATCAACCATTGATAGCTCGACTTCCGGAACATGGAATGATCTCGGTCTTATGTTAGACAATCCTCCTTATCAAATCAATGTTTGGGATGAAGACAATGGTCCGCCACTCGGGTCTGATGACGATGCGATTGGTACTGCTTCTTTCGCCATTCAAACCGGGTCTCAAAACTTCTCAAGCGGCAGCGGTGCGAACGGTTCATTGCAAATTAGTCTTGAAACCACCAATGTCTTCAACGATTCTGAAACAGTTGTTGTTTTCGACTCTCCGAATGCTGATTTTACGTACTTGACAGATATTGACGTACTCGATTACGACGACCCAACACTGGCCTATTTCGAATGGTTTTTCAACGAAGAACTTATTCAACAAGGCGCTCAGGATTCTATATTCATGGCAGACCCGGGGTTGTATTCTTGCATGGTGACAAATATTTACGGCTGCTCTTCAACATCGGAGGTGTTTACACTTTGTCCGACTTTGAACCTAGACTACAACTGGACTTCAGGCTTTTTCTCTGTCCCCGCCGGATATGCCTCATACACATGGTATTTCAACGGTTTGCCACTGCCGAATGCGACGTCAAACCTGTTGATTACTTCTGAACCAGGAAATTATGCTTTAACCATCACCACCGACTATGGGTGTGAGGTCAGTTCTGAGGTGTATGTCATTACCATTGGGGTTGAAAATCATGAACTTCAGCAGCTAGCCGTGTGGCCAAATCCAACAAATCAGCAGATCAATATTTTGGTTTCACAAAATGAAACGATTTCGCTTTTCGACCTCGGCGGAAAATTGGTTGAAAGTTGGAGTACTATAAGTGGATTGATGACTCTTGATGTATCTGATATTCAGCCAGGTACATATATTATGGCCCTCGCTGGTAAAGGTGGACTACAGCGAACGAAAATTGTTATCAGCCGTTAATTTTTCGTAAAGCGCAAGCGAACGCGAAATTTAGGAGAACAAACATGTGTCTTTTGCGTATTTTTAGCTTGGATTAAAGCGTTTTAATCCAAACTGATGTGTGATCATGGTCGAAAATGGCTTCTCTTCTCTTATTGAAAAGTTAGATGCTTTTATACGTAAGTACTATAAAAACAAACTGTTACGCGGTTTAATTTATAGTCTTGCCCTCATTTTAGGAGCTTTTTTAACGGTGGTTTTATCTGAAGCCATCGGGAAATTCAGCACAACGCTGCGCACCTTACTTTTTTGGAGTTTTGCGATTTCTAGCGCTTTTGTTATTGCGATATACATTGTTGTACCCCTCACGAAATTGTTTCGTTTAGGAAAGGTTTTGACGTATGAGGAAGCTTCAAAAATTGTTGGCCAGCATTTTCCTGAGGTCAAAGACAAGCTTTTAAACACCCTGCAGTTGCATGAACATGCTTTGGGTGCAGGCACAAATAGCTTATTGGCTGCCAGTATAGACCAGCGCACCAAAGAACTCAGTCCGGTGCCGTTTACAGCCGCTGTTAACCTCGGAGAAAACAAGAAGTATTTGAAGTTTGTGTTGCCACCGGTTGCCCTATTGCTCATACTCCTGTTTGCCGCGCCTAGCTTGATCACCGACTCTACCGACCGATTGATTCACTATAATGAAGAGCGCATTCCCGTTGCCCCATTCAGTATTCAGATCGGAAACGATAGTTTGAGTGTTGCTGAGCGTCAAGACTTTACGCTCAATGTAACAACAGAGGGCAATACGATTCCAGAGAAGGTTTACATCGAAATCAGCGGAACCCGTTTCAAATTAAATGCGGATTCAAAAACAGCGTTTTCACACACCTTCAAGAATGTAGATGCCAACCAAAACTTCAGATTGTACGCTGATGGATTCTATTTCGGTCCGTATGAACTGAACGTCTTGCCACGTCCTGTGCTGGTTAACTTCAACATTTCTGTTGATTACCCCCTTTACACCGGTTTAACAGATGAGGTTCTCAAGAACACAGGAGACATTACTGTTCCGCAAGGTACGCGACTCGGATGGACCATTGCCACCAACAATACCGACGTCGTAAAAATGCGCTTCAACGATTCGCTTATCACCTTAGCAAAAACAGGAGATAGCTTTGCGCTTGGCGATTACCGCGCATTGGCCAATGCCAATTACACCATTTTGCCTGAAAACTCATATTTATCGAACACCGATAGCGTGCTGTATCGCATCCGCGTGCGGCCTGATGAATATCCAACCATACGTGTTGAAGAAGAGGTCGACTCTCTATCGGCAAAGAGTTTGTTTTTTTCTGGTGATGTGCAAGACGATTATGGATTTAGAAGCCTTTCTTTCGTTTACTCATTTCGCAAAAGCGAAGATCCATCGAAAGAATTAAACCAAGTTTTCCGCGTCCCAATGGCCACCCCTAGCGGAGTTGGAGACGGGTTCTACTACCACTGGTCGCTCGATAAGTTGAATATCATGCCTGGCGATGAGATCAGTTACTATTTCGAAGTTTGGGATAACGATGCCGTAAATGGCTCAAAGGCAGCCCGGTCTCTAAATCGCGTTTATGCGGCACCTTCGGTGGATGAGGTAAGGGATGAACGCGACAATGAAAATGAAGACATCAAAGACAAGCTTGAAGACAGCATCAAAGAAGCGCGAGATCTGCAGAAAGACCTTGATGAGTTGAAGAAAGATTTGCTTCAAAAGGAAGAGATGAGCTGGCAAGAAAAGCAGAAGCTAGAAGAGCTTTTGGAGCGTCAGAAAAATCTTCAAAAGCAAGTTGAAGACATCCAAAAGCAGAACGAACAGAAGAATCAGAAGCAATCTGAGTTCGACCAAGCCAATGAGTCGATTCTAGAAAAGCAAAAGCAATTGCAAGACTTGCTTGAGCAAGTGATGACCGAGGAGTTACAGCAGTTATACGATGAGATGCAACGCCTCATGGAGGAGATGAACAAAGACGAGATGCAAGAGCAAATCGACGATCTCAACATGACCAACGAAGACCTTGAGAAAGAACTCGACCGTGCCCTCGAACAGTTCAAACAACTGGAATGGGAGCAGAAAATGGAAGAGACTATTTCTGAGCTAAAAGAGCTTTCTAAAGAACAGGAAGCACTGGCGAAAGAGGCAGAAAAGAAAGACGCAGACTCTGAGAAAATAAAGGAAGAGCAAGAAAAGCTGAATGAGAAATTCGAAGAAATAAAGAAAGATCTTGAAGATCTTGAAAAAAAGAACGAGGAGTTAGAGAATCCGAATGAGACCCCTGATACCAAAGAGCAAGAGGAGCAGATTGAGCAAGACATGAAAGACAGCTCTGAACAGCTCGAGAAAAAGAAGAACCAAAAGGCGTCTGATTCTCAGAAAAAAGCAGCCGACAAGATGGATGACATGGCTCAAAAGATGGAAGAGTCCATGCAGTCGAACTCCGCTGAAAAGCAAGAGGAAGACATGGAAGCATTGCGCGCTCTTTTGGAAAATATCATCACGCTTTCATTCGATCAAGAGACGTTGATGGCTGATTTTAAGGCCATTGATAAAGGAGACCCAAAATATGTCCAATACGGACAGGTTCAGCGCAAGCTGAAAGACGATTCAAAAATGGTAGAAGACTCATTGTTTGCATTGAGTAAGCGTGTTGTTCAGATTTCTGGCATTGTCAATCGCGAGATTGGCCTGGTGAATGATCACATGGCTGATGCACTTGATGGCATTGGTGAGCGTCAAACACCTGAGGTAACGAAGCACCAGCAGTATGTAATGACGTCATTCAACAACCTTGCATTGTTGCTTGATGAAGCTTTGAAAGCCATGCAAGAACAAATGGCTTGTGAGAAACCTGGTACCGGAAATTGTGAGAAGCCAGGAGGAAAAGGGAAGCCTAAACCAAGTGCTGGCGACATGAAAAAAATGCAAGAAGGCCTAAGTAAGCAGCTTGAGGAGATGAAGAAAAAGATGGGTGGAAATAAAGGTGAGAACAAGGGTGGACAAGGCGGTATGAGTAAAGATCTTGCAAAAATGGCTGCTCAGCAAGGCGCCATTCGCCAGATGATGGAACAACTTGGTCAGCAATTGAACGAAGATGGCTCTGGAAATGGCAATCAATTGAAAGAAATTGCCAAAGACATGGAGAAGGTTGAGCAAGACATCGTGAACAAGCAGATTTCTACCGAAACAATTGAGCGTCAACAAGATATACTCATTCGATTGCTAAAAGCGGAGAACGCTGAACGCACCCGTGAACAAGATAACAAGCGGAAATCTCAAGAGGGTGAACAAAATTTACGCAGCTCGCCAATGAATTTTGATGAGTATAAACGTAGAAAAGAGAAAGAAATTGAATTACTTCGCACCGTTCCTCCTAGTTTAAAGCCTTATTATAAAGAGAAGGTCAACGAATATTTTAATAATTTAGAACGCTAATTAGCTCCACATACATGAACACTCCCGAAGCAGTTAACGAGGTACGCTTTTCTTCTCTTACAGAGAACATTGCCATAGTTGAGAAACTTATAGACGAGGTATGCGAAAGTTTCCATGTCAAAGAAGATCATTATGGCAACATACTTATCTCCCTTACAGAGGCTGTTAACAACGCGATCGTTCATGGCAACCGTTTGAATCCTGAAAAAAACGTCATTGTTAAATACTCTACTCATGACAATTTCATTCGTTTTTGGGTTGAGGACGAGGGTCCAGGATTCGATTACGACAATCTTCCTGATCCGACTTCACCAGAAAACCGGGAGAAACCGAACGGCCGAGGCGTGTTTTTGATGCGTAATCTTGCTGACCAATGTGAGTTTTTAGAAGACGGTAAGATTGTTCAACTTGACTTTGCAGCCCTTAGCTAAGTGAAGCCCACCATTCTTTTTTTCAACGCTGATTCTCCATATACACTTCTGAAAAAGAGGAAAATAAAGTCTTGGATAATCGATTGTGCCATCAAAGAAAACAAGCAAATTGGTGAGGTAAACATCATTTTCTGCACCGATGATTACTTGCTTGAAATGAATCGTTCGCACCTCGATCACGATTTCTATACCGATATCATTACGTTCGACTCTTCTACCAAGACGGAAATAAACGGTGAACTTTACATCAGCGTAGACAGAGTTAGAGACAACGCCAAAACACTTAAAACGAAATTTGTGGACGAAATGCACCGTGTTATAATACACGGATTTTTGCATTTAATGGGCTATAAAGACAAGAAGCCGAGTGAAGAGAAACAAATGCGTTTAAAGGAGGATTTCTGCCTAAATTTGCGCTCATTCTGTAGTGGTCGGGAAAAACTGGACAAGTTGAATGAAATCAACAAATCCATAAATTTCCCTTATGAAACGCGAACGTAGAAAATTCACCAATGCTTTCAAAACCGAAGTTGTTCTTGAAGCGCTGAAAGAAAAGCTAAC